>NZ_JBMRFS010000003.1:0-686558 GCF_049384825.1 Stenotrophomonas sp. CASM106
TAAACCCCCAGGCCGGCCCAGCCGCTGGCGGCTGTGCGTTCGGGCGCTTGCGAAGCAGTGCTTCGCAAGCAAAGCGCCCTCACCCATGGGGGCTTGGCCGCGGCATCCATGCCGCGGACACTCCCGCAACCGGACCCATCCCGCCTTTGACAGTGTCCTGCGAACTGTCGGAATGGCTCTTGGGGTCAGATCCGTTTTCCTGCGGAAAACGGATCTGACCCCGTATTCAATTCGATATCTGAGAGAAAAATCGTGTCGACCAAGCTCGACACCTACCAGGAGCAACAGCAACCGCCGTGGTTGCCGGCCGCCCCGCCATCCCACGGAATGCACGCTGTTGCTGTTGCTGTTGCTTCGGCCGTTGCCGTTGCATCGGCAGGTGCAGGGCGCAGCCCTGCCGAAAAACCTACTTCACCCGACGGCCCGCGCGGTCGATGCGGAACCACTCCCCGCCTTCCATCGGCGTGTGGCCATCGGCATCCGGCGTGCCGCGCCGACAGCCGTTGCAGACCTCGGCCACGCCATCCTGGAACGGCCACCCGAAATCGTAGGTGCCGGGCACCACCTGGCGGAACGTCAGGTCGAAGTAGCCGACGCGGTTGCCGACGCGGCCGCGCAGCAGGCCTTCCTGCGGTGTTTCCGGGCCGTTGTCCCAGGTCAGCACAGGCAGGCTGCGGCCCTTGCGGTCGACGTAGTGGAAGCCCTGGTCGGCATACAGCACGGCCAGGCCGTGGTCGTCGTAGCTCAGGTCCTTCAGCGCATCGGCGCTGATCTTCGGCCGGTGATCGACCACCTCACAGTTGGGCAGCGGCCACAACCCGTGTTCGTCGGTCAGCAGCTTGCAGGCCGGCGCCTGCGCCAGCGCGCTGGAACCGGCCAGTACGCCGAGCAGGACCAGCGACCGCGCGAAGCGGCCGCGGTCGAGGCGGGCCTGCCGCACGATCACTTGGCCTCGGCCTTGCGCTCGAAGGCCGTCGGTGCCGGCAGCTGCACCGGCACGCCCTTGTCATCGCAGGTGCCGGCCTGGCACAGGCGCTCGCGCAGGGCCGGGGTGGCCTGCACGATCATGTGATAGATCGCGTTCTGTTCCAGCGTGCCGCGGATCGCCTTGCTGCCCGGGCCACGCGCCCAGATGCCGACATCCTCACCACCGTGCGATTCGGACTTCATCGGCACCAGTGCTTCCTGCATGTAGTCCGGATGCTCGGTGTCGACCTCGCGCAGGTTCGGGCGGCCGTTGGCCGGTTCGAAGCTGCTCGGGTTGTGCGGGTAACGCTTCGGGCCGGCCGGCTGCTGGTTGCTGCTGCCGGTATGGCCCGGGCCGTTGGCATAGCTCAGCGTGGTGTACGGCTGGCCGGTGCCGTCCAGCGCGTAGTCCAGCTTGCCGGCACCATCTTCGCCGCCCTTGTCCTTCACCTTGCCCAGGATCGGATTGCCACGTGCCGGGTAGCCGACGAAGTTCAGCGTATGCGAGTGGTCGGCGGTGACGATGATCAGGGTGTCGTCGGCCGAGGTCAGTTCGTTGGCCACGCGCACCGCGTCGGACAGCGCCACGGTCTCGGTCAGTGCACGGTAGGCGTTGCCGCTGTGGTTGGCGTGGTCGATGCGCGCGCCTTCGATCATCAGCACGTAGCCTTCCTGGTGCCTGGCCAGATTCCTGATCGCTGCAGCCGTCAGTTCGGCCAGGCTCGGCTCACCGCCCGGATCCTGCGGGCGCTCGTATTCGTAGCGCATGTGGTCCGGTTCGAACAGGCCGAGGATGGCCGGCGCATTGGCGGCCGCCGCCAGCTGCTTGCTGTTCCACACGTAGGCACCCTGCGGGTGCGCCTGCTGCCATTCCTGCACCAGGCTGCGGCCATCCAGGCGCTGGCCGACCTTGTCGTCGTATTCCGGATCGCGCTCTTCCACGGTGGTGAATTCACCGCGACCGCCGCCGAGAGCGACCAGCGGGCCGCGCCCATAACGCGAGGTCGACAGCAGCTGCTGTGCGATGTCCTTGCAGCCTGCAGCCTTGGCCGCTTCAGTCAGGTCGGTGTCGTTTTCCCAGTTGCGCTCGGGCGAGTGCGCATAGGTGGCGGCGGGGGTGGCATGGGTCAGGCGCGCAGTGGACACCACACCGGTGGCCAGGCCGGCGCTGTCGGCCAGCTGCAGCCAGGTCAGCAGGCCCTTGGACAGGCTGTCGGCGCAGTCGGTGCGGCTGCCGGCGCTGACACCGATCGCGCCCATGTGGGTCTTCACGCCGGTGGTGATGGCGGTCATGGTGCCGGCCGAATCCGGCGTCTGCGAATCGGTGTTGTAGGTCTTGCTGAACGCCGTGGCCGGGAAGCGCTCCCAGGACAGCAGGTTCTCCTCGCCCGAGCCACCCTTCTGCTGGCCTTCGTAGATGCGCGAGGCGGCCACGGTGGTCAGGCTCATGCCGTCGCCGAGGAACAGGATGACGTTCTTCGCCTTGCCGGACATCGCGCCGTTGGCGGCGGCCTGGGCGGCGCCACTGCGGTACCACCATTGCGGGGTCTCGCCGGCCGGATGGGCGACCGGGTCGACGGTGACCTTCAGGCCGGCCGGAACAGAGGCGGGGGTGGTGCTGGCGCAGGCGCCCAGCAGCAGGGTGGTGGCGCAGGCGGCCAACATTGAGACGGAACGGCGCATGGACGCTGGGATCTCACAAACTGTAACGGGACGTTCATTATGCCCGCCCCTGCAAGGCACGCCGATGACACACTGATTTGCCGGCCGGGCGGTCGTTCTGCGGGCCGCCTTGGGCTATCGTGCCAGCATCCCTTCCTTCCCCTCTGGATTGCCTATGAAGCTGGTCTCTGCCTGGCTGCGGATTCCATTCTGGCAGCGCGTGGTCGGTGGCTTCGTGCTCGGCGCGCTGGCCGGCTGGGCGCTTGGCCCGGCCGCGGAAACGTGGTTCGGCCCGCTCGGTGAGCTGTACGTCACCCTGATCAAGATGATCGCCGTGCCGCTGGTGTTCTTCGCGGTCATCAACGCGATCTCGTCGCTGCACGGGCAGAAGTCGGTCGCCGCGCTCAGTGGCCGCACCTTCCTGTGGTTCGTGATCACCGCGGCGCTGGCGGTATGCGTTGGGCTGGGCGTGGGGACCGTGCTGCAGCCCGGTGCCGGCGGGCTGCAGCTGACAATGGCCAGCAACTACGTGCCGCGCGAAGTGCCCAGTGTGGTGCAGGTGCTGCTGGACGTGGTGCCGGCCAATGTCTTCTACGCGCTGTCCGGCATCGGTACCAAGGTCAATGCGGCCGGTGAGACCGTGCTGGCGGCCGGTCGCGGCTCGATCCTGCCGGTGATCTTCTTCGCAGGCCTGGTGGGCTTTGCCATCGTCAAGCAGGGCGAGAAGGTGACCGAGGCGCGCAAGCTGGTCGGCCAGATGAGCGACATCATGATCCAGGTGACCCGCTTCGTGCTGGAAGTCACCCCGATCGGTACCTTCGGCCTGATCGCCGGCCTGGTCGGCAGTTATGGCTTCGAAAAGCTGCTGCCGCTGGGCCATTTCGTGCTGGCCCTGTACGTGGCCTGCGCCCTGCACATCGTGGTGGTCTACAGCGCGCTGCTGCTGGCGCACGGCCTGAACCCGCTGAAGTTCTTCCGCGGCGCGGCGCCGGGCATGCAGGTGGCCTTCGTCAGCTCGTCCAGCTTCGCCGCGATGCCGGTGGCGCTGCGTTCGATCACCCACAACCTGGGCGTGAACAAGGACTACGGTTCATTCGCGGTGCCGCTGGGCGCCAGCATCAAGATGGATGGCTGCGGCGCGATCTATCCGGCGCTGTGCGCGGTGTTCATCGCGCAGTACAGCGGTGTGCCGCTGACCCCGGAGCAGTACGTGGTGGTGCTGATCGCCTCGGTGCTGGGCAGCTTCGGTACGGCCGGCGTGCCGGGTACCGCGGTGATCATGGCCACGGTGGTGCTGAGCGCAGCCAACCTGCCGCTGGAGACCATCGGCTATCTGTATGCCATCGACCGCATCCTGGACATGATGCGCACGATGACGAATGTGACCGGCCAGATGCTGGTGCCGGTGATCGTGGCCAAGGAAACCGGGCTGCTGGACCAGGCGGTGTATGACAATCCGTCCAGCAATGTGGGCGTGGACGATCCTGACCCGACACCGCCACGCAGCTGAGGTTGCGTGGAGATGAAAGGCCCGCCCTGACCGGCGGGCCTTTCGTTTGGGAGATGGCTGACGCGCTGCCGGCCGTGGTAGATCCACGCCATGCGTGGATGGAGGCGGTGCCGACCAAGGTCGGCAGCTACCCACCATTACGCGGGCCCAACAAAAAAGCCGCTGCAGGGCAGCGGCTTTGCTTTGCGTATCAGGCGGCGCTGTGACGCCAGCCGGTCAGAGGTCGACCCGGCGGGCCTGCATGAACTTGTTGCCCCAGTAGCCACTGAGCAGGGTGTCCACGCGGACGTCCTTGCCCGAGCTCGGCGCATGCAGGAAACGGCCATCGCCGACGTAGATGCCGACGTGGTCGACGCGGCCCTTGCGGCCGAAGAACACCAGATCACCCGCGGCCAGCGCGGTGCGGTCGTTGATCAGTTCGGCATTGTCATCGTGGGCCATCTCGCGCGAGACGCGCGGAAGTTCGATGCCCAGGGCCGAACGGAACACATAACCGACCAGGCCGCTGCAGTCGAAACCGCTGTCCGGGTTGCTGCCACCCCAACGGTACGGGGTGCCCAGCAGGGTCATCGCGCGGCGCAGCAGCGACTGCACCTTGCCGTTGCCGGCGGCGGTGCCGACGACGCTGCCATTGGCGGCGCTGCTGGTGTCGTAGTTGGCGAGCAGGCGGCTGAGGTCGCCGGCCACCACGGCCGAGCGGTCCATCAGCGGAATGGTGTCGTTGGCGGCCAGGTGCGGCAGCAGGGCGGCCAGCGTGGCACTGGCGGCGGCATCGACGCGGCTGCGCTGCGGAGCGGCAGCCTCGGCCTTGGCGGCCGGTCGGGCGGTGCTCTCGGCCACCGGGGCCGGGGTCACATCGGAACGGTTCGGAGCAGTCTGCGACCAGGCCGGAAGGCTGGTCAGACACAGTGCCAGGCCAAGCAACAGCGGGCGGGCACTACGTGAAGATACGGAAGTCTGGCCTTCGCTTTTCAGGTCGTCAGTCGTCACGCGTCGGTCACAGGAAAAAAACGATGGGGCATCATGCCCTGTAAAAGCGCGGATAAGTTAAAAATTCCGTTAGTAATTCGTTAGTTACACAGTGATGTTCGTCACAGTTTTGAATATATCGCCTGTTCATTTTAGCGAAGGACGCGTTTCGCCCCTGTGTAGTGGTCCTTCCAGTAGGGACCGCTGAGCGAGTCCAGGCGCACGGTGCCGCCGGTGCTCGGCGCATGCACGAAGCGCCCTTCACCTACATAAATACCGACGTGGGTGACGCTGCCGCGGCTGCCGAAGAACACCAGGTCGCCGGTGGCCAGGCGCTGCGGGTCGATCTTCGGGCCCTGCACCGCCGCCAGGTCGCGGGAGGTGCGCGGCAGCCGCAGGTCCAGCATCTCGCGATAGACATAAGCGACCAGGCCGCTGCAGTCGAAGCCCGAATCCGGAGTGTTGCCGCCATAGCGGTAGGGCGTGCCGACCAGGCTGATGGCGCGCATCAGCACCGAGTTGGCAGCCTCGGGGTTGTCCGGCACGGTCTTTGGCCAGTTCGCCGTGGGCGGGGGCGGGGCCGGGCGGGTGGCCTTGCCACCGCCACAGGCGGTCATCAACAGGGGCAGGGCCAGCAGCAGGGCCGGGGCGAGAAACCGGCGCTGGCCGGACGAAACTGGCGTGATGTGCATGATCTCCGGATAATGCGCCACCTTGGATTGGCCGTCATGATGGCGGCGTCCCCGCCGGGCGACAACCCGCCCCAACCCGCCTGCCTCCGGCAGATCCAGACAGAGTTGCGCATGAAGATCGAAAAAGACCGCGTTGTCCGCTTCCACTACACCGTTTCCGAAGTCGGCCAGGAGCCGATCGAATCGTCCAAGGACCGCGGCGAGCCGCTGGCGATCCTGATCGGTCACGGCAACATCATCCCGGGCCTGGAAAACGCCATGATGGACAAGGAAGCCGGCGCGACCTTCAACGTCGACGTCAAGGCGGCCGATGCCTACGGCGAGCGTCGTGAGGGCCTGTCCCAGCGCGTGCCGAAGAAGCACTTCGGCAATACCAAGCTGGCGCCGGGCCAGCAGGTCGTGCTGCAGACCAACTTCGGCCCGCGTGCGGTGACCGTGCAGAAGGTCGGCATGAGCGTCGTCGACGTTGACCTGAACCATCCGATGGCTGGCAAGGACCTGCACTTCGACGTCGAAATCGTCGACGTGCGCGAAGCCGGCAAGGAAGAGCTGGACCACGGCCACGTCCACGGCGACGGCGGTCACCAGCACTGATCGCAGCGCGATCGTGATGGCAGCAATGGCCCGCTTCGGCGGGCCGTTGCGTTTCTGGAACACGCCGCGGCCATCCATGGTGCATGGGCCGGCGGCATAATGGCGGACCTGCCTGACGGACGCCCCGTGAACGCCGCTTCTCCTTCCCTGCAGCCGGTGGCTTCCGGCGAACGCATCGCCGTGCTGGACGTGCTGCGCGGTGCTGCGCTGCTGGGCATCCTGCTGATGAACATCGAGGCTTTCAGCGGCCCGCTGGACCTGGCCTTCACCGGCATTGACGTGCACTGGCGGGGCATCGATTACTGGGCCGACGCCTTCGTCTATGTGTTCGTGCAGGGCAAGTTCTTCACCCTGTTCTCGCTGCTGTTCGGTGCCGGCTTTGCGGTGATGGCACAACGCGCCGAGGTGGCCGGGCGCGACTTCACCCCGTTCTACCTGCGCCGCAGCGCCGGCCTGCTGCTGATCGGCCTGTGCCATGCACTGCTGGTCTGGTCCGGCGACATCCTGGTGATGTATGCGCTGGTCTCGTTGCCCTTGCTGGCCTGCCGCGAGGCGCCGCGCAGCTGGCTGCCGTGGATGGGCGTGATCGTCTACCTCGGCGGTGTAGCGATGATGCTGCTGGTGGGTGCGATGGTGTCGATGGCGTCGGCCGAAGAGGTGCAGGGCATGCTTGCCGAGGCGCAGCAGAGCATCGACCTGCAGCGGCAGGTGTACGGGCAGGGCAGCTGGGCGCAGGCCACTGTGCAGCGCCTGAGCGAGTTCGGCACCTCGATGGGCGCGTTGCTGATCAGCGGCCCGGAAGTGCTGGGCATGTTCCTGCTCGGCAGCTGGTTCGCCGGCAGTGGCGCGCTGGCGACGCCGGAGCGCTTCCCGCGGCTGTACGCGTCGCTGCGCTGGATCGCACTGCCGCTGGGGCTGCTGGTCACGCTGCTGGGGGTTGCCTGGAAACCCTACCTTGCACCCGGCGCCTACAACCTGCCGGTGACCGCGGCGATGGCCCTGGTCACGGTTGGCGGGCTGCCGATGTGCCTGGGCTACCTGGCGTGGATCGTGCACTGGCGCACGCGGCTGGCGTGGCTGGCGCCGGTGGGGCGCATGGCGTTGACCCACTATCTTGGCCAGTCGCTGCTGTGTACCTGGACCTTCTACCACTACGGCCTGGGCAGGTTCGAGATGATGCCGCGCAGCGTGCAGCTGCTGTTCGCGCTGCTGTTGTTTGCCGTGCAGGTGGCTGTTTCGCACGCGTGGCTGGCGCGCTTCCGCTTTGGTCCGATGGAATGGCTGTGGCGTGCAATGACCTACCGGCAGTGGCCACCGATGCGGCGCAGGACGAAGCAGGGGTGAGCGATGAGCGCGCACGCGCTGTGCTGATCGGCCGCGCGCCCGCGCATCCTCACGTCTGGCCTGCAGCGGGGCATGGCATGCTCGGCGTCAGCATGAGCGCCGGCATCGGCCAGCGGATCGCCGATCTCGTCTGCGGCCACACGCCAGCGATCGATCCTGCCCCTTACCGACCCGAGCGATTCCGATGAGCACTGCATCCTATGATTACGATCTGATCGTCCTTGGCGGCGGCTCCGCCGGCCTGGCCGGCGCGATCCGCGCCGCGCAGCACGGCAAGCGGGTGGCAATGCTGGAACCCGGCGAACTGGGCGGAACCTGTGTCAATGTCGGCTGCGTGCCGAAGAAGGCGATGTGGCTGGCGGCCGACCTGCACGAGCGCATCGGCCTGGCCAATGCGATGGGCTTCGATGTCGAGGCACGCCCGGCGCTGTCGTGGAAGGAACTGGTGATCCATCGCCAGGCCTACATCAGCAACATCCACACCAGCTACCACAAGCGCCTGGACGAAACCGGCGTGGTGCGCATTCCGGCACGTGGCCATCTGCTTGATGCGCACACCGTGGCCTGCAGTGATGGCGTGCGTTACAGCGCCGAACACATCCTGATCGCCACTGGCGCGCATCCACTGCGTCCGGATATTCCCGGCGCGGAGCTGGGCCTGGTCTCCGACGATTTCTTCGACCTGCGTGCGGCGCCGGCCGAGGTGGCGATCATCGGTGGTGGTTACATCGCGGTGGAGCTGGCTGGCCTGCTGCAGGCGCTCGGCAGCCGCGTGAGCCTGCTGGTGCGCGGCAAGCGCCTGCTGGAGCGCTTCGATTACGAGCTGACCGATCAGCTGGCCGAGAACCTGAAACAGCAGGGCGTGCGGATCCATTTCGACTATCGCCTGCGCGAACTGCAGCGCGATGGCGAGCGCGTGCGGGCGTTCGGCCATGACGGCCCGATCGACAGTGTGTTCGATGCGGTGTTCTTCGCTGCCGGCCGCCGCGGCAACAGCCGTGGCCTGGGTCTGGAAGCGCTCGGCATCGACATCGGCGAGCACGAGCAGGTGCAGGTGGACGAGTGGCAGACCACCCGCGTGCCGAGCGTGCACGCGGTCGGTGACATCGCCGGCAAGGTCGGCCTGACCCCGGTGGCGGTGGCCGCTTCGCGGCGGCTGATGGACCGCCTGTTCGGGGGCCGCCCGCAGTCCAAAATGGATTACGAGAACGTGGCCAGCGTGGTTTTCTCGCATCCGCCGCTGGGCGCGGTGGGCATGAGCGAGGAAGAAGCGCGCCGGCGTTTCGCCCAGGTGAGCGTCTACCACAGCCGCTTCCGCCCGATGCTGCAGGCGCTGGCCAATGGTACCCAGCGCAGCCTGTTCAAGATGGTCTGTGCCGGCCCGGAAGAACGCGTGGTAGGCATCCACCTGCTGGGCGAAGCGGCCGACGAGATCCTGCAGGGCTTTGCGGTGGCGGTGAAGATGGGCGCGACCAAGGCCCAGTTCGACGACACCGTGGCGATCCACCCGACCTCGGCCGAAGAAGTGGTGCTGATGCGCTGAGCCGGGATGTTGTGGGGCCGAGCCCTGCTCGGCAGCCTTTCGCCCCGGCCTGGCGACGCCGAGCGCAGGCTCGGCTCTACAGGGCAGCGGGCGCCCCCATGCGACAATGAGCGTCCCCCACGCCTTACCGGGCCGCTCTGCGCGGCCCGCCGTCGTCCTGATGTCCACTCCCGCTTCCCGCATCGCCACTGCTTCCCCACGCATTGCGCTGGGCGGCATCGGCCTGGCCGCGATCGGCGCCATCGCCGCGTCGGGCAAGGCGATCATCGTCAAGCTCGGCCTGCGCCACGGCGTCGATGCCACCACGCTGCTCGCCCTGCGCATGCTGATGGCGCTGCCCCTGTTCGCGTTGATGGCAGCGTGGGCCGCGCGCCGGGCCGAGCCGTTGTCCTGGGCCGACCGTGCCCGCGTGCTGTGGCTGGGCTTCACCGGCTACTACCTGTCCAGCCTGCTCGACTTCCAGGGACTGCAGTACATCAGCGTGACCCTGGAGCGGCTGATCCTGTACTTGAACCCGACCCTGGTACTGCTGATCAACGTGCTGCTGGCGCGCCAGCGGCCGGGCCGCTGGCAGATCGGTGCGCTGGTGCTGAGCTACCTCGGCGTGCTGCTGGCCTTCGGCCACGATCTGCAGCGCGAGGGTGGGCAGATCATCGTCGGCAGCCTGCTGGTGCTGGGCAGTGCCCTCAGCTATGCGCTGTACCTGTTCGGCAGTGGGCAGGTGGTCGCGCGCATCGGTGCGGTGCGGCTGACCGCCTATGCCAGCTGCGTGGCCAGCGTGCTGGTGCTGCTGCATTTCGCGGTGACCCATCCGCTGCCGCTGCTGTGGCAGGCACCGGCGCCGGTGCAGTGGCTGTCGTTGGTCAATGCCACCGTGTGCACGGTGCTGCCGGTGCTGGCGATCATGCTGGCGGTGCAGCGCGTGGGTTCGTCGCTGGCCGCGCAGGTCGGTATGCTGGGCCCTGTTTCCACCATCGTGATGAGCCTATGGCTGCTCGACGAACCGATGGGGCCGGCGCAGATCGCCGGCACCGTGCTGGTGCTGATCGGCGTTCTGCTGGTGACCCGCCTGCGGCGCTGACGCCGGAGCAGGCGCGTGCGCGCATCCTGGCGGTGATCCGCGCAATCCCGGCGGGGCAGGTGATGGGCTACGGCCAGGTGGCGATGCGCGCGGGCCTGCCCGGGCGTGCACGCCTGACCGCACGCATCCTGGGCCAGAACGACGACCCGGACCTGCCCTGGCACCGCGTGCTGCGCTCGGACGGGCGCATTGCCATGGAAGAAGGGTCGGCCGGCTGGCGCGAGCAGTCACAACGGTTGCGCGCCGAGGGTGTGCGGGTGGAGAACGGCCGGGTGCGGATGCCGGCGACCGATCCGGCGGCGGCGCTGGACGCAGCGGTGTGGGGCCCGGGCTGAGCACCGCTGGCGACTGAACAGGCCGGACCTGCGGGTCGCCAACAAGACACGATGCTGCGGCTATGATGGAGGCCGTTCCATGCCGGTGCTCCCATGTTCCCGCGACTGCCAACCGTCACCAAGGCCCTGCTGATCGCCAACGCGATCCTGTTCCTGCTGCAGCAGCCGTTCCTGCTCGGCATGCAGACCTTCGAGCCGTTCATGCTGCAACCGTTGCAGCAGGGCTTCGACGCTTTCTCGCCGGGTGGCAACTTCCAGCCTTGGCAGCTGCTGACCTACGGTTTCCTGCATGGCAGCTTCGGCCATCTGTTCTTCAACATGCTGGCGGTCTTCATGTTCGGCGCGCCGCTGGAGCAGACCTGGGGCGAGAAGCGCTTCCTGCTGTACTACCTGGTGTGCGTGGCCGGTGCCGGTGTCTGCCAGCTGCTGGTGGGTACGCTGCTGGAAAACCCTGCCACGGTGCTGGGCGCCTCCGGCGGCGTGTTCGGCCTGCTGCTGGCCTACGGCATGCTGTTCCCGAACCAGCGGGTGATGCTGCTGTTCCCGCCGATCCCGATGAAGGCGCGCACTTTCGTGATCCTGTTCGGTGTGGGCGAGCTGGTGCTGGGCATGACCGGCTGGCAGCCGGGCGTGGCCCACTTCGCGCACCTCGGCGGCATGCTGTTCGGCTGGTTGCTGATCCGCTACTGGCGCGGGCAGCCGCCGTTCAAGCGCCGCCCGCCCGGCCCACCGAAGCGCCCGAACCATCTGCGCAGCGTCAAATGATCCGAAGGATCATTTGACGCTGCAGGTGCCGACCGTTGGTCGGCACGCCTTCTCCCACGCGGGCAGGTGCCAACCCTGGTTGGCACGCTTTGAATGGGATCATTTGACGCTGCAGGTGCCGACCGTTGGTGGGCACGCCTCTACAGATCCTGCAACACCACCTGCGCCGCGTTGTGCCCCGGTGCACCGGTGACGCCACCGCCGGGGTGTGTGCCCGAACCGCACAGGTACAGCCCGGGCAGGGCGCCACGATAGCCGGCCTGGCCGACCATCGGCCGTGCCGAGAACAGCTGGTTGGCGCTCAGTGCGCCGTGGAAGATGTCGCCGCCGACCAGGCCGAAGGTGCGTTCCAGATCCAGCGGCGACAGCACCTGCCGACCGAGCACGCTGGCGGTGAAGCCGGGCGCATGCCGTTCGACGGTGGCGATCATCAGGTCGGCCACGGTCTCCCGGTGATCGTCCCAATGGCGGCCTTCAGGCAACACCGGCGCCACATGCTGGCAGAACAGGCTGGCCACGTGCTGCCCGGGCGGCGCCAGCGAATCGTCCAGCGTGCTCGGAATCAGCATTTCCACGATCGGTTCGCGCGCCCAACCGTCGCGGCGCGCATCCAGCCAGGCGCGGTCCATGTAATCCAGGCTGGGTGCCATGATGATGCCGGCGCTGAGGTGATCGCCGGGCCCGGGCAGGGCGCGGAACTCCGGCAGCCGCGACAGCGCCACGTTCATCCGGAACGTGCCGGAACCGCAGCGCCAGTTCGCCATGCGTTCGCGTGTCGCGTTGGGTACCTGTGCCGGTTCCAGCAATTGTTCGTACAGCAGTTTCGGATTGACGTTGGCGACCACCGTGCGTGCGCGCAGGATCTCGCCGTTGGCCAGTTCGACGCCCACCGCGCGGCCCTGTTCGATTCGCACGCGCTGCACGCCGGCCTCCACGCGCAGTTCCGCCCCGGCCTCGCGTGCCGAGGCTGCAATCGCCTGGCTGATCGCGCCCATGCCGCCGATCGCATGGCCCCACGCACCCTTCACGCCATTGCACTGGCCGAATACGTGGTGCAGCAGTACGTAGGCACTGCCCGGTGTATAGGGGCTTGCGTAGTTGCCGACGATGCCATCGAAGCCGAACAGCGCCTTGATCGGTTCGCTTTCGAACCAGCGATCCAGATACTCGGCTGCCGACAGCGTGAACAGGTCCAGCAGCTCCTGCCGCAGCGAGGCATCCAGCGTGGCCAGTTCACGACCAAGACGACCCATCTGCCACAGCGCAGGCAACGCGCGCCAACCACCCGCAACGCCGGCATCCGGTGGCGCGCGCAGGGCCCACGCGCGCAGCACATCGGCGAAGATCTCCAGGCGCGCTTCGTATTCGGGAAGCCGCTGCGCATCCCGCTCGGAGAACTTCGCGACCTCTGCCTGGGTGCGGCCCGGTGCCGACAGCAGGTAACGACCATCCTCCATCGGCAGGAAGTTGTTGACCGGGCGATTGATGATGCGCAGCCCATGCGCATGCAGTTGCAGGTCGTCGATCACCTTCGGCTGCAGCAGGGACACCGTGTACGACGCCACCGAGTTGCGGAAGCCGGGATGGAATTCCTCGGTGACTGCGGCACCGCCGAGAACGCCACGACGTTCCAGCACCAGCACCTTCTTTCCAGCGCGCGCCAGATAGGCCGCGCAGACCAGGCCGTTGTGGCCGCCACCAACGACGATCGCATCGCAGGACATCAACACCTCGCAAAAAGGGGACGGAGGGGATTAAGTCGCAATCTGCATCTGCACACGGGGCATGGGGAGAAACGACTTAATCCCCTCCGTCCCCTTTTTTGATTGCCGCTTCGATGGTGGCGATGTCGATCTTCTTCATCGGCATCATCGCGTTGAAGGCGCGCTTGGCCAATGTCTTGTCCTTGCTGGTCACGGCTTCGATCAACATGCGCGGGCTGATCTGCCAGGAGATGCCCCAGCGATCCTTGCACCAGCCGCATTGGCTCTCCTGTCCACCGTTGCCGACGATCGCATCCCACAGGCGGTCGGTCTCGGCCTGGTCCTCGGTCTGGATCTGGAAGGAAAACGCTTCGCTGTGCTTGAACGCGGTGCCGCCGTTGAGGCCGACGCAGGGAATGCCGCAGACCGTGAACTCGACCGTCAGCACGTTGCCTTCCTTGCCATCCGGAAAGTCGCCGGGGGCGTGATGCACGGCGATCACCGCGCTGTCGGGCAGGATGCTGGCGTAGAAGGTGGCGGCCTCGAGCGCGCCGTTGTCGTACCAGAGGCAGATCGTGTTCTTGTGTGCCATGTCGGGGCTCCGCGATGGACGAAGCCGCAGCGATAGCACGCGCGGTGTTAACCCGGGATCGTGCTGCACCCGCAAAAAAGGGCGCCCGAAGGCGCCCCCTGTACTACGGGTAGTGCGCGTGGCTCAGCGCCAGACCTTGATCTGGTCGGCTTCGCTGCGCTGCATCGGCTGGCCGGCCTTGCAGCTGAAGGTGGCACCGAATGCCGGCAGGTTGGCCAGCGTGCCGTTGCTGCGCCACAGGCCCGGCGCGCGGATGTCGGCGGTCAGGCGGCGCACGGCCTCGTTCGGCGACAGCTGCTGTGCCCACAACGCCGACCAGGCGCGGAAGAAGCCCTGCTGCTGTGCCGGCTTGGCCTTCGGCTCCTGCGCGGTATAGGCCGCCCAGGCCAGTTCCAGACCGGCGATGTCGGCCAGGTTCTCTTCCTGGGTGAGCGTGCCGTTGACCTTGGCACCCTTCACGCCCGGGAAATCGTAGGCGCTGTACTGCGCGGCCACGCGGTTGCCAAGCAGGGTCCAGGCGGTCTTGTCGGCCGGGGTCCACCAGCTGCGCAGTTCGCCCTTGGCGTCGACCAGTGCACCCTTGGCGTCGATCGCACGGGTCAGCTCATGGCCGACCAGGCCACCGAAGCTGCCGAACTTGTCGGCGGCGTCGGCCTTGGCATTGAACACCGGGCCCTGCAGAATCGCCGCGGTAACGATCAGGCGGTTCTGTGCCAGGTCGTAGGCCAGCGACGGCTGCTGCGGCAGCACGTCCCAGCGGCGGTCGGCGTTGCCCTTGCCGATGCGCTTCATTTCCTCGCGGTGGCGCCAGGTCGACGCGATCAGCATGTTGCCGCCGAACGAACCGCGGCCCATCGGCTGCACGCTGTAGTCGAGGTCGCGCAACGGGGTGCCGATCTCGATCTTCAGCGCAGCCAGCTTGGCCTGCGCTTCGGTCTTGGCTTCGGCGCTCATCCAGCTGTTGTTCTTGACCGCCTCGATCTGCACTTCGCGCAGCTTGTCGACGATCCACGCCGCCTGGCGACGGTCTTCGGCCGACAGGTAACGGGCCGCATATTCGCGGCCGACCATCGGGCCGGCGGCCACGTTGATCGCCTCCAGCACGTCTTCCCAGCGCTGCGGCGGCAGCGTTTCGCCACGCAGCACGCGGCCACGGAATTCAAACTCCGCGTCGCGGTAGGCCTTGGACAGGTACGGTGCCATCGAGTCGCCCACGCGCCAGCGCAGGTAGGCCTTCCACTGGTCCGGCTTGAGCTTGGTGACCATGCCATCGAGCTGCTTGAACAGGCCCGGGTCGGCCAGCGAGACCAGGTCGTCGTCCACGCCCTGTGCCTTCAGGAACGCGTCCAGCTGCAGGTTGCGGTAACGGCTGTTGAGCTCCTTGGTGGAGATCGGCGCGTAGTTGTTGAACGGGTTGTTGATGCCGGCCAGCGACTGCGCATTGCGCGCCAGCTCGGTCTCCAGCGCGATCACCGCCTGCGATTCGGCATCGAGCCTGGCCGCCGGGGTGCCGGTCAGCGCCAGGATCTGCTTGACGTAGTTGCGGTAGCGCCCCATCAGCGCCACGGTATCGGCGTCGGTGCGGGTATAGAACGCCGGGTCCGGCAGGCCCATGCCGCCCTGCATGAAGTAACCGATGTGGCGGTCCAGTGCCTTCAGGTCGACGTCCGGGCCGAAGTTGAAGGCCACCGGGATGCCCACCTGGTGCAGCGCGGCGATCGAGGCCGGCACATCCTTGGCCTTCTTGATGGCGTTGATGCGGGTCAGCAGCGGCGCGATCGGGTTGGAGCCGTCCGCTTCCACGGCG
This sequence comes from Stenotrophomonas sp. CASM106, assembly GCF_049384825.1. Taxonomy (NCBI): domain Bacteria; kingdom Pseudomonadati; phylum Pseudomonadota; class Gammaproteobacteria; order Lysobacterales; family Lysobacteraceae; genus Stenotrophomonas; species Stenotrophomonas sp. CASM106. The sequence goes on from NZ_JBMRFS010000003.1 coordinate 15,564, forward strand.
GCTTCGTCCAGGCCGCTGGCCCAGAAGTCGCCCAGCAGCTTCTGCACGTTGCCCTGCGGCGACTTCATCGCGGCGTCGAGCAGTTCACGCTGCTGCTGGCGGCTGCGCTCGACCAGCTGGCCGAGCGCGGTGGTGGCACCGGTCTGCGGCACCGGGTTGGCCTTCAGCCAGCCTGCGTTGGTGGCGTCGTAGAAGTCGCTGCACTGGGCGCTGACGGCCGGGGCGCGCGCGGCCTTCTTCTTGGCGGCGAACGCATCGTGGGTCGGGACCAGCGTCGCCAGGCTGATGCCCAGGGCGATGGCAAGCGGACGGAAATTGGGCATGTGGAACGAATCCGTGATGGATTGAGGGCGCGCGCACTATAGCAAGCCGTGCATGGGCGCGGCATGCACGCGTCACGGTGGCGCCGCCGGGCCGTGCGCCGACCAGGGTCGGCATCTACCAACGGCCTGGGCCATGCGTGGATGACGGGCGCTGTGAAAAACAAAGGCCCGGGATTCCCGGGCCTTTGCAGGTCTGCCGCAGCGTCAGCCGTGGCTTACCAGATCACCACCTGCTGCTCGCCGGTGCGGGCCATCGGCGAACCGGCCTTGCACTGGAACGCGGCAGCGAAGGTCGGCAGGTTCGACGGCGCACCCATGGCGCGGAACTGCGCCGGGGCGTGCGGGTCGGTGGCCAGGCGGACCTTGGCGTTTTCCGGGGTGTACTTGGTGCGCCACACGGTGGCCCAGTTGAAGAAGAAGCGCTGGTCGCGGGTGAAGCCGTCGACCTTCGCATCTTCCTTGCCGGCGGTCGCCTTCTGCAGGGCGTCGTAGGCGGTGGCCAGGCCGCCCAGGTCGGCGATGTTCTCGCCCAGGGTCAGGTGGCCGTTCACTGCCTGGCCGTCGACCTTGTACTGGTCGAACTGCTTGACCAGCTTGCCGGTGAGGCCTTCGAAGTTCTTCTTGTCGGCCGGGGTCCACCAGTCTTCCATGTTGCCGGTCGGCCCGAAGCGTGCGCCCTGGTCGTCGTAACCGTGGGTCATCTCATGGCCGATCACCGCACCGATGCCGCCGTAGTTCAGCGCGTCGTCGGCCTTCGGATCGAAGAACGGCGGCTGCAGGATGGCGGCCGGGAACACGATCTCGTTCTGCAGCGGGTTGTAGTAGGCGTTGACGGTCTGCGGGGTCATGCCCCACTCGGTCTTGTCCACCGGCTTGCCGATCTTGGACAGGTTGAACTTGTAGTTGAACTCGTTGGCCGCGCGCACGTTGCCCAGGTAGCTGTCGCGCTGGGTCTGCAGGCCCGACCAGTCGCGCCACTTGTCCGGGTAACCGATCTTCGGGGTGAAGGTTTCCCACTTGGCGATGGCCTTGGCCTTGGTTTCCTCGCTCATCCAGCTCAGGCCCTGGATGCGGTCCTTCAGCGAGGCGGCCAGGTTCTTCACCAGTTCTTCCATCTTCGCCTTGGCTTCCGGCGAGAAGGCCACCTTCACGTACAGCTGGCCGAAGGCTTCACCGGCATCGTTTTCGATGGTGCCCAGCACACGCTTCCAGCGCGGCTTCTGCTGCTTCTGGCCGTTGAGGGTCTTGCCGTAGAACTCGTAGTTCTCCTGCACGAAGGCATCGGCCAGGTACGGCGAGGCGCTGTCCACGGTGTGGAAGCGCAGGTAGGCGCGCCACACCGACGGATCGGTGTCGGCCAGCGACTTGCTCACTTCCTCATGGAAGGCCGGCATGGCCAGCGAGAACTTCTCCGGCGCGGCCACGCCCTGCGACTTGAAGAACTCGGTCCAGCTGAAGTTCGGGGTCAGCTTGTCGGCGTCGGCCAGGGTGACCGGGTTGTAGTACAGCTCGACGTTGCGCGACAGCTCCACGCGCGACTTGGAGGCCTTGGCCAGGCGGGTTTCGAACTTGACCACGTCCTCGGCCTGCTTGGCTGCATCGGCCGCGGCCACGCCGGACAGCTCCAGCACCTTGGCGACATGCGCCTGATAGGCCTTCAGCTTGTCGGCGTTCTTGGCATCGGTGTAGTAGGTGGTATCCGGCAGGCCCAGGCCGCCCTGGCTGGCATAGGCCATGTTCACCCCGGAGTTCTTGAAGTCGGCTTCAGCGCCGAAGCCGAACAGGAGGTTGTCACCCTTGGCGGCGCTGGTGCGCAGGTAGTTGGCGATGGCCGCCTTGTCCTGCAGGCCGTCGATCGCAGCCAGGTCGGCCTTCAGCGGCTCGATGCCCTGGGCGTTGATCTTGGCTTCGTCCATGCCGGTGGCCCACAGGTCGCCGACGATCTTCTCGATGTGGTTCGGGTTCTTGACCTGCGCAACCTGTTCGGCCAGCTGGTGCTGCACGGCCACCGAACGCTCGTCGAGGATGGTGAACGCGCCCCAGCTGGTGCGGTCGCCCGGGATTTCATTGGCGGCCAGCCACTTGCTGTTGACGTAGTCGCCGAAGGCGGTGCACGCGTCCTTGGTGGTGTCCAGGTCGCTCGGCTGGAAGGCGTTGTAGGCCGGCAGCTTGCTGTCGTCCAGCTTGTAGGTGGTGGCTTCGGCGGTGGCCGGGGCGGGGGTCGCGGCATCCTTGGCCGGGGTTTCGTTCTTGCCGCAGCCGGCCAGCACGGCCGACACGGCCAGGCTGAGCAGGACGATCTTGGGAGTGCGCGTCATCACTATTCTTGGCCTCCAGGCCGAGTGAGTCAGGGAGAAGCCGCAGGTACGGCCGTGGGCCGAACGATACGCCGCCGGCCTGGCCTGCAAGGGTGTCGAAGGTCATGTCCGGGCGCAAGGGCCAGAACGTGCAAGGGCGCCCCGTGGGCGCCCTTGCAGGAAGCGGTGCGGCTTACAGGCCGCCGCCGCCGCAGCCCTTGCCCAGGTAGTCGTCGATCAGCCTGAGCTGGTCACCCATGATCGCGCGGGTCCAGGCGGGACCATGCGCGTAGTCGGCGATGGCGTGGAACTCGACCGGCTGCCCCGAACCCCTGGCCTTGTTCACGAACCACTCCGACTGCTCGATCGGCACCGTGCGGTCGCGGTCACCGTGGTAGACCATCAATGGAATCTTCATTTCACCGGCCTTGTCGACCGGGTTGAGGCCGGCCACGGTCGGCGCCTGGGCCTGGCGGAAGAACGGGTTGGTATAGAAGCGCGACCAGATCTTCTTGATGTCCGAAACGCCGGCACCGGCGATGGCGCACTTGTACAGGCCATTGGGACGCACCGAAGCCGCGAACGCCGAGTAGCCGCCATAGGAGAAGCCGAACATGGCGATGTGGCCGGGCTGGGCGATCTTCTGGTCGATCATCCACTGCGCGCCATCGTCCTTGTCGTCCTGCATCTTCTGGCCCCATTCGGCATCACCGGCCATCCACAGCTTGCGGCCCCAGTCGGCCGAGCCGCGGAACTGGGGGCGCAGGACCGCCATGCAGCGTGATGCCATCAGCGGTACCCACATCGAGCCGTCGAAGTCCATGCCATCGCGTGCCCACGGGCCGCCGTGCGGATGCACCACGGCTTTCCACGGGCCGGCACCGCACAGCTCGGTGCTGGGCGTGGTCAGGAATGCCGGAATGTCCAGCCCGTCGCGTGCCTTGTAGTAGACCAGCCGGGTGGTGCCCAGCGCGGCTGGCTGGATCTGCGGATAGGTCTTGGCCAGCAGGGTCAGCTTGCCGTCGTGCAGCAGGTGATACTCGGGCGGGTTGGAAGGGCCGGAGGTAGCCACCAGCACATTGGAAAGATCGGCGGTGTAGTCGACGATGCGGTAGCTCAGGCCTGTATCGTAGTTGGCGGTGTAGCGCTGGCCGTTCGCGGTATCGACCATCGCCAGCGGCTCCTGGCGGATGCCAAGCGCCTGGCGCAGCCCCTGGTCCAGGGCCTTCATGCGCGGAGAGGTCCACTGGATGTCGTCGCCGCGCGGACCGGCGTAGCCGATTCCCATGATCTCGCCGAAGGGTACCGCACCGCTCCGGTGGCGGTTGATCAGCATCGAGCCGGCGTTGAACAGTTTGTGCTCGAACAGCACTTCCTTCTGCTTGCGGGCCGTGATGTCGTACTCGTAGACGATTGATTTGTCGCGGCCGACATTGCTGAGTACGAACGCGATGTTCGGATCATCGGCAAAGCCGATCACCTGGTTGACGTCGCGGTTCTTCACGTAGGAGCGGAAATGCTCCTCCCAGGCACCGTTGGCAGGCGAGCGGAACTCGGTGGCGACGTAGGCGCCGGTACCGTCGACGTCCTGCCGCAGGCGTGCCCGCAGTTCACTGTCCAGGTCGGTGATATAGCCCGCCACGCGCTCTTCGGTCTTCTGGATGCGCTGGGAGGTGAAGTTGCGCAGGTCGACCTTGTAGACGTCACCGGAACTGCTGCCCGAACCGTTGACCACCAGGATGTGGTCGGGATCGTTGGGCAGGGTGTCGAGCACCGTGGCGTTGGCCAGTGCCTGCTCGAGCTCTTCATTGCGACTGGAGGCGCGCGGCGGCGTGATCGGCTCCTTCCACTGCTTGCCTTCGATGTCGGTTATGAAGAACTTGCTGACGAAGGTCTTGGTCACCCGGTCGGCGCGCAGGTCGTAGGGTTGCCACAGCACGACGGCCAGCTGTCCGTTCTTGATGAACGACACGCTCTGGAACTTCATGCGGTTGGCGCCGATCACCGTGGGTGGCTTGTCCAGTGCATCGGTCCGCCAAACCACGATCACGCGCTCCTCGCCATCGGCGCGAAGGCCGGCGATGTGTTTTCCGTCTGGTGACAACGACAGGCTGGAGATGGCCGGGAAGGCGGCCATCTGTTCGATGGTGGGCGCCACAGGCTTGGCGTGCAGCAACGGTGAAAGGCTGGCCAGGGCCGCCAGCAGCAGGGCTCGCTTCATTGCAACCTCGGAATGCGTTGGCACCGGCCTGCGGAGAATCCGGTGCCTGAAATGGAACCGCCGCCCCGAAGGGCGGCGGTTGCAGGGAGCAGGATCAGAACGAACGCGTGATGTTCAGGAAGTAGCTGCGACCGAAGTAGTCGAAGCCGCTGTACAGCAGCGCGTTGCCGACGGTGTTGTAGATACCCTGGGAGATGGTCGGCGGCTTGCGGTCGGCGAAGTTGCGCACGCCACCGGTGACCGACCACTTGTCCGCTTCATACTTCACCGAGATGGCCTGCAGGAAGTAGTTCGGGGTGTACAGCTTGTACGCCGAGGTGGCCGGATCGAAGTCACCCGGGTTGCGCTCCTCGTAGTACGCGTAGCTGTCCATCTTGTCGATCCAGTCCAGGCCGTAACGCACCTGCCAGTTCTTCCACTTGTAGCTCAGGTCCAGCGAGGCGGTGTTTTCCGGACGCGACAGCATGCCGTTGTAGTCCACCAGCGGATCGTCGGAGAAGACCTTGCTGGCCTGTTCCAGGTAGTGGGTGAACTGCAGCGTGGTGCGCAGGGTGCCCGGGCCGATTTCGCGGACATAGCGGGTGGTGAAGTCCAGGCCACGGACCTTGTCGGTGGACAGGTTGATGAAGCCGTTGGTCACCACCAGTTGGTTGTTGACCGGGTTGCGGGCCACCAGGCGGCACAGACCCGAACCGGAGGAGAAGTCGGCACTGCCGCTGTCGTAGCAGCGCGACAGGATGTTCGCGCCGCCCGCGCTGTCGACGCCGTTCTTCACTTCGATGTCGAAGTAGTCGGCGGCGAAGGACAGGTCACCGAAGCCGCTGCCGAATTCCGGCTGGATCACCACGCCCAGGGTCTTGGCCTTGGAGGTTTCGGCTTCCAGGCCGGCCTCGGCACCACCCTGGGTGACCACGGTCACGCCCTGGGTGGCCAGGTAGTCCGGTGCCAGGCCCAGCGATGCGCAGTTCTGGTAACGCGGCGAGCTCGGGTTGCGATCACCATACTCGTTGCAGGGGTCGGCACTGCTGCTCAGGAAGCCGGTGGTGCCGCCCAGGAACTGTTCGAACAGCGCCGGTGCGCGGTAGGAGGTACCGTACGACGCACGGAACGACAGCCACTTCACCGGGGTCCACAGCGCGCCGATCTTGTAGGTCTCGTCCGAGCCGTAGGACTTGTAGTCGGTGTAGCGGCCGGACAGGTTGACCGTCAGTTCCTCGGCAGCGGTGACGCCGGACAGCAGCGGCAGTTCCAGTTCGCCGTAGGCTTCGAACACCGAGTCCGAACCGCGGGTCGGAGTGGCGTTGGTCAGGTTGTACAGGTCGGCATTGATCGAGTACGGCGACGGGGTGTCGTCGATGCGTGCCTTGCGGTACTCGACGCCGAATGCACCACCGGCCGAACCGTACGGCATGTCGAACAGCGGGCCGTTGACGTTGAAGTTGACCGTCGTTTCCTTGTACAGCGTGTTGCCGGTGACCGGCACGAACACCCAGTCCTTCCAGTCCTGCGGCAGCTTGCCACCGATGGTGTTGGTGTTCAGCGCCGGCGCGGCGATGCAGCCGTTGGAACCGTCCCGGCAGACATAGCCACCGGCACCGTTGGAGACCACGTCCAGGCTCTGGCGCAGGCGGCTGGTCAGGAAGCTCTCGAAGGTGTAGTCGGCGTCGCTGCGCGAGTGCATGACGTTGAAGTCATAGTTCCACTCCGAGCTCAGGTGGCCACGCAGGCCGGCATTGAAGCGCAGGAAGTCGACGTTCTGCTTGTTGGTGTCGTTGCCGAAACCGATGAACGCACGCACGCCCAGGTTCTTGCCGCTGGTCTGGTCGGTCGGAGCACCGGCAACGCTGTCACGCAGGTTGGCCGGGATCAGCGGGCTGCCCACGGCATAGTCCAGGGTCAGCTGGCGATAGCCGGTCTGGGTCGACTTGCGCTTGTTGCCCAGGAACTCGTAGTACAGCTCGGCATCGCCCAGTGCGTTGAGGTCGAAGCCACCCTGCAGGTACAGGGTGTGGGTCTTGGTCGGCGAGATCAGCGACTGGTTGCGCATGGCCGGATCGAAGGTGTCGCGGGTGTTCAGGTCCACGCCTTCGTAGCCCACCAGGCCGGTGGTGATGGCCGCATTCGGGCGCCAGCGGTTGAAGCGGGTGCCGGCGCCGCCCGGGGCCGCAACACCGGTACGGGTGTTGGTGCCGATGGTGTTCAGCGTGGTGCCGCCGGCATCGAGCGACCAGCACTTCGGCTTGCCGGTCAGCGGGTCGATGAAGTCGCCGCTGCCCCAATAGTCGCCCGCGTCGATGTCGCGGTACATGTCGGTCGGGCAGCCACCGGCCCAGCTGCGGTCGGCCAGGGTCAGCTCGTTGCGGGTGTAGTACTCATAGGAGCCGGAGAAGTGCGAGCGCTCGCCGGTGGCACCGAACATGATGGAGTAACGGCGCTCTTCACCGCCGCCGCCATCGGTGGCGTTGTGCTGTGCTTCGAAGCTGACGCCATCGACCTTCTTCTTGGTGATGATGTTGATTACGCCGGCAACGGCGTCGGAGCCGTAGATCGAGGACGCACCGTCCTTCAGGATTTCGACGCGGTCGACGATCGAGTTCGGCAGCACGTTCAGGTCGGTCGAGCCCACCGAGCCGCGGGTACCGGCCGGCGACACGCGGCGGCCATTGAGCAGGATCAGGGTGCGGGTCGGGCCGAGGCCGCGCAGGCCCAGGGTGTTGGCGCCCGGGCCACCGTCGGTGACGTAGCCGCCATAGGCGTTGTTGATCTGCGCCGCACCGGCGGTGACCGCGGTGCTCTGCAGGGCCGCCGTGGTCGAGTTGAAGCCGGCCAGGGTGGTTTCTTCACGGGTGACGACCTGCACCGGCGAGACCGAGTTGAACACGTCGCGGCTGATGCGCGAGCCGGTGACGGTCACCGTATCCAGATTGGTGGCCTTGGACTTGGATGCTTCTTCGGTGGTCTGCGTCGAGCCCGAGGCGTCCTGTGCGATCGCCGGGGCAGCCGCAGCGAGCAGCACGGCGGAGGCGAGGGCGAAGCTCAGCGGATGCTTGCTGAGCGACTTGCGATTGATCATCTGAAATCCCCTTGAATCGAATGATTGCGTCGTACACCGGGACAGGTCCTTGTCGGCGTCTCCGTGTGCCCCTTGCCCGGGGTCGGCAGCGTGCTGCCACCCGGCGCTGGTACCGGCTTCACGTGCCGATGACCCGAGATTAACACGACATTAACCGAGCCTGTCAAACGTTCACGAGGGAGTCATGAAGCTGTGGGTGATGGGCGCGCCTTGCAGTGACAGGAGCGCCCATTTCTCCTTCATCTCATTGATATGTATTGATTTGTTTCGGTTCATGTCAAACGTGTCTGAACCGTGAACGGGATGTGGCCGTGCTGTGCGACGGACAAAAAAGGGCCTGTGTCAAGCCCTCGGCGAAAATCGCCAAGAGTCCGAAAGCTTAAACAAGACAGGGAGTTAGCTCTACTTCGGGCCGCTTTGCGGGGCGGCGGCCATATGGACTAGGAGCCACATGGGAGCGTCGCGGTAGAGGGCCAAGTCGTGCTGCATCGGGGACGATCACCGGCAGACGGCGGGCTTGCCGCACGATCATAGCCCACTCTGTCGCCATCCTCCAGAACGAAGAACGCGCAGCGTTGGGCTGCGCATTCGAGGGATGGCCGCCGGCGAGACCGTGCATCGTCAGCCCGGCTTCGCTGGCACCGTCCTGCTCACGCTTCCCTTCCTGAATCCCCGGTCCCCCGCGATGAAGGCTTCGAGCATGTGCGGGATCAGCGTCACGGCATCGACTGCTTCGCCATAGGTCTGCGCATGCAGCGCGGCGTAGCGGTCGAGGTCGGCTTTCAGGCTGGCCGGGCAAGGAAAGGTCAGCTTGATGTTCTCGGTCTTCGGCAGCGGTCCCAACCGCAGCTTCCTGGTCGTGCTCATCGTGAAGTCCCTCGGTTGAAGAACAGGGGCTGGTAGGGGCGCAGCGCCAAGTCCCGACTCACGACCAGACGCACCGGCAGACCGGGGCGCGCGCTCAACGTCGGTTGGATGTTCATGTTGCGCCGGGTCATCTCCTGGCCGACCTGGTTGATGCTGTCCTGCGCGCTGTCGCGGCCGGCGATGACGATGCGGTTGCCGTCCTGGCGGTTCTCCGGCGCGGCCAGCTCGGCGCCGACGCCCAGCAGCGTCGTCAGCGCCGCCCCGGCGAAGATCCGATCCCAATGCCAATCGACTTCATCCTCCAGCCCGGCATAGCCGGCCGGATCGGTGCCGACCAGGTTGTCGAGCGTCACCGACGACGTATCGGGCAGAATGATCCGGTTCCAGACGACTTGAACCCGGCTCTGTCCGTAGCTCACCTGGCTGTTGTAGCGACCGAGGATGCGCGAGCCCTGCGGGATCAGCAGGAACTTGCCGGTGGCCGTGTCATAGACCGGCTCCGTCACCGTGGCGATGACATCGCCCGGCAAGTCCGACTTGATGCCCGTCACCAGCGCGCCGGCGATGACCGTCCCGGCCATGACCTGATACGGGGAGGCTGGCAATTGCAGGTTGCCGGAATTACGGGTTTGCGTGGAACCGCCTTGCAGGAACGCCTCCTTCTGTTCCTGCCGGTTCTGTACTGCGGTCGGGTCGGCAGGCTGGGCTGCCGTCGAGGCCGGCCCGGCGGCCATCGGATCGAACGCCGCATTGGCGGCGAAGCCCGGCGCCACGGTGGCCTGTGACTGCGCCACCGGCGCGGCGCGCTGCGTACCCGAGCGGAAGAACACCGATGACGCCGCCGCTTCCTCGGCTTCCTTCAACCGGGCCAGGCGCTCGGCCTCGGCCGGATCGTGGCCGGGCGGCGCGTAACCTGGTGTCGGTTGCTGCGCATTGACGATGGCCGGCCCGAGGTCGCCCGGCAGCGGCGGCCCCAGCTCCGGCACCGGGGACGGCGCGGCCGGCGGCAGCTTGGAGTAGTCGGTCGGAAGCCGCTCCAGCCCTTCGGAGCGCGAAACGCGATCGACGTTGTAAAGCTCGGTCTGTTCGCTGGCGCCGTGTCGCTGCGGTTGCAGCGACCACATCAGCGCGCCCAGCACGGCGACCGACAGCCCGCCGGCCAGGATCGCCAGCATGCGACGATTCAAGCGCGTGACCGGACGCGGCTGGGCGCGCAGCGCTACCGCCTCGGGCGCTGCCTTGGCCGCCTGCGGTGCGACCGGCTCGGGGGTGTCGTCCTGGCGCATCATCAGTTCCTCCGCGCCACGCCGTCGGTGCGCTCGATGCGCACCACGTCGCCCTTGTCGCCGCCCAGACGCAGTTCGGCCGCGCCGAACAGCCGGTCCACGATGTAGTACGGCGAGCGGAAGCGGTAGTTCACCAACTGCCCATCGCCCTGCACGCCGATGACGAACAGCGGCGGCAGTTCACCCTGGGCGATGCCGGCAGGGAACTGGATGTAGACCTTCTCGCCGTCATCGAAGGCACGCAGCGGCTTCCATGACGGATTGCTGCCGCTGATCGCGTAGCGGAAGCGGATGCGCTCCAGCGATAGGCCCGTATCAACCGGCGCCGCCACCTGCGCGGCCTGCGCCTGGCGCTGCAAAGCCAGCATCCGGTCCTTCGGGTAGTCCCACGACACCGACGCCATCCAAGCGCGCTCTGTCGAGGTCAGCTCCAGCAGGTAGGTGCGCCGATTGGTGGTGATGACCAGATTGGTCTTGAGGCCCGAGCGGACAGGCTTGACCAGCACGTTGACGCGCAGCTCGTCGCCGGCACCGCTGGACGTGTCGCCGACGATCCAGCGCACGGTATCGCCGGCGGCGACCGTCACCAGTTCTTCGCCGGGCTGGAGCGAAACCACGGTCACGCGCCCCGGCGCGGCATAGACCTGATACAGCGCGCCATCGGTGAAGGGCCAGACCTGGATGGCATTGACGTAGCCCTCGCGCGTGGGCGCGACCCGCGCCTCGGTATTGGCCTTGGACACGCGCACGGTTTCGTCGGCCGGCTCCGGCCCGGGCTGGGCTTCGTCACCTTCCGGCAGCGGCTTCAACTGCTCCGGCAGCGCCAGCGGTTCGGGGACGGCGACCACCTCCACCGGCGAGGGTGGATCGGGCACGAGCTGCGCCTGCACTGGCTCATCGAGTGGGATCACGGGCGGCGGCTTGCCCTGTGTGGCGCAGCCCGCCAAGGCCGCCACCAGCGTCAACAGGCAAACGTGGCGAAGTGTTCGATCGTCTATCCGCAGATTCGGGGCGAACAAGGGCCATACCGATACGACGCCATCCCGCAGACGCTGCTGATACGCCTCCTGAGACATCCGCCACCGCTCATCGAGGGGAAGATCATCCTGACGCGAAACGGGATCATGCGATTGGAGAGTGTTCATGGTTTCGTTCCTTCCGAGGGATCAAGTTCGCGGCTCCACGACAGGCCGTTGACGTAGATGCCCAGCGGGTTCTTGCGCAGGCGCTCCTCGGTGCGTGGGGTTTGCAGGACGATGGAGATGACGGCGTTCCAGCGCTCGGTGCCGGCCGGCGCGCCGTTGGAGAAGCGTTGCTCGGTCCAGCGCACGTTGAACGACGTGTCGCTGGCGCGCACGACGCTGGTGATCTGCACCGTGACCGACTCCTTGCCGACGCGCGCGAAGGGATCGTTCTTGCTGGCGTAGTCGTTGAGCATGGCGGCGCCTCGGTCGGTCGCGTAGTCGTAGGCGTCCAGCCAGTTCTGCCGGACCACGATCGGGTCGATGGACAGCGAGCGCACCAACGTCACGAAGCGCGCCAGGTGATGCGCGATCTGCGCATCCGTGGGCTTGTACGGCGTGGCCGCCTCGCCTACGGCGCGCACGTGCTCCTTGTCCACCTCCACCACGTAGGGCGTGACGATGGACTGCGCCGAGCGCCAGACCAGGCCGCCGGCCATCAGCAGCGTCAGCACCAGCAGGCCGAAGGCCATGAGGCGCCAGTTCTTGGCCTGCACGCGGGGCGCGCCGATACGCTCGTCCCACACCTGCGCGGCAGATTGATACGGCGTGGCAGGCTGCGGCGTGTCGGCATAGCGCACCTGCGGTCGTTTGAATCGCATGGGTGTTCTCCTTGAAGGTCAGGAATCGGAATCGCGCAGGCTCGGGCCTTGCCCGGAGCCGCCGCCGTCGCCGCCGCGCAGCGCATGGGCGGCGGTGGTCGCGGCGTGGGTGAGCTGCTGGCGGCGGTGCAGCCGCTTGGCCCAGGCCGGTTGCTGCCCGGTGTTGGACGTGGCTTCGCCGCCGGACTGGCCGCCGCCGGACGCGGCGCCTGCGCCTTCATCGGCCGGCGGCCCGTTCCAGCCGGCGCGGAAAGGCGCAGCCATGCGTTGCCCGATGGCGGAAGCGCGGGATGCGGCACCGCGCCCGGCCGCCTGCGCGCCCGTCTTGGCGACGTTGCCCAGGCCGGCCGCAGCGCCCTTGGCCCCGCCGCCGGCAGCGGCGGACCCGGCCCGGAACGCTGACCGGGCACCACCGGCCGTTGATGTCGCGGCGCGCGCACCGCTGCCGGCCAGCTTGGCGGCAGCAGGCGCCATGCGCGCCCCGGCGGCCACCGCCCCGCCCACGCCGGTTGCGGCAGCACCGATGGCGACGGCCGTGCCGGCAGCGCCGACAGCGGCACCGGCCATCGCCCCCGCACCGAGCTGCGGTGCACCGGACACCAGGCCGGTGGCGATGCCGGGGCCGAAGATGCCCAGCGCCAGCAGCGTCAGCGAGGCCAGCATGATGACCAGCGCGTGGTCGATGGATGGCTCGTCGGGATGCACCTGGAACTCGGCGAACAGGCCCGAGCCGATGCCGACGATCACGGCTAGCACCAGCACCTTGATGCCGGCCGACACCACGTTGCCCAGCACCTTCTCGGCGAGAAAGCTGGTCTTGTTCCACAAGGCGAACGGCACCAGCACGAAGCCGGCGAGCGTGGTCAGCTTGAACTCGATCAGCGTGATGAAAAGCTGGATCGCCAGCACGAAGAAGCACAGGACCACCACCAGCCAGGCCAGGAACATCACCGTGATGGCGTCAAGGTTCACGAACACCTCGGGGAAACCAGCCATCTCGCCGACCTGCTCCAGGATCGGCGTGCCTGCGTCGATGCCGGTCTTCGCCAGCCGGCCCGGTTGCAGGAAGTTCTCCATGCTCAAGGTCGAGCCGGTGGCCGTCAGGCCCAGGCCGGCGAAGGACCGGAAGACGATGCCTGCCAGCCAGTTGAAGTTGCCGATGATGTAGGCGAAGGCACCGACGTAGAGCACCTTGCGCAGCAGCTTGGCGATCACGTCCTCGCCTTGGCCGGTGGCGTGGCTCATGGCCCAGTAGAGGCCGGCGATGGTCATGTCGATGACGATCAGCGTGGCCGTCAGGAACGCCACCTCGCCCTGCAACAGCCCGAACCCGGAGTCGATGTAGCGCGAGAACGTATCCAGAAAGCGGTCGATGATCGTCACGTCGTTCATGGCGTTTCATCTCCAATCGGCTCATCGAAGGTTGGGGGAATGGGCGGCAGCTCCTCCAGCGTTCGGTACTCGTCCGGCCCGGTTTGGCCGGCGAAGAAGCGCCGGCGGAAGGCTTCTGCGGCGGCCAGGCAAGCGTCCTCGCCGACGGCCTGCCGGTCGGCCGCGCATTGCGCGCGCAGTGCCTTGAGCCGCACGGGATCGGCGGCCAGGGCATCGGCGCGGTTGTCGGCCGAGTGCTGGCCGCAGGCTGTCAGCAGCACGGCCAGCAGGAGGCAAGCGCATCGCATGGCCGTCTCCCGTCAGTTGCGGTAGAAATCCACGCGCTGCGGCGTGTACGGCGTGCCGGTGCCGAGGAAGCGCCGGCGCACTTCGCGGGCGCGCTCGGTGGCCGCCGCCTGCCGCGCCAGTTCGAGCGAGGTCGCGCGGTCCTGGGTGATCTGGAGCTGTTGCGCCTGGATCGACTGCTTGGCCTGCAAGGCCAGGAGCTGATTGGTCGCCTGCGCGGCCTGCAAGGCGCCGGTGGCGGACTGGCTCTGGCTCACGAGGTCGGCCAGCGCGGATTCGTCCTCGCGCAGGTTCTGCGATACCTGCGCCTGCATGCGCATCGCAGTATGCAGACCGTCGAGCGTGTGCTTCCAACGCTCCTGCGCATCCCGGTACATCTGGTCGCCGCTGACGGTGGCGGCGTATTGCTCCGGGTACAGACGTGCGAACTCGCGGTCGAGGTTCTGCACATCAAAGGCCAGTCCCTGCGCCTCGGCGATCAGCCGCTCGGTCGTCGCCAGCGTCGAGCGCAGCCGGTTGACGATGTTGAAGTCCAGGCTCGCCAGGTTGCGTGCCTGGTTGATGAGCATCTGTGCTTCGTTCTGGAGCTGCTGGATCTGGTTGTTGATCTGCTCCAGCGTGCGGATCGCGGTCAGCGTGTTCTGCACCAAGTTCGTGGGATCAACCACGACCCATTGCGCCTGCGCGGTGGACACGGTGCAAAGCATGGCCGCGATGGCGGTGGCGATAAGACGCTTCTTCATGGCAGGTTCTCCTGTGGTGGTGGGGAAAGGACGGAAGGGGCCAATGGCGCGGCGCCGGGGAACTCGGCCAGCAGGTCGGCGGCCCAATCGAGGCCGCGATGGCGCAGCCACGCGCCGGCAAAACCGGGCACGCCGGCTTGCGCCAGCACGCGGTCGATGTCGCGCTGGTCCTGCGGGGTCGAAGCGCCCGCGAACGCGAGCGCGGCCGGCCCCAGGTCGAGGTCGAACAGGCGATTGCCCAGGCGCGACTGGTAGTAGTAGTCGCGCTTGGGCTCGGCGGTGGCAACGATCTCGATCTGCCGGCTGTTGAGGCCAAAGCCCTCGTAGATCGTCCGTATCTGCGGCTCGGTGGCCTGCGGGTTCGGCAGGAAGATTCGGCTGGCGCAGCTTTCGATGATCGCCGGCGCGATGGTCGAGTCCTTGATGTCGGCCAGCGACTGGGTGGCGAAGATGACGCTGACGTTCTTCTTGCGCAGCGTCTTGAGCCACTGGCGGATGCGCGCCGCGAAGGCCGGTTCATCGAGGAACAGCCAGGCTTCATCGAGGATCAGCAGCGTGGGCGCGCCGTCGAACCGTTCATCGAAGCGGGCGAACAGATAGCGCAGCACCGCTTGCACGGCGGCCGGGCTGTGCATCAGCTCCTCCATCTCGAAGCCCTGCACGTCGGCGCTGCCCAGCCGGTCGAGGTCGGCGTCCAGCAGCTTGCCGTGGGCGCCGCCGAGCACGTAGGGCGAGAGTGCCTGACGCAGCGCGTTGGATTGCAGCAGCACGGAGAGCCCCGTCATCGTGCGCTGCTCCGGCGGCGCACCGGCGAGGCTCCCCAGCGCCGACCAGATGGCGGCCTTCTCGTCCGGGCCGACGGTGACGCCTTCGTGCAGCAGGCGGCCTTCCACCCACTCGGCCGCCCAGGTGCGATAGCCCTCGCTGTCGATACGGGCCAAGGGCTGGAACGCGATGCCGCCATCGGCACCGAGGTCGTAGTGCTCGCCGCCCAGGCCCAACACCGTCGCCCGCATGGACCGCCCCATGTCGAAGGCAAAGATGCGCGAGCTGAAGTAGCGCCGGAACTGCATCGCCAGGACGGCAAGCAGGACCGACTTGCCCATGCCGGTCGGGCCAGCGACCAGCGTATGCCCCACGTCGCCGATGTGCGTCACCAGCCGGAACGGCGTCGCGCCATCGGTGCGCGTCACGATCAGCGGCGGGCCGTCGAGATGGTCGTTCTTCTCCGGCCCGGCCCATACCGCCGACAGCGGCATCATGTGTGCAAGATTCAGCGTCGAGACGATGGGCTGGCGCACGTTGGCGTAGGCGTGGCCGGGGATGGACGACAGCCAGGCGTCCACGGCATTGAGGGTTTCGGGGATGGTGACGAAGCCTCGGCCCTGGATGGCGCGCTCCACCATCCGCTGCTTCTCGTCGGCCACGGCCGGATCGGCGTCGAGCACCGTCACCGTGGCGGTGAGATAGCCGAAGGCGACCTGATCGCTGCCCAGTTCCTGCAAGGCGGCATCGGCATCGGCCGCCTTGTTGCTGGCGTCGGTATCCACCAGCGGCGATTCCTGCTGGAAGATGGTTTCGCGCAGCAGCGCGATGACGTTCTTGCGCTTGGCGAACCACTGGCGGCGCAGCCGGCCGAGTTCCTTTTCCGCTTCGGCCTTGTCCATGCACAGGAAGCGCGTGCTCCAGCGGTAGGCGAACCCCAGGTGATTGAGGTCGTCCAGCAGTCCCGGCCAGGTCGAGGTCGGAAAGCCCCGCACCGTCACCACGCGCAGGTGCTGGTCGCCCAGCGTGGGCGCCAGGCCGCCGGCCAGCATGGAGTCGGCCAGCAGCGCGTCGAGATAGAACGGCACCTCGGGCACCGCGACCCGATAGCGCCGGGTGGATACCGTGCCATGCAGGTAGGTCAGCGTCTGACTGTCATCGAGCCAGGCGACTTCCGGCATCACGCCATCGAGCAGATCGAACACGCGATCGGTTTCCGCTACGAAGGCGTCGAGCCGGCCGCGCCAGTCCACGCCATCGCCGGGCGTGTTCTCATAGAGCAGCCTGGCGGCACGGGCGCGCGATTCCTCCGGTGGCAGGAACGCGAGCGTCAGGTGATAGGCGCTCTCGAAATGGTGGGTCGATTCCTCGAACGCCGCGCGGCGTTCCTCATCGACCAGCCACGACAGCGGTTCGGGGAAGTCGGAATGCGGGTAGTCCGCCGCCGGCTGGCGTTCTGCCTCCACGAACAGCGCCCAGCCCGAACCCAGCCGGCGCAGCGCGTTGTTCAGCCGTGCGGTGGTGGCGATCAGCTCGCCCTGCGTGGCGCTATCGAGGTCGGGGCCGCGGAAACGGGCCGTGCGCTGAAAGCTGCCGTCCTTGTTCAAGACGACACCCGGCGCGACCAGCCCGGCCCAGGGCAGCCAGTCGGCCAGCAGCGCGGGTCGCTGGCGGTATTCGGCAAGGTTCAGCATGGCGGCATCCCCTCACACGTCCAGCAGCGGGCGGTGCTTGATGTGCCGGGCGAAGACCTGCATGAACTGCGGATCGACGCGCGCGCCCCACACGGCCAGCGAGTGGCCGACGATCCAGAGCACGACGCCGGGAATCCACAGTTGCAGGCCCAGCCCGACGGCAGCGGCCAGCGTGCCGTTGGCGATCGCCACGGTGCGCGGTGCGCCGCCCAGCAGGATCGGCTCGGTCAGCGAGCGATGCAGCGGCACCTCGAAGCCGAGCGCGAAGCCCGGCGTGCCTTCATCGGCGGCACTCATACGACGGCCCCGCCGGAGAACGAAAAGAAGGACAGGAAGAACGAGGATGCGGCGAACGCGATGGACAGGCCGAACACGATCTGGATCAGCTTGCGGAAGCCGCCCGACGTGTCGCCGAAGGCCAGCGCGAGGCCGGTCGCGATGATGATGATGACGGCCACGATGCGCGCGACCGGCCCCTGGATCGACTCCAGGATGGATTGCAGCGGCCCTTCCCAGGGCATCGAGGAACCGGCAGCCTGCGCGGTGCCGGCCGTCATCAGCATGATGGCGGCCAGCAGCAGGCCGCGATGGGCCGGCCGGGCCAGGCGCCGGAGGCGTGCAAGGATGGGAACCGGATTTACGGAAAGGCGGAAAGCAGGAACGTGCATCTGCGTCATGGCAGTTCTCCAAGTGGGTCGAGGGACGGGGAAGGCGCAGCGGCGGCGGCTGCGAGGGAAACCGGCGGCAGCTCGGGAAACGGCGTTTCCAGCGCGTCCGCCAGTTGGTAGCCGGCGGCGTCGAAGCCGACGACGCGGGCGATGCTTTCGACGTGGCGCTTGCGGCCACGCCCGGCGATGTGGATCACGACGTTGACCGCCTCGGCGATCAGCGCACGCGGCGGGTTCACCGCCACTTCGAGAATCAGTTGTTCCAGGCGCAGCAGCGCGCCCAGCGCGGAACCGGCGTGGATGGTGGCGATACCGCCGGGGTGGCCGGTGCCCCACACCTTCACCAAGTCCAGGGCTTCGCCGCCGCGCACCTCGCCGACGATTACGCGGTCGGGGCGCAGGCGCATCGTGGCGCGCACCAATTCCTGCATCGACACGACGCCGGCGCGGGTGCGCAGCGGCACGTGGTCGCGGGCCGCGCATTGCAGTTCGATGGTGTCTTCGAGCACCAGCACGCGGTCGCCGGTGGCGGCGATCTCGGCCAACAAGGCATTGGCGAGCGTGGTCTTGCCCGTACTGGTGCCGCCCGCGATCAGCACGTTCTGCCGTTCGCGTACCGCCCGCCGTAGGAACTCGGCCTGTGGCGCGGACAGGATGCCGTCGACCACGTAGCGATCCAGGCCGATGATGCTCACGGCCCGCTTGCGCAGCGCGAAGGCCGGGCCGGGCGCGGCCGGCGGCAGAATGCCCTCGAAGCGTTCGCCGGTTTCCGGCAACTCGGCGGTCAGCAGCGGCTGGCCGCGATGCACTTCCGCACCGACATGCGCGGCCACCAGGCGGATGATGCGTTCGCCATCGGCCTCGGACAGTTCGACGCCCAGCGGGGCGCGGCCCGACGACAGCCGATCCACCCATAGGGTGCGGTCGGGGTTGAGCATGATTTCCACCACGTCGGGGTCTTCCAGCGCGGTGGCGATCAGCGGCCCCATTGCCGTGCGCAGCATCTGGATGCGGCGATCCAGAGCAGCGGCGGTGGATGACTTCGGTGCGGCGCTCATGACGCACGCTCCCGCGCCTCGGCCAGCGCCGCCGCATCCTCCATCCGCACCGGGTCAGGGTGCAGTTCTTCCACCACGTCGCGCACCAAGCTGCGGCCGCGCAGCAGGTGGCGGCCAAGCTGTTCCACGAACTGCTCGAAGCGCGCCTTGCCCTGCGCGCGGGCCGCGTCCTGATGGGCTTCGGGAATCGGCGTGCTGACGGTCAGGAAGTAGCGGATGAACAGCGCCAGCGTTTCGATTTCGATGTTCTGGTCGCGCTCCAGGCGTTCGGCCTGGCGCGACAGGCGATCCAGCCGCCTGGCGATGGCCGCCTCGCGCTGGTCGCCGGCATCCGGCGATAGCCAGGACGCCAGGGCGGCGGCAACGATGCTGGATTTCGAGACGCCTTTCTTGGCGGCCAGTTCTTCGAGGCGCTTGGCATGTTCGGGCTGGATGAACAGGTTGAGGCGGTACTGGCTCATAGTTCGATTCCGTCGTTGGGATTCAGCGATGCCAGCCGGGCCGTGCGCTGCATGGCCGGGTCGAGCTGGCCGGGAAGCGGCAGCGGCAGGTCGTCGTCGTCATCGAGCAGCGCCAGGTCGTTGCCTGCGTGCTGCGGCTCGGGGCTGTATTCGGCGACTTCGGATAGCTCGGGCTGGCGACGTGGGCCGCCGTCGTCGGCGGTGCCCAGGCCATCGGCGGATGTCGTTGCAGGGGCGTCGGGCACGGCAGGAATCGCCAGGCCGCTCCAGTCATCCGGCCGCGAGGGCGGCGCATCGGCGTACTGCCCGGCTGCGAGCGCCGGCGGCGGCAGCACGCGCCGCTTGAAATTGGCGTCGGCGTAGTAGCGCAGCTTGTTCGCCTTGATGGGCGCCACGCTGGACACCATCACCACGGCCTCGTCGGGCGGAAGCTGCATCACTTCGCCCGGCGTCAGCAGCGGGCGAGCCGTCTCCTGGCGCGACACCATCAGGTGGCCCAGCCACGGCGCGAGCCGGTGGCCGGCGTAGTTGCGCTGCGCACGCAGTTCGGTGGCGGTGCCCAGCGTCTCGGAGATCCGCTTGGCGGTGCGCTCGTCGTTGGTCGCAAACGTCACGCGCACATGGCAGTTGTCGAGGATGGAATGGTTCTGGCCGTAGGCTTTGTCGATCTGGTTGAGCGACTGCGCGATGAGGAAGCTGCGGATGCCGTAGCCCGCCATGAAGGCCAGCGCCGTCTCGAAGAAATCGAGCCTGCCAAGCGCCGGGAACTCGTCGAGCATCAGCAGCAGCTTGTGGCGGCGCGCGATGCCGTCGCTGCCGTCGAGCGATTCCGTTAGGCGCCGGCCGATCTGGTTGAGGATCAGGCGAATGAGCGGTTTCGTCCGCGAAATGTCCGAAGGCGGGACCACCAGATACAGCGAGACGGGATGCTCGGATGCGATCAGGTCGGCGATGCGCCAATCGCAGCGCGAGGTGACTTCGGCCACCGTGGGGTCGCGGTAGAGGCCAAGAAACGACATGGCGGTGCTCAACACGCCCGAACGCTCGTTATCCGACTTGTTGAGCACTTCGCGCGCAGCGGACGCGACAACCGGGTGCGGTGCATCGCCCAGGTGCTTCGTCGTCATCATCCGGTGCAAGGTCAGCTCGAACGGGCTGGCCGGGTCGGACAGGAAGTTGGCGACGCCTCGCAGCGTCTTGTCCTCGCCCGCGTACAACACATGCAGGATGGCCCCGACCAGCAGCGCGTGCGAAGTCTTCTCCCAGTGGTTGCGCTTCTCCAGCGCGCCTTCGGGATCGACCAGGATGTCGGCAATGTTCTGCACGTCGCGCACCTCATGCGCGCCGCGCCGGACTTCCAGCAGCGGGTTGTAGGCCGCCGACTTCGCATCCGTGGGGTTGAACAGCAGGCAGTGCGAGAAGCGCGAGCGCCAGCCTGCGGTGATCTGCCAGTTCTCGCCCTTGATGTCATGGATGACGGCCGAAGCCGGCCAGGACAACAATGTCGGGACGACCAAGCCCACGCCTTTGCCCGAGCGCGTGGGCGCGAAGGTCAGGACGTGTTCCGGGCCTTCATGTCGCAGATACTCGTTGCGATACTTGCCGAGGAAGACGCCGGCCGGCTGCGTCAGCCCGGCTTTGCGAATGTCGTCGGCTTCGGCCCAGCGCGCCGAACCATAGGTCGTGACCAGCTTGGCCTGCCGCGAGCGCCACACCGACATGGCGATGGCCACCACCACGGCCAGCAGGCCGCTGCCGCCCGCGAAGGCCCCGCCGATGTCGAAGACCTGCGGCGCGTAGGCATCGAAGAAGAACCACCACTCGAACAGCCGCCAGGGGTGATAGACCGGCGTTCCGAAGAAATCGAACCAGGGCGAGCCAAGGCGTAGTTGATAGCCCAGGGCGGCGGCTGTCCATTGTGTGGCACCCCACACACCGGCGATCACGATGCCGAAGACGGCGGCGATCTGCCCGAACAACACGCCCTGACCTTGCATGACTGGCCTCCGATTTCCTCTGCGCTGATTCCTCGTTCACGCGCAGCACAAGGACGTGCCGCATGAAGTGAGGATCAGTGCCGGGTCGGTGCCGGTCAAAGACCGTTATCGGGAGAAAGGTCGAGTAATCGGAAAGAATTGGGGCTGCATCGCGCCAAAGAAAAACGCCGCAAGCGAAGGCGCGCTGCGGCGTGTCGAGCAGAAAAGCAGAGGTTTCGTGGTGGAGCACCCACGGTCAGAACTTCGGCGGACTCTCCGGCGGCGTGTAGGGCGTATTGCCGTCGCCATAGAACCGCTTGCGCGTGGCTTCGGCGACTCGATTGCAAAGCACGTCGCCCAGCTTGGGGCGATCCGTCTTGCATTGCTGGCGCAGTTCTTTCAGCCGCACGGGATCGGATGCCAGTTCTTCAACGCTGGGCGCGTCCGTCTTCTCTGGCGTGTCAGTGGGGCCGCAGGCCGTCAGCACCGCAGCAGCCAGCAGGAACGGAATGGTCTTCTTCATGGTTCGGATTCCTCCGGGACATCGGGTTCATCGCCTGGCGTCGGCCTGGCGGCCTCGGGCGAGTCGATGGCCTGCACGCGCTCGATGAAGCGAGCCAGCGTCTCCGATGGTTCGGCATCCAGGCGCAGCAGATAGGTGGTGAGCACGGGCGAACATCCCGCCAGCGCCCGTGCGACCACGCCTTGTTCGCGGCTGGCCGTGATGTGCGCTGCGCCCGTCAGCCCTAGGGCGAACCCGGCCGATACCAAGGCCATCATCAGGTCGCAGGACGCCACCCGCTCGGCCACCAGCGGTTCCATGTCCACGCGGCGCAGCAGGCGATCCACTTGTCGCGCGTGGCCTTCGCACGCCACCGGGTCGCAGAGCACCAGTGGGAAGCGCAGCACTTCTTCCAACGGAATCCGCTTGTACCTGAGCAGGTCATGCCGGGCCGGCACGGCCACCATCAGCGGATCGTTCCAGACAGGCATCGCTACGATGCCGTCACCTGCTTCGTCGGCGCGAGCGAACCCCACGTCGTACAGGTCGTCGTGCAGGCCCTTGATCTGCTGCGACAGCGGCACCTCGGTCAGGCGGATTTCGACTTCGGGTTCTTCCTGCCTGCACAGCGCCAGCAAGGCCGGCAGACGCGACGGCGTAATGCCGTCGGACAGGGCGATGCGCAACTGGCCGTGGAAGCCATTGGCCGCGGCCTTCGCACTGTCGCGCGCCTGCTGCAAAGCAGTGAACACGCGCGGCACGTGATCCAGGAACAGTTTGCCCGCACGGGTCAGTCGCGTGCTGCGCGTGGTGCGGGCGAACAGCGCCACGCCCAGTTCTTCCTCCAGCTCCTTGATGGCGCGTGACAATGGCGACTGCTCGATGTGCAGGCGCTCAGCTGCACGGGCGAAGTGCAATTCTTCGGCGACAGCCAGGAAGCAACGAAGATGGCGAAGCTCCATAACGTTCGCTCATTCCAACCAGGTAATTGGCTGAAAATCCACGGATTCACAGCATGCTCGCACGCGCGCCACTCCATCCAAGAAGTACGGCGTATGCTCGTGTCGGAACAGTGCCTCGGCATCGACCCAACGCTCCAGCAGGAAAAATCGGTTTTCCGATAGGCTTCCTCGGGCAATGCGATAGTCCAGACATCCTGGATCTTGAATGGCGGCCTCGCGTAATGCCTGCAGCACGTCACGCATTTCCTCTATGCGATCACTCGATGCCTTCAATGCGATGATCAATTCAACAACCGGCATGTCATCCTCATTGGAATTCAGCGGCATCGTCTCGTAGGCATACATGCTTGCCACCTTCGACAGTTGATGGAATCAAAGGCCATTTTGATGTCTTGGCGCTTTCCCTTACCGTCTACCACCACCAACCGCGGTAACCCCAGACAGGACCGTAGTAGGGATATGGATAGACCACGCGCGCTTCCTTCGTTTCGGGCCACAGATAAATCACGCTGGCATTGACTCTGGGCAATGTGTAGTCGTACTCGCCGATCTTGGTCGTGGTAGTACCTTCGATCGTGCCCACGACGGTGACCTCGCGTCCCGGGGCGAACACGACTGGATCGTAGAAGTCCGCGTGACAGGCGACGAAGCGTCCGCCTGCCGCATCCGGTGTGCTGCGGTTCGGGCGAGCATGGCTGTCGAGAGGTCGAGAGATCAGTTGCACGCAGGTCGAGTCCGGTCCTGGCTTGGTTTCGACGATGCTGCCACCCCAGCGCACTTGCGCAACGGCCTGCGCGCCGGCCGCCACATCGTGCGGGCTAACTTGGGTGAATGTGCCTTGCAGCGGCTTGGGCGCGGTGGCACAGGCGGTAAGGGCGATGCAGGCAGCAAGGGAAAGCAGGATACGAATTTCCATGAAGCTCTCCGATGGAGCAAAGGACGAGAATTGCAGGGACGGCCGTGATGGGGCCAATAGGACCCGAAACTCGCGCAATTTCTTCCCAAGGGCGGTAAGGTGGGCGCCGCTACGGAGACGGCCAGAGGGAGGAGAATCCGCCCCGCAGCGGCACCCAGACAAGCATCAGCGGCAGGACACCACCTCACCCGAGGCGTTGGTGCAGCTGCCGGTGTGGGTGAGCGTGCCGTTGCTGACTTCGGTCGAACCGGAGTAGCTGTTGCCATTGCGACCAGTCATCTCAGTGCTGCGGCTGCCGGAATAGCTTCCATCGTCGGTCTTGGCGAAGTTGCTGCTGCGACTAGCACTGCCCCCATTGGCACCTTCGACCGAGGCGTTGTAGTTGTAGCCGGCATTGCCTGCGCCATCCCGGTAACCGTTGGCCGTGCGGCTCGCACGCCCGCCATTCGCCCCTTGGACGGAGGCGGTCGCGCTCCTCCCGGCGCTGCCATCGGCATTGCGATAGGCATTGGCCTGATAATGGGCGCTCCCGCCATAGATGGTGCCGGCGCTGCCGGAGCGACTGGCGCTGCGATTGCCGTTTCCGTCGGCGCTGAAGTTACGGGTACGAGCATAGACGGCCGAGGGGTGTGTTGGCGTCGAGACGATGACCGGCGCGGGTTTCCTCACAACGACGGCTGTGGCGGGCGGTGCTGGCACCGCGACTACGACTGGCGCCGGTTTCCGTACTACGACGGTCGCTGCCGGCGGCGCGGGCGGCGGGACTACGACAACCGCAGCGTGCGCGCTGCTGATGTCCGCGAAGGGGATGGCGACGGCGGCCAGGACGGCCAGTTTCGAAATGATTTTCAGTAAATACATGGTGGGACTCCTGTGCTATGGGATAGGGGAAATGGCGGCGCGGGGACGCCGCGCTTGAAGGTGCCGGCGGTGGGAATCGCACGCTCTGCCAAGGATGCTCACCGACCATGCGTCAACATCCGCATACACTTCCCACGCGCCGGCGTAAGTAGGAGTGGCCGGTCTTGCTCCGATCTACCGTCAGAATCGACGTGCCAGGAATGCAGACATGCTGCGCTGGGTCTCGTCCTCGACCAGCGGACTGGCGCGCGCTTCGGACTGCAGCCTCGCGATCCGCAGGCCCGCGCCGAGGATCCATTTGGGAGATACCGCGTAACTGATCCCCGCCTGCATCGCGATTTCCTGAAGGCCACCGGAAGGCTCGTATTGCGCGAGTTCGGTACTGCCAAGCGGGACACCGAAGTAGGTCCGCATGTTTTCGTCATCTGCCCAGGTCGCCGACGGTCCGAAGGTGATACGCAGCCTGGGATTCAGGGTAATAACGCGCTCCAGACGGAGCGTCGCGATCATTCCTTGTTCGCTGTCGCCCAGCGCCTTGGCTCCGGTCAGCGTGGCCGATACCTGCTCATAGTTCCATTGCGCGAACACCAATGCGGCGCTGCCTCGCTCGATGTCTTCCACACCCGCTTCTCGCTGGCGATTGTCGGCTTCGCGAGGCTCGTTGGCTTGGGTGGAAAATCCTGCGCCGAAACGCCAGCCGCCATCGGTTTTCCATGCTGCGCCGGCTTGAAGTGGCGATCCGCCAAACGGGTTTCCCACGTAGAACGCACTTCCCGAGAAGCGCAGGCTCAGGACAGGAAGAGGAATGGTTCGCTGGTCATCGCTTCCCGGCGCATCCGGGATTGACGCCGCGCCCAGGCCGATCAGACCATGCATCTTGTGATCGTCGTCCGACGACCATGCATCTTGCGCACGCGCGTTGATCGGCTTGGCTGAAAGGAAGAGAGATGCGAGCGCAAGCACCGCACCCGTGAACTGCTTTGGCATCGGGCGATTCCTCGCGAAGGAAGAGAGCCCCGTTCACCGGCCCGGGAGAGACCGGGAGATGGGTGTGCCGGTGAACGGGGAGGAAACTGGCTATGCGAGGCTTAGTTGCCCCTGCCGGCCGCGGCCGCTTGCTGGGCGAATGCGCGGAGCTGATCCAGGGTCACGTAACCGTTTCCGGCGGCGTCGATCTTGGAGAAGTTCTTGGCGATCCGAGGCATGCCCCTCTCGGCCTCGGCTTGGGTCAGCTTGCCGTCCTGATCGGTGTCGGCCTGCTTGAACCGCGCTTCCAGCTGCTCGGCGGCCTTGGCACGATCAGCGCCGCCGAACTGCGGCGCGGCCAGGGCCAATCCAGGCAGCACCAGCAAGGAAGTCAGAATGAGGGATCGCATTTGGCAGTACTCCTATTGGGTTGATGGAATCAGGCGGAGTAGATCCGGCCTGATGAATCCATGCTAGGAAGTGCTGCTGCGAGAGGTGTTGCGCTCGGTAAGGCAGATGTTTCATTTCCTTACAGAGGTTTGGCGCGTACAGATGACCTTCAGTTCGGCGATGCCTGAACGGGCAGCACGATGGTCGCATGCAGGCCGCCTTCAGGCGGACTTTCCAGGCGCAGATCCCCGCCATGAATCCTTGCCAGGCGGTCCACGATCGCCAGACCCAGACCCGTGCCTCCGTTGTTCGAGCGTGCATCGTCGGCACGCGTGAATGGCCGCGTCAGGTACTCCACCTGGTCCGGCGGAATGCCGGGGCCAGCGTCACGAACACGGATGCTCACACATCCATCGCCGACCTGCGTGTCTACGGCCAGCCCTGTCTTGCCGTAGCGCACGGCATTTTCCATCAGGTTGGCGATGGCACGTTGCAATGCCAGCGGCCGCAAGCACATCGTAGGAAGGGCAGGGTCCAGATTCAGAGCGAAAGTGTCCCCACGCTCGCCGAATTCCGCGGCAAGCTGCTGTACGAGGATGTTGACGTCGAGTATGGACGGTGCCTCGTCACCCTCGGTTCGGCCGAAGTCCAGGAACTGGCCGAGGATTGCATCGATCTGCTGGATGTAGCCGCTGGCGGTGTGCTCGTCCAGCTGGTCCATGGCCAGCAACAGGCGCAGCTTGGTCAACGGCGTTCGGATGTCGTGCGAGATGCCGGCCAACATCAGCGTACGCATGCCTTCGTTGCGTTCCAGGTTCTCGGCCATGCGATTGAACTGCCTCGTGACCGCTGCCAGTTCGCTGGGTCCGTCTTCGGGCAGTCTACCGGGCGCCCGGCCGCTACCCAGGGCATGGGTTGCGCGTTGCAGCTGCCGTAGCGGGCGATTGATTCTTCGCTGGATGAGCCAGGCAGCCAGCAACATCAGGCCGACGATCAGCCCCGAAGTGGCCACGGCGACGGTCATGGCCCGGTCGCGCAGCTGCACATGAAGCGGTAACGATAGCCAGTAGGCCTGATCACCCACCTGCATCCGTACATGGGCAGCGCCCAGGTGCGTGATCGCCGGCCGGCTGCCTGGCGGCAGTTGTCTCTCCAGGCGCCGGGCAAAATCGGTCAGCCAAATGCCGCCGCTCTCCTCCCCGTGAGAAGCATTCCCCTCAATGGCGGGGCTGATCTTCATGGCGCCTTCGGCGTTGATCCGCCGGATCACGTCGTCGCGCTCGCCAGGAGGCAGTGCCGCGAGGATGACGCGTTGGGTGTTGATCTGCGAGGCGACAAGCGTCGCCAGCCCTTCGCTGCGGGGCTTCTGCAGGAGTTGGTAGAAGGTCGCGAACACCGAGAACTCCAGCGCCAGCGCCAGAACCATCAGCAGCAGAAAATTACGCGCCAGTAGCGACCTGGGCCAGGGCAGTTTCATTCGGAGGCCTGGGCAACGAACATGTAGCCTACGCCCCATACCGTGCGGATGTAGCGTGGTGATGACGGGTCGTCCTCGATCTTGCGTCGTAGACGCAGGACCTGCACATCCAGGCTGCGATCGAGCGAGTCGTACTCGCGCCCCTTCAGCTTCTCCAGCAGATGCTCGCGGCTCAAGGGGCGCCCGGCATTGGTCGCCATAATGCGCAAGAGCTGAAATTCCGAACTGGAGAGCGCCAGTACCTCACCATGGCGTGTCACCTCCATCCGAGTCAGATTGAGAATGAAGGGCCCGAAGTGGATGACGTTGCCACCGGCCCAGCGGCCATCGCAGTTCACCATGGACTGCCGGCGCAGGATCGAATGCAGCCGTGCAATCAGCTCGCGCGGGTCGAAAGGTTTCGCCAGATAGTCGTCAGCGCCCATTTCAAGGCCCAGGATCCTGTCCACCGCCGCCCCGCGTGCGGTCAGCATCAGGATGGGAACGGTGCTTCCCTCCGCGCGCAGGCGACGGCAAATCGACAAGCCGTCCTCGCCAGGCATCATCAGGTCCAGGATCAGTACGTCGAAGGGTTCACGCCGTAGTCGTTCGTCGAGTCGGTCGGCGGAAGCCAGAATCTGTACGTCGAAGCGATGCTCGCCCAGATAGCGGCGCAGCATGTCGCGCAATTCCAGGTCATCGTCGACGACCAGTATTCGGTGCGGTGCATCTTCCACGGAGTCTGCCATTCACGAAGGGTTAGACAAATTCTTCGCGCAAGAGGCGTTGCCTTGCAACCGCAACCGCACCGTCAGGGCATGATGAATCTCGGAAATAGCCCTTTTGTTTCAGCCACTTGTCCATGACGGTCGACCAAGGCTGTAACCGAATGTAACAACATGTGCGCAGTTTGAAGCCGATTGGGCAGGCGGCGTTCGTACCATGCCGCCCCGACGAGGAAGGTTCGTAACGGCCCCGCATCGATCCATGCCGATCGGGGCTCGGCCCTTCCTTCTCTCCCTTCCTTGCTTCCGTGTGGCCTATTCCAGTGAAAGTCCGACGTTGGCGCCCTGTGGCGCTGCTTACCCTTTTGCTCGTTGTGATCGTTCTCGTAGCCAGCTTACTAGTTAGACATCGTCAAGCAGGCCAAGGCGACGAGAATGTATCGCGGGTCGTGCGGACCACAGCGATCGCCGTACGCGACGTGCCTGTATTTCTGAACGCGGTCGGTACCGTCACGCCATCGACCACGGTCATCGTGCGTGCCCAAGTACAAGGCACGTTGGCCTCGATCAACTTCAGGGAAGGACAAGTGGTCGCCCGCGGCGATCTGCTGGCTACGATCGATGATCGTGCGTTGCGGGCGCAGTTGCAGACGGCGGAAGGCGCGCTGCTGCGAGATCGCGCACAACTCGCCAACGCGCGCCGCGACCTGGATCGCACGCGGGCGCTGGTCGACATTGGCTCCGCCTCGCGCCAGCAGCTCGACACGCAAGAGACTGCGGTCCAGCAGGCCGAGGGCATAGTCAAGGCGGACTCGGGCTCGGTGGACAACCTGCGCGTACAGCTGAGCTATACCCGGATCACCGCGCCCATCGACGGTGTGGTGGGCCTGCGGGCGGTGGATCTTGGCAATCTTGTGCAATCCGGTGATGCCAACGGCGTTGCCACGCTGACGAGCGTATCGCCGACGACGGTGAAGTTCGCGCTATCGATCGACCAGATGTCCCGTGTACTCAACGCACGGCGACAAGGTCCTGTACGGGTTGATGCGTTGGGCCGGGACGGCGGCGACGTGCTTGCCGAGGGCAGCCTGGAGGCCATCGACAACCGCGTGGACGCCGCAACAGGAACGGTGATGTTGCGCGCCCAGTTCAACGATGCCGCGCACCGATTGTTTCCCAACCAATTCGTCAGCGCGCGGGTCCATCTGCAGACACTGGAAAACGCCATGGTCGTGCCGCTTTCGGCGATCCGGTACGGCAACCAGGGTGCCTATGTCTTCATGATCAAAGACGACAAGGCGCATCTGCAGAACGTAACGATGGGGCCGACCCTGGACAGCCAAAGCGTGGTGGTCGCCGACGCGCTCAAGCCCGGCATGCAGATCGCAGTCGACGGCATCGACGCGCTGGAGGACGGTGTTGCGGTGCGCGTGGTCGCGCCGGCGCAAGCCGGGCGTTGAACCTACGCCATGAATCTCTCCAGCACCTTCATCCGCCGGCCGGTGGCCACCGCACTGCTGATGGTCGGCGTACTGCTTGCCGGTCTTATCGGCTATCGCAGCTTGCCGATCTCGGCACTGCCAGAAGTCGACTATCCCACCCTGCAGGTCTACACCGAGTATCCCGGCGCTGGACCCGACGTAACCGCGAACACCCTTACCGCACCGCTCGAGCGCCAGCTGGGACAGATCGCGGGACTGGAGCGTATGCGGTCGAGCAGTGCCAATGGTGCCTCGGTCATTACGTTGCAATTCGGCCTGTCCACCTCGCTGGAGGAAGTGGAGCAGGAAGTGCAGGCCGCGATCAACGCGGCGCGGGCACGCCTGCCCGACGACCTGCCTTATCCCCCGGTCTACAGCAAGGTCAACCCAGCCGACACGGCGGTGCTGACGCTCGCCATGACGTCCGACGTGCTGCCGCTGACGCAGGTGCAGGCGTTGGCCGAGACGCGCATCTCGCAGAAGATCTCGCAGATGTCCGGTGTCGGGCTGGTAACGGTCAGCGGCGGCCACCGTCCCGCAGTCCGCGTTACGGTCGATACACGCCAGCTCGCCAGCCACGGGCTGACGCTGGCAGACGTCGAGGCGGCCCTGACCGCCGCCAACGTCAACCTTCCCAAGGGCACCATAGACGGTCCGACGGTCGCCTACGCGATCGGCGCCAACGACCAGTTGGTCGAACCGGAAGAATATGCATCGTTGGTGCTGGCCTGGCACGATGGTGCGCCGCTGTATCTGCGCGAAGTGGCGCAGATCGCCACCGGAGCGGAAGACACGCGACAGGCGGCCTACGCGAACGACACGCCGGCGATCCTGATCAGCATCCAGCGCCAACCCGGTGCCAACGTGATCAGGACCGTCGACGGCATTCGCGCCGCGCTGCCGAGCCTGTCGGCCGCCCTGCCCAGCTCGGTCCGTCTGCAGATACTGAGCGACCGAACCGAGACGATCCGCGCATCGGTTCACGACGTGCAGGTCGAACTGCTGATTGCGATCGTGCTGGTGGTAGCGGTGATCTGGGTATTCCTGCGCAACTGGCCAGCGACGATCATCCCGGGCATCACCGTCCCATTGTCCCTGCTTGGCACGGTGGCGATCATCTATGGGCTGGGGTTCAGCCTCAACAATCTGACCCTGATGGCGTTGACCGTGGCCACTGGCTTCCTGGTCGACGATGCCATCGTGATGATCGAAAACATCAGCCGGCACATGGCGATGGGCAAGTCGCGCATGCAGGCCGCTTTGGAAGGTGCCGGACAGGTCGGCTTCACCATCGTATCGCTGTCGGCAGCCTTGATCGCGGTAATGATCCCGCTGTTGTTCATGGGCGACGTGGTTGGCCGCCTGTTCCGCGAGTTTGCAGTGACCCTCTCGGTGGCCATCGTGGTGTCGGCAGGCGTGACCCTGACGCTGGTACCGATGCTGTGCGCGCGCGTGCTCAAGCCGGAGGCCGAGCACGACGAGGCAGGGTTCTTCGTGCGCCTGGAGCGTGGCTATGCACGATTGCTGGATCGCCTGATGCAGCGCCGTGCGGCGGTCATGCTTGCCGTGGCCGGCGCGACGGTGCTGACCCTGGCGCTGTTGTGGGCGCTGCCGAAGGGCCTGTTCCCGGTGCAGGACACCAGCATGCTGCAGGGCGCGCTGCAAGTCGATGCGCACAGTGCGTTCTCGCGCATCCAAGAGCGCGAGCAGGCCGCAGCGCGGCTGGTGGCTGCCGATTCGGCCGTGGAGAACATCTCCATCAGCGCCGGCGTGAGCCAGACCAACACCGCGCTCGGGACCGTGCCAATGCTCGTGCGCCTGAAGGCGGGAAAGGACACCAGCGCCACAGTCATCAAACGCCTCGCCGACAAGGCGCAGCGCGCCGGTATGGTGCTGCACCTGCGCCCGGTCCAAGACCTGACACTCGATACCCAGTCCTCGTCCATGCCCTATGCGGCAGGCCTAGAGTCCACCGATCGTGGCCTGCTGGCCGAGTGGACGTCGAAGCTGATGGCCGCCATGCGAGCCGATCCAGCGTTCTCTGCGGTGGACAGCCAGGCAGCCCGCCGGGGCCTGCAGGCACGTTTGGACGTGGATCGGGTCGCGGCTTCGCGCCTGGGCGTGAACATGCGCAGTATCGATGACACACTGTACGCAGCGTTTGGTCAGAATCAGGTCTCGACCATCTATACCGACCTGAGCCAGTACCACGTCGTACTGGCCGCCAAGGGCGGCCTGCAGGACATACGGGACGTGCTGCAGCGCATCCACGTACCCGGCACCAATGGCACCCCTGTCTTGCTGGCCGCGCTGGCCACGATCGACGCGGGGGACGCGCCGGTATCATTCGAGCGTCAGGGGCAGTTCCCTTACGCCGATATCGGTTTCGATCTGGCCGATGGCGTCACCCTCGGCGACGCGGTGAAGCGGCTGGACTCCATTGCCAAGGACATCGGCCTGCCGGCTGCGGTCACGCTGCATCTGGAAGGCGCGGCCGGCAGCCTGGGCGGCGCCATGTCCGGCCAAGCCATTCTGATGCTGGCGGCGGTGCTGGTGGTGTATCTGGTGCTGGGCATGCTCTATGAGAGCTTCATCCACCCGTTGACGATCCTGTCCACCTTGCCCTCGGCAGTGTTGGGTGCGCTGGCGGCGCTGATGTTGAGCGGCAGCCAGTTCGACGTGATCGGAACCATCGGCGTGGTGCTGCTGGTCGGCATGGTCATGAAGAACGCGATCATGATGATCGATTTCGCGCTGGAGCTGGAGCGTGACCACAGCCTGGACGGTACCGAGGCGATCAAGCGCGCCTGCGAGCAGCGCTTCCGGCCGATCCTGATGACCACGCTGGCCGCATTGCTGGGCGCCGTTCCGCTGGCGTTCGGCAGCGGCATGGGCGCGGAGCTGCGCCACCCGCTGGGCCTGGCCATCATCGGTGGGCTGATCGTGAGCCAGTTGCTGACACTGTTCTCCACGCCGGTGATCTACCTGTTGCTGCGTCCGGCCGAGCAGGCCCTGGCCAAGCGGATCTAAGCCATGGCGATCGATCTGTCCGGTCCGTTCGTGCGTCGGCCGGTGGCCACCACTCTGATCGCCGTCGGCATCATGCTGCTGGGCCTGCTGGCCTTTCGCATGCTGCCGGTGGCTTCGCTGCCGCAGGTGGAATTCCCCACCATCGCCGTTACCGCCAACCTTCCCGGTGCCGATCCGGATACCGTCGCCAGTTCGTTGGCCACGCCACTGGAGCGCCAGTTCAGCGCCATCGCCGGGATCACCGACATGACGTCGGTCAGCTATAGCGGCTCGGTGCGCATCGTGATCCAGTTCGACCTGGCCCGCGACGTGGACGGCGCCGCACGCGACGTGCAGGCCGCCATCAACGCCGCGATGAGCCGCCTGCCCAGCGACATGGACGGCGTGCCGACCTATCGCAAGGTCAACCCCGCCGAAGCGCCAATCATGGCGCTGGCGCTGACCTCGCAGACCGATGACAGTGCCGCGCTGTACGACGCAGCATCCACGTTGCTGCAGCAGAAGCTGCTTCAGACCGAAGGCGTGGGCGATGTGCAGGTCGGTGGCGGCGCGCTGCCGGCCGTGCGTGTGGAGCTGGACGGGCAGCGGCTGAGCCAGTACGGGATCGGTCTGGACCAGATCCGGCAGTTGCTGAACGGTGCCAATGCGCGTCGCGCCAAGGGATCGGTGCAGGTCGGCGACGCCGAATACGCGCTGGCCGCCAACGACGATCTGCTGCAGGCGGCCGCCTACCGGGACCTGGTGGTGCGCGACAACGCCGGCGCGGTGGTCCGGCTGTCCGACCTGGGCTCGGTCACCGATTCGACGCAGAACGTCCGCAGCTTCGGCTTGATGAACGGGCGGCCGGGCGTGGCACTGATCATCAGCAAGCGCCCCGGCGCCAACGTGGTCGAGACCGTGGACCGGGTCCGCGCGCAGCTGCCGGAATTGCAGGCCGCCGTGCCCGCCACCATGAAGCTGGACGTGATGCTGGACCGGACCCAGACCATCCGCGCCTCGCTGCACGAGGTGGAGCTGACGCTGGTGGTGTCGATCCTGCTGGTGATCGCGGTGACAGCGGTCTTCTTCCGCGACTGGCGCGCCACCCTGGTGCCGGCGGTCGCGGTGCCGCTGTCGCTGCTGGGTACCTTCGCAGTGATGTGGGCGCTGGGCTACAGCATGAACATCCTCTCGCTGATGGCGCTGATCGTCGCGGCCGGATTCGTTGTGGACGACGCCATCGTGGTGGTGGAGAACATCATGCGCCACCAGCAGATGGGCAAGAGCCGCGTGCAGGCGGCGCTGGACGGCGCGCGCGAGGTTGGTTTCACCGTGTTCTCAATCAGCGTCTCGCTGGTGGCGGTGTTCATTCCGCTGCTGCTGATGTCTGGCCTGGTCGGACGCCTCTTCCGCGAGTTCTCGGTCACGCTTGCGGCCGCGGTGCTGGTATCGATGGTCATCTCGCTCACCGTCACCCCGATGATGAGCCGCATGCTGTTGCGTCCGGCGGACGACGCGCGGCACCCCGATGGGCAGGGCGCTTCCCCCGATGGCTTCTATGGACGCACACTGCGCTGGACGCTGCAGCGCCCGCGGCTGATGGCCTGGGCTACCGCTGCGGTCGTCGGCCTGGGACTGGTCGTGTTCGCGGTCATGCCCAAGGGCTTCTTCCCGCAGCAGGACACGGGCTTGCTGCTGGGCCAGGTCTATGGGCCGCAGAACATCTCCTTCGGGCAGATGCGCGATCGCTTCAGCGAAGTGGTACGCATGTTGCGCGGCAATCCGTCCGTCGACCAGGTGATCGGCGTCCTCGGGGCTACCGGCAGCAGCGCCTCCAACGCCGGCGCGCTCTACGTCACGCTCAAGCCGCTGCACGATCCGCGCCAGGACAGCGCGGATGTGGTCATCGACCAGTTGCGCAAGACCTTCGCCAATGAGGCCGGCGTGCAAGTGACGCTGCAGGCCGTGCAGGACATCGGCGTCGGCGGGCGGCAGTCGGCCGGGCAATATCAGTTCACCTTGTCGGCCGACAACCGCGCGGCCCTGGATGTGGCCGCTGCGCGGGTCGAACAGGCCATGCGCAAGGTTTCGTTGATCACCGACGTCAGCTCCGACCTGATGGACGGCAGCGTCGAGGCGCAGATCGAGATCGACCGGCCCGCTGCCGCGCGGCTCGGCGTATCGGCGCAGGCCATCGATCAGGCGCTCTACGATAGCTTCGGCCAGCGCCTAGTTTCCACGATCTACCGGGAAATGAACCAGTACCACGTGGTCATGGGGCTGGACCCGTCGCAGGCTGGCAACCCCGCGACGCTGGACCAGATCTACGTCACGCCTGGTCACGGCAGCGAGCTGGTGCCACTGTCGGCAATAGCGCGCTGGAGCGTGCAGAAGACCAGCCTGTCACAGTCCCACCAAGGCCAATTCCCCGCCGTCACGCTGTCCTACAACCTCAGTCCCGGCGCTTCGCTGGGACCGGCGCAACGCGCGATACGGCAGGCGGTCGATGCGCTGCACCTGGACCCAGGCATCGCCGCGGCGCCTGCAGGCAATGCCAAGGCCTTCGCCGACACGGTCAAGACGATGCCGTTGCTGATTGTCACCGCGCTGCTGGCCGTATACATCGTGCTGGGCATGCTCTACGAGAGCCTGCGTCATCCGCTGACCATCCTCTCCACCTTGCCCTCTGCCGGCATCGGTGCGCTGATCGCGCTGGCGGCGGGGGGCTTCGAGTTCAGCATCATCGCGCTGATCGGCGTGATCCTGCTGATCGGCATCGTCAAGAAGAACGCGATCTTGATGATCGATTTCGCATTGCAGGTCGAGCGCGCCGAGGGACTGTCTCCGCAGGAGGCGATCCTGCGTGCCAGTCTGGTGCGGCTCCGCCCCATCATGATGACCACGCTTGCGGCAATCCTGGGAGCAGTCCCCCTGGTCATCGGTTCCGGCTACGGCTCCGAGTTCCGGCAACCACTGGGCGTGGCGATCATCGGCGGGCTGATGCTCAGCCAGGTGCTGACGCTCTATTCGACACCGGCGATCTATGTGCTCATGGATCGATTCGGCACCCTCCACCGCAGGACCCCACCATGACACGCATTTCCCGATCTCGCAGGCGCCTGCTCGCCAGCGCGCTACTGCCTCTGGCGCTGGCGGCCTGCACCGTGGGCCACGACTATGTCCGGCCCGACCTGCCCGTCCCCGAACGGTTCGAGGAGGGCGGCATGGTGTGGACGCGTGCCGACCCGGAACCGACTGAATGGTACGGCGAGGCCTGGTGGCAGGCCTGGCACGATCCCGACCTCAATGAGCTGCAAGAGCGCGCGCAACAGGCCAACCTGTCCATTGCGGCAGCGGACGCCGCGTGGCGCCAGGCTCAGGCGGCAATCGGCGAGGTCCGTGCGGCCGGGAGGCCGCAGGTCAGCATGGGCGTTTCGCAAAGCCGCAGCGAGAACACGGCGGCTGCGCAGGGGCTGGGCGAGGGACAGGTGCGCCAGCAAGCTACTGCACAGGGTACCGTGAGCTGGGAGCTGGACCTGTGGGGAGCCGTGCGCAGGCGCGCCGAAGCCCAAAGTGCGCAGGCCGAGGCCTCGGCGCAGGATCTGCATGCGCAACGGCTGAGCATCGCCGCGACCGTGGCCAGCACCTATCTGTCGTTGCGCCAGACCGAAGTGCAGATGGCGCTACTGGAGAATCAGGTCGATGCCAACGGCCGACTGCTGGAGATGACCGAACGGGCGAATGAGCTTGGCACCGCCTCGCCCAACGACGTGGTGGAGACGCGCAACGCACTGGACAGCAGCATCATGGGACTGGAAGCGGCCTCGGCCACGCGCGCCCGGTGCCTGCATGCGCTGGCCGCGCTCACCGGGCAGGCACCGTCATCGTTCGTGCTGGCTCCCAGGCCCGAATACGGGTTCGAGGCACCGGCGCCCCCGGCGGTGATGCCGGCCGAACTGCTGCGGCGCCGCCCCGACGTGATGGCGGCCGAGGCACGGGTCAAGGCTGCCAATGCGCAGGTGGGAGCCGCGCAGGCCGCGTATTTCCCGAGCCTGGGGTTGTCGGCCAACGGTGGCTATGTCGGCGGCAGCGTCGACGATCTGCTCGATGCGCCGCTGCGAACCTGGTCGCTCGGCGCGCAACTGCTGGGCACGGTGTTCGACGGTGGTGCGCGTCGATCGCAAACGGCGCAGGCGCGCGCCGGCTACGAGGCTACCGTTGCCCAGTACCGTCAGAGCGTGCTGGGCGCACTACAGGAAACCGAGGATGCGCTGTCGGACTATGGTTATCAGCAACGCCAGGCCGCATACGCGGCGCGTGCGACCTTCGACCGCCAGGAAGTCTGGCAGCGCAAGCAACGCGAGCAGATGCTGGGCACGGCGAGCGAGCGCGACGTGCTGGTGGAGACGTTGAGCATGCTCGATGCGCAACAGACCGCGCTGAGCGCGCAAGGCGCATTGGCCCAGGATGCGGTGGCGCTTTTCAAGGCGGTTGGTGGCGGCTGGCAGGAGTAGCAAAGTAGTCGAGGGATTTTCCAGCAACGCCCGCCGATCGGCATCTTCGGCGACCTGGACTCGACGGTTCGAGTGCTAAACCAGCAACCCATCCATCGGGCGCACCTTGCCGCTATCCGGGAACACCGCCGTGTCCAGTGTTCTCATGTCCAGCCGCAGGTGCCCGGCAAGCACGCCCTTGAACAAGGCCCTCATGTCCGTCGTCACGCGCACGTCCCGACCTTCGTTGAGATCGCCCGGAGCCAGTCCAGGCCACTGCCCGGCAATATGCCCCCCGCGAACCGCCCCGCCGGCCAGCAAGGCCAGCCCTCCCGTTCCATGGTCGGTCCCCCCGGTGCCGTTGACTTTGGCGGTCCGGCCAAACTCGCTCACCACGACCACCACCGTGCGGTCCCAGATCGGCTGCGCGGCCTCGTGGAAGGCCCGCAGTCCCACGTCGAGCTCGGACAGCTTGTTCTTCAGGATCGCGGCTTCGTTGGCGTGGGTGTCCCAGCCGGAATCCTCCACGAACCCGATTCGCGGTCCGTCGGCCTTGGCCATGAAGCGCCCCGCCGCCGTGGTGGCGGCCACCATGCGCGCTGCGCGGCCGCCCACGCCGGCGACTGTTCCCTGGGTGGCCATTGCCCGGGAAAAACTGGCGGATAGCGCCGCGTCATGCGAATAGAGGGGCTCGAGCCGCTGCAACAGGATCGGATTGACGTCCTCCGGCAGGGGCGGCGACCAGGTCGCGGCGTCCCCCGGGCCACGCATGATCAGCGGCATCACGCTGCCGATGGCCAATGCCTCGCCATCGGCCATTGCGCCGGCACAGCGGTTGAGCCAGCCGGTCCCGGCGCCACTGGGGCGACCGGTGCCATTCTCCAGGCAGTTCTGGGCGTCGAAATGCGAACGCTCCTGATACGGAGGGGCCACCGCCACCACCGGCAGCAGCTGCTTGCGCCGATAAAGATCGTGCGCGAAAGACAGCGACGGATGCAGCGCGAAGCTGCCATCCAGCGCCGGTGCATCGTCGGGAACCAGGCTGCCGCGCAGGCTGCGGTATTGGGGATCGTCGCGGGGAATCAGCGTATGCAGTCCATCCAGTCCTCCGCGCAAAAGCACGACCAGCAGCCGGGTATCGCCCGCTGTCCGGGCCTGGCCCTGCCACGGCCACAGGGTCAACGTGGTCACCGCGCCGGCAGCGCCCAGGAACATGCGTCGGGTCAGCGTCATGGTCAGATCCTCCACTGGAAGGCGGGGCTGGCGAACAGGAGGGCGA
The DNA here is from genome assembly GCF_049384825.1 of Stenotrophomonas sp. CASM106. Taxonomy (NCBI): domain Bacteria; kingdom Pseudomonadati; phylum Pseudomonadota; class Gammaproteobacteria; order Lysobacterales; family Lysobacteraceae; genus Stenotrophomonas; species Stenotrophomonas sp. CASM106. The sequence goes on from NZ_JBMRFS010000003.1 coordinate 53,556, forward strand.
GGCCGTCACGCGGCGACTCGGCCCGGCGCAGGGCGGACCGCGTTTCTTCGTCCAGCGTGTCGGCGAAGATGGCGCGGGCGGTACCTTCCGGATCGAGCCGATCCTCCGGTACGGCCTCGGCCAGCGCCTGCGCACTCTGGATCCGCTTCCAGAGCGCATCCGGACCGCTCCACTGTGCGGCCTCGTCGGCGAAGCCGGCGGGCGAGCGCGGGGTGAACGGCGGTTGTCCCATCCTGTCCAGCAAGGTGTACAGGGCCTGCGGGCGGGAGCTGTCCAGCACGCCGCCGGCGCGCACAGCCGACAGCAGATAGTCGTCGGGCGTCTTGAACTTGCGTGCCGACTCGCCCCAGGCGGCCGGATGGCGGATCAACGCGGCATATACCTGCGCCAGGTCGCCGCCGGAAGCGAGCCAGGTTCTTGCCATCGCCTCCACCAGCGCCTGCGGCGGCTCGTCGCTGACCAGGTGGCGGGCGATCTTCCACGACACGTGCCGTGCGGTGGCGGGATGGACCGCAAGATCGGCCAGGACGGCCTGGCCCTGCGCCAGTCCGTCCTCGGCGTAGCGCTTGCCCATCACCACGCGCGATCCGCCTTCATGGGCGTTGGCGCGGAACATGAAGGCACGCACCGGCGCGCCGCGCTCGAAGTCCTGCGGCGCCGGCACGCTCCATCCGGTGATGGCCTTGGCCAGCTCGGTCACGTCCGCCTGCGAATACCCGCCTTGCACCCCCAGCGTGTGCAGTTCGAGGATCTCGCGGGCCAGGTTCTCGTTGAGCCCGAGTTCCCGCTCCGGATTCCGCCGATGTGCGCGGACTGCCAGTTTCGAGTCCGCCCCGGCCGATCGCGTGTTGTCCAGGAATCGCAGCATCGCCGGATGGGTTTCCACCGCCAGCAGCATGTCGGCGAATCGCCCCAGCACGTGCGGGCGGATCGCTTCGCGCTCCATCGGCGCGGCATAGGGCGCCGCCACGCGCTTGTCCACGGACACGGCGAAATGGTTCGACCAGAACCGCACCATGCGCTCCCTGAAGCTGGTCGGGCTGGCCACGGCAACCTGGTGGCGCAGCAGCAGTTCATGCAATTGCGCCTGCCGCTGGCGCCTGGCCAGCGGCATCGCGCCCCCGGCCGGGCCGCGTTGCCTGGATTCGCGCCGGGTTTGCCGCAGGGCAATGTCCTGGCGCAGATATTCCAGGCTGCCGGGCAATTCGGCCAACGCCGGCTCCGAAGCCGGCATTCGCAACTGCGCCAGGAGCCATTCCTGCGGGTCGGTGATCGAATCGATCTCACCGGGCCGGGCGCCCAGGCCAAAACGATTGGCCGCGCTGACAGCGTGCTGACGGTTCATGCGTGACGACCTTCAGTGCTCATGTGATGAGACATCGTTCGAGGTGGCGTCCGACAAGCGGGTCCGGGACGCACGTTCAACGGCAACGGTCGAACCGATCCGGCGATGCCCCCGGCCCGCCGCGCCAGCCCGGCGGGTTTTCCCAGTTGGTGCCCCGGCCACCGGCCGGACCTGGCGGGTTGTTGTCGATATCCATCCAGCAGCGGCGGCCCTGGTTCCACAAGCCGTATCGCGGATGCCAATAGCCCCAGCGCGGGCTGTAGTAATAACCGCCGCTGACGAGCTTGAACTCGTAACGCACGCCGTCGCGCCGGTAGAAACGCTGGTTGGGCGAAGCGCCCGGACCGCCACGCCAGCCCGGCGGGTTTTCCCAGTTGGTGCCGGGGCCGCCGGCGGGGCCGGGCGGATTGTTGTCCCAATCCCGGTGCTGGGCGGCAGCACAGCCGGTAACGGCCAGTGTGGAGAGCAGCATCGGGGCGATCCAGCGAATGGCAGTGTGCATTGCATGCTCCTTCTTGCTCGATGTGGAAGACACGCCAGGGACAACGCCTTGCTGGATGCCGCGCTGACGTGTCAAGTGATCACATTTGGGTAACAGCCAGCTACGTGATCGCCCCAGTCAGACGACCGGGGCGCCGCGCGTCTGGCTATCAAGGCCGCTTGATGCCATAGCCATGGGCCTGGCCTTTGCCTCGTACGGCGGCCTTGCCCTTGACGGAACCATCTCCGATGGCCACGCCCCGTCCGGCCACCGAACCGGTGCCCGATTTGCGGTGGATCCGGCCATCTTCGCCCCGGTAATACACCGTCCCCGTTCCGCTGGCCTGACCTTTGCCGATGGCCGCCCCTGTTCCCGTGGCCGTGCCGCTTCCGATGGCACCGCTGACAGGGGTGTTCCCATGCGTGGGCCGGACGGCGCCATCCCCTTCGACCCGCCCATGGCCGGCGACCAGTGCCTTTCCGTCCACCTCGCCTGCGCCCACCGCGACGCCACGGCCATCCACGGTTCCGGTACCCGATTTGCGATGGATAAGTCCATCTTCGCCGCGGTAGTAGACCGTGCCGGTCCCGCTGGCCTCCCCTTGGCCGACAGCGAGGCCTTGTCCATTCGCCGAGCCTTGGCCTGCCGCCATCCCGTTGCCGCTGACGCCGGTATCCTGGGCGGCCCACGCCGGTGGAACGGCCAAAACCAGCATCAGGATCACCGTATTCTGCTTCTTCATCGTCGTATCTCCATGACTGTCCCGGATCGGACACCGCCAGTCTCGAGAGCGATATCGGAAGGAATCCGGAAAGCCGGCTGGATGCGCTGCGGCTGGTTGGTTTAGGTTTAGCCGGCACCGCAGAGGCACCCCATGCAGCAGAGCCCCCGCATCCTGGTCGTCGACGACGAACCCAACCTGCGCCGCGCCGTGGAAGTCGCACTGCGCTTGCGCGGGTTCGAGGTCGACACGGCCGCCAACGGTCGGGAGGCGTTGGCGCGCATCGCACAGCGCCGCCCGGACGCCATCGTGCTGGACCTGGCCATGCCCGACATCGATGGCCTGGCGCTTCTCCCGCTCATCCGCAAACGCACACAGGTGCCGGTCCTGATGCTCACGGCAAGCACCGAACTGGGGGACAAGATCGTGGCGCTGGAGGGCGGGGCCGACGATTACCTCACCAAGCCCTTTGCCATGGACGAACTCAAGGCGCGGCTGGTGGCGCACCTTCGGCGCGGAGCGGGATCGAGCGACCTGCTGGCGTATGCGGATCTGCGTGTCGATCCACTCAGGCGCCGCGCATGGAAGTCGGATTCGCCATTGGCCCTGTCCGCGCGTGAGTTCGATCTGCTGGTCGGCCTGATGCGCGAGCAGGGGCGGGTCTTCCGCAAGAGCCAGTTGCTGGAGTCGGTCTGGGGAGTGGACGCCGAAGTCGGTACGGAAACGGTGGATCGATTCGTGTCCTTGCTGCGTGCGAAGCTGGAGGCCGATGGAAGCCCGCGTCTGGTCCAGACCGTGCGCGGCGTGGGCTACACACTGCGCATCGAGGAGAAAATCGGATGAAGCGCTCCACGCGAACGGCTTGGATTTCGGCCGCGGTGTGCTGCGTGCTGGCGTTGGCGATCCTGCTGATGGCCTTGCTGGTCTATCCGCGCGTGGGTCCGGGCGTGCTGAAGCGCTATTGGGCAGTGTCGGCCATCAGCCTGGTGCTGTCGGCGCTGGTCGGATACCTGATCGCGCAACTGGCCCAGGCCACGGTCGCACGCGACGCCCAGGCAAAGGAGTCAAGGTTGCGAAGCCATCTGGCCGAGGCCGGGCACGAGTTGCGAACGCCATTGGCGGTGATGTCCGCCTCGCTCGACAACCTGCGGCACGCCATCCGCCCTGGCGATACCAGCGCCTATACCCAGCTCGATGGCCTGCAGCAGGAGGTCAAAAGGATGAGCGCCCTGGTCGCCGACGTGTTGCTGCTGGCCCGGCTGGATGTCATGCGTCGCCCATCGAACGAATGGATCGCGCTCGTGCCGACGCTGGAAGAACTCGCGGCCGAGGTCAGGCAACTGGAACCGGATCGCGTGATCGCCGTACAGGCGGCTCCCGGACTTCGTGTTTGCATGGACCCGACCATGCTGCGCGAGATCATCCGCAACCTGCTGGACAATGCGCGCAAGTACGCTCCCGGATCGCCCATCGACCTGCGGGCGACCGCAGACAACGGCATGGTCCTGATCCAGGTCGGCGACCACGGCCCCGGCATGGACGAGGAAGACCGCATCCTGGCCTTCGAGCGCCACTACCGCGGCAGTACGTCGGTCGGGAAACCGGGCAGCGGGCTCGGGCTGGCCATCGTCCAGGCGGCGGTGTCGAAGCACGGCGGCTCGGTTGATCTGGACAGCCAGCCGGGCCGAGGCACTTACGTCCGTGTTCGCGTCCCCATGAATCAATGAAATTCATCCTGCAGGCTTGTCCGCCCACCCTTCATAACTCCAATGACAGATTCAACTCGAAAGCCGGGCGCAGCTAGGACGGAAGCGCAATGGTTCAGGGTCACGCCGCGGCACTATTTACGCCAGCCTGTGACCCAATTACCTACCTGATGCGAGTACCGTCGATCGCCAGAAGGTCTGGCAGGGCAAGGAGCGCGGACAGGTATTGGGAATAGTGAGCGAACGAGACCCGCCGATAGAGAAGTCGAGCATACCGCGCTCACAGGTGCATTGGCCGCAGGATGCGGTGGCGCTTTTCAAGGCGGTTGGTGGGGCTTTGCTTATGAGCAACAGTTCTATCCGATGCCAGGCCAGCGCTGAGGCCCAAACTCCCAGGACACCCCGCCACCGCGCACCGTCGCGGCGAGTTGCTGCCCCAGCCGCTGTTCGATCACCGGCCGCCACGGTACCAGGCTGAACCCCATGCCATCATCGAGCATCGCGTAGCGACCGCTGGCGAGCATGACCGAGCGACGGTAGATGCCGGCCACGCGCTGACCGTCGGCGATGGGCCTATGCTCCAGTCCGGTGTCGGCGGCAATGTCTTTCGTGGCTTGCGCCAATTCCCGATTGCGCAGCGTAGCCAACAGATTCCGGGTGAGGATCACGCGCTGGCCGCGCTTCTCGGCCAGCCCCCGTTCGGCCAGGAAGTCGGCACGCTGCTGCATCGCCTGCTTGGCCTCGCCACCAAAGCCCAGGTCGCCCAAGCCTCGGCCGCCGTTAATCAACTGCTGATCCAGCCAAGTGGCGCCGATGACGCGGGCCTGCCGCTCGATGGGTAGGTGCGATTTCAGCTCCACCGCCACACCGCCCAGGCGCTGCGCGTCGTAGCGGCGGCCACGCTCGGCCAGGTCGTCCGGCACCTTCCATAGCCCGTCGGCCACGCGCTCCACGATGCCGGCCCGGCGCAGGGCTTCCAGTCGGCGGACATGGGCCGCAACGACTTCCTGCGGGTCACGACCGGGCTTGGCTCGGCCTTGCTCAATCGCCAGGTGATGATCGGTGCGATACAGCCCATCGCTCGCCAGCGCGGCGATGTTCCTGTCGGCGGCGCGCACGTCGGCCGATCCCTTCACCTCCACCACGGCGCCGGTCGGATAGTTCGCCAGCTCGTCGCGGGCGTTCAGCGCGACGTAGTGGGCCTTGCCGTCCACGCCGTCGATGACCAGATAGCCGCGGTCGTGCAGTTCGTCGGCCAGCCCCTTGGCTGCTACGCGGCCGAAGATGGTGCGGCCGTCATCGCCCGGCTCGAACACCGCCAGCTCGCGCGGCTGTCCGCTCATGGCGCGCTGCATCGTGCGGATGATGTCGCCACGCTCGCCCAGGGCGCGCAAGGTCTTCTCGGCATCGGTATGGATGGCCCAGGAGCCCGGCTGCGCCTCGTCGGCCAAGCCCAGGCGCTGCAAGCGCTGCAGGCGGCCGATCAGCAGCAGGCGCTGGCGCTGCAAGCGGGGTTCGTTGAGCCGTTCGACATGCACCAGGCCATCGTCGCTGGCCTCGCGCTTCAAGGTGCGATCCAGGCTCGTCCACCGCTCCTGTTCCACCTCGCGCCCCAAGGTCTGCTGGATCTCCAGCTCGGTGCGCGGCCCCAGCCATTCGGTCGCCAGCTCGGCGGCGCGGTGGCGGAAGCCATCGGCGATGTAGTCGCCCGCGATGATGAGGTCTTTGCCGGTGTCGTCGCGCCCGCGCACGATCAGGTGGGTGTGCGGGTTGTCGGTGTTCCAGTGATCGACCGCCACCCAATCCAGCCGCGTGCCCAGGTCGGCTTCCATGCGATCCACCAGATGCCGGGTGTAGGTGCGCAGGTCGTCCAGTTCGGCCCCGTCCTCCGGCGAGACGATGAAGCGGAAATGGTGGCGGTCATCGGCGCAGCGTTCCTTGAAGGCATCGAGGTCAGCTTCGTCGGCCTGTGGCCCGTAGGCCCGGCCCGGTTCGCCATCGCGACCCGCGCCGTCGCGCTCGATGTAGCGCAGGTGCTTGGCGAGCGACTGTGGGCTGGCCCGTTGGTGATTGACCAGCAAGGTTTTGATGGTCACGCGCCGCGACATGGGCGTCAGCTTCGCGCCGGCGAAGCGCGCCGCCGTATGGCCGCGCCCCAGGCGTGAGCCGGGACGCTGGCCGGTGGCAGCCGCCCCAGGACGGCGCACCGCCGACTTGCCGCTGCTGGCTTTTCCGGCCTGCTTGAGCACCTTGGAAACGAAGCTCTGCCCCTGGCCCTTACCCCGGTTCTTCGGGGCGCTGGGGCGCACGCGGAAATCGTCGTCGCGGCGGTCGGTCATGGCCGTTCTCCCTGCAAGCTCTGGCGTGTCCGGTCGTGCGAAGCACGCGGACATGCCCGCATTGGCGCGACCTTCGCGCCGAACGCGGCACGGCGGCGAAGCCGCTCCGTGCCGCGCCACCCCCATGTGCAGACTGGCTTTCGACGCGGCCCGGTGCCACGTCCTTTTGTCTTGCCTTCCGCCTTTGCCTTCCGCTGACGCTCCAGGCACCGGCGGCCCGGCGGCGCTGCTGCGTGAGCAGCCAGCGCGTCGGCGAACGCGGCGACGGCCGTAGGCCGGGCGCATTCGAGGCAAGACGCTTGCACGTTGGACCGCTGCGCCGGATGTTGCGCGAATGCGCCCGCGCTGTACGCGTGACGACACGGCAGCAGCCGGAACGGCATGCCCGATGGCACGATGAGATGCACGGCAACGTGCAGCGAATCGGCGGCCATCATGGGCGTGTCTCCAGCCAGATCGGATGCGCAACGCCGATCACGGCGGATGCGCTGACCGGGCCGAAATAGCGGCTGTCGAACGATGCCGGATTGGTCACGCTCAAGAGGAACAGCTCGCCCTCGGCCAGCGGGCGGCAATGCTGCCAGGATGGCAGCGGCCGGCCCAGTCGATCGACAAGGAGCGCGGCGGCCGCAGGCACGCCGTCGATGCGAACCTGACGGGCGACGATGCAGACGTGTTGCGGCGCGACCGCGCCCACACGTTTGAGTAGTGGAACGTGTGCCGGCAGGTAGCCGCGCTGCGCAGCGAGCGCGGCAGCGTCGGCGGGCAATCGGGTCAGGACGATGCTGCCCACTTCCAGCCGACGTGGCAGCGAGGCGGCCCGATGGTCAAGCGGCTGCACGCGATACCAGCCGGCCGGAACGCTGTCGGACGGGTTGTAGATCAGGCGCGGCAGCGGCTGCACAAAAGCCGCCCAGGCCAGCGCAGCGAGGCCGACGACGGCGAAGCCCGCCAGCACGATGCGAGCGCGCAGGCGCGAGCGAGAACGCGGCGCGATTTCGGGTGTGCGTGCGGTGGTGGAATCAGCGGTCATGGCAGCGCCCTCCCGGCCAGCCAGGCGGCGTGCCGCTCGGCGGTGTATTCGGGCAGCGCCAGGCGGGCCGCCAGACGGTTGCCCAGCGTGCGCCAGTACGCGGGCGACACGTCGATGGCGGCGATGCCCTGCGCCTCGATGCCGTCGATGCGTTCCAGCACGGCACGCACCGCGTTTTCGCCTTCGGCGTGCAGCAGCAGGCGTGCGCCGGGCCGCACGCCGGGGATGCGCTGCACGGCGTCCAGCGGCGTGCCGGCCTGGATCACCATGAGCTGCCAGCGCACGGTGCCGTAGTCGTTGGCCTGCCAGCGGATGCGGCAGAACATCGCGCCCGGCAGGAATACCGCGCAGCGCCGCCAGTGGTCGAGCCGCAGCGTGCGCGCAGGTTCGCCGAAGCGCAGATAGAGCTTGAAGCGCGGCTCGATGTAGGCGAGCGATACGCGGGTCAGTGGCACGTTGCCGGCTTGGCCGGCGAGTGCTGCGGGATGCAGCGACAGCGCAGCCGTGGCCGCGCCAGCGGCAGGCGAAGCGGATGCGGTCATGGTGTGTTCTCCATCCGGTGTTCTGGAAACTCTCGTTCCAGCAAACCGCGCAGCAGTTCCGCGACGGTCACGCCCTGCGTGAATGCCGACACCTTGATGCGCGCCCGCATCGCGGGCGTGATGTCGAGGGTCAGGCGCGCGGTGTAGAGGTCGCCTTTCTGGATGCCGCCGGCCTCGCCCTGGCGAACCCACGCCTCGGCGTGCGGATTCGCAGGCGGACGCGCGCCGATGGCGATGCGCTTGCCGTTGCGCTGGCTCATGTCGGCCACCGCAGCAGTTCGTCGGTCAGCGCGACGATCTCGCGGGCGGCGGCGCTGTCGGGTGCCGTCTCGCGTGCGAGCCGGCCAGCGGCCACGCTGTCGGCGAATACGATGCGCTGATGCACTTCCGAGCGCAGCGCCGGAAGCGGCTGTTCGGCCAGCGATTGCCGCGCTTCCCTGCCGATGATGGTGGTACTGACGCGCCGGTTGATGACGAAGGCCGCGCGCAGCGCAGGCCGGAACACCTGCGCCTCACGGATCAGCGCCACCATCTCGGCGCTGGCCCACAGGTCATACGGGCTGGGCTGCACGGGAATCAGCACGCGCTCGGCCGCCAGCAGCGCGGAGCGCGCCAGAGCGGCGATGCGCGGCGGGCCGTCGATGATGACGTGATCGGCGCGGCGGGCCAGCTCCGGCGCTTCCTGATGCAGCGTTTCGCGGGCGAGGCCCACGGCGCTGAACAACCGTGGCAAGCCCTGCTGACTTCTGCGCTGCGTCCAGTCCAGCGAGGAACCCTGCGGGTCGGCATCCAGCAGGATGACGTGCTGGCCGCGCAGCGCCAGTTCGCCGGCGATGTGGGTGGCGAGCGTGGTCTTGCCGACGCCCCCTTTTTGGTTGAGAAACGCGACGATCATGGCGTGGCCCTCCCTGCTGGAAAGCCGGCCTGGCCGTGCCGTTTTGTGGTTGTCCACCGAAACGGCGCGCTTCTACTAAAAGTTAGAGATTTATAGTTGAGGCTGTAAAAAAACTGATCCATGTCCGTTCTCCCACGGTAAATTCAACAGGTCGAGACAACCGGGATTGCCGATGCCCCGCTACAAGCCGCAAGAACGCAATGGCCTGTTCCTGCCGGTGGTGCTGTCCGAGCAGATCGTGCCGGGCAGCTTCGCCTTCGCACTGGACTACCTGGTCAATCACGAGTTGGATCTGAGCGAACTGGATGCTCGGTTTCGCAATGGCGAGACCGGCGCCAGCGCCTACGACCCACGGGTGATGCTCAAGATCGTGCTGTTCGCCTACAGCCAGGGATTGCTGTCCAGCCGCGCCATTGAGCGCGCCTGCCTGCACAACGTGCAGTTCATCGCCCTGAGCGGGAACAGCCAGCCCAGCCACGCGCACATCGCCAAGTTCGTTAGCCAGTTGGGCGAACAGGTCAAGGCGCTGTTCGCCCAGGTGCTGGTCACCTGCGATGGGCAGGGCCTGATCGGTGGCGAGTTGTTCGCCATCGACGGGGTCAAGCTGCCGAGCAATGCCAGCAAGGAGTGCAGTGGCACGCACGAAGAACTTCACCAGCGCGCCGTGCGACTGGAGCGCGCAGCCGAGCGGATCGTGTCGATGCACCAGGGACAGGATCGCATTGGCAACGACGGTGACTTTGATGAGCGCCGTCGCAAGCGTGTAGAAGCGTTGCGGCGCGAAGCAGCCCGCACACGCGAGTTCCTGTCCCAGGCACCCAAGCGCCTCAATGGCCAGGGCCAGGAGATCAAGACCAACGTCACCGATCCGGAGAGCGGCAAGATGGCCACCGGCAAGGGCGTGATCCAGGGCTACGCCGCACAGGCGGCCGTCGATGGTGATCACCAGATCATCGTGGCCGCCGATGTCGTCGGTTCGGTCGCCGAGCACGGCATGCTGCTGCCGATGGTCGAGCAGGCCGTAGCCTATCGCCAGGACCATACGCTGGTGCTGGCCGATTCGGGCTACCACACCAAGGACAATGTCGAGCAGTTGGAAGCACGCGGCATCCCTGCGTTGATCGCTGACAAGCAGATGCGTAAGCGCGATGAACGGCTTGCCAACCAGGCTCGGTTCAAGCCCAAGCACGACGTGCTCTACGACAAGACACTGAAGACGCGCAAACCCAGCGGCAAGGAACGCTTCCGTCCGCATGATTTCGACTTCCGCGATGACGGCACCTGCCTCTGCCCCGCGGGCAAGACGCTGGTGAGCAACGGCAGCACCTACCTGGTGGACAAGGGGCTGCACCGCCAGGACTACAAGGCGAGCGCGGATGACTGCGGGCCGTGCGAATTGCGGGCCAAGTGCTTGCGTCATCCGGACCGGACGCCCGCACGCAAGGTCTACTTGTTCAGCGCACGCAGCCCTGACTGGGTGGAGCCGAAGAACGTAGTCGAGCGCGACGATGCGATCACGCGTATGCGCACGGCCATCGATTCGCCGGAAGGTCGCAGGCGCTATGGAAGACGCATTGGCACCGTGGAGCCAGTGTTCGGCAACCTGCGGCACAACAAGCGGCTGGCGCGCTTCAACCTGCGTGGACGCCACAAGGTCAACACGCAATGGCATCTGTACTGCATGGTGCACAACATCGAGAAGCTGGCAGGCAGTGGATGGCGGGCATGAGGGGCCATAACAGGCCGTTTGCGTGCCCCTCGGGGCTCTTCTGGAATCATCGAGCGCGTCGGTAGCTGCACGGAATTCAGACCGCCCCTTCGCGGCACGCGATACAGAAGCCCACAGCGCCGGCGCCTCTAAAGTTAGTTTTTTTACAACCTCGTTAGGTAAGTTAGAGGGGACGCAAACCCGCGCCGTTACTGGCTTTGCGGCGTTTTCGTACTCCTGATAGCACGATAGGCGTACTCCCGATAGCACGATACCCCGTACTCCTGATAGCACGAGGCCGTCCACACCTTTTCCCGCAGTTATCCCCGTGCCGTGGACGGCACGGGCCGGAAGGTCAGCAGTTCCAGCCTTTCGCCCGGCATCGGCTCGATGCCCAGGACGTAGCCGGGCAGCGACTGACGCGCGACCAGCACGCGCAGGTCGTAGGCGAAGTCCGAGAAGCGCGCCGCGCTGCCGGACTTGCGGTGCAGGTGCCGGAAGTCGAATTGCCAGCCGTGTTCCTGCCGCCCGCCGTGCTTGCGCACCAGGCGGTACAGCCAGCGTTCGATGCCGCCCTTCAAGCGGAAATAGGCCGGGTCGATGGTCAGCACCAGGGCGGCATCGAGCACGCCGGCATAGAACCAGTCCGGCAGGATCAGCTCGATGCCCAGCGGCATGCCGCTGGCGTCGGCCAGCTCGCGCCATTCGTTCACCCACGAAAAGCGGTGCAGGCGTCGCCCGGTGGTTTCGCGGATTGAAGTCGCCACGCTGGTCGATTGCAGCCGGTCGAGCGCGGCTTTCAGGCGCTGGTAGTCGTTGAGGGACGTGCCGCGCCCGATGAAGCGCAGGATTTCGTATGGGGTGGCGTGTATCAAGCGCGACGGGCGAATGCCTGCGTCGCGCGCTTCCACGATCTGCGAGGCCGCCCAAATCAAAACGTCGGCGTCCCATATCGTGGCGATGCCATGCTCGGCCGTGCCTTCCACGCGGATGGTGATGTTCCCGCTGCGGAAGTCGATCGGCGCCGTGCGCCGCGACTTCGCCAGCGAGAAGAACGGAAAGGCCATCAAGTCCTGGCTGTCGCGCGGCGCCATGCCGTCGCCCGGCAGCGCGCGGAACAGGTCGAGCTGTTCCCGCTGCTGCGATCGCTGCCCCGATGGCAGCGATGGGCTGGACATGACGATGGCCACCGGCGAGCCGACGATCAGCGGCCATCGCGATAGTCGCCTGCATGGCGCTCGGCGTATTCCGGGTCAGACGTGGCCTCGTAGCTGCGCTGGTCGGCCCAGGCATCGAGGTCGGCCACCGCGTACATGACGCGGCGGCCGAACTTGCGAAACTTTGGCCCGCCGCCGATCACGCGCTGTTTCTCCAGCGTGCGCGGCGACAGGCGCAGGTATTCGGCGGCTTCGTCGTTGGTCAGGTAGCGTTGGGGCTGCACGGGCGCAGCGACAGCAGCGGCGGCAGGCCGCAAGGGAGCGGGTCGCATGGGATGTACCTCCATCAAGCCCGGCCACACCACGCGGCCGGATAGAGGCACTTTCAAGAAAGCAAGGCTTCCTGCTCAGGGACGTTTTGCAGGGGATACAGAACGTCCCTCCCTGAGCGGCGGAAGTTGTGCAAGGCGACGATAGCCGCCGCGCATCAGTGCATCGCCCCGCCGTACCAGCCGGCGAACGCGGGCGCGCAAGGCGCTGTCGGCGTACCAGTCGTCGGCGACGGCATCGACGCCGAACAGCCCTTCGGCCACGTCGCGCAGAGACGCGCCCGCGAGGGTGCCGTCGAGCGCCTGGAGCGTGTTCAACTCCAGCAACGCAGCGGGTGCCGGCCGCGACCGCGCCGTTCCCGCTGGCGCTGCATCGCCAGCGGCGGCCAGCTTGTCCAGTTCGGCCGCCAGCGCCTGATAGCGTCCGCAGGATGCGGCACAGGCGCGGATGGCATAGGCGTAGGCCATGCCATCCTCCAGGCCGGGAGCGATCACCAGCCGCAGGCAGCAGCCCGGCCAGCGTGTCAGCAGCACCAGGCGCCTGCCATCGTGGATCAGGTGCTTCTGGCCGGGGAGGCGCCAGAACGCGAAGGCCACCGCGTCGGGCGGCGGGTCGGCATCCGGGTAGAGCTGCACCACCGCATCGTGATCGGGGAACCAGGCCGGATGCGCGTCGCGCGCATCCAGGGCGGGATCTTCCAGCAGGCGCAATCCCCAGCGCGCGGCGGCCTCTGGCCGGCGGCGCCGGCGCAGCCAGTCGCGGCGGTAGTCGGGGTGACGGCGCAGGTATTCCCACGCCAGCGCGGGGCCGTCGAGATGCAGCGTGTAGAGATACGCGGCGGTCGGATACCAGTGTTCGGCGCTCGGGTCAGCCATGACGCGGCCTCCTGTCATTCAGCAGGAACGTCGCCACGGATTCCGCCGTGCGAGAGCTATCGAGTCGCCATCAAGTCGTCATCAAAATCGGGGTAGGCTGTAACTGCTGGTGTCAAGACTGATTCGCTCCAAGGCATTGCGGAAATCATCTGAATGCGACGGCTGCGCCGCCACAAAAATGGTGCGCAGCATGGAGCACCGTGCAGCAGCCCGCGCCAAAGATCATGACTGTTTGCAACAGAAGCGCACCGCTTCGGTGCAAGAGTGCGGATTCAGACCGCGCAGGTCTTGGGTAAGACTGAAATAGTCAGAATGCGCCGTCGTTGGCTGGGACTGCTCAGTCGGTGATCGAGCCGTTTTCCTCGGCCAGTCGCAGGTACTCCGACAGCAGCCGCACGGGCTGGAAGTAGCGATCGCGCATCACCGGCTGCTTGCGCGGCCCGACGATGGACGCCAGATCGGACAGCTTCACATGGCCCAGGCCGGGCATGCCTATTCCCAGGTCGATCAGCCCCCATGCCGTATCGCCATCGGCCGGGTCGAGCGCGGCCAGCAGCCAGGTGGCGTGCGCGTCAGGGGTGAACAGTCGCACCGCCGGCATCGGGTCGATGCTTCGGCCAGCGGCGCGTGCCGCGCCGACGGCAAGCAGTTGCGCTTGCTGTTCACCGGTGACGAGCGGCTGGGTCATGGCCCGAATCCCCACGCATTCGAGGATGCACGGATACGATTTTCCACCGAAGCGCGGAACCACCGAAGCGGATGCGTGCTTTGGCGGGAAAGCACGAAGGCGCAAGCCATCGAATCCGTACATGCACGGAAACGCAGGAGCGGAATTACGCAGGTCAGGAAAGACACGGATGCGGCTCCCCGGGTCTGGTGAAATCCGCAGTTGCGGATTTCAGTAAAAGCACGGAAGCGGACTAAATTACTTTCATGAGTTAAAGATAACGTGGTTTTAATTGTCCCGCGACTGGACGCTTCTGTCTATGCAGAAGCGATCCGTACAACCTGGCCGACCGGCCGGTGCCACCACCTTCGATGCCGAGTTGGCGCAAGCCTTCGGCGCGGCGGTGCGTGCGCTGCGGATGGAACGCGGGATTGCGCAGGAATCGCTGGCCAACCTGGCTGGTATCGAGCGTTCCCATATGGGCAAGGTCGAGCGTGGCGAGCACATGCCCACGCTGGCAATCATCTTCAAGATCGCCAGCGCGCTTAGTTGCAGTACCGCCGTGCTGATGGCCGCGACGGAAAGCCAGCTCGCGTCAGTGTCCGAGACGTAGGCTGTCAGCGAAAGGCACCCCGCCGCAATGGGCGGGGCGCGGTGGGCGGCTGTCAGGCTGCCTTGGGCTTGCTGCGCGACCAAATCAGGTCGTGCGTGCCGTCCTCGTTCTCGATCAGGCGGGCATAGACCGTCGCCGGGAACGAAGGGTCGTCGATGCTCACGGACAGGTAATCCCGCCCGGCCTCACTGGTCTTCTTCCACGCCGCGCCGATCTCGTGGCCGGCCGCCTGAAGGTGGAAGTCGGGGGCGTTCTCGCTGTCGCCCTTGTCGTTGGGAACCAGCTTGACCTTGACGTTGAGCGTCAGGGTGCGAAGCGTGCCGGTGAAGCCGTCTTTCTCTGCGGTGAAGGTGCCGATGTTAGCCATGATTTTTCTCCTTTCGGGGTGAACAAGGTCGCGCCAGTGCGTCCTTGTTGTGATCCGGCCGGCGGGGGATGGGCTAGCCGCACCGCGCAGCGGTCGCAACACCGTGGAGAGCCTGGAAGCGAAAAGAATTTGTCCCGCGAGAAATGCGCGCAGCGCAGGGGAAATTGTTTTCGCTGGAAGGTTGCGGCCATTAAGCCCAAGGCGTAGCCGTTCCCTCGCCAGGATTCGCGACAAGCCAAGGACGCACAGGCCGCCCGCTCCCGAATGGAGACGTGGCCGACTCGGCATCCCCGCGTGACGGCTTCACCGGCTTGCACCCTGGCACTGGCAAGGCCAAGCTGGTTCCCAACGACAAGCGAGAACGCTCCTTGCCGCAGATTGCGGCGACGGGCTTGAGGCGTGGCGTGGATGCTCCATAGCGAGGCCGGGTGGCGTGTCGGTGAACCGTCCTTCGTGACGTAAAGGCGCGAACCGCCAGCGTCGAGGACGGCACGCTTTGGCACAACCTGCCGCAGCAAGCCGGGGCGTAGCCCCACAAGCCCCGCACAGTACGCCGGGGCGCTAACCTGGCTAAACCGGCAGTGCCAGTTCGGCAGTGTTCGAGAGGTGCCAAGCTACGCGTGGCGGGGTTGGGCCGTGCGCCGCCCCCCCCCGGAAGAAAGCGTCGGCTCGAAGGCGTGAGGGATTGAAGCCGAATAGCCGTGACGGCAAAAGTAGCACGGGGCGCAGCCCGAAGATCCGGCGGCACATCGTGCCGACACGTCCATACAGCCTTAACACCCAGGTAGAGTGACAACGGAGAATGACTCGTCACAGCTATTATTCGACAACGAGTCATCAAAGGAACAGGGAGAACCATATATGCCATATCCCGTTGTGCCGTGGGAGCACGTTGCACCCAATTACCATCGAGGTACGATTCTGCTGGGCAATGGGGCGAGCATTGCTGTTTCACCGAGTTTTGGCTATGGCTCGTTGCTGGATCATGCCCAGCGAGCAGGCTTACTCGGAGCTGATGTACAGCAACTCTTTGGCTTTTTCCGAACATCCGATTTCGAGTTGATCCTTCGACTGGTCTGGCAAGCGTCAAACGTCAATAGGTCACTACAGATACCAGACAATCGCACGCATCAAGCCTACCTGAATGTCAGAGAGTGTTTGATTCAAGCCGTTCGCGACGTGCATCCTGCATATGATCTAGTGAGTGGTCATTTGCCAAGCATGTACCAGTTCCTCAGAGGGTTCGATACGGTAATTTCCTTGAACTATGACTTGCTGGTCTATTGGACGATGACCTATGGACTCGACATTCAGGACGGACATCTATTCAAGGATTGCTTCCTGGGGAATGGCATGTTCGATGATGCTTGGCAGAGATTTCGAGCCCCCTATAGGGAACGGACTAACACCTTGGTGTTTTATCCGCATGGAAGTCTGGCTCTGTGCCGAACTGCAGTGGAGCAGGAGTTCAAGATTCACAACGCTGGGGAAGGTTTGCTGGAGGCCATCCTTGCGGAGTGGCGCAGTGAGCGCGTTGTGCCGCTGTTTGTCAGCGAAGGGACGATGCTGCAGAAAGTTTCCTCTATTCAGAATAGTTATTACCTTTCTACGGTGTACCGGGAGGTACTTACGTCACAGCGGTTCACATTGACGTTATTCGGCTGGGGACTCGGGGAGCACGATCGGCATTTATTGCGACGGATGCGCGGAACCGGCATCCAACGGGTGGCGGTCTCCGTTTTTGGTGGCAATCAGGTCTATTGCAACTATGCCTACCAAGTCATTCAGGATGATTTAGGGCCTGTCCATGTGGACTTCTTTGATAGTGAAAGCCCTGGATGCTGGATTCATGCGGTGCCGCCGGCGTTGCCAGGACTTGGCTAACCCTACGTTGGCTTTCAGCGTTATCCGATGGCATCGTTGAAACCCCGGCGCTGTGCGCCGGGGTTATGCTGCTATATCAGGCGGCGAGCGCGTGGGCTTCCACTACGTCGGCAGCATCTTCCAAGTCCTCCGCGCCGTCCTGCGGCTCCGTGTCGTGTCCGCTCTTGAACACGGCGGGCATCCAGCCCGTACTATCGGCCAGCCGTTCGGCTTCGCTGGCAATGTCGGCCTTCTTCAACTTCGCCAGTCGGGCAGCGTGCGACGGTGCGAACTCGCCCACGGCTTCCAGAATCGCGGCCTTCGGCACATGCTGGAAATACCCGTCAGCGGTGGGCTGCCACCATGCGGCAATGTCCAGCCCCACGGCCTGCGCCAGTTCCGCGCCCGGCTGGTGCGCCGTGGCGCGAGGCGTCACCACGTCCACGGTCGCCGCCACGCATACCGCCAGCAGCCGCACCAGCTCGCTTTGCTCCATCGCCAGCAGCGCGGCGAACAGTTCGGCGCTGTCCTGCGGCAGCGCTTCACCTTCGACCTGCTGCAACTCGCGCAGGGCCACGGCGGCGGGCGACTCGGGCCAGTCGGGGGCCATGCCTTCCAGCCGGTCTTGCACTTTCAGGCTGACGCCCAGCGGCAAGTCGTGGCCGTAGTGGCTGCCCTGCAAGACGGTTTGCACCATGCCATGCGCCAGCGCGGCCAGCGCGACTTGCGGATGCCGGGCCACTTCGATTTGCAGCGCGGCGGTGCGATGCGCGCTCAAACGCTGCGCCAGCCGGTCGGACAGGCTCGCGGCCTTGAGTTGCTCGGCGTCCTCGCCTTCGTCGTCGTTCCCGGCTTCGCCTTCCGCGCTACCGAAACCCTGCCGCAAGCGTTCCAGCGTGCGCAGCGCCTTGGCTTCGGCTTCGCGCAGCAGCCCGCGATGAATCAAGGCTTCGCCGCTGCGGTCGAGGGTGACGATTGCACCGGCCACGGCGCGCACGTCCGGGGCGTAGCCCTGCAAGGCTTCCTCCACGGCTTGCAGTTCCCCGGCGACCTGTTCGCGGCGCGGTTCCAGCGCTTCGGTCTTGTCCTCGTCCTCGGCGTCGTAGGCTTCTTCCAGTTCGGCGTCGATCTTGTCGAGGCGGGTTTGCAGCGATGCGATGCGGCGGGCTTCGCGGGCGCTCGGTTCGCGGCGCTGGCGCGGTGCGTTCTGGAACGCCTGCCGCTCTGCATAGCTCATGTGCGGCACGGCTTCGACCCACGCCCAACCCTCGGTGCGCACGTCCCCGGCCAGCGCATCCAGCTTGTCGCGCACCAGCGTTTCCAGCAGCGCGGCGTCGGTCAGATAGGTTCCGGCATCGCCTTCCGCGAACAGGTCGCGGCGGATGCCGCCGCCCGCCGCCGTGTAGGCGTCCAGCCCGGCGAAGCGCACCAGCGGATGCGTGGCGTCGATTTCGCGCTCGGTCAGGCGTTCGCGCAGCGCGGACGCACCACGCTGCCATTCGGGCGCATCGTAGAACGCGGCTTCCTGCGCGGCGTGGTCGTCGGTGATGGTCAGGGCCATCAACTGTTCCAGCGTGACGGCTGCGGCCCGGTAGTCGGCCAGCAGGCGCGGCGAGACGTTGGCCAGCTTCAAGCGGCGCTGCACCACCAGCGGGGACACGCCGAAGTCGGCGGCAATGTCCTCGATGGGCCGGCCTTCCTTGACCAGCGCGGCGAACGCCTCGAACTGGTCGGCCGGGTGCATCTGCTCACGCAGCAGGTTTTCCGCGAGGCTGACGGTACGGGCCGAAGCGTCGGGCACCAGCAGGCAAGGCACCTCAAAGTCGGCGGCGATGCGCTTCTTCTTCGCCAGCAGCTTCAACGCGGTCAGGCGGCGGTCGCCCGCCACCACTTCGTATTGCTCTCCATCGGCGGACAGGATGACGACGAGGTTTTGCAGCAGACCGATGCGGGCGATGCTCGCGGCCAGTTCGGGAATGGACAGGCGCGGGGTCTTGCGTGCGTTGCGCTTGGATCGGCGCGGCAGCAACTGCGAGAGCGGAACCAGAATCAGGTTCTTGGTCGGGTCGGCCACTTCCAGCGGCGCGGCGGTTTCGATGGCTCGTTCGATTTGGGTAACGGCGTTCATGGTGATGACTCCTTGCGGTTAGGGATGCAGCAGCGAGAGAAGCGGCAAGGGCTGCTGCGTGCCCCTGCCGCATGGGAATTCAGGCTTTCAACTGGCGCATGCCATCGGCCAGCAGCCAAAGCGCACGGTTGAGGCGGATGTTTTGGTCGATGCCGTGCACCGGGCGGGTTTGCTGGCGGCGTCCGTTGGCGCTGCGCCCGCGCAGGCCGCCTTGGGTCAGGTTCTCTTGCGTGCGGTTGAACACGCTCCACAAGTCCGGGCGGCGGTCATCAAAGCGGCGCGGCATCAGGATTTGCGATTCCGTGATGGGCGCGGGCTTGTCGGGGTCGTCGTACTTGAGGGCCAGCGCGGCGCGGGCAAACACTTCGGATTCACCATCGTTCAAGGTGATGGCGCGCATGGCATCGCGGGATTCCTGCACGCGGTCGAAGCCGCGCAAGACTTCGTAAGCGCCTTCGATGACGGAACCGGCCACGTCGCCTTTGTGGGGAACGCGCACATCGGCCACGGTGTCGCCGCAGACAAGGCCATTGCTGCACACGAACCGAAACATGCCCGCGAGCATTTGGTAAGAACTCGTGCCGTCGTGGGAATTGAGCAGCACGATTTCATTGGCTTCCGCGCCGTTGATCTGGCTTGCATGGCGCAGGCGAAGCATGTGTTTGGTGTGTTCGCGCTTGCCTTCGTCGCGCACGCGGGTCTGGCACGCCATGAAGGGCTGGAACCCTTCTTTGCGAAGCTCCGCCAGCACGGCGGCGGTCGGGATATAGGCGTACCGTTCGGAACGACTTTCGTGCGGGGCGTCCGCGAAGATGGACGGCGCGACCCTGCGGATTTGATCGTCGGACAGCGGGTAATCGCTGCGCAGCGACGGGGAACGGGAAGCGAATCGGGATGCGAGTTGCATGGCATTTCTCCTGACGAAAAAGGTTTGCTGTTCAAACCGCACACCGGATTCCTAGATTCGGAGCCCAGCCATTCGGCTGTTTGGTGCGGTCGGCACGAGGAACCCGGTTGGCCCTGTTGCCACCGTCTTTCCTGAGTTCATCGCCCGCGACGGTCAGGAGCGCGCGGACGGGGGCCGTCAAGGAAACAAGCGCAGGGTTGATGCGGCCCGCAGGCGCAGCCGAGGACACGGCCCTGCGCGCCTTGACGGCACACGGGCGCGGGTTACAGTCGCGGACAAGGTGATGAAGTCAGGGGAGACGGCTGGACAAGGCAACGGCCATCCCTATGTGCCGACCGCACGGCAAGCAAAGCGCGCAGGCCCGAAGCTGGAAGCCGGGCCGGAGGCGTCAGCCGAGCGGAGCGAGGGAACGATGGAAGCCCGACAGGGGCGAGACTCGCGCAGCGAGGCTCGATGCGCTACGCGCACGACAGCGCGACCGGCCATCGCTCAGATGGCCGGGGACGCCCGAACGCAAAGTGGCCTTTACGATGACGCCATGCCCGAGACAGAACACGCCGATTCCAACGATCCCCTGGAACACATGCTCCAGCGCTCGGAGGCCTTGCACGAACGGTTCAACGAACTGCTTGACGACCCCGAGTTCGACGGCTCTCCACGCGGCGCGACAGCTCTGGGCATGTGCCTAGTCGTCAACGAACACGCAACAGCCTTGCATGCTATTGATGGCGCTAGGCATGCCGACATCAGCCGTCAGCCTGATGCGGCTGCAGTTCAAAGCGCTGACCCGCGCGATGTGGCTCATCTATGCAGCCCCGAGACAGCGATCGAGAAACTGTCGGCCCTGCTCACACGGGAAGCCGAACAGGCCGCCAAGAATTTGCCCAGCGCAAAGGGCATGATCGATCAGATCGGCAAGCGCGTCGGACAGGATGCGCCGGCAGCAGCCCATCAGACGCAGGTCCACTTCAAGGGCATCTCCTGGAACACCATGAACTCGTTTATGCACGGCGGCATCCATCCCCTGAGACGCAATGCCGATGACTTCCCCGTGCATCTGGCCTGGAGGTGCTGCGCAACTCGAACGGCCTGAGGACCATGATCGCCATGATGATGGCCATCCTCACCGGCGATGAAGCCATCACCATTCCGATGAGCAAGGCCCAGCCGGCGTTCGCCGACTGCCCGCCGGACTTGCTCAAGCCCTGATGGCCGGTCATACGACACCCCGCCCGACCATGCGCGCCTCGCGCGCATAGGCGATCAGGCGCTTCTCAGCGTGGAATTGCAGATCACGCTAGACGGCAAACCTGCCAGTCGACGACCGCGCTGTGACCGCCACTGCCGCAGCCTCTCTTACTACTTGACCTCGCTTTATGAGATAATTACTTTAGTCCATTGAAGAATTTTTATTTTTCAATATAAATCAATGAGTTATCAAGGTTGCGGGCGAAATGAGAGAAGAGCAGTCAGATTTAGCCCAGATGGTCCGCCTGGCTTTGGCCGAGCAGAGTGAGGATGTGCGCCTGTTCACGGCGCGGCTGGTCCGCAAGTACCGAGGGACGGCGCCCGACTTGGCCGAGCAGCTCGAACTGTTCCTGAAGTCGAAGCCAGTACGCAGTGTCTCTCCCATGCGCAAGCTGTCGCCTCAGCCGCCAACGGCCCACGCCTTGCCGGTTGACGACGAATCCCGTCTTTCTCTCCTGAAGGTGTTCAAGGACGAACCGACGAGAGATGCGCCGCTGCTGTCCAGCGATGTCGAGGATTCACTGGGGCAACTCATCGCCGAGCGCCGGCAGAGCGATCGACTTCAGGCCATGGGGCTGACGCCGACCCGCTCGGCCATTTTTGTGGGGCCGCCCGGGGTCGGCAAGACACTCACGGCCCGCTGGCTGGCCGCGCAATTGAAGGTGCCGCTGTACGTGCTCGACCTGACAGCCGTGATGAGCAGCCTGCTGGGCAAGAGCGGCACCAACCTGCGGGCGGCCATCGATTTCGCCAAACGCGAGCCTTGCGTGCTGCTGCTGGACGAAATCGACGCTATCGCCAAGCGACGCAGCGATGACAGCGACGTAGGCGAACTCAAGCGCCTGGTCACGGTGATCCTGCAAGAAGTCGACGAATGGCCTGCCAGCAGTGTATTGCTGGCGGCCACCAACCACCCGGAACTGATCGATCCGGCGCTGTGGCGACGCTTCGACCTGGTGGTCCAGTTCAAGACGCCCGATGAACAGGCGGTCAAGGAAGCCATCAAGCGATTCCTTGGGCCGGACTACGCCCTTTTTGCCCGTTGGATCGACATCCTGGTGTTTGCATTCGCCGGCCATTCGTTCAGCGACATCGAGCGCGACGTGCAGCGCTTCCGGCGTGCCGTGGCGCTGGGCACGACCACCGACGCTGATCTGGTCGAAGACTTCATGAAGGCGCGTGCTTTGGCGCTCGATAGGCAGGGCCGCATCGACCTGGCAGTGATGCTGGCCAAGCAGACCCGCCTGTCCCAGCACACTGTTTCCGACATCACCGGGGTGAGCCGGGACACGATCCGAAAGTACACCAATGAGACGTCTGCGGTACGAAAGGCCGCACAACGGAGAAAGGCTGACGCATGAGCCAAACCAATTTCCTGATCGGTCGTGGCGAGCTACTGACCCATGACATCGTCGGCCCGAAGCGCATGCCAGGCAAGGCCGAGGTCTACACGTTCGCGCAGGCGCGGGAGCGAATGGTTCCTCAGTTCCGCAGTGCAAGCAAGGCGCTGGACGAGCTATCTGCTGACGCTTGCCCGGGCGACTTCGCGGTAGCCCGGCTGATGATGAATCCCAGCTTCATCGCGCGCTCGTATTTTCCGACAGGACTGCTGCGTAGTACGGGACTGGAGTCCATCGGGAGCCGTACCGTCAAGGTCAAGCCGCAGGCCTGGACCCGCAAGGGGCAGCCGCATGAAACCACAACGACCGAACTGTTTGTCGCCGGCAAGCGCCAGGCTTTCCGCAACCTCTCCCGATGGACGGAAACCATTGAGGCGGAATCCGACGAGGGCGAAGATCTTGCCCACATCGAGCAGTTTGCCGCCTTTGCGCCAGCAGAGCGAATCGTGGGCCTCGGCGGCCCGAAGGATCGCTTTTTCGAAGTAGGCCTACATCTGCTACCGGATGAAGACCCGGGCCTAATCCAGAAGGCTTTCGTGAAGTTCGCGCAGCGGGAAGGCGTGAAGGTCCATAGTGAAGTCGATTTCATCGCCGGCAATCTGTGGTTCGTGCCGGTCGAGGGCAAGCCGCGCGACATTGAGCGGTTGGCCAGCTTCGCCTTCGTGCGGGTGATCCGTCCCGTGCCAAAGCTGCGTGGTATCCGTCCCTTGCAACGCAGCGGTGGGCCCTCAGTGGGATGCAGCCTCCCCACCGAACAGGCCCTTTCATCCGAACCTCGCGTCGCCATCCTGGACGGTGGCCTGCCCAAGCACCATCCGATCGGCCCCTGGCTGCGCTCGTACCGCAAGCTCGACGAAGACGCCGACGATGATCCGGACGGTCCGGAGCATGGCTTGGGCGTGACCTCGGCCGTGCTGTTCGGTCCGATCCAGCCCAACGGTACGGCCGGCAGGCCGTTCGCCCCGGTGGACCATCTGCGCGTGCTGGACCAGGAAGCGGGCGGCGAAGATCCATTGGAGTTGTATCGCACACTCGGTCTCATCGAGCAGGTTCTGCTGTCGAGGTCCTACGAGTTCATCAACCTGAGCCTGGGCCCCGATCTCGAAGTGGAGGACCGGGAAGTCCACGCTTGGACGTCCGTTATCGACGAGTTGCTCAGCGACGGCGACACGCTCATGACGGTGGCCGTTGGCAATAACGGAGACCGGGACCGCGAGCTCGGCTACAACCGCGTGCAGGTTCCATCCGATTGCGTGAATGCGCTCGCGGTCGGCGCGGCCGACGACACCGATGCTGGTTGGGCACGCGCGCCCTACAGCGCGATCGGGCCGGGCCGCAGCCCTGGCGTTATCAAGCCAGACCTGATGGCGTTCGGTGGCAACCCAGCAGCCAAATACTTTCATGTGTTGGCGCCGAACGTGAAGCCGGTTCTGACGCCGCAGTTGGGTACCAGCTTCGCGGCTCCGTACCTGCTGCGTAGCGCGGTCGGCGTACGCGCGATCCTGGGCGGAGATCTGACGCCACTCGCCATCAAGGCCCTTCTTGTTCACGCGGCCGATCCTGGCGAGCATGATCCGGTCGAAGTGGGTTGGGGCAAGATTCCTGAGGACACCCTCGACATTATCACCTGCCCGGATGGTGTGGCCCGCGTGGTCTACCAGGGCGAGCTCAAGCCCAGTAAGTACTTGCGTGCCAGCCTGCCGCTGCCCAAGGAAGGACTGCTCGGCAATGTGCGTCTGAAGGCGACGTTCTGCTATGCCTCACCCACCGATCCGCAGGATGCCGCGGCCTACACCAAGGCCGGCCTCGAAGTGGTCTTCCGGCCCAACGACGAGAAGATCAAGGACGGCAAGAGCAACGCGGATACCAAGGGCTTCTTCGACTTGAAGAAGTTCGCCACCGAGCAGGAGCGGCGTTCGGATCAGGGCAAATGGGAAACTGTGCTGCACGGGGCCAAGACCTTCCGTGGCTCCAGCCTCAAGAACCCCGTTTTCGACATCCACTACAACGCCCGCGACGGCGGCGGCCGGGCCACCACTGGTGCCGAGAAGATCCGCTATGCACTGATCCTCTCGGTCGAGGCCCCGAAGCATGCTGATCTCTACAACGACATCTTGCGTGCCTATGCCAAAACCCTCGTGCCGATCCAGCCGCAGGTGTCCTTGCCGATTCGTGTTCGGTGACGGTGGAAAAGAGAGCGCATGTATAGAGCGGGCTGACGGGCAAGGAGAAGATCGATGCCGAAACCCTTGAGAAGCAAGGACAAAAACGGGGAGCCGTTCGCGCGACCACCGGAGATCGACGCCTGTTTGCAGAGGCTGGAGTCGATCGATGCCGCGACACGCCTGCAGGCCTTCACCGTCGCGTCGAGGAAGAGCGACGGCTATGTGCCGTCGGAAGCACTGACATATTTCCTGCGGCGCGCCCATGCGACGGGCGCAAAGGACGAGTTCAAGCAGCTTTTCGGACTGCTCATGAAGCGCGTCGGGCAGTCTCTGTTTGCATCGATCCCGGACTCTCGTATGGCCGGGGCACAAGACATCCGAGAAGAGGTCATGAGCCGATTCGCTGAGCGAATCGCCAAGGACTGCAGCGGCCGCTTCGCTATGCTGGATTTCTTTGAAGTGCGGTTCGACCTAGCATTCGCCCGGTTCCGCAAGACCGTGCTGAGGCAGATTGGTCCGGCCTCGGTCCTTACAGTGCCGCTGTCCACGGATGACGATGAGGGTCAGGACATTTCACCGGAGGTCGAGGCAGCAGCGGCCGACTTCCTCGGAGGCGACCCTCAAAAAATTGACGACCCGGCTTTCCGGTTGGAGTTGGACGCTGCGATTGACGCATTACCAGACGATCAGAGACGGGTCGTTGGCTTGCTACGGCAAGGCTTCCAGATCGACTCGAAGGACCCGAACATCATGACTATCGCGAAGATGCTCCAGTGCGATGAGAGAACCGTGCGCAATCGCCGCGACCGTGCCTACAAGACCCTCAGGTCTGTTCTGCAGGAGGACGCATGAGTACGTCAAAGCCTTTCGCTGCAGACGAGGAATCTGTGCTGATGGCGTTCTCCATGGAGCCCAACCATGGCCGGGAAACGCTTGAACGCTACATTAGGGAGTACCCGCAGCATGCGACCGCGCTGATCGACTGTTCGATCGATCTGATTTATGAGGCGCCAGAAAGCGATGTTCCGGCGACCGAAGTGCCGGACAGCGCGATTGATAAGGCCTGGCAGCGATTCGAGCGGGCTGTCCAGCAGCCCGATGCGGAGGTTGCGAATCCGTTCACCAAGCTCAATACGAGCAGCTTCAAGTCGCTCGCACGCAGCCTGGACGTCAGTAATCTCTTCCTCATGCGGGTGCGCGATCGGGCCATTCGTACTGCCACCATTCCTGCCCGATTCGTCGAGAAGCTTGCGTCAGAACTGGGTGTCACCGTTCAAGCTGTGAACACATACCTGCAGGGGCCACCGGGCATGGTTTCCGGACACGCTTTTCGGTCAAATGTGAAGCCGAGTGTGGGCGAGCAGATCACGTTCGACCAAGCTGTCGCGACTTCACAACTCACGCCGGAACAGCAGGCGACGCTAAAGGCATTGTCGGACTGAACGATGGACGCCACCGAGGCCGCGCGACTGGAAGCAGAACGCCTGCACCGTGCGAACGTCGCGGCCGGCGGAGATCCGACCCGGCCTTTAGTGTTTGCGCTTCAGGAAGCCTCAAATCGCGGCTTGGATGTGTACGCGCTGCGAGAAGGAGACCCACAGCTTAAGGGAGGCAAAGCCACGTTCGACTGTCAGGCTGGAGGCATCCTCTACGAGGATCGTGGATCGGACTTCGAGCGTGCGTTTTTGATTGCACACGAACTCGGCCATGTCGTGCTGGAAGGTGGCACACTCGACCTGGTGACGGTGTATGTCGAGCCCGACCGATCGCTGGAGGACGCGCCGGTGGGCGTCGATCGTGTCCTTGACTACGGGGCGCGCGAGCGACGTGAAGTGAAGATGGACCTCTTCGCGCGCGAGTTCCTGCTGCCGCGCTCCGTGTTGCGCGACTTGCATATCTACGACGGGCTGGGATCCGACGCGATCGCGACGCGCTTCGGCGCACCGCTCGCTGTGGTGCAGCAGCAGCTCCTGGATGCACTGCTGCTGCCACCCGTCGGGGAGCCGCACCCCGCGGGCGTCCGCGCGGCGGCAGGTCCGCTCACCCCAGACCACACGCAGGCTCAGGCGGCCGCACATAGGGGCTTGGCATTCCAGCTGCAGGCAGGGCCGGGCACCGGCAAGACGCGGACGCTTGTTCGCCGCATCGAAGTGTTGCTTGCGGATGGCGTCGATCCCACCACGATCCTGGTACTCACTTTCTCCAACAAGGCGGCCAATGAACTGTGCGAGAGGATTGCTGCGAGAAACCCTGTTGCGGCGGCAGCGATGTGGATTGGCACATTCCACGCATTCGGCCTGGACATCGTTCGCCGTTTCCATGACCGACTCGGACTGCCCGCAGCCCCGCGTCTGATCGACCGGACGGAGGCCATTGAACTCCTGGAGGACGAGTTTCCGCGGCTCGACCTGAAGCACTATCGCAATCTCTGGGACCCAGCTCTGGATTTGAGCGACATGCTGAGCGCGATCTCACGCGCCAAGGATGAGGTCATCGATGCTGCGGGTTATCGCGCCCTCGCGCAGTCTATGGCGATCCAGGCGGGGGCCGACCAGGACGCCGCGGTCCGCGCGCAGAAGTGCCAGGAGGTCGCCATGCTCTTCGAGGCGTACGAACGGCTGCTGACCGCGCGCCATCTACTGGACTTCGGTGACCTGATAGCGCTGCCGGTGCGTCTTGTCGAGGGTAGCGCCGAGGTCAGGGACGCACTACGTGCTCGCCATGAGCATGTGCTGGTAGATGAATACCAAGATGTCAACCGCGCCTCGGTCCGGCTCCTGAAGGCCATCGTCGACGGCGGCCGCAACCTGTGGGTTGTCGGCGATGCACGCCAGTCCATCTACCGCTTCCGCGGCGCCTCCGCGACAAACATCGCACGCTTTGCGATTGATTTCCCCGGCGCGCAGGCCGCGCAGCTTGGCATTAACTATCGCTCCGACGAGCGGATCGTCAATGTGTTCACCGAGTTCGCGCGCGGCATGCAAGCATCCGCCGGTGCGTTGCCGCTGAACCTGCAGGCCGAACGTGGCTCTACAGGAGCAGGGGTTGAGCTTCGCGTTGCCGGATCGCCTGGCGATGAAGTCTCCGCGATTGCAGCGTCTATCACGGCCCTGCACGAGCAGGGTATTGCCTATGGTGACCAAGCGGTGCTGTGCGCATCCAACGCGCGCCTGAACGCCATTGCCGAAGGCCTTGAGGCCAGGGGCATTCCCGCGCTGCACTTGGGTAGCCTGTTTGAGAGGCCGGAAATCAAGGATCTGCTGGCGTTGCTCTCGCTGGTGACCGACCCGCGGGCGGCCGCGATGGTGCGCGTGGCAACCATGGCTCGGCACCAAATGCCCTTGAAGGATGTCATGCGGGTCATTGAGCGGCTGCGGACGACGAATCCAGCTTCGCTGGATTGGTTGGCAATACACGCCGGAGTGGATGGCCTGGCAGACGGCAGTCGAGAAGCGCTCTCTCGCCTGTCCGCGCTCTTTGCAGGTGTGAACGCATCGACCGACCCCTGGCTCTTACTTGCTGGATGGACGATCGATGGTCTCGGACTCGCGAAGACGCTTTATTTGGCTGGTGATCCGCAGAGTCGCATGCAATGTCTGGCTGTCTGGCAGTTCTTGAACTTCTGTCGCCGGCAGCCAAGAGGCCAAGGCATGCCAGTGGTTCGCCTGCTTGATCGCGTCAGGCGGTTAGTTCTGCTCTCTGAGGATCGTGGATTGAGCCAGTTGCCCCGCAGTGCCGAGAACATCGAAGCAGTGCGCCTGATGACCATCCACGGAAGCAAGGGGCTGGAGTTCGATGTCGTTCATTTACCTGGCATGGTAACGTCCGGCCTACCGCGCAACAACGTGCCGCCGCGTTGTCTTCCGCCGGACGGTCTGATCCATGGTTCGGAGGGACTGACCGGCATCGAGGCGGTGAAGGCCGGCCACGACGAGGAAGAAGAGTGCTTGTTCTTCGTAGCGCTTTCGCGAGCGCGCGATAGGCTGCAGCTGTATGCCTACGCCAGGCAGGCAGATGGTCGTACGCGTAGCGCCTCCAAGTTTATCGCCCCGATCGACCGACTCCTTGTTCGTCCGGTACCGGTGCCGTTGCAAGCCGGCTCGACATCGACGGGCACGCCGCTCGCCATCACATGGCAAGGGCGTCCCCAATGGACCGACATCCAGGTCAACCTCTTCGAGCGGTGCCCGCGCCGCTTCTTGTACACGCACGTGCTGAGGCTTGGAGGTCGGCGAACTGAAACCGCATTCATGAAGATGCACAACGTCGTGAGCGACGTGTTCGATTGGTTGAAACGGGAGCACGAGACGACAAGTCCCACGGTCGACGAGCTGGCGGCACGCTTCGAGGAGGCCTGGTGCTCCAAGGGTGCGACAGAGCATGGATATGCGGAGGACTACCGCCGCATCGGCAAGCGGCTCGTCGATTTCCTCATCGAGAGCCGGAATCGTGCCGTGGCCGCGCCGGCGCCACCGATCTCGCTGGGTTGGGCCGAGGGCGAGATCCTCGTAACCCCGGATGGTGTAGCTCACGGAGCCGGTGGCCGGGTCACGCTGCGGCGCGTCATGACGGGCAAGCAGCGCTCGAACGCCTTCGATGATATTGAGTACACAATTCTCCAACTCGCCGCCGCCCAGGCTTATGGACCACATGCGCAGGTCGAGGTGACCTACCTCACCAGCGAAACCATCCAGCCGATGGAAATCACGTCGCGCAAGCTGGAATCCAGGCGCGAGAAGCTGCAGACCTTCCTTCAGGCAATGCAGGCCGGGCAGTTCCCCTCCAAGCCCGAGGCTCGTAGCTGTCCGCGCTGCCCGCACTTCTTCCTCTGCGGCGAGTTGCCCGGAGGGGGGTGGGTACAAGAAAAACTTTGATCGACCTTTCCGGTCTGACGCTGGGCTGCGATTGACCAAGTAAGGGGCTAGAAAACCTGCAATCCCGCAGATGAAGGCTCCCTATGAGGCAATCAAATGCAAACCCAAACCACCAGCGGTGATGACCGCTTCGATGTCGAAGATGTTGCTGCGGCGATCCGCGAAGGCCGCAGCCTGCGGCCAGCGGCGCTCTACCGGATCGTCGTCCTGGACGACCAGCTCCACGAACGTCACGTCGATCTCTCCGATCCGGTGCCGACCGGGCGCCAGATCCTTCAGGCCGCCGGATCGCGCCCGGCCGATGAGTACAGCGTTTATGCGATTTTGACCTCTGGCGAGTTCGAGGACCTGCGTCTGGACGAAACCTACGATCTGCGCGGCCGCGGTGCGGAACGTTTCGTCATCTTCCAGACTGATCGCGCGTTCAAGTTCACGATCGATGACCGGCAACTGGAGTGGGGCAAGCCCAGCATCAGCGGCCGCGTGCTCAAGGCGCTGGCCGGTGTCCCGCCAGAGACCTACGACGTCTATCTCGAAGTGCGTGGCGGGGGCCAGGACATTCTGATCCGCGACGGCGACCTGATCGATCTGGGTAAGCCGGGCATCGAGCGCTTCATCACGCTAATCCGTGACACCACTGAGGGGCTGCTCACGCTGCCCGAAGCGGACCAGCGCTATCTGAGCAGCCATGGCGTGGCTTTCGAGATGGTGAGCGACGGTGCGCACACGGGCGTCATCTTCAAGCAGTTGCCGCTGCCCTCCGGAAAGCTCAACCACGCCACGGCCGATGTGCTCGTTCTCCTGCCGCCGGGCTATCCCGATGTTGCGCCGGACATGTTCTATTGCGACCCGTGGCTGACGCTGCAAAGCGTTGGGCGCTACCCGACCTGCGCTGACCAGGCCCACGCGTTCCAGGGCCGCAGCTGGCAGCGCTGGTCGCGCCACAACACAGCGTGGCGCCCGGGCATCGACGGCCTGCACACTATGCTCAAGCGCATCGAGCACGCCTTGGCGGAGGCGAAGTGATGTCGCCGGCCGCTCTGGACATCGTCCTGCTGGAGCCGCACGAGGCGGCCCTGCGCTTGCTGCTGCAAAGGGAAAACGGTGCCGAGGCGTCCGCCTACGTGCTGTTCGGCAAGGCTGACATCTCGGCAGACCCCTGGTCGGGAGTGCCTCGCACCAGATTGATCTCGCACGAAGTCATCCCCGTCGCGGCCGATGAAATGGTCTCCGCATCGCCTGTCCATGTCACATGGTCCACCCGAGGCTTCATGCGCATTCTCGGCATCGCGAAAGAACGGGGCTTGGTTGCGGGCCTGGTACACACGCATCCGAACGCGGCAGCGTTCTTCTCCGACCAGGATGACCGAAACGAGTCGGAGCTGGCCCGGACGACGTTCAACAAGGGCGTTTCCGGCCTAGCCAGCATGGTGTTCGGCCGCGATGACGCCATCGCGGGCAGGCTCTGGACTGCCCCCGGCAAGACGGTCATGGCATCCTCGATCTCGCTGGTAGGAAGCCAGATCAAGATCGCGCGCAAGGTGGCTGCGGCTGACGAAGATCAATTCCTGGCGCGGCAGGCCGCGCTCTTCGGCCAAGGGTTCAATCCAGTCGTGCGCGGGCTGCGGGTGGGTGTCGTAGGGGGCGGCGGCACGGGCAGTGCTGTCGCGATGCTATTGGCGCGGCTGGGCGTCGGCTTTCTGGGGCTGATGGACAAAGACACCATTGATGTCACCAATCTCAACCGCGTGCATGGCTCGCGCACCGCAGATGTGGACGCCGGCTTGGCCAAGGTGGACATCCTCGCGCGCGAGATTCGCGCCGCGGGTCTCGGCACCCAGGTCGTCACCAAAGAGGAGTGGGTCGGCCATCCTGATCTGCGCGATCTGCTGCGCTCCTGCGACGTGCTTTTCGGCTGTACCGACGACCATCAGGGGCGGCTGACGCTCAACCGCCTGGCGCACTACTACGGCATCCCGCTGATCGATGTGGGCCTGCGCATGCGCGCGGCACGCAGCGGCGCGGACTTCGACATGACGGGGCGCGTGTCGACGATTGGGCCCGGCAAACCTTGTCTCATGTGTCTGGGAGTAGCCGATCCGCGCCGCGCTGCGGCCGAAGGACTCCGGCGCAGCGACCCGGCCGAGTTCGAGCGGCGTAAGGCGGAAGCCTATGTGGACGGCGGCGGCGACCCGGCGCCTGCGGTGGTCACGTTCACCACGGCCATCGCCTGCGCGGCCGTCGATGAACTCATTCAGGGACTGACCGGTTTTCGCGGTCCTGCGGGCATGTCGCACAACAGGATTCGCCGCTTTGACCGCGTAGAGGATCGCACCATGACCTGCCGACCCTTGGCGTCTTGCCCGGTTTGTGCCAGCCAGGCGAGCTGGGGACGCGGCGATGTCAACCCATTTCTTGGCGTTATCGGATGACCATGAAGCGACTTATCGCGCGAGCGCTGCGCCGGCTCGGGTGGCTGCAGTACAACCTGCTCGTTTACCCGGTCGCGCAGCATCCGGGCAATAATGCCGTGCCGCCGGGAGAGCTGTGGCTGGTCATCGACACTGGCGTCAAGAAGTGGGCTTGCATGAGCTGCCCCGGCGGTTGTGGCGTGCAGATATCACTTTCCCTTAACCCGGATCGACGACCCCGGTGGTCTGTCGAAACAGACTTCTGGGGGCGACCAACCATGTCCCCCTCCATCCACCAGCATCGGGCATGTTCCTGTCACTTCTGGGTAAAGAAGGGTTTGATCGAGTGGTGCCGGTAGAGACCCACCCGGCACCATGTCTGGCCGATACGCAATCGACGCTGTCGTCGGCAAAGGTGCAGCCTTTGCCAAGCTCCGGGAGAAATCCACCATCCGCTGGTCGACTGCTGTTGAAGATCAGATTCCGAGTATTCGTCCTTGAGGTTCAGTGACTCCAACTCATACGAGCTCTTGATTGCATCGTCAGGCTTTGGCGGTGCGCTCATAGAAGTGGCTGCCGATCTGCCATTCGAGCTGGCGCACCGCGCAGCGCCTCGGCCTCGTAAAACCGACGGGTATGGTCATCCTTGACCGCCAGCAGCCGGACATAGGCCGACCACAGCAACGTGAAGACCAGGGCCAGTTCGGAGAGGTCA
Source organism: Stenotrophomonas sp. CASM106 (assembly GCF_049384825.1). NCBI lineage: Bacteria > Pseudomonadati > Pseudomonadota > Gammaproteobacteria > Lysobacterales > Lysobacteraceae > Stenotrophomonas > Stenotrophomonas sp. CASM106. The sequence goes on from NZ_JBMRFS010000003.1 coordinate 86,046, forward strand.
AATTTCCGAGACAGCGTCTCGGAAATTGCCTCAAGGGGGTAAGCGGCAAAGAAGCGCCGCATATTTTCCAGGTTGACCGGGCTGAACCCGCGCCCAAAGCGCGCCGTCAGACCGGCGGACAACCGCGCCATCAACTGCTCGCCGTAACCGGCCCGCCGCCTGCCTTTCTGCTCGGCTTCCACGATCCGGCGGCCAATCTCCCAATAGCTGGTCGTCATCAGCGCATTGACACTGCCCGCCGCTGCTTGGCGCGCGGCATCCAGCAGTTCCACGATGCCGCCCTGGATGCCAGCATAGCCAGCCCCGGTAAGGCGGCGGATTCCCTACTGCTGCGGGCGTCTTCCTTGTCATGCTGTCACCTCCATAGAACGGGACGCCCCGGTAATCGCCAGCCGCCGATTCGCCACCAGTTCGGCGGCATCTCGCACCGGCTTGTCCTCGGTATGTACGTAGTGCATAAACATCGCCACGGTCTTGTGACCTGTGAGCTTCATGCCCACTTTGGTTGGCACGCCTGAGTTGGCAATGTCGGTCGTCGCTCGATGGCGGATGCCGTGCGTGCCGACGTGCGGCACGCCGGCAGCCTTGAGCACGCGCTTCCAACCGCCGTAGTGTTCTCCATGCGTCAAATGCCGGGCCGGGTCGTTGGGCGACGGCAGGACGTAGGGGCAGCCCTCCCGGCGCGGCGCCGTCGAAAGCAGCCGATAGGCTTCCTCGCTCATGGGCTTGGAGATACCGCCGGTCTTGCTGTCGCGCCAGACGACGCGGCGCTTCTCCAGGTCAACCCAGCCCCATTCGAGCGGGCAGATTTCGGAGCGGCGGGCGGCGAACTCGAATTGCAGGCGGATCGCCAGCGGGATGACGTAGTTCTCCAACCCTTCCGCCTCCAAGTGTTCCAGGTGGCGGAAGATCCGCACCAGCTCATCGTCCACGATGAGCCGGGTTTCCTTGCCGGGCGGAAACATCGGGACGTGACGGCACGGATTGGTGCCGTCCGGGCGCAGCCCCCACACTTCGGCCAGGTTAAACATCTTGCGCAGCACGCCAAAGGCGCGGTTCGCCTCGGCCGGCTTGTAAGCCAGTTTCTTCATCAGCGCGGCCACGTCCGGGCGCTTGACGTCCTGCACCTTCATCCGGCCCAAGATCGGGATGATGCAGCGGTCGATGACCCCCTGATAGCCGCGCTGCGTGCTGGGCTTGTTGCGCTGCTTGGAGTAGTCCTCCATGAAGGTGGTGCAATACTCCTTCATGGTCGGTGCCTTGCGGGCGGCATTCTTGGCCGCGCTAGGGTCGCCGCCCCGGCGAACCTCGGCCAGCCACTCCTGCGCCATGACGCGGGCCTGCTCGACGGTTAGTTCCCCGTACTGGCCCAGGGCGGGCTTGCGGCGCTCGCCGGCGTTCGTGCGGTACTGGAGCATGAACACCTTGCGGCCTGCCGGGGTGATCTTGCACAGGAAGCCGGGCACCACGGTGTCCCGGAGTTCGAAGGCCTGCGCCTGGGGCTTGGCGGCATCGACGGCGGACTTGGTGAGTTTGATTCTTGCCATGATGACTCCTCGGAAACCGCGGTTTCCAAGAGCCACATGGGAGCCACGCGACCGGAAGCCGGGTCAAGTTTCGGAAAGCACCGGCATATGATGGACGCGCCTAAGTCCTTGATAAACCTGCTGTAGCGGGTTTGGGCGCAGTCCAGCGAAGTACCGGGCTGGAGTCATCGTGAAACAAAAAAAGGCCCCGCCGAAGCGGGGCCTGGTCCAGACACGCAGTCCGGAATACGACGGGATCAGAAGTCGTACTTGACCTGGGCCGAGATCTGACGGCCGTAGACGCTGTAGAAGCCGTCGTTGAACGGGGTCGATTCGTTGCCCGGGTAGTTGTAGCGCTGGCCTTCCGGCAGCTTGTTGAACACGTTGTTGACCATCAGCGACAGGGTCAGATCGTCCTGCGCCTGGTAGTTCAGGCTCATGTTGTAGGTGGTGTACGAGCCCCACTTGCCGGCCTTGGCGCCGGAGGAGTGGACGTAGTCATAGCTGCGGCCGGTGTAGGCCAGGTAGTTCGGGGTGCTGCCGACGTAGTTGGCGTACAGGGTGGTGGTGAACTTGGAGATGGCCCAGCCCACCGACACATCGCCGCGCACCTTGGCGAAGTTGTCGTAGTACCACATGTTGTACGGATCGCTCAGCAGATCCAGCTTCTGTGCGCCCGGCAGCGGCACCACTTCACGCTTCAGCATGTTGGTGTAGTTGCCCGAGAACATCAGCGAACCGAAGCGGCCCAGGTCCTGCTGGTACTTGGCGCCGACGGTCACCGCTTCCAGGTTCTGGCTGGCCACGTTGAGCTTCGGGGTGTACACGCGGGCCAGGTTGCCACCGGCGTCGCGGGACACCCAGTCGGTCACGTTCTGGCAGCTGGCCGAGGTGTTGTTCGGCAGGCCGTTGCGGCACTGGTACTCGGCCAGCAGCAGCTGGTCGGTGCTCAGGGTCTTGACCTCGTTCTTGATCTTCCAGTTGTAGTAGTCGACCGACAGCGAGAAGTTGCTCACCGGGGCCCACACCACGCCCGCGCTCCACACGTCGGCGGTGATCGGCTTCAGGTCCGGGTTGCCGGACTTTTCGCTGTACACCGAGGTGGTCTTGTAGAACGAGCAGGCTTCGTCACGCAGCGCGTAGCCCATCTGGCTGCAGCGGTAGTAGTCGTTCTGGCCGGAGGCGAACGAGCCGCTCATGCCCTGGAAGGCATCGGACAGGGTCGGCGCACGGAATGCGGTGCCGTACTTGCCGCGCAGCAGCAGGCTCTCAACCGGGCGGTATTCCAGGCCGATGCTGTAGGTGGCCTTGTCAACGGTCTTGTCGGCGATCTTGAAGGCGTCGTAGCGGCCCGAGGCGCTGATGGTCAGCGACTCGAACACCGGCATGCGCAGTTCGCTGGTCACCGCGTAGTTGCTGCGGTGGCCGGCACCGGCCACGGCGGTGGCGCCCCAGGCGTTGCCATCGACGAAGGCCTGGTCGGGCGAGTAATCCCAACCTTCGCTGCCACCTTCCAGCACCACGGCCAGGCCGGCGTCGCCGCCCGGCAGGGAGAACAGCGACCCGTTGGTCACCTGCACGCGACCCAGGTTCTGCCAGGTCTTGCTGCGGTGGGTGCCATAGCCGGTGAAGCTGGCGAACTGGTCCGGGGTGATCGGCGAGTAGAACGCGGCGTAGTCCGGGTTGTAGATGCCGAAGCCATCAGCGGTGGTACCCAGGCGCGGGCCCAGCACAGTGTCGCCGAAGAAGCCTTCGATCTTGTCCTTCCAGCGCGCGAAGCGGTTCTGGTCCAGGCGGTATTCGCCGCGGGTGAAGCTGGCGCTGTAGTCCCAGTCGCCGACCATGCCCTTGCCGCCCAGGGTGACCTGGTAGGAACGGCTCTCATCGGAGTTCAGGATGTTGTTGTAGTGGCCCGGGCCGATTTCTTCCGGTGCGAAGGCGCGCTGCAGGTTCACGACCTTGCCCAGGCCCTGGTCGTAGAAGCCGCCCATCACCGACTTGGTGCCCCACCACAGGGCGCTGGAGCCGGAGGTGAACTCGGTCTTCTCCTTGCTGTACAGCACATCGGCGAACAGCTGGAAGTTGTCGTTCACGTCGAAGGTCATCGACGAGTAGAACTGGCCGCTGTTCTTGCCGTTCTTCAGGGTCTTGTAGCCGGCGCTGTACACCGAGCCGCACGATTCGCCCGATGCACGCTTGCCGACGGTGGTGGTGCCGTCGTACAGGCCTGCGACGTTGGCGCAGCGGGTCGGGTCCATCATGTACAGCTTGTTGTCGGCGTTGCCGATGACGGCAAAGTCGTTCGACGGCAGCTGTGCGGTGTAACCGACCGGGTTGTTCTGCTTGGTGATGTCACGCTGGTAGCCCCAGATCGGGCTGCCGTTTTCGATCTGCACGTTGACCAGCGCGTGGAAGCGGTCGTCGAATGCATTGAAGCCCTTGGCGGCGCTGAAGCGGATGTTGCTGCCACCACCTTCGGTGTAGGTGCCACCACGGATCGACATCGTGCCGCCGTCCATGCGTTCCTTCAGGATGATGTTGACCACGCCGGCGATCGCGTCCGAGCCGTACAGCGACGACTGGCCGCCCGGCAGGACCTCGATGCGCTCGACGATGTCGATCGGAATGCCGCTGATGTTGTTGAACGACTCGCTGCCGTTGTACAGCGCCGGATACGAGAGCATCGGGCGGCCGTTGATCAGGTACTTGGTGTAGCCCGGGTTCAGGCCGAACATGCCGGCGGCTTCGGCGCCCTGGGTGAACGCACCCGAGGTCTGTCCACCCTGCAGGCCGCCGGTGGTCAGCGACGACTGCTGCAGAACTTCAGCAACGCTGCTGAAGCCGCGGGTCTGGATGTCTTCGGCGGTGATGGACATCACCGGGGTCTGGGTTTCGACCTGGGTCTGCGGGATCAGCGAACCGGTGACGGTGATCTTGTCCAGGTTGGTCGCCTTGTCCTGGGCCATTGCCGGGGCGGCGGCCATCAGAGCGGACATCAGGGCGACGGCGAGCGTGTTGCGACGTGCGGTATTGCTGACGTGTTTCATGTAATTCCATTGGAGAGCAAAAACAAAAACGGCACTGCGCATGCGCCATCGCGCGGGCTGGAATATCCGGCTCCGCAGCTCAAAACAGTGCTCATCGAACGTAACATGAACTTAACAATCTGTGCACGAATCTGTCGCATTCCTGAATTTCAGTCAGCTTGCATCCAGCTTGTATGATGTCGGGTTATCCCCCTGACCCCGCCGGTGCCCGTTGTGAACAGTTCTCCCCGCCGTCCCCATGTCAGCCAGGTCCAGAAGGGACTTACGCCGCATGCCCGCATCCGCAACGTGATCGCGGTCGGTTCGGGCAAGGGCGGCGTCGGCAAGTCCACCACCTCGGTGAACCTGGCCGTGGCGCTGCAGCAGGTCGGCGCGCGCGTGGGCGTGCTCGATGCGGACATCTACGGGCCGAGCGTGCCGGCCATGCTGGGCCTGTCCGGTCGCCCGGAAAGCCCGGACAACAAGAGCATCGAGCCGTTGCGTGCCTTTGGCGTGGACACCATGTCGATCGGCTACCTGATCGAAGAGGACACGCCGATGATCTGGCGGGGCCCGATGGCCACCTCGGCGATGACCCAGCTGTTCAACGACACCCTGTGGGACGACCTGGATTTCCTGCTGATCGACCTGCCGCCGGGCACCGGTGACATCCAGCTGACCCTGACCCAGAAGATTCCGCTGGCCGGTGCGGTGATCGTCACCACGCCGCAGGACATCGCCACGCTGGACGCAAAGAAAGCGCTGAAGATGTTCGAGAAGGTCGAGGTGCCGGTGCTGGGCATCGTCGAGAACATGGCGGTGCACACCTGCAGCAGTTGCGGGCACATCGAGCACCTGTTCGGCGAGGGCGGCGGCGAGCGCATGGCCGCGCAGTACGGCGTGCCGCTGCTGGGCTCTCTGCCCCTGCAGATCGGCATCCGTGAACAGGGCGATGCAGGCACCCCGATCACCGTCGCCCAGCCGGATTCGGCGCCGGCCCAGGCCTACCGCCATGCCGCACAGCGCCTGATCGAGGAAGTGGGCAGGCGCCCGCGGGCTTCGATCCCGATCCTGTCGTCGCTGCTGTAAGGGCCGGGGCAGGGGCCGCCGGCCGAGGCCGGGCCCCTGCTAGAATCCTCGCGCCCCCTCGTACCCCCAGGACAAAGCATGAGCATCAAGAGTGACCGTTGGATCCGCCGCATGTCCGAGCAGCACGGCATGATCGAGCCGTTCGAGGCCGGGCAGGTGAAGCAGGCCAACGGCCAGCGCATCGTCAGCTATGGCACGTCCAGCTATGGCTACGACGTGCGCTGCTCGCGCGAGTTCAAGGTGTTCACCAACATCAACTCGACGATCGTCGATCCCAAGCACTTCGACTCGGGCAGCTTCGTCGACATCACCGCCGACGAATGCATCATCCCGCCGAACAGCTTCGCGCTGGCGCGTACCGTCGAGTACTTCCGCATCCCGCGCGATACCCTGGTGGTGTGCCTGGGCAAGAGCACCTACGCGCGCTGCGGCATCATCGTCAACGTGACGCCGCTGGAGCCGGAATGGGAAGGCCACGTCACCCTGGAATTCAGCAACACCACGCCGCTGCCGGCGCGCATCTACGCCAACGAAGGCGTGGCACAGATGCTGTTCTTCCAGGCGGCCGCCGATGACGTCTGCGAGACGTCCTACCGCGACCGTGGCGGCAAGTACCAGGGCCAGACCGGCGTGACCCTGCCGCGGACCTGACGATTGCAGGCGATTTGTAGAGCCGAGCCATGCTCGGCTGCCCTGCATTGAAGCCGAGCATGGCTCGGCTCTACATGAGGGAAGGCGGCGCAATGCGCCGCCTTCCTTATTTGCCGCGACCGAACAGCATCGCGATGCCGACACCAACCAGGGCCACCGGCCACCAGGTCAACAGCAGCTTGGACAGGTTCAGGTGCGTCCAGCCGAGATTGCTGGCGAGCATGAACAGGCCGATCAGGATCAGCAGGACGGCGGCAACGAGGTTGAATCGCATCGGGTCGGCGAAGGCTCAGGACTGGGCCGGATATCCTAGCCGTTCCTTCCAGTAGGCGACATGCTGGTCCAGCGCCGCCGGCTCGTAGCGGTGCGCCGGGCCACTGCCCCAGACCGGGCCCGGCCAGGCCGGATCACCGTCATGGCGGCCGATGACATGGAAGTGCAGCTGGCGCACGATGTTGCCCAGCGCCCCGATGTTGATCTTCTCCACCCCGTCTGCGCCCTTCAGGGCCTTGCAGGCGCGGTTGAGCTCGGTGCGCAGCTTGTCCTGCTGCTCGCCGTCCAGCTCGATCCACTCGGTCACCCCGGCCAGGCGCGGTACCAGCACCAGCCAGGGGAATCGTTCGTCGTTCATCAGCCGCACTTGCGACAACGGTCCTTCCGCCACCAGCACGCTATCGGTGGCCAGGCGTGAATCGAGTTCGAATTCGCTCATCCAAGATGCTCCGAGAAGAAGTCCAGGGTGCGTTGCAGCGCCAGGGCGGCGCTGTCTGGATCATACGCATGTCCGACCTCCCGGTTGAAGGCGTGATCGGCCGGATAGACGTAGGTGGCCATCTGCGGCAGCTTCTCGCGGTGGGCCTGGACCGCTTCCGGCGGGATGCTGCGGTCCTGGGCGCCGAAGTGGAAGATCACCGGGGCCTTGGGCGCCTCGTCGAGGAACTGCACGTTGCGCGCACCGTAGTAGCTGACCGACGGCAGCCCCAGGCGCAGTGCGGACAGCATCGCCACCGTGCCGCCCCAGCAGTAGCCGACGGTGCCGACCTTGCCGTAGGGCGCCAGCCGGGTGGCCGCCGCGCGCACGACCTCCAGCGCCCGTTCCATGCCCAGCGCGCCGACCCGTTCCAGGCCCTGCTTCACGCCCTCGGCGTCGTAGGGCAGCGCATCCGGGTCGGCGTCGGGGCCGTCGACCAGGTCGAAGAACGAGGGCGCCAGCACCGCATAGCCTTCGGCTGCGAAGCGCTCGGCCACGCTGCGGATGTGCGGGTTGGCGCCGAAGATTTCCTGCACCACCACCAGGCCGCCGCGCGCGGTGCCGTCCGGCAGGGCCTGCCAGGCCCGTACCGGGCCGTGATGCGTATCCAGGGTGATCCACTCGGCCATCGTCATCTACTCTCGTTGCAGGGGACAGGGCTGCATTGTCGTTGCTGCGCGGGTTAGCGCGGTGTCAGCGGCTGTGCGCGATCGGGCGGCTGGGCGTTCAGAGGGCGGCTGCCAACCCCGGTATACTGGCGCCCTTTCAGGCCCCGGCCCCCAGGAACCCCTGCCATGCCGGCAGGGGCCCAGGCCCCCAGAGTCCCGCGATTCCATGTCCCAGCTGAACCCCAAAGTCGGCTTCGTCAGCCTTGGCTGCCCGAAGGCCCTCGTCGATTCCGAGCGCATCCTCACCCAGCTCCGCTCGGAAGGCTACGACATCGTCCCGTCCTACGATTCGGCCGACGTGGTGGTGGTCAACACCTGTGGCTTCATCGATTCGGCGGTGACCGAGTCGCTGGATGCCATTGGCGAGGCGATGAACCAGAACGGCAAGGTCATCGTCACCGGCTGCCTGGGCAAGCGCCCTGAGCAGATCCGCGAGGCGTACCCCAACGTGCTGGCGGTGTCCGGCCCGCAGGATTACCAGAGCGTGATGGAAGCGGTGCATGAAGCACTGCCGCCCAAGCACGATCCGTTCGTGGATCTGGTGCCCGACTACGGCATCAAGCTGACCCCGCGCCATTACGCCTACCTGAAGATTTCCGAAGGCTGCAACCACAAGTGCAGCTTCTGCATCATTCCGTCGATGCGCGGCAAGCTGGTCTCGCGCCCGGTGGATGAGGTGCTGCGCGAAGCCGAGCGCCTGGTGCGTGGTGGCGTGCGTGAGCTGCTGGTGGTTTCGCAGGACACCTCGGCCTACGGCGTGGACGTGAAGTACGCCGAAAAGATGTGGCGCGACAAGGCCTACCAGACCCGCCTGAAGGCGCTGTGCGAAGGCCTGTCCGAGCTGGATGCGTGGGTGCGCATGCACTACGTCTACCCGTATCCGCACGTGGACGAAGTGGTGCCGCTGATGGCCGAGAACCGCATTCTGCCGTACCTGGACATCCCGTTCCAGCATGCGAGTCCGCGCATCCTGCGCCTGATGAAGCGCCCCGGTGCGGTCGAGAAGACCCTGGAGCGCGTGCAGAACTGGCGCCGTATCGCGCCGGACATCACCGTGCGTTCGACCTTCATCGTCGGCTTCCCGGGCGAGACCGAGTCCGAGTTCGAAGAACTGCTGTCGTTCCTCGACGAAGCGCAGCTGGATCGCGTGGGTGCGTTCGCCTATTCGCCGGTCGAGGGGGCCACCGCCAACGATCTGCCCGATGCTGTGCCGGAGGAAGTGAAGCAGGAGCGTCTGGCCCGCTTCATGGAGAAGCAGGCGCAGATCTCCGCCGCACGACTGGAGGCCAAGATCGGCACCGTGCAGCAGTGCCTGGTCGACGCCATCGAAGGCGATATCGCCGTGGCCCGTTCCAGGGCCGATGCGCCGGAGATCGACGGACTGGTGCACATCCAGAACGCCGACCAGGTGCCGCTGCGCGTGGGCGAATTCGTCGACGTGGAAATCACCGAGAGCGACGAGCACGACCTGTACGGTGACGCGCTGCCCGCCGCTACCCGCCCGGCATTCGACCTCAAGATGCTGTGACCGCAGCGACGACCGCCGCCAGTGACGGGGGCGGCGTCCGGCGCTTCGTACCGCCGCCACGTGCGGCGATCGATCCGCAGGTGTTCGCGCAGCCGCTGTTTGCCGGGCTGCAGGATTTCCGTGATCTGCTGGATGGCCCCCACTGGCCGTCCATCGCGGCGCTTGACGCACGCCTGTCCCTGCCGGGTTGGCAGCTGGTCGAACAGGATGCCGCGTTGCTGGCCGATGGCCTGCACTACGAGGCCCGCATCGCGCAGGGGCGCATCGCCACCCGTGCCGACAACTGGCACGACCTGTTCAACGCGCTGGTGTGGGCCTCCCACCCAAAGCTCAAGCGGGCACTCAACGTGCAGCAGTGCCGGCATATCGAAGCCATGCCACCCGGCCAGCGCAACCGCGCGCAGGCCGCCTTGACCCAGTTCGACGAAACCGGCGTGATCGTGCGTGTGGGTGATGTCACGTTGCTGCGCGCGTGGGATGGGCATGACTGGCCTGCGTTGTTCGAGCCAACGCGCTGGCAGAGCGGTGACATCGCCATTGCCACGGTATTCGGGCACGCGTTGATGGAACAGGCACTGCTGCCGGGGCGATTGCTGGTGGGCAAGTGCGTGGTGGTGCAGGGTGATGCCGATGCTGCCTGCGTCGACGCGGTGACTGCGGCCATTGCCGAAGGCAGGGCAGTGACCGATCCGCTGCAGCTGCGGCCCCTGCCGTTGGCCGGTGTTCCTGGCTGGCATGGCGTGCAGGATTCCGCCTTCTATCGCAATGCCGAGTATTTCCGCCCGTTGCGTGCAGGGCGCACATACCCGCCGCCGTTGTAGAGCCGAGCCCATGCTCGGCTGCGTTTGCCCATCAGCCGAGCATGGGCTCGGCTCTACAACGGCAGCGAGGTCGGGCATGACTCGACTCTACAACGGCGCGTACTCCACCCCGATCACCGTAAAGGTAAATTGCCCGCCGGGCAGCTCCACCGAGAATTCATCATCCAGTCGCTTCTTCAGCAGCGCCCGCGCCAACGGCGAATCGATGCTGATCCAGCCCAGCCCGGCATCGGTCTCATCCGGCCCGACAATGCGATAGCGGCTGGTCTCGCCACTGTCCACATTCTCCAGTTCCACCCATGCGCCGAAGAACACCGCCAGCGGGTCGGTCGGCGTGGTGTCGACCACGCGCAGTGATTCCAGCCGCTTGGTCAGGTAGCGCACGCGACGATCGATCTCGCCCAGCTGCTTCTTGCGATAGGTGTATTCGGCGTTCTCGGAGCGGTCACCTTCCGCGGCGGCCGCGGCCAGTGCCTTCACCACCTCCGGGCGGCGCACACGCCACAGCTCATCCAGTTCGGCCTTCAGCCGGGCATGCCCGGAGGCGGTGATCAGGGCCGTGCTTTTTTCTGCGGGGGGACGCCAACGCGACATGCAATACGACTTCTTTTCCGGATGACGAATGGGGAGCGGGGTCGGAGCCCTCCCTGGCGGGGGGTCGACCCTGGGGTCAGATCCCTTTCCAGCGGAAAGGGCTCTGACCCCGGCCGTGGCAGATCAACGCTTTCCGCCGAAGATGCCACCCAGGATGCCGCGCACGATCTGGTTGCCCAGCTTGGTGCCGACGGTGCGCGTGGTCTGCTTGGCCATCGTCTCGATCATGCCCTGGCGGCGCTTGGTGCCGAAGATCGCATCCTTGATCGCCTGGCCGAAACCGCCTTCCTGCGCTTCGTCCTGTTCGCGGCTGCGCGCGGCCGGCGCCTGCGCCTGTTCGACAGTCTTCTGTGCACGCTGGGCCAGCAGTTCGGCGGCCGATTCGCGGTTGATCGCGGTGTCGTAGCGACTGCCGACCGGGCTGCCGGCACGCACCTGGGCGCGCTCGGCTTCGGTGATCGGCCCCATCCGGCAGCGTGGCGGCGCGATCATGGTCTGCTGCACCGGCATCGGGATGCCCTTGTCCTGCAGCGTGGAGACCAGGGCCTCACCAGTGCCGAGCTGGCTCAGTACCTTGGCCACGTCCAGCTTCGGGTTCGGCACGAAGGTTTCGGCCGCGGTCTTCACCGCCTTCTGGTCGCGCGGGGTGAACGCGCGCAGTGCGTGCTGCACGCGGTTGCCGAGCTGGCCGAGGATGTTGCCTGGCACGTCGTCGGGGAACTGCGAGCAGAAATACACGCCCACACCCTTGGAGCGGATCAGGCGCACCACCTGCTCGATGCGCTGCACCAGCGATGGCGGCGCATCGTCGAACAGCAGGTGTGCCTCGTCGAAGATGAAGACCAGCTTCGGCTTGTCCAGGTCGCCCACTTCCGGCAGCTGCTCGAACAGCTCCGACAGCAGCCACAGCAGGAAGGTGGAGTACAGCTTGGGCTTGAGTACCAGCTGGTCGGCGGCGAGGATGCCGATCATGCCGCGGCCGTCGTGGTTGACCCGCATGATGTCGGCCAGCTCCAGCGCAGGTTCGCCGAAGAAGTGCTCGCCACCGTCCTGCGCCAGGCGCAGCACCGAACGCTGGATCGCGGCGATCGACTGCGCGCTGACCAGGCCGTACTCGGTGGAGATGTCCTTGCGCTCCTCGGCGACGAGGCCGAGCAGGGCGCGCAGGTCGTCCATGTCCAGCAGCAGCAGGCCGCGGTCGTCGGCCAGCTTGAACACGATGTCGAGCACGCCGGACTGGGTGTCGTTCAACTCGAGGATGCGCGCCAGCAGGGTCGGGCCCATTTCGCTGACGGTGGTGCGCACCGGGTGGCCCAGCTTGCCGTACAGGTCCCAGAAGAGGGTGGGGCTGGCGGCCGGCGCATAGTCGGCCACGCCGATCTCGGCGGCACGCTGGAGCAGGTTCTCGGCACCGCTGCCGGGCACGGCCAGGCCGGAGACATCGCCCTTCACATCGGCCAGGAACACCGGCACGCCCAGTCGCGAGAAGCCCTCGGCCAGCGTCATCAGGGTCACGGTCTTGCCGGTACCGGTGGCGCCGGCCACCAGGCCGTGGCGGTTGCCGAGTTTCGGCAGCAGGGTGACGGCAATATCGTCGGTAATGCCTTTGCCGAGCAGAATCGGATCCATGGTCCAGCCCTTGTGATGAATAGCCCAATGTTAACCGCCGGCAGTGACGGTCCGAAGGTCGGCTTGCCCGGACCTTGGCGGCGCCGCTACTCTGCCTGCCTGTTTCGCACACAGTGCCATCAATGCCCGTTCCTGTCCTGATTTCCCGCGGTTGGCCGCTGCTGGCCCTGGCCGGCCTGGTTTCCCTGGCGCCCGACGCCCATGCGCAGCGGGTTTCGGCCCGGGACAAGGTGAAGGTGGATGCGCTGCAGCAGCGCATGACCGCCGCCGAAAAGCGCTACAGCGACGCCCTGCTGCTGGTCGCCAATGCCGACCCCAAGGGCAGCAACGAGGCCGACGCCGCGCTGGAGGACATGGAAGATGTCCTCAACGACTGCGTGAAGCAGAAGGGCTGCCAGATGGGCACCCTGCTGGCCAGCTACAAGCGCCTGCTCAAGCACGACGCCGATGCCGCTGCCAGCGATGACGTGGCCGACGAGGGGGGTGACCGCCTGGAAGCCGACCCGGATCACATCGGCCCGCTGACCGCGGACGTGCCCGAGGCCGCGCGCGCTGCCGCGCTGCTGAACGACAAGCGGCACGCCTTCGACAGCATGGTCGAGTACAACCCGGCGGTGCAGGCCGGCATCCGTCGCTGGCTGACCGACATGCGTCCGGCGCTGCTGACCAGCTACGAGAACTACCAGAACCTGCGCGCGGTGATGTGGCCGGAGTGGGAGAAGCGTGGCCTGCCCGAGGCGCTGCTGTTCGGCATCATGGCCAAGGAATCCAACGGCCGCGTGCACGCCTCCTCGCGTGCCGGCGCCGCCGGCCTGATGCAGTTCATGCCGGCCACTGGCCGTCGCTTCGGCCTCGGCCCGGATGGCACCGGCTTCGACACGCGCTTCGATGCGCGCAGCGCCGCCGAGGCCAGCGCCAGCTACCTCAACGAACGCCTGCGCGAACTGAACAACAACGTGGAAATGTCGGTGGCCGCCTACAACGGTGGCGAAGGCCGTGCCGCACGCGTGTTCAAGCAGAGCGCCGGCCAGAGCTTCTGGACCGACAGTGTCTACAACCAGTTCCCGGGCGAGACCAAGGACTATGTGCCGATGGTGATTGCCGCGGCCTGGATCTTCCTGCACCCGCAGCAGTATGGCGTGGAGTTCCCGAAGATCAGCGCGCAGCCGGCCACGCTGCGCCTGGCCAAGTCCACCACCATCTATGAACTGACCATCTGCCTGGGCAGCCACGGCACCCGTGATGGCTACATGCGCGCGCTGCGCAACCTCAACCCGCGCTATGAAGCCGATGGCTGGATTCCGGCCGGCACCCTGATCAACGCCACCACCCGCATCGCCGGGCTGTACCAGCGCAACTGCGTCAGTGGCCCGCGTGCCGACCTGGCCCGCACCCTGATCACCGCCGATCTGAACGCGGCGATCAAGCGCCCGACCGTGGCCAGCTACACCGGCAGCGTCGCCGTGGGCGGCGTGGTGCCGGTGGCCGACGCTGCGGCCTCCACCAGTGTGCCGACCACGCCGGTGGCGGCGGTGGCGACGCCTCGCCCGGCGCCGGCCCCGCGCCCGAAGCCGGTGCGCAGCCACAAGGTGGGCAAGGGCGAGACCCTGGGCGCCATCGCGGCGAAGTTCCAGTGCGACGTGCCGACCCTGGCCCGCGCCAACGGCCTGAAGGCCCCGGCCTACAGCCTGCGCCACGGCCAGACGCTGAAGCTGCAGGGCTGCGACAAGTAATTCCCCCGACCCCTGGAACCCGCATGGATCTCGAAGACACCCGCAACCTGTTCGCCAACCTCCGCGAAAACACCGACTGGGACATCAACGGCCCGTTGCTGTGGGGGTACTTCTTCGTGCACTCCACTGCTGAGCCGTTGCAGGCACTGGCAGAGCACCTGCAGGCGCAGGGCTACACCTTCGTGGAACTGTTCGAACAAGATCCGGAAGAGGGTGACGCGCCGTTCCACGTGCTGCATGTGGAGCGCGTGGAGATCCACGACGAAGCCTCGCTGGACCGTCGCAACCAGGAATTCGCAGCGCTGGCCGCGGAGAAGGGCGTGGAAGACTACGACGGCATGGACGTCGGCCCGGCCCCGGCCCTGCAGTAACGCGCGTACCGGTAGTGCCGGCCGCTGGCCGGCATCCCGTTGTGGAAAAAGGGGACGGAGGGGATTAAGTCGTTTATGCATAAACGACTTAATCCCCTCCGTCCCCTTTTTATCAGCGCAGCTTCGCCAGGGCCTGGCCCAGCTGTACCGGGCTTTCGGCGCCCAGCTGCGGGGCGAATTCGGCCACGCCCGGCGGCAGCAGCACGATCACGGTCGAGCCATAGTTGAAGCGTGCCATCTCGGCGAAACGCTCCAGCTTGATGCCCTGGCCGCGGTAGTCCTTGCGGGTGATGCGGTCGCCGTAGTGCGGAATCTCCTCGCCGCTCCACACGGTTTCCACGCCGGACACCAGCAGTGCACCGACCATCACGCTGACCATCGGGCCGAAGCTGGTGTCGAAGTGGCAGACCAGGCGCTCGTTGCGGGCGAACAGGCGCGGTACGCCGTTCACTGCCGCCGGACCAACGCTGAACAGGCGCCCCGGCACGTGCACGGTCTCACGCAGGGTGCCGGTCCAGGGCATGTGCACGCGGTGGTAATCGCGCGGCGACAGGTACACCGTGGCGTAGAGGCCATCGTTGTATGGCTTGGCGTCCTCGTCACTGCCCAGCAGTTCGGCAGCGGTGAATGACTGGCCCTTGGCCTGGAAAATGCGGCCGGCCTCGATCCTGCCGAGCTGGCTGATGCGGCCGTCGGCCGGCATCACCAGGCTGCGCGGATCGGCATCGGCCACGCGTGCGCCCGGCTTCAGCGCACGGGTGAAGAACTGGTTGAAGGTCGAATAGCTGCGCGGGTCCGGGTTGGCCGCTTCGTCCAGGTTGACGTTGAACTTGCGGGTGACCGTGTCGATCAGCCAGCGCGACACGCGCGGATCGTCCGAGTACGCCAGCGAACGCGCCATCGAGGACAGCAGGCGGTGGGGCAGGGCATACGTCAGGGCGGTGGTGAGGCTCATGGGGCGGTTTTCTCGGTCAGCTTCTGCAGGTCGCGGGCGATCGCCGGCGCGTTGAACGGGGGGCGTACCAGGCCGGCGAGGCGGCCCTGCGGGTCGAGCACGGCCAGGCTGGCCGAATGCTCGACGGTGTAATCCTCGGGGTTCTCGTCGAAATGCTTGCCCGGCACCTTCTGGAACACGAAGCCCAATGAGGTGGCGAAGCGCTCCAGCGAGGGAACGTCAGCGGTGGCGGCCAGGGTGTCCTTGTGGAAGCCGTGCACGTACTCGCCCAGGCGGGTGGCGCTGTCGCGGTCGGGGTCGACCGAGATGAACAGCACGCGTGGGCGCAGGCTGTCGGGCAGGGCTTCCCACTGGTTCTGCGCGCCGGCCAGCGCGGCCAGCGTGGTCGGGCAGACGTCCGGGCAGAAGGTGAAGCCCAGGAACACCAGGGTCCAGTGGCCCTTCAGTTCGCCCGGGATCAGGCGGGTGCCGTCGGACTGGGCCAGGTTGAAGTCGGGCAGTTCGCGCGGCTGTGGGTACAGCGTGATCGCTTCGGTGGCCGGGGCATTGGCCGGCGGCTTCGGCGCGAACACCTGCTGGGCGGCCAGCAGGCCGAGACCCGCCGCCAGGGCGATCAGCAGGATGATGCCGGCGTTGCGATTGAACATGGGGGCTCCCGCGCGAAGTGGGCCCCATCATACCGGCTGTGGCCCGAATCGTTTCCGCCGCAACGGATGCCGCCACGGGCGCCAGCCCCTATAATCGGGGGCCACTTTGCCCGCAGTACCGCCATGACCGCTGAAAC
This sequence comes from Stenotrophomonas sp. CASM106, assembly GCF_049384825.1. Lineage (NCBI taxonomy): Bacteria > Pseudomonadati > Pseudomonadota > Gammaproteobacteria > Lysobacterales > Lysobacteraceae > Stenotrophomonas > Stenotrophomonas sp. CASM106. The sequence goes on from NZ_JBMRFS010000003.1 coordinate 102,172, forward strand.
GGCCGCCGAACTCCACACGATCATCGATCTGATCCGCTACGGCACCAGCCGTTTCAACGAAGCCGGGCTGACCTTCGGGCACAGCTACGACAACGCGCTGGACGAGGCCACCCAGCTGGTGCTGCACAGCCTGCACCTGCCGCACGACCTCGGCCCGGCCTACGGCCAGGCGCGCCTGCTGCAGGCCGAAAAGCTGCGCGTGCTGGAGCTGTTCCAGCGCCGCATCGATGAACGCATCCCGGCCGCCTACCTGACCGGTGAGGCCTGGTTTGCAGGATTGAGCTTCAAGAGCGACAAGCGCGCCCTGGTACCGCGCTCGCCGATCGCCGAACTGATCGAATGCGGCTTCGAGCCGTGGCTGGCCGGCCGCGACGTGTACCGTGCACTGGATCTGTGCACCGGTTCGGGCTGCATCGCCATCGCCATGGGCCACTACTACCCGAACTGGCAGGTGGACGGCGTCGACCTGAGCGACGATGCACTGTCGCTGGCCGAAGAAAACAAGGAGCGCCTGCAGGCGCACAACGTCACCCTGATCAAGTCGGACCTGTTCAACGGCCTGTCCGGCCGCCACTACGACCTGATCGTCACCAATCCGCCATACGTCACCAACGACGAGACCGATGCCCTGCCGCAGGAATACTCCTACGAGCCGGAGATGGGCCTGCGTGCCGGCGACGACGGCCTGGACCTGGTGCTGAAGATCCTGCGCGATGCCCCGCTGCACCTGAGCGAGGACGGCCTGCTGATCTGTGAAGTGGGCGAGTCCGAGCAGCATCTGGTCAAGCTGCTGCCGGAAGTCGATTTCGCCTGGATCGAATTCAAGGTCGGCCAGATGGGTATCTTCGCGGTTGAATGCCGCGAGCTGATCGCCCACAGCGCACGCATCACCGAACTGGCGGCGCAGCGCCCGTGAGCTCCAATTCGTTCGGCAAGCTGTTCACCGTCACCACGTTCGGCGAGTCGCACGGGCCGGCCATCGGCTGCGTGATCGATGGCTGCCCGCCGGGGCTGGCGCTGGACGCGGCCGAATTCGCCCACGACCTGCAGCGCCGCGCCACCGGCAAGAGCCGGCATACTTCGGCGCGGCGCGAGGCCGACGAGGTCGAGATCCTGTCCGGCGTGTACGAGGGCCTGACCACCGGCACCCCGATCGCGCTGCTGATCCGCAACACCGACCAGCGCAGCAAGGATTACGCCAACATCGGCCAGCAGTTCCGGCCGGGCCATGCCGACTACAGCTACTGGCACAAGTACGGCATCCGCGACCCGCGCGGTGGCGGCCGTTCCTCGGCACGCGAGACCACCATGCGCGTGGCCGCTGGCGTGGTCGCCAAGAAGTGGCTGGCCGAGCGCTTCGGCGTCACCGTGCGTGGCTACCTGTCGCAGCTGGGCGACATCACCCCGGCCGGTTTCGACTGGTCGGCGGTGGAAGACAACCCGTTCTTCTGGCCGCACGCTGCACAGGTGCCCGAACTGGAGGCGTACATGGACGCGCTGCGCAAGTCCGGAGATTCGGTCGGCGCGCGCGTGGACGTGGTCGCCGACAATGTGCCGCCGGGCTGGGGTGAGCCGATCTACGGCAAACTCGACGGTGAACTGGCTGCCGCGCTGATGAGCATCAACGCGGTGAAGGGCGTGGAGATCGGCGACGGTTTCGCCAGCGCCGCGCAGAAGGGCACCGAACACCGCGACCTGCTGACCCCGCAGGGCTTCGCCAGCAATCACGCGGGTGGCATCCTCGGTGGCATTTCCACCGGCCAGCCGGTGGTCGCCTCGATCGCGTTGAAGCCGACCTCCAGCCTGCGCCTGCCGGGCCCGTCGCTGGATACGTCCGGCAACGTGGTCGAGGTGGTCACCACCGGCCGCCACGACCCCTGCGTCGGCATCCGCGCCACCCCGATCGCCGAGGCGATGGTAGCGATGGTGCTGATGGACCAGGCGCTGCGCCACCGCGCGCAGTGCGGCGATGTCGGCACGATCACCCCGCGCATTCCCGGGCAGATCGATGGCTGACACGCGGCCGACCGTGTGGGTGAGCCAGCCGCTGATCGACGCGGCCATCGCGCCGCTGCGCGATCGCGTGCAGCTGCGCTGCACCGACACCGTCACCGCCTGGGCGCCGGACCAGATCGCCGGACAACTGGCCAGCGCCGACGGCGCGATCATCACGCTCAACGAGCGCATCGGCGCGGCCCAGGTGGCCGGCGCCGCGCAGCTGCAGGTGATCGCCAATGTCGGGGTGGGCTACAACAACCTGGACGTCGACGCGCTCAGCGCGGCCGGCATCCTGGCCAGCAACACACCGGACGTACTGACCGAAACCACCGCCGATCTCGGTTTCGCCCTGCTGATGGCCACCGCGCGCCGCATCACCGAGTCCGAGCGCTGGCTGCGCGAAGGGCAGTGGCAGCAGTGGTCGTTCCAGACCATGCTCGGTGCCGATATCCACGGCAGCACGCTGGGCATCCTTGGCATGGGCCGCATCGGCCAGGGCATCGCCCGTCGCGGCGCGCACGGTTTCGGCATGAAGGTGCTGTACCACAACCGGTCGCAGCTGCCGGCGGCGACCGAGGTGGAAGTGGGCGCGACCTATGTGGACCTGGATACGCTGCTGGCACAGTCCGACCACCTGCTGCTGGTGCTGCCGTACACGCCGGCCTCGCATCATCTGATCGATGCCGCCGCACTGGCGAAGATGAAGCCGTCGGCGACGCTGGTGAATATCGCCCGCGGTGGCCTGGTCGATGAGATCGCGCTGGCCGATGCGCTGGCCAACGGTCGCCTGGCTGCGGCGGGTCTGGATGTGTACGAAGGCGAGCCAACGGTACGCCCGGAACTGCTGGCGCTGCGCAACGTCGTGCTCACTCCGCATATCGGCAGCGCCTCGCTGGCCACGCGCACGGCGATGGTACAGCTGGCGGTGGATAATCTGCTTGCCGGGCTCGGCCTGGACGGCGGCCCGTCGCGGATGCCGAGCGCGATCAACGCTGACGCGGCGATGGCCGCGCGCGTGACGCTGGGCAAAAAAACCGGGAAACGATAGGGAACCTCCGCGCGCCCCGCTTGAGGAGGTTCCCCGAACCCAGCTGTCGTGCGTGTTTTTCCCCATTCCCGTTTTCGTGAGAGTTCCCCCATGAGCAATGCACAGCGCAGTTTCCACGTCGCCGTCGTCGGTGCCACCGGCGCCGTCGGCGAGACCATGTTGTCGATCCTGGCCGAGCGTGATTTCCCGGTCGGTACCCTGAGCGTCCTGGCCTCCGAGCGTTCGGCCGGTGGCGAGATCGAGTTCAACGGCCAGAAGGTCACGGTCCAGGACCTGGCCACCTTCGATCCGGCCGGCGTCGAGATCGCGCTGTTCTCGGCCGGTGGCAGTGTGTCCAAGGAATACGCACCGAAGTTCGCCGCCGCAGGTGCGGTGGTGATCGACAACTCCTCGGCCTTCCGTTACGACGATGACGTGCCGCTGGTGGTGTCCGAAGTCAACCCGGAACAGGTCGCCAACCGTCCGCGCGGCATCATCGCCAATCCGAACTGCTCGACCATGCAGATGCTGGTGGCGCTGGCGCCGCTGCACCGCAAGTACGGCATCGAGCGCATCAACGTCTCCACCTACCAGTCGGTGTCCGGCGGTGGTCGTTCGGCCACCGAGGAGCTGGGCAAGCAGACCGGCCAGCTGCTGAGCTTCCAGGAGATCGATCCGCAGCGCTTCCCGGTGCAGATCGCCTTCAACCTGATCCCGCACATCGACGACTTCCAGGACAACGGCTTCACCAAGGAAGAAATGAAGCTGATCTGGGAGACCCGCAAGATCCTCGGCGACGACAGCATCCTGGTGAACCCGACTGCAGTGCGCGTGCCGGTGTTCTACGGCCATTCCGAGTCGGTGGCGATCGAAACCCGCGACAAGGTCACCGTGGCCGAAGCACGTGCGCTGCTGGAGCAGTCGCCGGGCATCGAAGTGGTGGACCGTCACGAGGCCGGTGGCTACCCGACCCCGGTCACCCACGCCTCGGGCACCGACGCGGTGTACGTCGGCCGCATCCGTGAGGACCTGTCGCACCCGCGCGGCCTGAACCTGTGGATCGTATCGGACAACGTGCGCAAGGGCGCCGCCCTGAATGCCGTGCAGCTGGCCGAGCTGGTCGCCGCCGAGCAGCGCTGATCACAGCGGTTGCCTCACCGGTAGTGCCGGCCGCTGGCCGGCATTGCCGTGATGGCACGTGCGTGTCTGCCGGCCAGCGGCCGGCACTACCGAAGGTCCCCATCGGTGGGTGCGGACCGCGGTCCGCACGCTTTATAGTGTCGCCATGAATAAACGGGCCAGGGGCGCAAAGCGCCCCCTCCTCTATCTTTCCACCGCGCTGCTGGCCCTGGCCAGCAGTTCGGCGCTTGCCCTGGGCTTGGGCGACATCCGTGTCCTGTCCAAGCCGGGCCAGCCCCTGCTGGCCGAAATCCCGGTGGTCTCGGCCGATCCGTCCGAGCTGGAGAACCTGCGTGTCGCGTTGGCCTCACCGGTCACCTTCGAGCGCGTCGGCCTGCAGCGGCCGACCGGGCTGGTGGGCGAACTGCAGTTCGAACTGACCCGCAATGCGCAGGGCAGGGCAGTGGTGCGTGTGACCTCGCAGACGCCGGTCGAGACCCCGTCGCTGAGCTTCCTGATCGAGGCGGACTGGGGCCAGGGCCGCCTGGTGCGCGAGTACTCGGCGCTGGTCGATGCACCGTCCAGCGCACTGGCCGTGGCCGAGCCGGAAATCATTGCACCCGCAGGTACGCTCTCCAACACCATCGCCCGTGAGGCCGCCCCGGCGCCCGCCGCCGCGGAGAGCGTGAGCGCGCCTGCGCCGTCCACCGCCACCACGCCGGCACCCGCACCGGCTCGCCCGCGTGCAGTGGCTGCACCCGCTGCCGCACCGGCAGCCGATGGCAGCGTTACCGTCCAGCGTGGGCAGACCTTGTCGCAGATCGCCAGCGTGGTGGCCCGCGGCAACCAGGTCAGCCGCGACCGCGCAATGATTGCGCTGCTGCGGGCCAACCCGGAGGCCTTCATCCGTGGCAACGTCAACCTGCTCAAGCAGGGCGCCGTGCTGCGCATGCCCGGCAGCGATGCACTGGCGGCGGTCGATGCCGCCGAGGCCGCCGCGCTGGTGCGCGAGCATGCCGCACAGTGGCGTCAGGCGCGCACCGTGCCGCAACCGGCGGGTACTGTCGCCCCGGTCGCCACGGCGGGAACCACGAACGCCTCTTCCCCGGCTGCGGCCACTGGGGCACGACTTGAAATCGCTCCGGCGCTGGCCTCCGACGCCGCGCACGCGGGCACAACCACCGGCACTGCAGCCGGCAGCGAGGGTGACATGCTGGGCAACGAACAACTGCGCCAGGCACGCGAGGACATCGCGACCCGCGATGCCGAGATCGGCGAGCTGAAGCAGCGGGTGGCCGACCTGGAAAAACTCAAGGAACAGCAGCAGTCGCTGATCGCGATGAAGGACAACGACCTGGCCGCGGCGCAGCAGCGCCTGGCGCAGGCACCGGATGCCCGCGATGCGGCAACGCCGTGGTACTGGCTGGGTCTTCCGGTGCTGTTGCTGGCGGCCGGCGCGGCCTGGCTGCTGCGTCGTCGCAAGCCGTCGCCACTGCCGCCGCTGCGCGAGGAAGGCGACGCCGCCGGCCTGGCCGCTGCGGTACCGGCCGGCGCGGCGCTGGATACGCTGGCCGAGCAGTCTTCGTGGTCGACGGCGGTGTCCGACAGTGGCCGCCAGGAACCGGCGATGCCTGCCTGGGCGACCGAAGCCGAGGTGCAGGATGACGTGGCTGCCGAAGCGGTCGCCGACGTCGCCGCCCAGACTGACTGGCAGGCGCAGACGCTGCGCGATGACGAAGTGGTGGAGCTGCCCGGGGCCGTGACCGACCTGCCGCGCTGGGACGAGCCGGTGGCCATGCAGGACACCCCCGTGCAGGATGAGCCGCCCGCGCAGGCGGTCCCTGACGAGATCGCAGTGCCGGACTACGCGCTGCACGCCGAACAGCAGCCGCAGTTCCGCGGCGTGTTCGACCTGCCGGCCGAGCATCATGACGGCGGGGATTCGAGCGCGGCGCCGCACGACGCGCTGGCCGCGGCCGCGCATGAAGACGGTACTGCCGCGCCGGCCAGCGATGCCGGCTGGGCGCCGCGCGCCGGGCAGGAACGCCTGGAACTGGCCATCGCCTACCTCGACCTGGGCGATGCGCAGACCGCACGGACGTTGCTGCTGGAAGTGGCCGAGGGCGGCGACCTGCACTGCCAGGCCCAGGCTCGCGAACTGCTGGCCCGCCTGCCGTGACCGAACCCGCCGACAAGGACCGTGCCATGAGCCGCGAGCGCCGTATCGACTACGTTGAATTCGCCTCCAGTGACCCGGCCGACAGCCGCGCCTTCTTCGAAAAGGTGTTCGGGTGGTCGTTCGTCGACTATGGCAGCGACTACACCGCCTTCGACGATGGCCGCCTGCAGGGCGGCTTCTTCCGCGGCCAGCCGCAACGGGCCAGTGACAGCGGCGCGCCGCTGCTGGTGCTGTATGCCGACCAGCTGGCGCCCATCGAGGCGGCGGTGCGCGACGCTGGCGGTGAGATCGTACGGCCGGTGTTTTCTTTCCCCGGTGGCAGCCGCTTCCAGTTCGTCGAGCCCGGTGGCAACGAACTGGCGGTCTGGTCCGAACGCGATCCGGCCTGAGCGCCGCCCCTCCCGCAACATCGAGGTAGCACATGCGTTACGCGCTTGGCGTCGAGTACGACGGCAGCGATTTCAGGGGCTGGCAGAACCTGGGCGAGGGTGGTCCCAGCGTGCAGGCCAGCCTTGAGCAGGCCCTGTCGTCGGTGGCCGATGCGCCGCTGCAGGTGGTCTGTGCCGGTCGCACCGATGCCGGCGTGCACGGCCAGTGCCAGGTCGTGCATTTCGACACCGACGTGGTGCGCGATCCGCGCGCCTGGATGCTGGGCACCACCACCCGCCTGCCGCGCTCGATCGCGGTGCGCTGGTGCGTGCCCGTGGCCGATGATTTCCACGCCCGCTTCTCGGCGCGGGCACGCCGTTACCGTTACCGCCTGCTCAACCGCGAAGTGCGGCCGGCGCTGCAGCGGCAGACCCTCAGCTGGGAGCGCCGTGCGCTGGACGCGGGCCTGATGCATGCCGCCGGCCAGGCCCTGCTCGGCGAGAACGACTTCAGCGCGTTCCGCTCGGTGCAGTGCCAGGCGCTGCATGCACGGCGTGAACTGCAGTCGCTGCAGGTCAGCCGCCAGGGCGAGGTGATCGAGGTCGCCGTGCAGGGCAATGCATTCCTTCATCACATGGTCCGCAATATCGTCGGATCGCTGATCCTGGTGGGCAGTGGCGAGAAGCCGGTGGAATGGATCGCCGAACTGCTGGCCGGGCGCGATCGCACCGTAGCCGGTCCCACCGCACCGCCGCAGGGCCTGGTGTTCCTTGGGCCCCTGTACCCCGACAACTGGCATCTGCCCGCCGAGGTCACGCTATGAGCCGCTCCTACTACCGCACGCGCATCAAGTTCTGTGGCATGACCCGGGCCGGCGACGTCCGCCTGGCCGGTGAGCTGGGCGTGGACGCGGTGGGTTTCATCTTCGCCCGTGAAAGCAGCCGCCGGGTCGCTCCGGCCGAGGCACGCGCGATGCGCCAGGCGATCGCGCCCATGGTCGACGTGGTGGCGCTGTTCCGCAACAACAGCAAGGAAGAAGTGCGCGAGGTGCTGCGCACGGTACGACCGACCCTGCTGCAGTTCCACGGCGAGGAAGACGAGAGCTTCTGCCGCAGCTTCAACATGCCGTACCTGAAGGCGATCGCCATGGGCGGCCGTGAAGAGATCAACGCCCGCACCCTGCAGCTGCGCTATCCCAGCGCCGCCGGCTTCCTGTTCGACAGCCACGCGCCGGGCGGCGGTGGCGGCACCGGCGTGGCCTTTGACTGGGGCCGGATCCCGACCGGCCTGCATCGCCCGTTCCTGCTGGCCGGCGGCCTGAACCCGGAAAACGTCTACGACGCGGTGCTGGGTACCCTGCCGTGGGGCGTGGATGTCTCCAGTGGCATCGAACTGGAGCCGGGCATCAAGGACGGCTACAAGATGCGCACCTTCGTCGAGGAAGTGCGCCGCGCCGATTGCACGGTTCTCGAGTGATTGGCGTCATTATTTGCCGTGATTTGGACCTGGATTTGAGCCTGCACGCATTCTTCACATAGGATGGTCCCAAGCGCGCCTGCCATGAGGGCTGGCGCGGGGATCGACGGGACGCGCGCGGCGCGCCCCGAACGGGCGGCCGCCGCCCACAGCCCAGGAAGGCAAGCGATGCAGGAGTTTCTCACCGTCGTACTCGGTTACCCGACGCTGCCGTACAGCATTCTGCTGTTGGTGTCGGTGATGTATTGGGCGGTTGCGGCGTTCGGCCTGGTCGATGACGGTTTTGGCAATCTCGGCGCCGATGGCGCGCTCGAGGCGGGGACCGACCTCAGTGGCCTGTCGGCCATGCTGGCGCGCTGGGGCCTGGGTGGCGTCCCGATCATGGTGGTGGTCACCCTGCTGAGCCTGTTCGGCTGGCTCATCACCTATTTCATCCATCTGTTCGTACTGCTGCCGCTGCCGGACCTGCTGCGCTGGGGCCTGGGTACGCTCGTGGCGGTGCTGGCACCGCTGCCAGCGGTACCGCTCATCGCGCTGATCCTGCGCCCGGTCCGGCGCTTCCTGCTGCGCCTGCGGCCGGTGCCGCAGGCATCGCTGCTCGGCCGGGCCGGCGTGGTCGCATCGCCGAAAGTGGACGCACGCAGCGGTCATGCCACGGTCGATGATGGCGGCGCCGGGCTGGTGCTGCAGATCCGCAGCGACATCGAACTGCAGCGTGGCGAGCGCATCGTGCTGGTCGAGCACATGGCCGAACAACACTATTACCGGGTGGTCCGCGCCGATGCGATCGCCCTCGATTTCCAGGACAACCTGCTTCCGGGCAACAAGGAGACTCATCAATGACGTTGGCATCCCTCTTACCGTTCCTGGCCGTCGCCGGCGGCCTGCTCGTCCTGCTGCTGGGCGTGGCCGGGCTGTTCAAGGCCTTCTACCGCAAGGTCGACCAGGGCGTGGCCCTGATCGTCAACGACATGAGCTCCACGCCCAAGGTGCACTTCACCGGTGCGCTGATCATCCCGGTGCTGTACCGCGCCGAGCTGATGCGGATCAGCCTGATCACCCTGCAGATCGACCGCCGTGGCAAGGAAGGCCTGATCTGCCGCGACAACATGCGTGCCGACATCGCTGTGGCCTTCTACCTGCGGGTGAACGAGACCCAGGCCGACGTGCTGCGCGTGGCCAAGGCCATCGGTGCCGACCGTGCGTCGGACAAGCATGCCGTCGATGAGCTGTTCAACGCCAAGTTCTCCGAAGCGTTGAAGACGGTCGGCAAGAAGTTCGACTTCACCGAACTGTTCGAGAAGCGCCAGGAGTTCCGCGACGAGATCATCGCGGTGATCGGCAACGACCTCAACGGCTATGTGCTGGAAGACGTGGCGATCGATTACCTGGAGCAGACCCCGAAGGCGCTGCTGGACCAGTTCAACATCCTTGACGCGCAGGGCATCCGCAAGATCACCGAGCTGACCGCCGCGCAGAACGTGGTGACCAACGAGCTGGAGCAGAACGAGAAGCTCGCCATCACCAAGAAGAACGTGGAAGCGCGTGAAGCGCTGCTGGCGCTGGAACGCCAGCAGGCCGAAGCCGAAGCACGCCAGAAGCGCGAGATCGAGACCATCCGCGCGCGCGAGGAGGCCGAGACCGCCAAGGTGCAGGAAGAGCAGCGCCAGCTGTCCGAGAACGCCCGCATCGAAGCACAGCAGCTGATCGAGATCCGCGACCAGAACCGCCTGCGCGAAGTGGAAGTGGCCGAGCAGAACCGCCAGCGCGCCGTGGCCATCGAGGCCGAGCGCGTGGAGCGCGCACGCCAGCTTGAGCAGGTCACCACCGACCGCGAAGTGCAGCTGCAGGGCGTGGAGCGCGACAAGGTGGTCGAGCAGGGCAAGATGGACGTGGCCAACATCACCCGCGAACGCATCTCCATCGACAAGACCGTGGCGCAGGAGGAAGAGCGCATCAAGGAAGTGCGCGAGGTCTCCGAGGCCGACCGCCAGAAGCAGGTGCTGATCCTGGAAGCCGAGGCCAAGGCACAGGAATCGCTGGTGCGCGAGGTAAAGGAAGCGCAGGCACGCGAGACCGCTTCCAAGCACCGCGCAGTGGAACTGACCACGCTGGCCCAGGCCGAACACGAAGCAGCCGGCAAGCAGGCCGAAGCCAAGCGCCTGCTGGCCGACGCGCTGCGCGCCGAGCAGGCCGCACCGGGCCTGGCCGAAGCGCAGGTGCGTGAAGCTTCGGCACTGGCCATCGAGAAGGTCGGCATCGCCGAGGCCCGCGTGATCGAAGCCAAGGCCGAAGCCAGCCTGAAGCAGGGCAGCAACGAAGCCCGCGTGCTGGCCGAGACCCTGCAGGCGCAGGCGCAGGGTGAGGAGAAGATGGGCCTGGCCCGTGCCACCGCCACCGAATCGCTGGGCAACGCCGAAGCCGGCGTGGTGCAGAAGAAGCTGCTGGCCGAAGCCGAAGGCCTGGTGCGCAAGTTCGAAGCGATCGCTTCGCTGAGCGACCAGGCACGTGGCCACGAAGAGTTCCGCATGATGCTGGACAACAGCCTGAAGCAGGCGCTGGCCTCGATCGAAGCCGGCAAGGAAGTCTCGCGCGAGAACGCCAACGTCATCGCCAGCGCGCTGCGCAACGCCGATATCGATCTGGTCGGTGGCGACGGCGGCATGTTCGAGAACCTGGTCAAGGCGGTGTCGCTGGGCAAGTCGATCGAAGGCTTTGCCGGCAAGAGCCCGATCGTGCAGGAGCTGATGCAGCGCTACCTGGGCGTGGCCGTGGCCGAACCGGCGCCGCGCCAGATCGCCGAGGATGCCGAAGCGGTGCCGACCGTGTCGGCCACCGTGGTCGACAGCGCCCGTTGATGCATCGGGCGATGGCTGCTGCGGCCATCGCCCGCCCGCGCCGGCCGCAACCGCGGCCGTCCGCCCGTGAGCCGGAAGCCTGCTGATGTCTGATACCCATCCGTCCACCGAATCCACTGCACCGGAGGCCGGCGGCACTACCGTCGACCAGGCCGTTGCCCAGGGCGGTGCCTATGAAGTCCTGCGCCGCCGCCTGGCCGAGCAGGGCCAGCGCCTGCAGGGCCTGGCCGAAACGCTCAACCGCCAGCGCCTGGCCGAGTTCGGCGACAGCCGCCTGGAGGTAGTCGGGCGCTTCCGCATCCGCAGCGAAAACAACTGCGTCGGCCGTGACATCGTGCAGGTCGGGCCGGACCGCCTGCTGTTCGGCTACAACGTGTTCATCGGGCTGAAGACCCAGACCCGCATCGAGGACGTGTTCGGCCTGTACCGGCTGGTGCAGGGCAGCGACGGCTACGACGTGGCGGCGCTGGAGCTGAAGGGCAGCTTCCTCGACCAGCCCGGCTTCGTGCACGACTTCAACGAACTGTACGCCTACTACAAGCACGCGCGCCTGCTGCAGCTGATCGTGGTGGGGGACAAGCTGCTGGCGTCGTTCCAGATCGGTGAGCGCAGCAGCGACGTGCGCGTGTTCCGCTGGGCGCTGTCGCGCGATGGCGAACTGACCTATCTGGATGCGCGCGGTGAGCGCGATATCGCACTGCCGCCGCCGTTCGACTTCGAATGGACCCGGGCGACCCGCGACCTGGCGGTCAATGGCCGCCATTCGCACCTGAACATCCTCGATACCCTGTTCGTGGAGACCACCGGCGGCGACCTCACGATCAAGGTCGAGAACAACACCGAGACCGGGCAGGGCATCTACAGCGAACCGGTGGAGGACAGCACGCAGTCGCTGGACGACGCCCAGTTCGAATTTGCCCGGGTCGGCTCGCTGGTGCTGCTGAAGGTGCTGCCGTACCGCGAGACGGAGTGGCGCGGGCTGATCTACAACACGCTGACCGGCGGCATCGTGCGCAACGATGCGATCGTGCAGGCCTGCGTGCAGCTGCCCGAAGACCACGGCGTGATCTTCCCGGGTGGCTATTACCTGCAGGGCGGCGAGCACAAGGCGTTCGACGCCTCGATGGCCGGCATGCAGTTCAAGCGCAGCATCCGTTCGCCCAACGGCGAGGACGTGCTGTACATCTTCTACGAGCGCGAAGGCGGGCGCTCGGCGCTGTTCGTCTACAACACCATCCAGCGCGTGCTGCAGAACCCGGTGTTCGGCCATGGCTACGCCTTGATGCAGGACGGGCGCATGGTGCTGTTCCATGCCGAAGGCAGCGAACCGACCCGCATCCATCCGATGCAGGTCTGGCAGACCCCGTTCAGCAGTGACGAGTTTGCTGCAAGCCGGCCACCCGGCAACACCTTCATGGGACGCATCGGCAACGCCGAACTGGTGCGGGGCATCTCCAACCTGTTCAACCTGGCGCGCGAGATCGATGGTCAGGACGTGTCGGTGCAGCGCTACCAGCGCCTGGTGGCCGACACCCGGCGCCTGTTCGATGCCCACCACTGGTTGGGTGACGCGGCCTGCGATGGCGCCGAGGCGCTGCTGCGGCAGATCAGCGCCACCGGCGAATCGGTGCTGGACGAGTACGAGAAGGTGCAGTCGATCCGTCAGCAGTCGGCGCAGGCGATGGTCGAGGCAGAGGCCGCGCACAAGGCGCTGCTGGGCCGGCTGCAGCCGCAGAACTGGAACGAGGTGCAGGCCTTCGTCGAGGCCCTCAATGCGATCACCGCATTGCGTGGACGGCTGCTGACCATCCGCGAGCTGCGTTACATCGACACCGCGCGCATCGAGACGATGACGGCCGAGCTGGTGGAGGCGCAGGATCGTGTCGGCGCCGCCACGGGTGACTTCCTCGCCGGCGATGCCGCGCTGGTGCCGCTGACCACGCGCCTGCAGGCGCTGGATGAGGCTGCGCAGCAGGCGCAGAGTGCCCGCCAGCTGGATGAGCAGCTGGAGGGGCTGCGCGGGATGGCGGCCGATCTGGATATGCTGTCTGAACTGATGGCCGGCCTGAAGGTGGACGATGCCACCGCCCGCACCCGCGTGGTCGAGTCCATTTCGGTGCTGTACGGCCGCCTCAACCAGGCCCGCGCGCGTGCCGATCAGCGCCGCAGGTCGCTCGGCTCAGCCGAGGCCGTGGCGCAGTTCGCCGCGCAGTTCGCGCTGTTCTCGCAGTCGATCACCAGCGCGCTGGCGCTGGCCACGGACCCGGAGCGTGCCGACGAGCAGCTGTCGCGCCTGCTGGTGCAGCTGGAGGAGCTGGAGAGCCAGTTCGGCGAACACGAGCAGTTCCTCGGCGACATCCTGAGCAAGCGCGAAGAGCTGGTTGAAGCCTTCGAAACGCACAAGCAGGCGCTGCTGGATGACCGCCAGCGCAAGGCACGTTCGGTGCTGGATGCGGCCAGCCGCATCCTCGATGGCCTGGCCAAGCGCACCGAGCGCTTCGCCACCGCCGATGAGCTCAATGCGTTCTTTGCCGGCGATCCGCTGATCCTCAAGCTGCGTGAGCTGGCCGAACGCCTGCGCGCGTTGCATGACAACGTCAAGGCCGACGACATCGAAGCGCGCCTGAAGGGCGTGCGTGACCAGGCGGTGCGCCAGCTGCGTGACCGCAGTGATCTGTACGAAGCGGGCGGCAACGTGGTGCGGCTGGGGCCGCGCCATCGCTTCAGCGTCAACACCCAGGCACTGGACCTGACCCTGCTGCCGCGTGGTGACACGCTGGCGATCCATCTGACCGGCACCGACTTCCTGGAGACCCTGCACGATCCGGAGCTGGATGCGCTGAAGCCGTTCTGGCCGGTCACCCTGGACTCCGAATCACCTGTGCTGTATCGCGGCGAGTATCTGGCCGGCAGCCTGTTGATGGCCGCGCAGGAGGGGAGCGACGGGCTTGACCTGGCCACGCTGCAGCACGACGTCGCCACGCCCGAAGCACTGGACCAGCGCGTGCGTGCGTTTGCCGCACCGCGCTACCGCGAAGGCTACGAGCGCGGCATCCATGACCATGATGCCGCGCTGATCCTGCGTGCGTTGCTGCCCTTGCAGCAGGCGGCCGGCAGCCTGCGGCATGCACCGCGGGTGCGTGCGCTGGCGGTGCTGTTCTGGGCTGCCGAGCAGCGGCGCGAAGCGGTGGCGCAATGGCCGGCCCGCCAGATGGGTGCTGAAGCGCTGGCACGCCTGCTGGGGTCCGATGAAGGGCGCCTGGCGTTGCGTGCGGAAATGGCCGAGGCACTGCTGGCGTATGCGCAATCCCACGCGTTGCCGTTCGATGCCGATGCCGCAGAGGCCGCGGCCGCTTATCTGGGCGAGGAACTAACGGCCGGCGAACCGGTGTTCAGCAGCAGCCGCCATGCCGTAGCGCTGCTGGAGGCACTGGCTCGGCAGCTGGAACAGGCCGGGCAACGCGAGGCGGTCGAACGCGCCCTGCAGCGCAGCCAGGATCCGCTGGCCACGCGCTGGGCGCTGGCCGGTCAGTGGCTGCGGGCGCTGGCGCGGATGCCGGCGCATGCCCCGCATGCCGGCTACGTCGACGAGGCTGCAGCACTGCTGCTGGTGCAGCGCCAGTTGCGTACCCGTGCCAGCGACGCCGCGCTGCAGGCGGAGGTCAGTGGCCTGCTGGGTGAACACGCACGCATCAGCAACGGCACGCTGGTGGTATCGCTGGATGACTTCCTGGTGCGCCTGAAGCAGCACCTGCGTCATTTCGTGCCAGCGTTCCATGCCTACCAGGCGCTGCGCCAGGGCATCATCGGCCGCGAGCGCGAGACCCTGCGGCTTTCCGAGTTCAAGGCGCGGCCGCTGTCCTCGTTCGTACGCAACAAGCTGATCAATGATGTCTACCTGGGCGTGATCGGTGACAACCTGGCCAAGCAGATGGGCACGGTCGGCGAGAACAAGCGCAGCGACCTGATGGGCCTGCTGATGATGATTTCGCCGCCCGGCTACGGCAAGACCACGCTGATGGAATACGTGGCGCACCGCCTGGGCCTGGTCTTCATGAAGATCAACGGCCCGGCGCTGGGTCACGAGGTGCGGTCGCTGGACCCGGCCCAGGCACCGGACGCGACCTCGCGGCAGGAGCTGGAGAAGCTCAACCTGGCGCTGGAAATGGGCAACAACACCATGCTGTATGTGGACGACATCCAGCACACCCATCCGGAGTTCCTGCAGAAGTTCATCTCGCTGTGCGATGGCACCCGCCGTATCGAAGGTGTGTGGCGCGGTCGCACCCGCACCTACGACATGCGCGGCAAGAAATTCTGCGTGGTGATGGCCGGCAACCCGTATACCGAGTCCGGCGAGGTGTTCAAGATTCCGGACATGCTGGCCAACCGTGCCGACATCTACAACCTGGGTGATGTGCTCGGTGGCATGGAGGCGGCCTTTACCCTCAGCTACATCGAGAACAGCCTGACTTCCAACCCGGTGCTGGCGCCGCTGGCTACGCGCGACATGGCTGACCTGTACACGCTGGTCGACCGGGCGATGGGCAAGGAGGTCTCGACCAACGGCCTCAGCCACGCCTACAGCAGCGCGGAGATCAACGAAATCACCGCCACCCTGCAGCGCATGCTGCGCGTGCGCGACGTGGTCTACCGCGTCAACCAGCAGTACATCGCCAGTGCCGCGCAGGACGATCGCTACCGCACCGAGCCGCCGTTCCGGCTGCAGGGTAGCTACCGCAACATGAACAAGCTGGCCGAGAAGATCTCGCCGGTGATGAACGAGGACGAGCTGCAGCAGTTGATCTCCGACCACTACCTGGGCGAGGCACAGCTGCTGACCACCGGCGCCGAAGAAAACCTGTTGAAGCTGGCCGAGCTGCGCGGCGTGCTGGACGACACGCAGGCGCAACGCTGGACGCAGATCAAGCGCGACTTCCTGCGCAACAAGGCCATGGGGGCCGACGACAGCGATGTCGGCGGGCGCGTGGTCGCGCAGCTGGCCGACATCGCCACCGCCCTGCAGCTTCCGCCGCCGGCGCCGGAAGCGATTGCCGTTGCCGACCCGGCACCGTGGCCGGCGTTGCTGGAGGCCCTGCATCGTCTTTCTGAAACACGTCCGGCCGCCGCGCCGGTGCCGGTCGCGGCAGCCGCCAGTGTGCCGACGACGGTCCTGGCCGACGACCTGCAGGCTGGCCTGGCACCGTTGGTGGAACTGTTGGCGGAATCGCAGGCGCAGCAGGCACAGGTGTCGCAGACCCTGGCCGCGTTCGCCGGCTGGGCGCGGCAGCAGGTCGAGCGTGGGGTGCCGAACAGTGCGGTGGCGCAGCGTGCGCGTGTGCGCCGTGCCACGACGCCGGAGGAGCGCGCGCTGGATGAGGCGCTGATGCGTCACTTCTACGGCGAGTCGTTGCCGCCGGACGACGGTGAGGAGATTCCAGCGACGACACCGAAGCCGCCGCCGCTGCCGTGACCATGCAGGCGCCACTGCCGCCACCGAGCTTGCCGGACACGGCCGATGTCGCCGCGCTGGCCGACTATGGTGCGCCGTTGCTGCAGGCGCTGGCGCGGCGCGAAACACCGTTGCCGCCGGGCGCGGGCGCAGGGCTGGTGGCCGCACTGGCACGCATCGCGCTGGCCCTGCAGGCCGATAACCCGGCGCAGATCCGGCAGCAGGCGGGCTGGTGGGGCCGCCTGCTGGGGCGCGATGTCGATCGCGAGGCGGAAGGACGTGCGCTGCAGTCGCAGCTGGGCGTGCTGGCCCTGCAGGCGCGCGAGCAGGCCCAGCAGCTGCAGCAGCAGCTGCAGCTGCGGGCCATGGCCATCGCCGGACATTCAGCGGCGGCCGCAGCGCTGGACGCCTGGGTCGAGCTGGCAGCGGTGCGGCTGGCGTCGCTGGATACCGCCGGCCAGGCCGCGCTGTCGCAACGGCTCGATCACCTGCGCCGGCTGGCCACGCTGCGCCGTCTCGAGGCCGGCCAGTGGCAGCTCCTGCAGGACCAGGACAACGTGCTGCTGCAACGCTTCGCGCGCATCCATGACGTCCTGTTGCCAGCCTGGCGGCAGGCCGCCGCGGCCGGCCAGGCCGCGGCCGGCGCCACATTGGCGGCGAAGGCCGCCACGCTGCACGCACAGATCGATGACGAGGTCGCGGCGGCTCAGGCTAGACTGCCTTGAGCCGGCCGCCGCTGCCGCTTACCCAACTGCAAGGAGACTGCCCGATGACCCAGGACAGCCAGACCCCCGGTGCCCTCGTGCCCGGCACGACTACCGCCGTTCCGCTCGATGAAGGCGCATTGCAGGCGCTTGGCCTGGTCCGCGAGGATCTGCCGCGCATCGCCGAGATCCGTCTGGAGCTGGATGACCTGCGCCCGGGCAACCTGCAGGTCTTCGGTCGCGAAGCGGCCACGCGCACCGCAGCGTTTTCCAGCCAGTTGCTGGACCAGGTGCGCAATCGTGACCTCGATGCCAGCGGCGAGAAACTGGGCGAAGTGGTGCGCATCGCACGCAGCCTGAAGCTGGACGGCTTCGCGCAGCGGTCGAAGGTGCCGGTGATCGGTGGCCTGATCGACCGCCTGCGCGTATCCAAGGGCGAGCTGGTGCAGAAGTTCAGCGACACCAATGCGCAGATCGAGCAGCTGCTGGGTGATGTCGGTGTGCAGCAGGCGTTGATGGGCAAGCGCGTGGGCGAGTTCGACCGCATGCATGACATCGTCCGCGAAGAACGCCATGCGCTGGGCCTGTATGCTGCGGCCGGCAAGCAGCGCCTGGCCGAACTGCAGGCCGAGCAGCAGGCCAGGCAGGGCAGTGAGGATCCGCAGCAGCGCATCCGCCAGAGCGAAGTCGACAACGCGATCCGCCTGCTCGAAAAGCGCGTGTCCGACCTGCAGCTGATGCAGCATGCGGCCGACCAGTCGCTGCCGATGATCCGCCTGATCCAGGCCAACGCGCTGCAGCTGATCGAGAAGTTCAACACGGTTCGCGAGATCATCATCCCGTCGTGGAAGCGCCAGTTCGCCATCCAGCTTTCGCTGGGTGAGCAGAAGGCCGCGGTCGAGCTGTCCACCGCCATCGACGATGCCACCAACGAGCTGATGCGCCGCAACGCCGACCTGCTGCGCCAGGCCTCGGTGGATACCGCGCGCAGGAACCAGCGCGGCGTGATCGACGTGGCGACGCTGCGCCACGTGCACGACCAGTTGATCGCCACGGTCGAGGAAGTGCGCAGCATCCATCGCGAAGGAATGCAGCAGCGGCAGCAGGCCGAAGTCGAGCTGTCGCGCCTGCGCGAAGACCTGCAGCAGCGACTGGCCACCCCGACTGCCAGCTGAAAAAAGGGGACGGAGGGGATTAAGTCGTTTGTGCCACTTGCGACTTAATCCCCTCCGTCCCCTTTTTGTTGTCAGCGCAGTTGCTGGCCCAGCCAGTCGGCCAGCGCATCCACGCGCCCATCTGCCGGTCCATCCGGTCGCGCCAGCACCCAGAAGCCACCGGTGGCGGCAAATCCCCACGGCGCGACCAGTCGCCCGGCGGCCAGGTCCTCGGCCACCAGTGGCTCGGGTGCGATCGCCGGGCCCAGCCCGGCCACCGCTGCCTCCAGCAGGTAGTACAGGTGTTCGAAGGCAGTACCCAGCTGCAGCTTCGAGGTGTCCAGATCGTGCGCTTGCGCCCACGCCGGCCATGCCTGCGGCCGTGAGCTGGTGTGCAGCAGCGTCTCCTGCAGCAGCGCCGAGGGCGGCACATGCCGCAGTCGCTGCGCGGCCGGATGCGAGGGGGCCACCACCACGCCGACCCGTTCCGGCGCCAGCTCACGCACCTGCCAGCCCCGGGGCCACGGCCCCTGCGCCAGCAGCAGCACCGCGTCCAGTGCGGCCTGCGCCTCGGTGAAGCTGCCATCCAGCGCCGACCACTGCAGGCGTACGCCGGGCAGGGCGGCCTGCAGTGCGGGCAGGCGCGGAATCATCCAGCGCGCCAGCACGCTGCCGCTGCAGCCCAGCACCAGCGCCGGGGCCGCGGTCGGCCGGCGCAGTTCGCGCACGCAGTCTTCGATGCCGCTGAAGGCCTCGCTGCACGCTGCCTGCAGGCGCGTGCCCGCAGCGGTCAGGCGCAGGCCACGACCGGCCCGCTGGAACAGCGCCAGGCCGAGGTGGTCTTCCAGCAGCTTCAGCTGGCGGCTGACCGCGCCGTGGGTCACGTGCAGGTCCTGCGCGGCGCGGCCAACCCCGCCCAGGCGGGCGGTGGCCTCGAACGCGCGCAGCGCATTGAGCGGTGGCAACAGCGAACGGCTCATGTGAGATTTCCTGACGGTATATGCCAGATAATATCCATTTTCCGGTCACGACCCGTGCGCTAGAGTATCCACCTGTCTCGAACCAGCGGTCGCTTCCATGTCTGCCTCCCCCATTGCCGACTACCACGCCTTCCCGGATGCCCAGGGCCATTTCGGCCGCTACGGTGGCAGCTTCGTTGCCGAAACCCTGGTCGGCCCGCTGCAGGAACTCGCCCAGGCCTATGACCAGGCCCGCCAGGATCCGGCATTCCAGGCCGCCTACGACCGCGACCTGGCCCACTACGTGGGCCGGCCGAGCCCGATCTACCACGCCCAGCGGCTGAGCGACCATGTCGGCGGCGCGCAGATCCTGCTCAAGCGCGAAGACCTGAACCACACCGGCGCGCACAAGATCAACAACACCATCGGCCAGGCGCTGCTGGCGGCGCGGATGGGCAAGAAGCGCATCATCGCCGAGACCGGTGCCGGCCAGCACGGCGTGGCCAGCGCCACGGTTGCCGCGCGGTTGGGCCTGGAATGCGTGGTGTACATGGGCGCCACCGACATCGAGCGGCAGAAGATCAACGTCTACCGCATGAAGCTGCTCGGCGCGACGGTGGTGCCGGTCACCTCCGGTTCGGCCACCTTGAAGGACGCGCTCAACGAAGCGATGCGCGACTGGGTGACCAATGTGCAGGACACCTTCTACATCATCGGTACGGTCGCCGGTCCGGATCCCTATCCGCGCATGGTGCGCGACTTCAACGCCATCGTCGGCCGCGAGGCACGCGAGCAGATGCTGGCCGAGTACGGCCGCCTGCCCGATGCGATCACTGCCTGCGTCGGCGGCGGCAGCAATGCCATCGGCCTGTTCCATGCCTTCCTCAACGACCGCCAGGTCGAGATCGTCGGCGCCGAGGCCGCAGGTGATGGCATCAGCACCGGTCGCCATGCTGCATCGATCGCCGCCGGTCGCCCGGGCGTGCTGCATGGCAACCGCACCTATGTACTGTGCGACGACGACGGCCAGATCATCGAGACCCATTCGGTGTCGGCCGGCCTGGACTATCCGGGCGTCGGCCCCGAACACGCATTCCTAGCCGATACCGGCCGCGCGCGCTACCTCGGCATCACCGATGACGAAGCACTGCAGGCCTTCCACCTGCTGGCGCATACCGAGGGCATCCTGCCGGCGCTGGAGTCCAGCCATGCGCTGGCGCAGGCGATCAAGCTGGCGCGTGAGCGTCCGCGTGACCAGATCGTGCTGTGCAATCTGTCCGGCCGTGGCGACAAGGATGTGCATACCATCGCCGCGCGCGAAGGGCTGGTGCTGTGAGCGCGCTGCTGCGCAACAGTGGCGTGCTGCTGCTGGCGCTGGGGTTGGCCGCGTGCCAGCCGCCGGAGCCGCCGCTGCTGGCACCGGCCGCCAAGGCCACCACGCAGCCGGCACAGCAGGCGGCCGCGAATGATGACCTCGACCCGATGGCACGTGCGCCGATCGTCGATCCGCCGTCCACGGAAGATATGGACAGCGATGGCGCGCCTGCGGTGGTCTCGGTGGCGCTGGACCATGCCGGCGAGGTGCTGATCGGCCAGCACATGGGCGATCTGAAGGCACTCGGGCCGTGGACCGCGCAAGGGGCGGTCGAAGCCATCGGCGGCAGTTGCGAGTACTACGACGGCAAGGGGCTGCCGCCCGGCGTGTCGATGATGACCGATGAAGATCGCGTCGTCCGTTTCGATCTCGGCCTGGATCCGGACAGCGGGGCGCCGACCCAGCAGCCCGGTCCGTTCGGCCTGCGTGTCGGCATGACCCGCGCCCAGGCCATGGCCCAGTTCCCGAAGCCGCCGGTATCCAGCCCGCATGCCTACGATGGTGACCAGGGCGAGTACCTCACCTGGCAGGACCCGGGTTCGGACCTGGGTATCCGCGTGGAACTGTTTGAAGGGCGGGTCACCCAGATGTACTGGGGAACCAGCGATGCGATTGAACTGATTGAAGGATGTGCCTGAAATGTCCGTATCCCGACTCGATGCCTGTTTCCAGCGTCTGCGCGAACAGCAGCGCAAGGCGCTGATCCCCTTCGTCACGGCCGGTGATCCCTCGCTGGAGGCCACCGTGCCGGTCATGCACGCACTGGTCGACGCCGGCGCCGACGTGATTGAACTGGGCGTGCCGTTCTCCGACCCGATGGCCGATGGCCCGACCATCCAGCGCAGCTCCGAGCGCGCGCTGGCGCGCGGCGCCGGCAGCCGCTACGTCCTGCAGGCCGTGGCGCAGTTCCGCGAGCGCGATGCGCAGACCCCGGTGGTGCTGATGGGCTACCTGAACCCGGTGGAGATCCACGGTTACGCGGCCTTCGCCAAGGCCGCCGTCGACGCCGGCGTGGACGGCGTGCTGCTGGTCGACCTGCCGCCGGAAGAAGCGGGCGACGCCCAGCAGGCGTTCGACGCAGCCGGCCTTGCGCTGGTACTGCTGGCGTCGCCGACCACCAGCGAGGCGCGAGCCGACAAGCTGCTGGCGCTGGCCCGTGGCTATCTCTACTACGTCAGCTTTGCCGGTGTCACCGGCGCGTCCGAGCGCCTGGACAGCGATGCCGCCAGTGCCCGCCTGCAGGCGTTGCGCGCGCGTGCGTCGGTGCCGGTGGTGGCGGGCTTCGGCATCAAGGATGCCGCCAGTGCCGCGGCCATGGCCCGCCAGGCCGACGGCGTGGTGGTGGGCAGCGCGCTGGTGGCGGCGCTGGCCGAAGCGGGCTCGGCGGAAGAGGCCGCGCAGCACGCCCGGACCTTCCTCGCCCCGCTGCGGCAGGCGCTGGACGCGTAACGGTAGTGCCGGCCGCTGGCCGGCATCCTCCTGAGGGCTCGCGTGCAAGGGCTGCCGGCCAGCGGCCGGCACTACCCATCGGTCTGCACGCAAGGGCTGCCGGCCAGCGGCGGGCACCGCCCCAGCACCTAAACGTACGTCCCAGCATGGTTTTTTCCGGCTGCCCCGTGGCTGGCAAGGGGGTGCACGGGCGGGGAAAGCGGAGCTAGACTGTCCGCCTTTGCGGCCCCCGGGCCGCCCTGAACGGAAGTGTCCTCCCGCATGAGTTGGCTCAGCAAGTTGATGCCGTCCGGCATCCGCACCGACAACACCCCCAGCAAGAAGCGCAGTGTCCCCGAGGGCCTGTGGGAAAAGTGCAGCAACTGCGGCAGCGCGTTGTACCGTCCGGAACTGGAAGAGAACCTGGAAGTCTGCCCGAAGTGCGGCCATCACATGGCGATCCGTGCGCGTGCGCGCCTGGCTGCCCTGTTCGATGCCGACAGCACCACCGAGATCGGTGCGCGCCTGGGGCCGACCGACCTGCTCAAGTTCAAGGACCAGAAGAAGTACAGCGAGCGCATCAAGATCGCGCAGAAGAACACCGGCGAGTACGACGCGCTGATCGCCATGCGCGGCCTGCTCAAGGGCCGTGCGCTGGTGGCATCGTCGTTCGACTTCGCCTTCATGGGCGGCTCGATGGGCTCGGTGGTCGGCGAGCGTTTCGCACTGGCCGCGGAAACCGCGGTCGAGATCGGTGCGCCCTACGTGTGCTTCTCGCAGAGCGGTGGCGCCCGCATGCAGGAAGGCCTGTTCTCGCTGATGCAGATGGCCAAGACCTCGGCCGCGCTGGGCAAGCTGCGTGAAGCCGGCCTGCCGTACATCTCGGTGCTGACCCACCCGACCACCGGCGGCGTGTCGGCCTCCTTCGCGATGCTGGGTGACATCAACATCGCCGAGCCGCAGGCGCTGATCGGCTTCGCCGGCCCGCGCGTGATCGAGCAGACCGTGCGCGAGAAGCTGCCGGAAGGCTTCCAGCGCTCGGAATTCCTGCTGGAGCACGGCGCCATCGACCAGATCTGCGACCGTCGCGAAATGCGCGACCGCCTGTCCGATCTGCTGGCAATGCTGGGCCGTCAGCCGGCGCCGGAGGTGGCTTGATGGGAGGCCGCAAGTACTTCGGTACTGATGGCATCCGTGGACGGGTCGGCCAGGGCGTGATCTCGGCCGACTTCGTGCTGCGCCTGGGCAACGCCCTGGGCCGTGTCCTGGTCGACCAGCGCGGCCAGGATGGGCGCCGGCCGATCGTGGTGATCGGCAAGGACACCCGCATCTCCGGTTACATGTTCGAAGCGGCACTGGAAGCCGGCCTGGTCGCCGCCGGTGCGGACGTGCAGCTGCTGGGGCCGATGCCGACCCCGGCGGTGGCGTTCCTGACCCGTACGCTTGGCGTGGACGCTGGCATCGTCATCAGCGCCTCGCACAACCCGCACTACGACAACGGCATCAAGTTCTTCTCCGCCCAGGGCGAGAAGCTCGACGATGCGACCGAGCTGGCCCTGGAAGCGGCGCTGGACATCCCGTTCACCACCGCCGAATCGGAAAAGCTGGGCAAGGCGTCGCGTGCGCGCGAAGCGGTCGGCCGCTACATCGAGTTCTGCAAGGCCAGCGTGCCGCGCGCGTTCGACCTGCGTGGCGTGCGCCTGGTGCTGGACTGCGCGCACGGCGCCACCTACCAGATCGCGCCGCTGCTGTTCCGTGAACTGGGCGCCGAGGTGATCGGCATTGGTGCCGAGCCCAACGGCGTCAACATCAACGCCGGCGTGGGTTCCACCCACATCGACAACCTGGCGGCCAAGGTCCGCGAAACCCGCGCCGATCTCGGCATCGCCTTCGATGGGGATGGCGACCGCGTGCTGATGGCCGACGACCAGGGCAACCCGGTCGACGGCGATGACCTGCTGTATATCCTGGCCCGTGCATGGAAAGCCGAAGGCCGCCTGCGCGGCCCGGTGGTCGGCACGCTGATGAGCAACTACGGCGTCGAGAAGGCATTTGCCGACCTGCAGATTCCGTTCGTGCGCAGCAATGTCGGCGATCGCTACGTGCACCAGGCGCTGATGGAAGGCGGCGGCGTGCTCGGCGGTGAAGCCTCCGGCCACCTGCTGTGCCTGGATCGGGCCACCACCGGCGACGGCATCGTCAGCGCGCTGCAGGTGCTGGTGGCATTGCGCAACAGCGGGCAGACCCTGCGCCAGGCGCTGGAAGGACTGGTGCGGGTGCCGCAGAAGACGGTCAACGTGCGGCTGGGCAATGTCTCGGCCAAGGCCACGGTGCAGGCCGGCAGCGTGCAGGCCGCGCTGGCTGTCGCGCAGCAGTCGGTGGCCGGTCGTGGCCGTGCGTTCCTGCGCCCGTCCGGTACCGAGCCGGTGGTGCGGGTCACGGTCGAGGCCGATGATGCGACGCTGATGCAGGACACGCTGGATCGACTGTCCGCGGCGGTACGTGAAGCCGCCGCCTGAGGCCGCTGCACATCCGCCCAACGAAAACGCCCCGGAATGCCGGGGCGTTTTCGTTGAAGGGGCAGGGCGGTGGGTTGCCTACGGCCCCGGCACCATCTTCTTCTGGCGTGCCTTGAAGCCATTGAACAGCGGTGCGATCAGCGGGTTGTAGCTCTGTGCGATGCGTTTTCGCAGCCAGCTGGCCGGGCGGTTGCGGATCGCGAAACGATAGATGCGCTCCGGGTCGCCGCCCACCACATTGCGTCCGAACGGGTGGGTGGTATGCAGGTAGCGGAAGCCGTGCTCGCGCGCCACCTCGATGTGGTCCTGGTCGAAATCGCCGTAGGGCCAGCACAGCGTATCGGACACCTCGCCAAGCTTGTCCTGCAGGACGTCGCGCGAGACTGCCAGGTCGTGGCTCAGGCCGGCACGGCGCTGTGCGCGGTCCAGGTCGTCGCGGCGCAGCCAGCGGGTGTGGGTATGGGTGTGGCAATGCACTTCGAAGGTGCCGGCGGCGATGGCCGCGCGCGCTTCGCTCCAGCGCATCATCACGTCGTCGCTGCGGTTCTGCTCGTAGATCGCCGCTTCGCAGCCGCGATGGTCCGGCGTGGCAGGCAACGTTGCCCCGGCAAGCCCGGCGTGGGGCCGCTCCGGGCCTTCGCCCATCCAGCCGGTGACCACGAACACCACCGCGTGCATGCCGTACTTCTGCAGGATCGGGTGCGCATACACCCAGTTGTCCAGGTAGCCATCGTCGAAGGTGATCACGATCGACTTGCGCGGCACCGGCTTGCCGGCCAGGAAGCCGGCGTACTGGTCCAGTGTCAGCGACGTCCAGCCGTTGCCGGCCAGCCACGCGATCTGGCTTTCGAAATTCTCCGGTGACACGGTGATCATGCCCGGCGACGGACTGACGTGGTGGTGCATCAGCACCGGTACGGTTCGGGCATCAGCCATGTCCCAGCTCCTTCAGCCACTGGTGGTAATAGTGTTCGGTGGTCTCACCGTGGCCGTCGGGAGTGAACCGGTGCGCGCTGCGCATCCAGTCCCACCCGGCGCGGCCCATCTGCCGCCGCCGTTCCGGATCGTCCACCAGCAGGCGCAGGGCGCCTGTCAGGGCTGCATTGTCGCCCAGCCGGGTGAGGATCGCATTGCTGCCATCCATCACCATCTCCGGCACGCCACCCACCCGCGTGGCCACGATCGGCACCCCGACATAGGCGGCCTCCAGGAAGACGGTACCGGCCGCTTCCTTGTGCGATGCCAGCGCGAAGATGTCGAAGCCAGCCATCAGCCGGCATGCGCCGTCGCGATAGCCGAGCAGATGGACCTGCTGCTGCAGCCCGTGCTCGTCGCGCAGCGCCTGCAGCTGGTCCATGACCGGCTGGCCATCGCCGACCACCACCAGGTGCAGGTTCGGGTGCGTCTTGCACAGCGGCACCATCGCCTGCAGCAGGTCGGCATGACCCTTGGGTTCGCGCAGCACCGCCACGCAACCGACCACGATGTCCTGTTCGCCGAAGCCGAGTTCGGCGCGCACGTCCGCGCGTACCTCCTGCAGGCATTGCCAGGGGTCGTCCTTGCGGATTTCGCTCCAGCGCGGCGGGACCGCGATGGGCGGCACGATACCGATGTGTTCGGCCGGAATGCCGCGCGCGGCCAGCAACTGCTTGACGAAGCTGCTGACGGTCAGCACCCGGTGCGGCAGGCCGGTATAGGTCAGCAGCGAGTTGACCGGGCTCATCAGGTGGCGCGAGCGCACCACCAGCGGCGTGCCGCCCAGGCGTGCACCGGCGGCGGCGATCAGTGCGTCACGGCGGCTGGTGGTGTTGACCACGTCATAGCGTTCGCGGCGCACCAGGCGCGAGACCGACCAGATGCCGCGCAGCAGGCGCAGCAGGCCACCCATGCGCAGGGTATGCACGGTGAAACCATCATCGCGTGCCAGCTGGGCCAGTCGCGCTTCGGGCTGGCACAGCAGCGCCACCTCGTGGCCACGCGCGCGCATCACCTGCATGTGGCGGAAGATGTAGATCTCCTGCCCGCCCATTCCCTTGGCGGCTTCAGTGTGCAGGATGCGCAGCGGACGGTTCATGCAGGATCGATCCTTGAGGGTCAGCGGTTGCGGAAGCGGGTCAGCGCTTCCCATGCAGTGCGTACGGCGGCCGCATCGGGCGCCTGCTGTGGCAGCGGCCGGTAGCGCAGGTCCAGGGCGGTGGCGTTGCCGAACTTGTCGAACACATAGATGGCATCGCCATGGCGCACCGCGCGCTGCGACCAGCTTTCGACCACCAGCGCACGCGTGCCCTGCGGCTCGGCCAGCAGGTCCTGGCCGGTGCTGTAATCGGCCGGTGCGTTCTCGCAACCCAGTGCGTGGCGCATCAGTGTCGGCACCCAGTCTTCGTGCGAGCTGGTGCGTGCGTCGTGGCCAGCGGCCTTGCCCGGCCAATGCAGCACGAACGGGACCTGCAGCTGATAGTCGGAGAAGTTGCCGTTGTGGCCCCAGTAGTTCAGCTTGAGGTCGTTGAACTCTTCGGCATGGTCACCGGTGACCAGCACGATGGTGTCCTCGGCCAGGCCCTGTGCGCGCAGGTCGTCCAGCAGTGAGCCGATCAGGCTGTCGGCATAGTGCACGGCGGTGCGGTAGCGGTTGAGTTCCGGCGTCGGGTCATGCTCCGGGCCGAACTTGAGGAAATCGATATCGGCGGCCATCGGTGTGGCCACCGCCGGATAGCCCTCGGGCATGTGGTAGGGCGCATGGGTGGAGTCGAGGAACACGAAGCCGAACCACGGGCGCTGCGCGGCCTGGCTGGCGCGGATGTCCTGCTGCAGCGCAGTGATGATCGCGCGGTCGCGGCCGTCGGACTTCAGCGCTGAAGGCCCCTGGTGCAGCTGGTCGCGTACATCGGCGAACACCGTGCGATCGAACTCCGGGCTGTACAACGGCGCACTGCCGTACAGGTGCAGGTCGTAGCCCTGCTGGCCCAGCACCTGGAACAGCTGCGAGCCACGCTGCTCGTCAAGCATGCCCGGCCAATAGCCGCCGGGCAGGCCGTAGAGCAGTCCGAACAGGCCGTAGCGGGTGGCATTGCCGGTGCTGAAATGGTGGTCGAAGACGCGCGCATCCTGCGCCAGCGTCGACGTGTTGGGCATCAGCTGCGGTGTCAGCACATCGTGGCGCAGCGACTCCAGTACCACCATCAGTACGTTGGGACGATGTGGGCTCTGGCAGCGCAGCGGATGCAGCGGGTACAGCAGCTGCGCATGGCGCGGGTCGGGCAGGCCGGCGTGCTGTTGGCTGACCACGCCCAGGCGCCGCATGAAGCTCTTGGCCGTGATCGGCTGCGCCCACGGCAGGTAGTTCCACTGCGCGATCACATCACGGTCGCCGCGGGCGTCGTAGTAGGCCGTGGCGACCTGGCCGCCGGCCATCAGCAGCGCGACCACCGCCCAGGCCTGCAGCACCCGTCGACGGCGCGGCGCGGCCGGCAGCAGTTTCCAGCACGCCCAGGCCAGCAGGCCCTCGGCGGTGAAGACCGCGGCAACCAGCAGGCCGACCTGCAGCCAGGTCTTCCAGGACAGGGCAACCTGGTCCTGCAGGGCGCCGCCGAACACCATGTTCACGACCATGGCATTGAGGTGGAACCGGTACAGGGTGAAGACCTTGGCGTCGACCAGCAGCAGGCACAGCCACAGGCCCTGCAGCACGGCCGCGCTGATGCTCAGCGTACGCGCGCTGCGTGGCCACAGGCCCAGCAGCAGCGGCAGCAGGCCGGCCAGCGCACCGAACGCGAGCAGGTGGCCGGGCAGGGCGACCGCCAGATAGGCCAGGCCGGCGCCGCCGCCCGGATTGTCACGCAGCGGTACATTGCCCAGCGCAATCGCCGCGGCCAGTACCGCATTGCCGGCGATGAACAGCGACCACCAGGCCAGCCGCCGCCAGCGCCGGGCGGAACCTTCAATGGCAGGGGCGGCAGGGGCAGCTGCGGGCATGGTGGGGCAGGTTCAGGGGGGGCAGGGGAGGGGCGGGGCCAACGTGACGGAAGCGTTGCTCCGCGCGCGGGTCGCGCATTGTATCGGTTTGTTTCCGTGTATCGAGTGGCGTCCCCCGGGCGATCTGTCACAATGTTCAGGCGGGCCATGAATGCGTTGGCCCCCTCAGACCCAACGACAAGCCAGGAACCGCTGTGAGCCAGATCCCCACCCTCGACATCACCCGTTTCGACAGCGACCGCGAGGCCTTCGTGGCCGAGCTGGGCGCGGCCTACCGCCAATGGGGATTCGCGGGCATCCGTAACCACGGCATCCCGCAGGCCGACATCGACGCGGCCTACGATGCCTTCAAGGCTTTCTTCGCCCTGCCGGAAGAGGTCAAGCGCAAGTACCACGTGGCCGGCAGCGGCGGCGCCCGCGGCTACACCCCGTTCGGCGTGGAAACCGCCAAGGGCTCCAAGCATTTCGACCTGAAGGAGTTCTGGCACATCGGCCGCGAGATCGCCGACGATTCCAAGTACCGGGACGTGATGGCGCCGAACCTGTGGCCGGCCGAGGTCGAAGGTTTCCGTGAGCGCGGTTACGGCCTGTATCAGGCGCTGGACAACCTGGGGTCGCGCGTGTTGTCCGCGTTGGCCCTGCACATTGGCCTGCCGGAAGACTTCTTCGCCGACAAGACCAACTTCGGCAACTCGATCCTGCGCCCGATCCACTACCCGCCGATCACCACTGACGACATCCCGAACGTGCGTGCCGGTGCCCATGGCGACATCAACTTCATCACCCTGCTGGTCGGCGCCAGTGCCGCAGGCCTGGAAGTGCAGTCGCATGACGGCGAGTGGGTGCCATTTACGTCAGATGCGGACACGATCGTGGTCAACATCGGCGACATGCTGCAGCGCCTGACCAACCACGTGTATCCGTCGACCATCCACCGCGTGGTCAACCCCCCGGGTGACCTGGCGCGCCAGCCGCGCTATTCGGTGCCGTTCTTCCTGCACCCGAACCCCGACTACCTGATCGACGTGCTGCCCTCGTGCATCACCCCGGAGAACCCGAGCCGGTATCCGGAGGCGATCACCGCCCACGGCTTCCTCGAGGAACGCCTGCGCGAGATCAAGCTGAAGTAAGGAAAAGTGAGGCCGCCGAAAGGCGGCCTTTTTCTTTGCAGGGTTGCACCCTGCACCCGCGGTAGTGCCGGCCGCTGGCCGGCAAGTCCAAAGCCAAAGCGGCTCTGGGGTGTTCCTTGGGGAGGCGGGGAGGTGTCGGATGGCGGGGACGCCGTAAACCCATCCCTGGGGGCTTGGCCGCGGCATCCATGCCGCGGACACCCCGCCATCCGACACCTCCCCGCCTCCGACAGTTTCCCGGTGACGGTTGGTGGGTGTCGACCTTGCTCGACACGGTAGATCCACGCCATGCGTGGATGAGATCTGTCAGATCGAAGTGGGGCAGGGCACGTGGTATGCCGCTTTTGCTCTTGCTCTTCTTTTTTCTTTCCGTGGCGGGCGGAACCGCCGGAATGTGTCGGAGGCCGGGCGGGTGGGGATGACGGGGGTGTCCGCGGCATGGATGCCGCGGCCAAGCCCCCACGGACGGGTTTACGGCGTCCCCCGCCATCCCCACCCGCCCGGCCAAGCCCACCAATCCAACCGGGCTTTCCGCGACCAACCCAAACAAACTCCCGCCACGAGGGGCTGCGCCGTTGGCTGAAAATCCATGTAACCGCTTACAAGGAAACGGATTTTTGCCGCAACGGGTATCATGACCGGCTGACTTCACACAGGAGCCACCCGCTCATGCGCCGCAAGATCGTCGCCGGAAACTGGAAGCTGCATGGCAGCCGTCAATTCGCCAATGAACTGCTGGGGCAGGTGGCCGCCGGGCTGCCGCTGGAGGGGGTGGACGTGGTGATCCTGCCGCCGCTGCCGTACCTGGGCGAGCTGGTCGAGGACTTCGGCGAGACCAGCCTGGCCTTCGGCGCGCAGGACGTGAGCAGCAACGAGAAGGGCGCCTATACCGGCGAGGTCTGCGCGGCCATGCTGGTCGAGGTCGGGGCCCGCTATGGCCTGGTCGGCCATTCCGAGCGCCGCCAGTATCACCATGAAAGCAGCGAGCTGGTCGCGCGCAAGTTCGCCGCCGCCCAGCATGCCGGCCTGGTGCCGGTGCTGTGCGTGGGCGAGACCCTGGAGCAGCGCGAGGCCGGGCAGACCGAAGCGGTCATCGCCAGCCAGCTGGCGCCGGTGCTTGAACTGGTCGGCGCGGCCGGCTTTGCCAAGGCCGTGGTCGCCTACGAGCCGGTCTGGGCCATCGGTACCGGCCGTACCGCTACAAAGGAGCAGGCACAGCAGGTGCACGCGTTCATCCGTGGCGAAGTTGCGCGCTTCGATGCTAGAATTGCTGATTCACTGCCCATTGTTTACGGCGGTAGCGTGAAGCCCGACAATGCCGGGGAACTGTTCGCGCAGCCGGATGTCGATGGTGGGCTGGTCGGCGGCGCCTCCCTGGTGGCCGCGGACTTCCTGGCCATCGCACGGGCGGCGGCCGCGAACTAATCCTAGAAGTATTGTCCGAGGGCGGTTTCCAATGCTGATGTTGATCCTCAATGTCGTCTACGTGCTGGTCGCTGTGGCCATGATCGCGCTGATCCTGATGCAGCGTGGCTCGGGTGCGGCGGCGGGTTCGGGCTTTGGTGCCGGCGCCTCGGGCACGGTGTTCGGTGCGCGTGGCGCCTCGAACTTCCTGTCCAAGTCGACCAAGTGGCTGGCCGTCGTGTTCTTCGGCATCAGTCTCTTCATGGCCTGGTATGCCGGTCACGGCACCCGTCCGGCGGCCGACCAGGACCTGGGCCTGATGTCCGCCCCGGCGGCCAGCGCGCCGGCGGCTCCGGCGGGCGAACTGCCGGCCGTTCCGAAGGCCGATCCGGTCCCGGCCGCCCCGGTTCCGGCGGCGAATGTGCCGGCTCAGGCGGAATCTTCGGTTTCTGGTGAAGAAAAGCCTTCGGAAGGCTCCCAGAAACACTGAAGCCGGTTACAATACGCGGCGCATCGGGAAGATAGTCTGATGTGATCGTTTGCCCAGGTGGCGGAATTGGTAGACGCACTACCTTGAGGTGGTAGCGACGCAAGTCGTAGGGGTTCGAGTCCCCTCTTGGGCACCATTTGTAAGTAAAGCGGGTTCGTCTGGCGCGCAAGGCGCCGGGCAGGTTCCCGTCCACTCCCCCATGCCAAAGCGCCTGCAGGCGCGGCGGCAGAGGCAAGAGAGAATCGCTGTGCTGGCCGAATATTTGCCTTCTCTGCTGTTTCTGATCGTTGCCACCGGTATCGGCATTACGCTGATGCTGGTTGGTCGATTCCTCGGTCCCCGCCGCCCCGATCTGGAAAAGCTGTCGCCGTACGAGTGCGGCTTCGAGGCCTTCGAAGACGCGCGCATGAAGTTCGACGTGCGCTACTACCTGATCGCGATCCAGTTCATCGTCTTCGACCTGGAAATCATCTTCATCGTGCCGTGGACCCAGGTCTTCATGGAGCTGGGCGCCCGTTCGCTCATCACCATGGGGCTGTTCGTCGGCATGCTGTTCCTCGGTTTCATTTACGTCTGGAAGAAGGGAGCGCTGGAATGGGAGTGATTCAGACTCTCGATGGCCTCATGAACAACCCGTCGCCGGAAGGCCGGGTTGATGACATCCTGCGGCCGGAAGGCGACAACCCGCTGCTGGAAAAGGGCTTCGTCACCACCAGCGTCGACGCACTGCTGAACTGGGCGCGCACCGGCTCGATGTGGCCGATGACCTTCGGCCTGGCCTGCTGCGCGGTCGAGATGATGCACGCCGGCGCCGCGCGCCTGGACCTTGACCGTTACGGCGTGGTGTTCCGCCCGTCGCCGCGTCAGTCCGACGTGATGATCGTGGCCGGCACCCTGGTCAACAAGATGGCCCCGGCGCTGCGCAAGGTCTACGACCAGATGCCGGACCCGAAGTGGGTCATCTCGATGGGTAGCTGTGCCAACGGTGGTGGCTATTACCACTACTCCTATTCTGTCGTGCGCGGCTGTGATCGCGTGGTGCCGGTGGACGTCTACGTCCCGGGCTGCCCGCCGACCGCCGAGGCGCTGGTGTACGGGATCCTGCAGCTGCAGAAGAAGATCTGGCGTACACAGACCATCGCCCGCTGACCCCTTCACCTGACAAGAGCGCGCCAAGCCCCCATGGCAGAGCAAGCATCCTTCATCGACCGACTCTCCGCACGTTTCGCTGGTGCGAAGGTCATCGTGGTCGAACCCCGCGGCGAAGTGACGCTGGAAGTGCCTGCCGCCGAGTGGCACGCCACCGCCCTGGCGCTGCGTGACGAGTTTGGTTTTGAGCAGGCCGTGGATCTGTGCGGCGTCGACTACCTCGGTTATGGCTCCGACGAATGGGACACCGCCGACGTGTCCTCGCAGGGCTTCAGCCGTGGCGTCGAAGGCAAGGCCCAGGGCCGCTTCGCGTGGGGCGAGTTCCCCACCGAGGAAAACGGTGCCGACGGTGCCCGCCCGCAGCACATGCCGACCCAGCGTTTCGCCGTGGTCGCCCAGCTGCGCTCGTACCAGCACAACCTGATGATGCACCTGCGCTGCTTCGCCCCTGACGAAGCGCTGCCGGTGGTGTCCTCGCTGACCAGCGTGTGGCCGGGCCTGAACTGGTTCGAGCGCGAAGCGTTCGACCTGTACGGCGTGATCTTCGAAGGCCACCCGGACCTGCGCCGGATCCTGACCGACTACGGTTTCGTCGGCCATCCGTTCCGCAAGGACTTCCCGCTGATCGGCAATGTCGAAGTCCGCTACGACGAAGAAAAGAAGCGCGTGATCTACGAACCGGTCACCTCGGTGGAGCCGCGTGTCGGCGTGCCGCGCGTGATCCGTGACGACGCCCGTCTGCAGACCGCAGCCGGTGAGCGCGCGCAGGAGGCAGTGAAGTGAGCCACGTACACCAGGCCGGCGAAGCGTTCGCCAGCAACGCCGCCGAAAGCCGGCAGGAAATCCGCAACTACACCATGAACTTCGGCCCGCAGCATCCGGCCGCTCACGGTGTGCTGCGCCTGATCCTGGAAATGGACGGCGAAACCATCATGCGTGCCGACCCGCACGTGGGTCTGCTGCACCGTGGCACCGAGAAGCTGGCCGAGTCCAAGCCGTTCAACCAGTCGATCGGCTACATGGATCGCCTCGACTACGTGTCGATGATGTGCAACGAGCACGCCTACGTGCGCGCGATCGAGACCCTGATGGGCATCGAGGCGCCGGAGCGTGCGCAGTACATCCGCACCATGTACGACGAGATCACCCGCATCCTCAATCACCTGATGTGGCTGGGCTCCAACGCGCTCGACCTGGGTGCGATGGCCGTGATGCTGTATGCCTTCCGCGAGCGCGAAGAGCTGATGGACTGCTATGAAGCGGTCTCCGGCGCGCGCATGCACGCGGCGTACTACCGCCCGGGCGGTGTCTACCGCGACCTGCCGGACCACATGCCGAAGTACAAGGAATCGCGCTGGCACAAGGGCAAGGCGCTGAAGCAGCTCAATGCTTCGCGCGAAGGCTCGCTGCTGGACTTCCTGGAGAACTTCACCGTCGAGTTCCCCAAGCGCATCGACGAATACGAAACCCTGCTGACCGACAACCGCATCTGGAAGCAGCGTACCGTCGGCATCGGCGTGGTCACTCCGGAACTGGCGCACCAGTGGGGCATGACCGGCGTGATGCTGCGTGGCTCGGGCGTGGCCTGGGACCTGCGCAAGAAGCGCCCGTACGCCAAGTACGATGCCGTCGATTTCGACATCCCGCTGGGCAAGGAAGGCGACTGCTACGACCGCTACCTGGTCCGCGTCGCCGAAATGCGCGAATCCAACCGCATCATCAAGCAGTGCGTGGCGTGGCTGAAGGCCAACCCCGGCCCGGTCATGGTCAAGAACTTCAAGGTCGCTCCGCCCAAGCGCGAGGACATGAAGGACGACATGGAAGCGCTGATCCACCACTTCAAGCTGTTCAGCGAAGGCTATTGCGTACCGGCGGGTGAAACCTATGCGGCCGTGGAAGCGCCCAAGGGCGAATTCGGCTGCTACCTGGTCTCCGATGGCGCCAACAAGCCCTTCCGCGTGCACCTGCGCGCACCGGGCTTCGCCCACCTGTCCTCGATCGATTCGATCGTGCGCGGCCACATGCTGGCCGACGTGGTGGCGATGATCGGTACCTATGACCTGGTGTTCGGCGAGGTTGACCGGTAATGCCGTCCGCCACGCCAACGCCCGCTGCAGGCAGCCGGCGCAAGCCGGCGCCGCAGTTTCTGGAATTTCACGTTATGCATTTCGCTGAGGTCGGCCGATGAAGGCGACAGGTAATTTCGAGGCGGCGCGCGACGTCGACCCGATGGT
Source organism: Stenotrophomonas sp. CASM106 (assembly GCF_049384825.1). Lineage (NCBI taxonomy): Bacteria > Pseudomonadati > Pseudomonadota > Gammaproteobacteria > Lysobacterales > Lysobacteraceae > Stenotrophomonas > Stenotrophomonas sp. CASM106. Next base: position 137,168 of record NZ_JBMRFS010000003.1, read on the forward strand.
GGTGCTGAGCGACAAGACCCGCGCTCACATCGATCACTGGCTGTCCAAGTTCCCGCCGGACCGCAAGCGCTCTGCCGTGCTGCAGGGCCTGCATGCGGCCCAGGAGCAGAACCAGGGCTGGCTGACCGACGAGCTGATCGCCGCCGTCGCCAAGTACCTCGACCTGCCGCCGGTGTGGGCCTACGAGGTCGCCAGCTTCTACTCGATGTTCGAGACCGAGAAGGTGGGCCGCAACAACGTGGCCATCTGCACCAACATCAGCTGCTGGCTCAATGGCGCCGAGGACATCGTCCGCCATTGCGAGAAGAAGCTGGGCATCAAGCACGGTGAATCGACCCCGGACGGCCGCGTCTACCTCAAGCGCGAGGAAGAGTGCCTGGCCGGTTGTGGCGGCGCGCCGATGATGGTCATCAACGGTCACTACCATGAGCGTCTGACCCTGGAAAAGGTCGACGAGCTGCTGGACGGGCTGGAGTAAGGGCATGGCACATCACCACGAATCCAAGGGTCCGGTCGGCCCCGCGCCGCTGCCGCACCAGGTGGTCTACACCACCCTGCATTACGACACCCCGTGGTCGTACGAAAGCTACCTGAAGACCGGTGGCTACGCCGCCCTGCGCAAGATCCTCGAAGAGAAGATCCCGCCGGAGCAGGTCATCGAGATGGTCAAGGCCTCGGGCCTGCGCGGCCGCGGTGGCGCAGGCTTCCCGACCGGCCTGAAGTGGTCCTTCATGCCCAAGGGCAACATGCAGAAGTACATCCTCTGCAACTCGGACGAATCCGAGCCGGGCACCTGCAAGGACCGCGACATCCTGCGTTACAACCCGCATTCGGTGGTGGAAGGCATGGCGATTGCTTGCTACGCCACCGGTTCGACCGTGGGTTACAACTACCTGCGCGGTGAGTTCCACCACGAGCCGTTCGAGCACTTCGAGCAGGCCCTGGCCGACGCCTATGCGAACGGCTGGCTGGGCAAGAACATCCTCGGCAGCGGCGTAGACATCGACATCTACGGCGCGCTGGGCGCCGGCGCCTACATCTGCGGCGAAGAAACCGCGCTGATGGAGTCGCTGGAGGGCAAGAAGGGCCAGCCGCGCTACAAGCCGCCGTTCCCGGCCAATTTCGGCCTGTATGGCAAGCCGTCGACGATCAACAACACCGAAACCTACGGTTCGGTGCCGGCGATCATCCGCAACGGTCCGGAGTGGTTCAAGGGCCTGAGCCTGACCGCCAACGGCGGTCCGAAGTGCTTCTCGGTGTCCGGCTGCGTGCAGAACGGCGGCAACTTCGAAGTGCCGCTCGGCACCAAATTCCACGACCTGCTGGAAATGGCCGGTGGCCTGCGTCCGGGCCGCACGCTGAAGGGCGCGATCCCGGGCGGCGTGTCGATGCCGGTGCTGACCGCGGCCGAGCTGGAGGACCTGCCGATGGACTACGACACCATCCGTGCACTGGGCTCCGGCCTGGGTTCGGGCGCGATCGTGGTGCTCGACGACAGCGTCTGCTGCGTCAAGTTCGCCTGCCGCATCAGCCAGTTCTTCCACAAGGAATCCTGCGGCCAGTGCACCCCGTGCCGTGAAGGTACCGGCTGGATGCACCGCGTGCTGGAGCGCATCGTCGCCGGCAAGGCCACGATGGAAGACCTGCACCAGCTGAAGGCGGTGGCCGGGCAGATCGAAGGCCACACCATCTGTGCGTTCGGTGAAGCGGCTGCATGGCCCATCCAGGGCTTCCTGCGCCAGTTCTGGGACGAATTCGAGTACTACATCGTCAACGGTCATTCGATGGTTGACGGCAAGAAGGTGGAGGCAGCCGCCGCATGAGCGCGCAACCCGTAAACCCGAACGTGCCACCGGATCACGTGACCATCGAGATCGATGGCAAGTCGCTGGTCGTGCCCAAGGGTTCGATGATCATCCAGGCGGCCGACAAGGCCGGTATTCCGATTCCGCGCTTCTGCTACCACGAGAAGCTGCCGATCGCCGCCAACTGCCGCATGTGCCTGGTGGACGTGGAGAAGTCGCCGAAGCCGGCGCCGGCCTGCGCCACCCCGGTGATGGACGGCATGAAGGTCGCCACCCGTAGCGAAAAGGCACTGAAGTTCCAGCGCTCGGTGATGGAGTTCCTGCTCATCAACCACCCGCTGGACTGCCCGATCTGCGATCAGGGCGGCGAGTGCGAGCTGCAGGACGTGTCGTTGGGCTATGGCCGTTCGGTCAGCCGCTTCAACGAGCGCAAGCGCGTGGTGCCGGACGAGGACATGGGCCCGCTGGTCGCCACCGAGATGACCCGCTGCATCCAGTGCACCCGCTGCGTCCGCTTCACCGCCGACGTTGCCGGTACCTACGAACTGGGTGGCATGTACCGCGGTGAGAACCTGCAGATCGGCACCTTCGACGGCAAGCCGCTGACCACCGAGCTGTCCGGCAACGTCGTCGACGTCTGCCCGGTCGGCGCGCTGACCAACAAGGTGTTCCAGTTCCGCGCCCGTCCGTGGGAACTGACCGCGCGCGAATCGCTGGGCTACCACGACGCGATGGGTTCGAACCTGTTCCTGCACGTGCGTCGCGGTGAAGTGCTGCGCACCGTGCCGCGCGACAACGAAGCGGTGAACGAGTGCTGGCTGTCCGACCGTGACCGCTACTCGCACCAGGGCCTGTACAGCGAAGACCGTGCGGTCAAGCCGCTGCGCAAGGTCAATGGCGAGTGGAAGGAAGTGAGCTGGGCTGAAGGCCTGGCCGCGGCCGCCGAGATCCTCAAGGCCAACCAGGGCGACAACCTGGGCGTGCTGGTGCACCCGTCCACCTCGAACGAGGAAGGCGCGTTGCTGGCCCGCCTGGCCAAGGGCCTGGGCACGGGCAACATCGACCACCGCATCAACAACCGCGATTTCTCCGACGCCGCAACCGCCGAAGTGTTCGGCCTGCCGCTGGCCGAAATCGAAGGCGCTGACCGCATCGTCGTTCTGGGCAGCAACATCCGCCACGAACTGCCGCTGCTGCACGCCCGCCTGCGCAAGGCGCAGACCACCAAGGGCGCGAAGATCCATGTCGTCAACCCGGTGGACTTCGACTTCGCCTTCAGCATCGCCGGCAAGCAGATCGTCGCACCGTCGAAGTTCGTCGACGCGCTGGCCAACGCCGAGCTGCGTTCGGCAGTGCAGGGCGGCAACAACACCGTGCTGATCGTCGGTGGCATCGCCGAAAACCACCCGCAGGCTGCCGCGATCCGCGCTGCTGCGCGTGAGTTCGCCGCCGCCACCGGTGCCAAGCTGTGCCGCATCCCGCAGGGCGCCAACGCCGTTGGCCTGACCCGCGCCGGTGTGCTGCCGGCTGGCAAGGACGTCGCCGCGATGCTGGCGCAGCCGCGCCAGGCCTATGTGGTGTACGGCCTTGAGCCGGGCCTGGACTTCGCCGATGCACCTGCCGCGCGCAAGGCGCTGGCCGGTGCCCAGGTGGTGGCTTTCAGCCAGTTCGCCTGTGCCTCGACCCGCGACGTCGCCGACGTGATCCTGCCGATCGGTGCGCTGCCGGAAATCGACGCCACCCTGACCAACCTTGATGGTCGCGAGCAGTCGGCACGTGCCGGCGGCAAGCTTCCGGGCGAGGCCCGTGAGGGCTGGCGCGTGCTGCGCGCCCTGGGCGGCGACCTGGCCTTGGCCGGATTCGAGTTCATCGACCTGGCCGGCCTGCGCGCCAGCCTGGCCCCGGTACCGGTCACCGTTGCCGCCTCGGCACAGCCGGCGGTTGCTGGCGAAGGCCTGGAAGTGGCTTTGACCGCCGCGATCTACCGCACCGATGCGGTGGTCCGTCGCGCGCCGGCACTGCAGTCGCATCCGCTCAACAACGCCCCGCGCATCGTGCTGAACGCTGAAGATGCCGCTCGCCTGCAGCTGCAGGAAGGGCAGATGGCCAAGGTCGGCACCGATGCCGGCAAGGCCACCCTGCCAGTGGTGGTCGACGCCCGCGTCGCTGCGGGTTCGGTCTGGATTGAATCGGGCCACGGCGCGACCGCGCCGCTGGGTGCCGCTCGCGTAACGGTGGTGGCTGCATGAACGAATTGCTGTTGAACGCGGTCGACCCGCTGCACCAGTGGCTGCTTGGCCTCGGTGACATCGGCGCGCTGATCTGGATCATCCTGAAGATCCTGGTGATCACCGTTCCGGTGATCATCTCGGTGGCCTTCTACGTGGTCTGGGAACGCAAGCTGATCGGTTGGATGCATGTCCGCCACGGCCCGATGTACGTGGGCATGGGCATCTTCCAGGCCTTCGCCGACGTCTTCAAGCTGCTGTTCAAGGAAGTGGTCCAGCCGAGCAGCGCCAACAAGGCGATCTACCTGCTGGCCCCGCTGATCACCCTGGCCCCGGCCTTCGCGGCCTGGTCGGTGGTGCCCTTCGATTCGCAGATCGTGCTGTCCAATGCCAATGCCGGCCTGCTGTACCTGCTGGCGATGACCTCGCTGGGCATCTACGGCATCATCCTGGCCGGTTGGGCGTCCAACTCGAAGTATGCGTTCCTGGGTGCGATGCGCGCCTCGGCGCAGATGATCAGCTACGAAATCGCCATGGGCTTCGCCCTGGTCGGCGTGATGATCGCCTCGGGCAGCCTGAACCTGAGCAACATCGTGATGGCGCAGGCCGGCAGTTCCGGCTTCTTCGACTGGTTCCTGCTGCCGCTGTTCCCGCTGTTCGTCATCTACTGGGTCTCGGGCGTGGCTGAAACCAACCGCGCGCCGTTCGACGTGGTGGAAGGCGAATCGGAAATCGTCGCCGGCCACATGGTCGAATACTCCGGCGGTGCCTTCGCCCTGTTCTTCCTGGCCGAATACGCGAACATGATCCTGATCAGCTTCCTGATCTCGATCTTCTTCCTCGGCGGCTGGCTGAGCCCGGTCCAGGGCTGGGTCAACTTCGGCGATGTCTCGCCGCTGGTCGACTGGATCTGGAAGGGGGGCGCGCCGTGGCTGTTCGTCAAGGTGTTCTTCTTCGCCAGTGCCTACATCTGGTTCCGTGCCAGCTTCCCGCGCTTCCGCTACGACCAGATCATGCGCCTGGGCTGGAAGGTCTTCATCCCGCTGGCCATTCTGTGGATCGCGGTTACCGCCGTCATGGTGTTCTTCGGCGTGATTCAAAAGGGCGTCTAAAGTGATGAACAGGATTACCCATTACTTCAAGAGCCTGCTGCTGCTCGAACTGCTGGCGGGCCTCTGGCTGACGCTGAAGTACAGCTTCAAGCCGAAGTACACGATGATGTACCCGATGGAGAAGTTCCCGCAGTCGCCGCGCTTCCGTGGCCTGCATGCGCTGCGCCGTTATCCCAACGGCGAAGAGCGCTGCATCGCCTGCAAGCTGTGCGAAGCGGTGTGCCCGGCGCTGGCCATCACCATCGACTCGGCCAAGCGCGAGGACGGCACCCGCCGCACCACGCGTTATGACATCGACCTGTTCAAGTGCATCTTCTGTGGCTTCTGTGAGGAAAGCTGCCCGGTGGACTCGATCGTCGAAACCCACATCCTCGAGTACCACTTCGAGAATCGTGGCGAAAACATCGTTACCAAGCCGCAGCTGCTGGCCCTGGGCGACCGTCTCGAAAACGAGATCGCCGAGCGTCGCGCCGCCGATGCCGCTTACCGCTGAGGTCGAGAGATGGATTGGGTAAATATCGCTTTCTGGGTGTTCGCCATCGCGGCAACGGTTTCGGCCGGTGCGGTGATCAGCGTGCGCAACCCGGTTCACGCCGTGCTCTGCCTGGTGCTGACCTTCTTCTCCATCGCCTGCGTGTGGCTGCTGGTGGGCGCCGAGTTCCTCGGTGTGGCGCTGGTGCTGGTCTACGTCGGTGCGGTGATGGTGCTGTTCCTGTTCGTGGTGATGATGCTGGACATCGACCCCACCAAGCTGCGTGAGGGCTGGGTGCGCTACCTGCCGGTCGGCCTGATTGTCGCGGTCGCGATGCTGGCGCAGATGCTGATCCTGATCGGGGTCAAGGCGCGTTCGGTCACGCCGTTCCCGGCCGACAACGCCGCTGCGGTCGCCGCCGACAGCTCCAACATCACCTGGCTGGCACGCACGCTGTTCACCGAGTACCTGCTGCCGTTCGAGTTCGCCGCCGTCATCCTGACCGTGGCCGTGGTTGCCGCCGTGATGCTGACCCTGCGTCGCCGTACCGGCGTGAAGAGCCAGAACCCGGGCCAGCAGACCATGGTCAAGGCCGGCCAGCGCCTGCGCATGGTCAAGATGGGTGCCGAAGCACCGGTCGTGCACAGCAACAGCAAGCCGGTCGCCGGCGAGGAGACCCAGCCGTGATCACCCTTGGCCATATCCTCGCGCTGGGCGCGGTGCTGTTCGCCATCAGCCTGGCCGGTATCTTCCTCAACCGGAAGAACGTCATCGTCCTGCTGATGTCGATCGAGCTGATGCTGCTGTCGGTGAACATCAATTTCGTCGGCTTCTCGCGTCAGCTGGGCGATCCGTCCGGCCAGCTGTTCGTGTTCTTCATCCTGACCGTCGCCGCCGCGGAAGCCGCCATCGGCCTGGCGATCCTGGTGACCCTGTTCCGTACACGCCGCACGATCAATGTCGGCGAAGTCGATTCGTTGAAGGGCTGATCCACAGATGGAAATCACTCTCTCCAAGAGTCTGTTGATCGCAGTGGTGCTCGCACCGCTGTTCGGCAGCATCATCGCCGGCCTGTTCGGTCGCCAGGTCAAGCGCTTTGGCGCGCAGACCATCACCATCCTCGGCGTCGCGGTGGCCTGCGGCCTGTCGATGTACACGCTCTACCAGCTGCTGTGGGGCGGGGCGCAGCCGTTCAACCAGAACATCTACACGTTCTTCGAAGTCGGCCAGTACTCGGCCCACGTCGGTTTCATGGTCGACAAGCTGACCGCGATGATGATGGTGGTGGTGACCTTCGTGTCGCTGCTGGTCCACATCTACACGATCGGCTACATGCAGGACGATCCGGGCTACCAGCGGTTCTTCAGCTACATCTCGCTGTTCACCTTCTCGATGCTCACCCTGGTGATGAGCAACAACTTCCTGCAGCTGTTCTTCGGCTGGGAAGCGGTGGGCCTGGTGTCGTACCTGCTGATCGGCTTCTGGTTCAAGCGCCCGACCGCGATCTTCGCCAACATGAAGGCGTTCCTGGTCAACCGCGTCGGTGACTTCGGCTTCCTGCTGGGCATCGCCGGCGTGCTGTGGGTGTTCGGCACCCTGGACTACTCGCAGGTGTTCTCGCAGGCCGGCATGCTGGCCGACCCGCGCGCCCAGCTGCAGATCTGGGACGGCACGCTGCTGGGCATGCAGCTGCTGAACGAGCCGGTGATCTGGTCGATCGCCACCGTCATCTGCATCTGCCTATTCATCGGTGCCATGGGCAAGTCGGCCCAGGTCCCGCTGCACGTGTGGCTGCCGGACTCGATGGAAGGCCCGACCCCGATCTCGGCACTGATCCACGCCGCGACGATGGTGACCGCCGGTATCTTCATGGTCACCCGCATGTCGCCGCTGTTCGAGCTGTCGCAGACCGCGCTGAACTTCGTGCTGTTCATCGGTGCCACCACCGCGTTCTTCACTGGCCTGATCGGCATCGTGCAGAACGACATCAAGCGCGTGGTCGCGTACTCGACCCTGTCGCAGCTGGGCTACATGACGGTTGCACTGGGCGTGTCGGCCTATTCGGCTGCCGTGTTCCACCTGATGACCCACGCCTTCTTCAAGGCCCTGCTGTTCCTGGGCGCCGGCTCGGTCATCATCGCGATGCACCACGAGCAGGACATGCGCAAGATGGGCGGCCTGCGCAAGTACATGCCGATCACCTTCATCACCATGTGGATCGGTACCCTGGCGCTGGTCGGCACGCCGTTCTTCTCCGGCTTCTACTCGAAGGACACCATCATCGAGGCGGCCGAGCTGCACGCGCACCTGTCCAACAGCTGGGTGGCCACCTATGGCTACTGGGCGGTGCTGGGTGGCGTGATCGTCACCAGCTTCTACAGCTTCCGCCTGCTGTTCCTGACCTTCCACGGCAAGGAGCGTTTCCGCGACGCGCATGACGATCACGGCCATGGCCATGACGATCACCACGCCGCCGACGCCCACCACGGCGATGCACACCATGGTGATGGCCACGACGACCACGGCCATGGCCACGGTCCGCACGAGCCGCACGAAACCCCGTGGGTGGTGACCCTGCCGCTGATCCTGCTGGCCATCCCGTCGATCGCCATCGGTTTCTTCAGCATCGGCCCGATGCTGTACGGCACCGACTGGGCCGGCAACCACGCGCACGATGCCATCAAGGGCCAGGCGCACACGTTCTTCACCGGCATCGTCGACTTCTACGATCCGGCCAAGAACACCATCGGCTTCCTGGGTGAGGAGTTCCATGGCCCGGTCGCCTTCGCGCTGCATGGCATGATGGCTCCGGCGTTCATGCTGACCGTTGCGGGCTTCCTGCTGGCCGCACTGTTCTACCTGTGGAAGCCGGACCTGTCGGGCAAGGCCCGCAAGACCTTTGCTCCGCTGGTGTCGGTGCTTGAAAACAAGTACGGCTTCGACAAGCTGTGGATCGATGGCTTTGCCGGTGGCAGCGTCAAGCTGGGCAAGGTCTCGCGCTGGATCGACAGCAACATCGTCGACGGCGTGGTCAATCTCTCGGCACGTGTTGTGGACGTCGCAGCCGGCGTGCTGCGTCGTACCCAATCCGGTTTCCTCTATCACTACGCCTTCGCGATGATCATCGGCCTGATTGCCCTGCTGGGCGTGCTGATGCATTACCTGCGTTGATGACCTGTACGGAATAAGAAGACGTGTCGAACTGGCCTCTACTCAGTGTCCTCATCTGGCTGCCGATCATCGGTGGTGCCCTGATCCTTGCGATCCGTGATGCGCAGACCGCCCGCTGGGCGTCGCTGGGCGTAGCGGTGCTGACCTTCGTGGCGAGCCTCTCGCTGCTGAGCGGCTACAACGCAGGCGTCGATGGTCTGCAGTTCGTCGAGACCCATGCCTGGATCCCGGCGTACAAGATCGGCTACAACCTGGGCGTGGACGGCATTGCCGTGGCGCTGATCCTGCTGACCACCCTGGTCAGCGTGCTTGCCCTGATCGGCGCCTGGAGCGCCATCGACAAGCGCGTGAACCAGTACGTGGCGGCCTTCCTGATCCTGGAAGGTGTCACCGTCGGCATCTTCGCCGCGACGGACGCGATGCTGTTCTACGTGTTCTTCGAAGCGATGCTGATCCCGATGTTCCTGATCATCGGTGTCTGGGGCGGTCCGCGCCGCATCTACGCCGCGCTGAAGTTCTTCCTGTACACCTTCCTCGGCTCGGTGCTGATGCTGGTGGCGCTGATCTACCTGTACATGAAGGGCGGCAGCTTCCAGTTGGCCGACCTGTACGCGCTGCCGCTGTCGGCCAAGGAGCAGACCTGGATCTTCTTCGCCTTCCTGATCGCCTTCGCGGTCAAGGTGCCGATGTTCCCGGTCCACACCTGGCTGCCGGACGCCCACGTGGAAGCGCCGACCGCCGGTTCGGTGATCCTGGCCGCGATCGCCCTGAAGATCGGTGGCTACGGCTTCCTGCGCTTCAACCTGCCGATCGTCCCGGACGCATCGCAGGAATGGGCCTGGCTGGTGATCGCGCTGTCGCTGATCGCGGTGATCTACGTCGGCCTGGTCGCCCTGGTGCAGGACGACATGAAGAAGCTGATCGCCTATTCGTCGATCGCGCACATGGGCTTTGTCACCCTGGGCACCTTCATCGCCCTGTGGCTGGTGCGCGAAGCCGGCAACGCCGACGCCGCGCGCCTGGGCCTGCAGGGCGCCATGGTGCAGATGATCTCGCACGGCTTCGTGTCCGGCGCGATGTTCTCCTGCGTCGGCGTGCTGTACGACCGCATGCACAGCCGCCGCATCGCCGATTACGGCGGCGTGGTCAACGTGATGCCGTGGTTCGCCACCTTCGCGATGCTGTTCTTCATGGCCAACGCGGGCCTGCCGGGTACCAGCGGTTTCGTTGGCGAGTTCATGGTCATCCTCTCGGCCTTCCAGCGTAATCCGTGGATCGCCCTGGGCGCGGCCACCACCCTGATCATCGGCGCCGCCTACACCCTGTGGCTGTACAAGCGCATCTTCTTCGGTGAAGTGGCCAACAGCCATGTTGCCGAACTGAAGGACATCAACGGCCGCGAATGGCTGGTGCTGGGCGTGTTCGCCATCGGCGTGCTGGCCCTGGGCATCTACCCCAAGCCGCTGACCGACCTGATGGAGCCCTCGATCGCGAAGCTGGCGATGCAGATCGCATCCAGCAAGCTGCTGTAATTCCAGGATTTGATGATGACCACCTCGCCGCTGCTGCCATTGACCGCCGCTGACCTGCCACCGCTCGCTCCCGAGCTGGTGCTGATCGGCAGCGCCTTCGCCCTGATGATCCTCGACCTGTTCGTCAGCAACCGGAACAAGATCGTCACCCACCTGTTCTCGCTCGCTGCGCTGGCCGTGGTGCTGTTCATGCTGGCCACCGGCGTGGGCGGGCAGGGGGAGGTCTTCCATGGCATGTTCGTGCGCGATACCGCCGCGGACGTGATGAAGACCGGGATCGTGCTGCTCAGCGGCCTGACCCTGGTCTACGGCTGGCGCTACCTGCGTGATCGCGACCTGTTCCAGGGCGAGATCCCGGTGCTGATCCTGTTCGGCACCGCCGGCATGATGATCCTGGTCTCGGCCGGCAGCCTGCTGATGGTCTACCTGGGCCTGGAACTGCTGGCGCTGTGCTCCTACGCCCTGGTCGCCAGCAACCGCGAAAGCGGCCTGGCGTCGGAAGCGGCGATGAAGTACATCGTGCTGGGTTCGCTGGCCTCGGGCCTGCTGCTCTACGGCATGTCGCTGATCTACGGCGCCACCGGCAGCCTGCACCTGGATGTGATCCGCGAGGCCATCCCGCACTCGGAAGAGCGCGTGCTGCTGATCACCGGTGCGGTGTTCATGATCGCCGGCGTCGCCTTCAAGCTGGGCGCCGCGCCGTTCCACATGTGGCTGCCGGACGTGTACCAGGGTGCCCCGGCACCGATCGCACTGTTCATCAGCTCGGCGCCGAAGCTGGCCGCGTTCGGCATGGCCTACCGCCTGCTGGAAATGGGCGTGGGCCCGCTGTCGACCGAACTGCAGCTGCTGATTGCCGGCCTGGCCGCGGTATCGCTGGTCATCGGCAACCTGATGGCCATCGCGCAGAGCAACCTCAAGCGCATGCTGGCGTTCTCCACCGTCTCGCACATCGGCTTCCTGCTGATGGGCATCGCCGGTGGCGGTTCGCAGGGCTACGCCGCCGCGCTGTTCTACGCACTGGCCTACGCGATCATGTCCACCGCCGCCTTCGGCGCGATCATCGCGCTGTCGCGTGCCGGCTTTGAAGCCGAGAACATCGAGGACTTCAAGGGCCTGAACGCCCGCAACCCGTGGATGGCCGGCCTGGTGCTGTGCATCATGGCGTCGCTGGCCGGCATCCCGCCGTTCCTGGGCTTCTGGACCAAGCTGGCGGTGCTGGGCGCGGCCGTCAACGGCGGCCTGCTGTGGCTGGCCATCCTCGGCGTGCTGTGCGCCGTGGTCGGCTGCTTCTACTACCTGCGCCTCATCAAGGTCATGTACTTCGATGAGCCGGTGGGCGAGGCCATGCCGCGCAGCAACGACCGCGTGCTGGGCGTGGTGCTGGGCGTGAATGCCCTGGCGCTGCTCGCGCTGGGCCTGGCCTGGAACCCGATCATGGTCTGGTGCCAGCAGGCATTTGCGCATCTTGCATAAAAGTTGACACAAAGCTGCGCGATTCGTGTAATATGCGCAGCCTGAGTTGTCACTGCAGCGGTTCAGCCAGAACATCGTTGCGGTAGCCTTCCTCGAAAGAGCAGGGCAGCAGTTCAAACACTTCCGGTGCGGGGTGGAGCAGTCTGGCAGCTCGTCGGGCTCATAACCCGAAGGTCGCAGGTTCAAATCCTGCCCCCGCTACCAACGTCGGACCGGCGCCAACCGGTTCGATGAATGAGGGAAAGCTTGCATTTTTCGCAGCAATGCCTCATGATTCCGCTTCTGATGCGGGGTGGAGCAGTCTGGCAGCTCGTCGGGCTCATAACCCGAAGGTCGCAGGTTCAAATCCTGCCCCCGCTACCAAGTAAAGAGATCGCCTTCGAAGTCCTGCTTCGAGGGCGTTTTTCTTTGGGGTCTGCGTTGTTTCTGCGTGATCGGGGTCAGATCCCTTATCCACGGGAAAAGGGATCTGACCCGGGTCCGCACCTTGCACCAGCGCGGTGCAGTCGCTATCATCAGCGGCCTAGCAGTACCCCTGAAGGCGGCCTCCCAGCGGGAGTCCGGACCCGGAAGGAGGGCCGCAACCGGCAGGCAATGCAGGTTGCAACCGGAATCCAGTCACCGGAGTCTTTCCGGAAAAGGGGCCCAACGGGCCCTTTGTCGTTTCCGGGGCGTCACGTTTCCACGCCGGCCAAGGCCGGCACCCAACCATAGAGATCAAGGCAGGCTGTGAGCGACAAGGCAACCGACATCGCGAATCTGCTCGCCCCGACCGTTGTGTCGCTGGGCCTGGAGCTGCTGGGCGTTGAGTATCTGCCGGCCCCCGGCGGTGCGACCCTGCGCCTTTACATCGACGTGCCGCTGGCTGAACAGCCCGAGCGCATCATCAATGTCGACGACTGCGAGCGGGTCAGCCGCGAAGTGTCGGCGCAGCTGGACGTCGAGGACCCGATCAGCGGCAATTACACGCTGGAAGTGTCCTCGCCGGGCGTCGACCGTCCTCTGTTCAGCCTGGAGCAGTTCGGCCGTCACCTCGGCGAATCGGCCAAGGTCACGCTGAAGCTGCCGCAGGACAACCGTCGTCGCCTGCAGGGTCGTATCGAGGCGACCGACGAGGCGGCGGGGACCATCACTTTCATCGTCGACAAGGCCGAAGTGGTCGTGTCGGCCGACAACATCGACAAGGCACGGATCATGCCCGACTGGGTGGCGCTGGGGCTGGCCCCGAGCAAGCCGACCGGTCCGGCACCGAAGCGTCCGAAGCCGAACACGAATTCTTCTTCCAACGAGCCGGCGGCAAAGAAGCCGCGCGCGGAGTGAGCCAATGAGCAAGGAACTGTTGCTGGTAGTCGACGCAGTCGCCAACGAGAAGGGCGTGCCGCGTGAAGTGATCTTCGATGCCATCGAGGCCGCCCTGGCCTCGGCAGCGAAGAAGCGCTATCCCGACGAGGAAGTGCTGACCCGCGTGGTCATCGACCACAAGGACGGCAGCTACGAAACCTTCCGCCGCTGGGAAGTGGTGGCCGATGACGTGGTCATGGAATCGCCGGACCGCCAGATCCGCCTGATGGATGCCGTCGATGAAGCCGAAGGCGTCGAGGTCGGCGACTACATCGAAGAGCAGATCGAGAACCCGGATTTCGGCCGCATCGCTGCCCAGGCCGCCAAGCAGGTCATCGTCCAGCGCGTGCGCGAAGCCGAGCGCCAGCAGGTCGTGGATGCGTGGAAGGATCGCGTGGGTGAGCTGATCACCGGCGTGGTCAAGCGCGCCGAGCGCGGCAACATCTATGTCGACCTCGGTGGCAACGCCGAAGGCTTCATCCCGAAGGACAAGGGCATCCCGCGCGACGTGCTGCGCGCCGGTGACCGCGTGCGCGGCTACCTGGCCGAAGTGCGCTCGGAGCCGCGTGGCCCGCAGCTGTTCATCAGCCGTGCCGCCCCGGAATTCATGATCGAGCTGTTCAAGCTGGAAGTGCCGGAAGTCGGCCAGGGCCTGGTGGAAATCAAGGCCTGTGCACGTGACCCGGGCGACCGCGCCAAGATCGCCGTGCTGGCCCACGACCAGCGCACCGATCCGATCGGCGCCTGCATCGGCATGCGCGGTTCGCGCGTGCAGGCCGTGTCCAACGAGCTCAATGGCGAGCGCGTGGACATCGTGCTGTGGAACGACAACCCCGCCAACTTCGTCATCAACGCGATGGCGCCGGCCGAAGTGCAGTCGATCATCGTCGATGAAGACAAGCACTCGATGGACCTGGCCGTTGCCGAAGACCGCCTGGCCCAGGCGATCGGCAAGGGCGGCCAGAACGTGCGCCTGGCCAGCCGCCTGACCGGCTGGCAGCTCAACGTGATGACCCAGGACCAGGTCACCGCCAAGTCGGAAGCCGAGCAGGCTGCGGCCCGCCAGCTGTTCATGGACAAGCTGGAAGTGGACGAGGAAATCGCCGGCATCCTGGTCAGCGAAGGCTTCGGCACCGTCGAGGAAATCGCATATGTCCCGGTCGGCGAACTGCTGGCCGTGGAAGGTTTCGACGAGGACATCGTCGAAGAGCTGCGCGCTCGTGCCCGCGATGCGCTGCTCAATGAGGCCCTGGCAGTCGAGGAAGGCCTTGAAGACGGCCAGCCGGCGCAGGACCTGCTGTCCCTGAAGGGCATGGACGAAGCCACCGCATACGCGCTGGCCGGCCACGGCGTGCGTACCAGCGAGGATCTGTCCGACCTGGCCGCCGACGAGGTCATGGACTTCGGCATCGAAGGACTGGATCAGGCGCGCGCCGCTGCGCTGATCCTGGCCGCCCGTGCCGAGGAGATCGCCCGACTGGAACGCGGCGAATGAGCCGGCAATGAACAGGGCCCTGAGCCGCTCAGGGCGTAGAATCCGCGCCACCTCCACATGCGGGGGGGCGCCCACAAGATCATAGGATCCGAATGTCGCAGCAAACCACCATCCGCAAGCTTGCCGAACTGGTCAACACGCCGGTCGAAAAACTGCTGGAACAGCTGGCCGGTGCCGGCATGAAGTTCAGCGGTCCCGACCAGGTCGTGACCAGCTCCGAGAAGGTGAAGCTCCTGGGCTTCCTTCGTCGTTCGCACGGCAAGCCCGAGCAGGCCCCGGAAGAGACCGATCAGTCTGCGAAGAAGATCACGCTCAACCGCCGGAAGCAGCAGGAAGTGACGGTCAATTCCGGTCGCAACAAGACGACCGTGAATGTCGAGGTGCGCCAGAAGCGTACCTACGTCAAGGATGGTGCTCGCGCCATGACCCCGGACGAAGAGCGCGCCGACATCCTGCGCAAGCTGGAAGAGTCGCGTGCCCGCAACCTTGCCGAACAGCAGGCCCTGGCCGAGAAGGATCGTCTGCGCGACGAAGCCATCGTCCGTGCCCGTGAGGAAGAGGCCGCCGCCAAGGAACGCGCCGAGGCCGAAAAGAAGGCCGCCGAGGAAGCTGCGGCTGCCGCCAAGGCGGCCGAGACGCTGGCTGCCAGCAAGCCCAAGCGTGCTCCGATCGACGAAACCGCGCCGCGCCCGCCGCGCACCCCGGCCGCAGCCCCGGCTGCGCCGCGTGGTGCACCGCCGCCGCCGCGCAACGACGACCGCAACAACCGCAGCGCGCCGCGCAACGAGCGTGGCCCGGGTGACCGTTTCGCCGGCCAGATGCACCTGTCGGCCGCCGACCGTGCGCGTCGTGGCAACAGCAACAACAGCAACACCCGGGGTCGTCCGGGCGGGCGCAACCAGGCCGGTGGCCGTCGCGACATGTCGCGCGGTGGCAACAATGCCGGCCCGCACGCCTTCGAGCGTCCGACCGCACCGGTGGTGCGTGAAGTGGCGATCGGCGACACCATCACCGTGGCCGACCTGGCGCAGAAGCTGGCGCTGAAGGGCGGCGAGGTGGTCAAGGCGCTGTTCAAGATGGGCGTGATGGCGACCATCACCCAGTCCATCGACCACGACACCGCCGCACTGGTGACCGAAGAACTCGGCCACAAGGCGATCCGTGCCAACGACAACGACGCCGAAGACGCACTGCTGGCCTCGACCGGTGAAAACCAGGGCGAAGCCACCCAGCGTCCGCCGGTGGTCACCATCATGGGCCACGTCGACCACGGCAAGACCTCGCTGCTGGATTACATCCGCCGCACCAAGGTCGCCACCGGCGAAGCGGGTGGCATCACCCAGCACATCGGCGCTTACCACGTCGATACGCCGAAGGGCGTGATCAGCTTCCTGGACACCCCGGGCCACGCCGCCTTCACCTCGATGCGTGCGCGCGGCGCCAAGCTGACCGACATCGTGGTGCTGGTCGTGGCCGCCGACGACGGTGTCATGCCGCAGACCAAGGAAGCGATCCAGCACGCCCGTTCGGCGGGTGTGCCGCTGATCGTGGCGATCAACAAGATCGACAAGTCCGACGCGGATCCGATGCGGGTCAAGAACGAACTGCTGTCCGAGCAGGTCGTGGCCGAAGACTTCGGTGGTGACACCCAGATGGTGGAGATCTCGGCCAAGACCGGCCTGGGCATCGACGACCTGCTGGACGCCATCTCGATCCAGGCCGAACTGCTGGAACTGAAGGCGGTCGATGAAGGCCGCGCCTCGGGCGTGGTGATCGAATCGTCGCTGGACAAGGGCCGCGGCCCGGTCGCGACGGTGCTGGTGCAGCAGGGCCGCCTGAAGAAGGGCGACTACCTGGTGTGCGGCATCCAGTACGGCCGCGTGCGTGCGCTGTTCGACGAAACCGGCAAGCAGCCGGAGTTCGCCGGCCCGTCCATCCCGGTGCAGGTCCTGGGCCTGTCCGGCGTGCCGGAAGCTGGTGACGACTTCGTGGTCGTCGAGGACGAGCGCCTGGCCAAGGACGTTGCCCAGCAGCGCGAGACCAAGCGCCGTGAATCGCGCCTGGTGGCCACCGCTGGCAGCCGCATGGAAGACATCATGGCGACCCTGGGCAAGGGCGAGGGCCAGCAGGTCCTCAACCTGGTCATCAAGGCCGACGTGCAGGGTTCGGTGCAGGCGCTGAGCCAGGCACTGGTCGCGCTGTCCAACGAAGACATCCGCATCAACGTGATCCACTCCGGCGTGGGTGGCATCACCGAGTCGGACGCCAACTCGGCCGCCGCTTCGAAGGCCACCGTCATCGGCTTCAACGTGCGTGCGGACGCTTCGGCCCGTCGCATCATCGAATCCAATGGTGTCGACCTGCGTTACTTCTCGATCATCTATGACGTGATCGACCAGGTGAAGCAGGTGGCCTCCGGTCTGCTGGGCGTGGAGATCCGCGAAGAGATCATCGGTATCGCCGAGGTCCGCGACGTCTTCCGCAGCTCGAAGCTGGGTGCCGTCGCCGGCTGCATGGTCATCGAGGGTGTGGTCAAGCGCAACAAGCCGATCCGCGTGCTGCGCGACAGCGTGGTGATCTTCGAGGGCGAGCTGGAATCGCTGCGTCGCTTCAAGGAGAACGTCGAGGAAGTCCGCAACGGTACCGAATGCGGTATCGCGGTGAAGGCCTACAACGACGTCAAGCCGGGTGACCAGATCGAGTGCTTCGAACGTATCGAAGTGCCGCGCACCCTGTAATGCTGCAAGGTGGCCCGGCCAACGGTCGGGCCCCACCATGTACCTGTAGCGCCCGACCGTTGGTCGGGCGACAATCGAATCAAAGGTAGTGCCCGACCGTTGGTCGGGCGACAACTGAACCAAGAGCTCCTCGTGCCCAAGACTTTCCATCGAACCGACCGTGTCTCCGCCCAGCTGCGCCGTGAACTCGGCACCCTGGTGCACAACGCCGTGCGCGAGCACGGGTTGCCCTCGGTGAGCGTGTCCGACGTGGAAATCACCCGCGACATGGCCCATGCCAAGGTGTTCGTCACCGCGCTGATGCCGGAACGTTCGGCTGAAGCCGTGGCCGGCCTGAAGGAACTGGGCTACCGCCTGCGCATGGACCTGGCCCGCGCGATGAAGCTGCGCCACGTGCCGGAGCTGCATTTCCACTACGACGACTCGGTCGACCGTGGTGAGCACATCGACAACATCCTGCGCGACCTGCCCGATACGCTGGCCGCCGAGAAGCGTCGCGAGAGCGACGAAGAATAACCGCGCGACGCCGGGCATGCCCGGCGTTGCTGCATTCCGGCTGCGCGATGTCTGATGCAGGCCGCGCTGCGGCAGCCGAGCATGGCCCGTCCCAACACTTTCCTGTCATGACCCGAATTCAGTTCCGTCGCCTGGATGGCATCCTGCTGCTCGACAAGTCGACCGGCATGAGCTCCAACGCCGCCCTGCAGGTGGCGCGCCGCCTGTTCCGCGCCGAGAAGGGGGGGCATACCGGCAGCCTCGACCCGCTGGCCACCGGCCTGCTGCCGCTGTGTTTCGGCGAGGCGACCAAGATCGCTGGCCTGCTGCTGGGTTCGGCCAAGGCCTACGACGCCGAGATCGTGCTCGGCCAGACCACCGATACCGACGATGCCGAAGGCCAGGTGCTGCTGCAGCGCCCGGTGCCGGCGATCAGTGCCCAGGCCCTGCAGGCTGCGCTGGCGCCGCTGACCGGCACCATCCGCCAGCGTGCCCCGATCTATTCGGCGCTGAAGCAGGGCGGTGAACCGCTGTATGTGAAGGCCCGCCGCGGTGACGTCATCGAAGCGCCCGAACGCGAGGTGCAGGTACACGCCATCGAGGTGCTGGAGCAGCAGCCGGAACGGCTGCGGCTGCGCGTGACCTGTGGTTCCGGCACCTATATCCGCAGCCTGGCCCGCGACCTCGGCGAACGCCTGGGCTGTGGCGCCCACATCAGCGCGCTGCGCCGGCTCTGGGTCGAGCCGTTCCGCGAGCCTGCCATGGTCACCCTGGACCAGCTGCGGGCGATGGTCGAGGCCGGTGACGAGGCTGGCATGGACGCGTTGCTGCTGCCGCTGGCGGCCGGCCTGGCTGAATACCCGAGGGTCGACCTGGACGCCGACCAGGCCCACCGGTTCTGCGTGGGCCAGCGCCAGCGCGACCTGTCCTGGCCGCGCGGCCTGGTGGCCGTGTTCGGTCCGGACGATGCCGTCCAGGGCCTGGGCCAGGTCGACGAGAGTGGCCTGCTGGCCCCGCAGCGCCGTTTCAACCTCTGACCGGGGCCTGCCGGTTCAGCCCCGGTCCTTGTCCCGGACGCCCCCGGCCGTTACAATTTCGCGGCCGTTTTCCGGCAACCTGCCTCGCGCAGGTTTCATCCTCGTAGTCCACGGCGAGCCTGGCGGTGCGCGAAGCGCGTTCCTGCCGGCCACGCATCACAGAGAAAAAAGAAATGTCGATCGACACCCAGAAGGTCATTGAAGACAACAAGCGCAGCGCGGCTGACACCGGCTCCCCGGAAGTCCAGGTTGCACTGCTGACCGCCCGCATCGAACTGCTGACCGGCCACTTCAAGACCCACAAGAAGGACCACCACAGCCGCCGCGGCCTGCTGCAGATGGTCAACCGCCGTCGCAGCCTGCTCGACTACCTGAAGAAGAAGGACGTCGAGCGCTACAAGGCCCTGATCGAGAAGCTTGGCCTGCGTCGCTAAGCAACGAATCCCCCGCGGCGCAGCGATGCGCCGCGGTTTTGTTTTGTAGTACCGCAATCCCCGATTCAGGCCGGAACGATCCGGCCACCCGCTGGCGGCAAGGGTCGCCGACGGTCCAAATTCGCAGACAGCATCCCCAAGGACACCCTCCGTGGCAAAAATCACCAAAACCTTCCAGTACGGCAAGCACACCGTCACGCTTGAGACCGGCGAAGTCGCCCGTCAGGCCAGCGGCGCCGTCATCGTCAAGATGGACGACACCGTACTGCTGGTCACCGCCGTCGCCGCCAAGAGCGCGCGCGAAGGCCAGGACTTCTTCCCGCTGACCGTCGATTATCAGGAAAAGTTCTACGCCGGCGGCCGTATCCCGGGTGGTTTCTTCAAGCGCGAAGGCCGTGCGACCGAGAAGGAAACCCTGATCTCGCGTCTGATCGACCGTCCGATCCGCCCGCTGTTCCCGGAAGACTACAAGAACGAAGTGCAGATCATCGCCACGGTGATGTCGCTGAACCCGGACGTGGACGGTGACATCCCGGCCCTGATCGGTGCTTCGGCTGCCCTGGCCCTGGCTGGCACCCCGTTCATGGGTCCGATCGGCGCGGCCAAGGTCGGTTACAAGAACGGCGAGTACATCCTGAACCCGACCGTCAGCGAACTGGCTGACTCGCAGCTGGAGCTGGTCGTCGCCGGTACCTCCAACGCCGTGCTGATGGTTGAATCCGAAGCCGCGCTGCTGTCCGAAGAAGTGATGCTGGGCGCCGTGACCTTCGGTCACCGCGAAATGCAGAAGGTCATCAACGCGATCAACGAGCTGACCGTCGAAGCCGGCACCAAGCCGTCGACCTGGGAAGCCCCGGCCAAGAACGAAGCGCTGATCTCCGCCCTGAAGGAAGCCATCGGCCCGCGCCTGGGCGAAGCCTTCCAGGTGCGTGACAAGCTGCAGCGCCGCGACGCCATCTCGGCGATCAAGAAGGACGTGTTCGAAGCCCTGGCTGGTCGCGTGGCCGCTGAAGGCTGGAACCCGGCCGAGCTGTCGAAGGAATTCGGCGAGCTGGAATACCGCACCATGCGTGACTCGGTGCTGGACACCAAGGTCCGTATCGACGGCCGTGCGCTGGACACCGTCCGCCCGATCACCGTGAAGACCGGCGTGCTGCCGCGTACCCACGGTTCCTCGCTGTTCACCCGTGGCGAAACCCAGGCCATCGTGACCATCACCCTGGGCACCGCCCGTGACGGCCAGGTCATTGACGCCGTTGCCGGTGAGTACAAGGAAAACTTCCTGTTCCACTACAACTTCCCTCCGTTCTCGGTGGGTGAGTGCGGCCGCATGATGGGCCCGAAGCGCCGCGAAATCGGCCACGGTCGCCTGGCCAAGCGCGGCGTGCTGGCTGTCATGCCGTCGCTGGAATCCTTCCCGTACACCATCCGCGTCGTCTCGGAAATCACCGAGTCGAACGGTTCCTCGTCGATGGCATCGGTCTGCGGCTCGTCGCTGGCCCTGATGGACGCCGGCGTGCCGGTGAAGGCGCCGGTGGCCGGTATCGCCATGGGCCTGGTCAAGGAAGGCGAGCGCTTCGTCGTCCTGTCCGACATCCTGGGTGACGAAGATCACCTGGGCGACATGGACTTCAAGGTGGCCGGTACCGCTGAGGGCATTTCCGCCCTGCAGATGGACATCAAGATCGAAGGCATCACCGAAGAGATCATGAAGCAGGCTCTGCAGCAGGCCAAGGCTGGTCGTCTGCACATCCTGGGCGAAATGGCCCACGGCCTGACCGCTCCGCGTGAAGAGCTGTCCGACTACGCGCCGCGCCTGCTGACCATCAAGATCCACCCGGACAAGATCCGCGAAGTGATCGGCAAGGGTGGCTCGACCATCCAGGCCATCACCAAGGAAACCGGCACCCAGATCGACATCCAGGATGACGGCACCATCGTCATCGCTTCGGTCAATGCCATCGCCGCCCAGGCCGCCAAGGCCCGCATCGAGCAGATCACCTCGGACGTCGAGCCGGGCCGCATCTACGAAGGCAAGGTCGCCAAGATCATGGACTTCGGTGCGTTCGTCACGATCCTGCCGGGCAAGGACGGTCTGGTCCACGTGTCGCAGATCTCCAGCGATCGCGTCGAGAAGGTCGGCGACGTGCTGAAGGAAGGCGATGTGGTCAAGGTCAAGGTGCTGGAAGTCGACAAGCAGGGCCGTATCCGCCTGTCGATGAAGGCCGTGGAAGAAGGCGACGCCGTCAGCGCCGAGTAATCGACCTCCGGTCGATTACGGTAGGTGTCAACCTTGGTTGACACGCTTCTGGAATCGCTGAATTGAAAAAGCGGGCTTCGGCCCGCTTTTTCTTTGCCTCGCTGTTATGAAGAACCGCGCACCCAGGTCGCTGCATGTCCTGCTGCAGTGCGTGAGCGCCGCCACGTGGCCATCGTTCTGTCACGGTTGCGCGGATCACGCCTGTCCACGGGACGACATGCCGCGACAACCGTCCCGCAGCCACATCGGTTTGCTAACGTGGCGGCGCCTTCGAACCGGGAGATCCCATGTTCCGCCAGACCGTGGCCGTCCTTGCCGTGCTGATTGCCGGTGCCGTGCCCATCGCTGCGCGCGCCGCGCCGGCGCCGCCGCCGATCTTCGGTGCCTACTACCCCGGCGGCTCGGCCGAGCGCTATCCGGTGTCGAGCATTCCCGCCGAGCGCCTGACCCATCTGTTCTATGCGTTCTCCACCATCGAGGACGGCCGCTGCGCGGTCGGCGCGGAAGCGCCGAAGAACTTCGCCGCGCTGGCCGAGCTCAAGAAGGCGCATCCGCACCTGCGCACGCTGATTTCGATCGGTGGCTGGGGTGCGGGTGGGTTCTCCGATGCAGCGTTGACCGAGGCCAGCCGCAAGCGCCTGGTGGACTCATGCATGGCACTGTTCTTCGATCACCATGCCGGCAGCTTCGATGGCGTGGATATCGACTGGGAGTTCCCGGTCAGTGGCGGGCCGAAGGAGCTGGCGCATCGCCCGCAGGATCGCGCCAACCTGACCAGGCTCGCGCAGGCGTTCCGCGTGGCACTCGACGCGCACGGGCGCAAGGTGGGGCAGCCAATGCTGCTGAGCGCCGCGCTGGCCGCCGGTCGCCTGCAGACCGATGGCCCCTATGATCCGGCGGCGAGCTACGACCTGCCGGCGCTGGCCAAGGTGTTCGATTTCATCAACCTGATGAGCTATGACATGGGCACCGGCTTCTCATCGGTGTCGACCTTCAATGCGCCCCTGCATGAAGTGCCGGCCGATCCGCTGGCGCCGGAGCTGCGGCGCTGGAACAACGTGGCCGGCGCGGTGCAGTACTACCGCGAGCACGGTGTGCCGGCCGACAAGCTGGTGCTGGGCGTGCCGTTCTATGGGCGCGGCTTCAAGGTCACCGGCGATGCGCCGGATGGCCTGTATCAGCCCTACAGCGCACCGGCCGACGCCGGCGACTGGCGGGTGATCAAGGCGCGCTATCTCGACCAGCCGGGTTGGGTGAAGCACTGGCAGCCGCAGGCGCAGAGCCCGTGGCTGTACAACGCCGTGCAGAAGATCTTCATCAGCTATGAAGACCCGCGCTCGATCGGCCTGCGTGCCCGGTTCGCCCGCGAGCAGGGCCTGGCCGGGGTGTTCATGTGGGAGCTGACCGGCGACGACGAGCAGGCCAGCCTGCTCAACGCGATGCTCGGCCCGTGGCAGAAGGCGCGCATCGGCGATTGAGTCACTGGTGGCGCCGGGCCATGCCCGGCGCCAGGCGGCAACGCCATCGGCCCGACACCGCACATTGCGACGACGCCGGCGGCGCTACGCTTTGGGCATGATCCATCTCGAACGCCTGGACCACCTGGTCCTCACCGTCGCCGACATCGAACGCAGCTGTGACTTCTACCAGCGCGTGCTCGGCATGCAGGTCGTGCGCTTCGGCGCTGGCCGTACCGCGCTGCAGTTCGGCCAGCAGAAGATCAACCTGCATCCGGCCAGCGCGCCACTGCAGCCGCATGCGCTGCGACCCACGCCGGGCAGTGCCGATCTGTGCCTGGTCACGCATACGGCAATGGTCGATGTGCTGGCGCACCTGCAGGCGCAGGCCATCGTGGTGGAGGAGGGGCCGGCCACACGTACCGGTGCGCTGGGACCGATCGAATCGGTGTACTTCCGCGACCCGGATGGCAACCTGATCGAAGTGAGTCGTTACCCGGGCGAAGAACACCCGCAGCGGTAGCGCCGGGCCATGCCGGGTGAAGGCTTAGTTGGCCCAGACGCTGTTGGGGTCGCCGTTGCGGGCGCGGCGCTGGCTGGCGACGGCCAGGCGAGCGAAGCCGAAGGCCATGGCCAGCGCGATGGCATCGACCCAGAACAGCGGCCAATGGCCACGCGCGGCGGCGCGCCACAGCCAGTCACCATTGAGTGCGCCGTGCAGGACCGGCACCAGTGCAGTGCTGAGCGCTGCGGTCCACAGCAGCTCGCGCGCCGCCTGCGCGGGTCGGCGCAGTGCAGCCCACAGCGCACAGGCTGCCCAGCTGCCGAAGCAGGCCCAGCGGATGCCGTGGTCGACCGCCGACGGTGCCAACCGCTCCAGCACCAGCGCGGTGATGAAAGCGACCGAGATCGCCACGCACAGGCCGATGCACACGCCAACCGTGGCCCGTGCCATGTTCACCCCGGCACGCGGCTGTTGCGGCTGGCGACGCTTGCGCCGCGATTCGATCCACAACAGGTTGCCGGAGTAGAACAGGAACGCACCGCCGAGGCCGAGCAGGAAGTACAGCCAGACCACCACGCCGTTGCCGAACTCGCCGAAGTGCAGGGCATAGGCGGCGCTGAGCGTGGCGTGGTTGGCATCGCGCTGGCCCGGCAGCTGGGAGGCCAGGACGTTGCCGGTGGCCACGTCCAGGGCCACCGAACCGAGCGGCCCGAGTGTGCCGGTGGATTCGCCCGTGATCTCGATCGTGGCGTTGGCATCGCCGGCGTTGGCCAGCTTCAGGTAGGCCGGCTCGAAGTTGGCCACGCCCTGTGCGCGTGCTACTTCAAGCGCGCGCGCATGCAGCAGGCGCAGGCTGCCCGGCGGTGCCGGGATGCCACTGGCGTCGCGCACCGGCGCGGTGTCCATTGCAGTCGGTACCGCCTGCAGGGCCTTGCCGTCGTAGATCAGTGGATTGAGCAGGGCCATCTGCACGAACACCAGGCAGAGCAGGGCGCCCGTGACCGCGAACATCAGGTGGAAGGGCAGGCTGAGCACGCCGATCACGTTGTGCGCGTCCTGCCACAGCTGCTTCAGGTTGCGGCCCGGCCGCAGCGCGAACAGGTCGCCGAACAGCTTCGGCAGGTGGATCACCAGGCCGCTCAGCAGCGCCATGCCATACAGCAGGCTGACGATGCCCATCACGTAGATGCCGGCCACCGGCAGTCCGAGGCTGTAATGCAGTTCGTTGACCAGTTCGGCCAGCCCGGTCTGTGGCGGCGTCGGGCTGCCGGCGATCTGGCCCGGCCAGGCATAGCGCCAGCTGCCGTCGTCGGCCTGCCAGTAGGCCAGGGGTTGCGGATGTTCGGCGCCGGGGAACGTCATGCCGACGTGGCGGCGGGCTTCCGGGTGTGCCGCCAGCACGTCTTCCAGCAGGTACTGCGCATCGTCCAGGCCCGCCGGCAACGCGGTGGCTGCACCGGGCGTCTGCCACAGCGGCAGGTCGTGGTGGAACAGGGTCAGCGCACCCGCGTAGAAGGCCACGAACAGGCCGAAGCCGGCAACCAGGCCGACCCAGGTGTGCAGGGTGGTGAACGTACGCAGGGTCTGCGAGCTGAACTTCATGGGCGGAGTCTCATTGCACCGCGCCGGTCAGGCGCAGCAGCGTCAGCACGGCGAAGCCGGCCGCAGCGCTGCCGGCCAGTGTCACCCAGGCGCGCAGCGCGCTGCGGAAGCTGAACGCCCACAGGGCAGCCAGCATCCACAGCGGGATGAACGTGATCAGGCTGGGCACCAGCGCGTTCTGCCAGGGGCCCGGCGGCAACCACGTCACCAGCCCGGTCGCGGCCGCGGCCAGCAAGAAGCCGGCCACGATGCCGGCGAAGGCGCGCGGCCACATCAGGGCGACTCCGTGCCCGGGCGATGCCAGGCGGCCAGTGCCGGCAGCAGCATCGCCGCCAGCATCCAGGTGCACAGCATCGCCACCAGGCCAGCGGCAAAGCCGAGTTCGGCCATCCACAGCCACAATGCGGCAGCCGCGGCGACCAGGCCGATCTGGCGGCCGAGGCGGCCGGCGCGGCGCAGGCGGGGCCAGCGGCAGTGCGGCGAGGCGGCATAGAAGGCCAGTGCCGAGAACATCGCTGCCAGCATGCCCAGGCTGCAGAAGCCCAGCGTGGAAAGGCCGACGGTGATCATTGCGGGCGGCCGCCATGGCAGCGGGCCAGCGAACGCGGGGCACGGGCGGGGCCGGCGGGAGCCGGTCGGAGCGGGTGGCGCATCACGAGGTCCTGGGGGGAAGCGGGCAGGCTGGCACGGGGCGGGCTGCGCGGACATGGTAATCATTGCGTTTTCACGCCGCCAGCGAGGACCATTCAGCGGACCGTACGGTAGGCCTTGGGCTTTCCGGTGTGCTGGTTTAAGATCGTCGCAGAACCCTGACTGGAACAAGGTGGCCCGCGCCCAGCGCCGGCCGAGCGTGCGACATGAGCACTACCACCGCCCACTGTTGACCTGCCCCCGAAGGCCCTGTGTTCCAGGCGCCCTCGCGGCGCTTTTTTATTGCCCGGGCAATGGCCCGGGAACGCTTTCCAGCCCGCCCAGCGGGCCCCGCACGAAGCCAATGCGATGATCAACATTACCCTTCCCGACGGCAGCCGCCGCGAGTTCGAAAACCCCGTCAGCGTCATGGACGTCGCCCAGTCGATCGGTGCCGGCCTGGCCAAGGCCACCATCGCCGGCTCGGTCGATGGCGTGCTGGTCGATGCCAGTGACGTCATCGACCACGATGCCAGCCTGCGCATCATCACCGCCAAGGACGAGGAGGGCGTGGAGATCATCCGCCACTCCTGCGCCCATCTGGTCGGCCACGCCGTCAAGCAGCTGTACCCGGACGTGAAGATGGTGATCGGCCCGGTGATCGCCGAGGGCTTCTACTACGACATCTATTCCGAGCGCCCGTTCACCCCGGACGACATGGCCGCGATCGAGAAGCGCATGGGTGAGCTGATCGCCCAGGATTACGACGTCATCAAGAAGATGACGCCGCGCGCCGAAGTGATCGAGATCTTCAAGGCCCGTGGCGAGGACTACAAGCTGCGCCTGATCGAGGACATGTCCGACGACATCCAGGCGATGGGCATGTACTACCACCAGGAATACGTGGACATGTGCCGCGGCCCGCACGTGCCGAACACGCGCTTCCTGAAGGCCTTCAAGCTGACCCGCATCTCCGGCGCCTACTGGCGCGGCGATGCGCAGAACGAACAGCTGCAGCGCATCTACGGCACCGCCTGGGCCGACAAGAAGCAGCTCGAGGCGTACATCAAGCGCATCGAGGAAGCCGAGATGCGCGACCACCGCCGCATCGGCAAGCAGCAGGACCTGTTCCACCTGCAGGAAGAGGCGCCGGGCCTGGTGTTCTGGCACCCGAAGGGCTGGGCGTTGTGGCAGGTGGTCGAGCAGTACATGCGCAAGGTCTACCGCAGCAGCGGCTACGGCGAAGTGCGCTGCCCGCAGATCCTGGACGTGAGCCTGTGGAAGAAGTCCGGCCACTGGGACAACTACCAGGACAACATGTTCTTCACCGAGTCGGAGAAGCGCACCTACGCGGTCAAGCCGATGAACTGCCCGGGCCACATCCAGGTGTTCAACCAGGGCCTGCACAGCTACCGCGACCTGCCGATCCGCTACGGTGAGTTCGGTTCCTGCCACCGCAACGAGCCGTCCGGCGCGCTGCACGGCATCCTGCGCGTGCGTGGTTTCACCCAGGACGACGGCCACGTGTTCTGCACCGAGAGCCAGATCGAATCGGAAGTGACCGCGTTCCACCAGCAGGCGCTGGCGGTCTACCAGCACTTCGGCTTCGACGAGATCCAGATCAAGATCGCGCTGCGTCCGGAATCGCGCCTGGGCGACGACGCGACCTGGGACAAGGCCGAGGGCGCACTGCGTTCGGCGCTGTCCGCCTGTGGCGTGGAATGGCAGGAGCTGCCGGGCGAGGGCGCCTTCTACGGCCCGAAGATCGAGTACCACCTGAAGGACGCCATCGGCCGTACCTGGCAGCTGGGCACCATGCAGGTCGACTTCATGATGCCGGGCCGCCTGGGCGCCGAGTACGTGGATGAGAACAGCCAGAAGAAGCATCCGGTCATGCTGCACCGCGCCATCGTCGGCTCGATGGAGCGCTTCCTGGGCATCCTGATCGAGCACCATGCCGGCCAGTTCCCGGCCTGGCTGGCGCCGACCCAGGTGGTGGTGGCCAACATCACCGACGCCCAGGCCGACTACGTCTCGGGCGTGACCAAAACCCTTGCGGAGCAAGGCTTCCGCGTCAGCTCGGATTTGCGTAACGAGAAGATCGGCTATAAAATCCGCGAGCATACGTTGCAGCGCGTGCCCTACCTGCTGGTCATTGGTGACCGCGAGAAGGAAAATGGGGCTGTGGCGGTGCGTACGCGTTCTGGCGAAGACCTGGGCAGCATGAGCCTGCAGGCCTTCATCGAGCGGCTCCAGGCCGAGGGCGCGTAAGCAAAGGTCCGGTCCGGGGGCACAGGCACCCGGACCGGTTCGATACCCTTGGGAGAACGTAATATCAGCACCCCTGACAACAAACAGAACCGCAAGAATCAGGAAATCCGTGTGCCGCGCGTCCGCGTGATCGGCAGTGACGGAGAAATGATCGGCGTGTTGTCGCGCGACGAAGCGCTGTCCATGGCCGAAGATGAAGGCCTGGACCTGGTCGAAATCCAGCCGCAGGCCGATCCGCCGGTCTGCAAGATCATGGACTTCGGCAAGTTCAAGTTCGAAGCGCAGAAGAAGGCCAGCGAGGCCAAGAAGAAGACCAAGCAGGTCGAGATCAAGGAAGTGAAGTTCCGTCCGGTCACGGACGAGGGCGACTACCAGATCAAGCTGCGCAAGATGCGCGGGTTCCTTGAAGAAGGCGACAAGATCAAGGTCAACATCCGTTTCCGTGGCCGTGAAATGAGCCACCAGGAACTGGGTCGCGAAATGGCCAACCGGATCGAGACCGATCTGGGCGAGGACATCGTCATTGAATCCCGTCCGCGCCTGGAAGGGCGTCAGATGGTCATGATGATCGCGCCGAAGAAGAAGACCTGAGGCCTGACGGGCCGCCTTCCGGGGCGCCTGGCTGAATGGTTCAGGGTAAGGGGACGCCACTGGCGTCCCTTTGCTTTTGCAGGATGCCGGTGAAATGCCGGCGCAAGGGGGGGCTGGGGCTGGTGGCAGGGCGGTTTTGCCTGTATCATGCCCGGCTCGACCCACCCAGGACGGGTCGTACGCCGATCATGGCAGGACGGAAAGAGCGGCCCAGGCCGCCGCCAGATCAGTCAGAAACCAGGGTCAAATCCCATCAAGGACATTGCAATGCCCAAGATCAAGACCAACCGGGCAGCGGCCAAGCGTTTCCGCAAGACCGCCTCGGGCAAGTACAAGTGCGGCCACGCCAACCGTAGCCACATCCTCACGAAGAAAGCGACCAAGCGTAAGCGTAATCTGCGTCAGACGGGCCATGTCCGTGCAGAAGACGCAGGCCGTCTGGACCGCATGCTCCCTTACCTCTGAGGAACTGAAAAATGGCACGAGTTAAGCGTGGCGTACAGGCGCGTCGCCGCCACAAGAAGATTCTGGATCTCGCCAAGGGCTATTACAACGCCCGCCGCAAGGTCTTCCGCGTCGCCAAGCAGGCGGTCATCAAGGCACAGCAGTACGCCTACATCGGCCGTAAGCAGAAGAAGCGCAACTTCCGTTCGCTGTGGATCACCCGTATCAATGCGGCTGCCCGCATCAACGGCCTGAGCTACAGCCGCTTCATGAACGGTCTGCTGAAGGCCGGCATCACCCTGGACCGCAAGGTCCTGGCTGACATCGCCGTGCACGACGCAGCCGGTTTTGCTGCGCTGGCCGAAAAGGCCAAGGGCGCGCTGGCGGCATAAGTCCTTCCCGATGCCGTAACCGTTCATCCGGAACGGTGTCAGGTCAAGGCAATGCATGGGGAAGGGCGCAAGTCCTTCCCCATTCTTTTTTGGGTCCCGGCGAGGCCATGGCGGCAGCGCGGGGACGGCGGTGGCGACAGGGGTCGGCCCTTCGCGCATCGCGATGGCAGATCGACTGGAGTTCCGGCCCCCCATGAGCGACATCCAATCCCTCACCACCCAGGCGCTGGCCGATGTGGCCGCCGCACAGAGCCCCGACGTGCTGGAACAGCTGCGCGTGGCCCTGCTTGGCAAGAGTGGCAGCATCACCTCGCAGCTCAAGCAGCTCGGCGCCCTGCCGGCCGACGAGCGCAAGGCCGCCGGTGAAGCGATCAACCAGGCCCGCGACGCGCTGACCCGCGCGCTCGGCGAGCGCAAGGCGCTGCTGGAGGACGCGGCACTGGATGCACGCCTGGCCGCCGAAGCCATCGACATCACCCTGCCGGGTCGCAACGGCGACCGCGCCGGCCTGCATCCGATCACCCGCACCCTGGAGCGCATCACCGGCATCTTCGGCCGGCTGGGCTACGAGCTGTCGGAAGGGCCGGAGATCGAGGACGACTGGCACAACTTCGAGGCGCTGAACTTCCCGCCGCACCATCCGGCGCGCGCCATGCACGACACCTTCTACTTCGGCGACGGCCGCCTGCTGCGCACGCACACCTCCGGCGTGCAGGTGCGCTACATGGGTGACCACGCGCCGCCGCTGCGCATGATCGCCGCCGGCAAGGTGTACCGCAGCGACAGCGACCAGACCCATTCGCCGATGTTCCATCAGGTGGAAGGCCTGCTGGTGGACGAGCATTCGACCTTCGCCGACCTGAAGGGCACGCTGGCGGAGTTCGTGCGCGCCTTCTTCGAGCGCGATTTCGAAATGCGCTTCCGCCCCAGCTATTTCCCGTTCGTTGAGCCGGGCGCGGAAGTGGACATCGCCTGGCAGCAGCCCGATGGCAGCACCCGCTGGCTGGAAGTGCTGGGCTGCGGCATGGTCCATCCGAACGTGCTGCGCAACGTCGGCATCGATCCGGAGCGCTACACCGGCTTCGCCT
Organism: Stenotrophomonas sp. CASM106; assembly: GCF_049384825.1. Classification (NCBI taxonomy): domain Bacteria; kingdom Pseudomonadati; phylum Pseudomonadota; class Gammaproteobacteria; order Lysobacterales; family Lysobacteraceae; genus Stenotrophomonas; species Stenotrophomonas sp. CASM106. The sequence continues at coordinate 167,744 of NZ_JBMRFS010000003.1, forward strand.
TCGGCATGGGCGTGGAGCGCTTTGCAATGCTGCGCTACGGCGTCAACGACCTGCGTGCGTTCTTCGAGAACGATGTGCGGTTCCTGAAACAGTTCGCGTAAGCCGCAACCGTGTAGGGCCGAGCCATGCTCGGCTGCTCCCAAATTCGCAGGCCCAGGCGCATGCGCCGGGCCCACCAGGATGACACCATGAAATTCTCCGAAAACTGGCTGCGCAGCCACGTCCCGACCAGCGCTTCGCGCGATGAACTGAGTGCAGTGCTGACCGCCATCGGCCTGGAAGTGGAAGACGTGACCGCGCTGGGCGAAGGCCTCGACCACGTGGTCGTGGCACGCATCGTCGATGCGGTGCGCCATCCGGAAGCAGATCGCCTGCAGGTGTGCAGGGTTGATGCCGGGCAGGGCGAACTGCTGCAGATCGTGTGCGGCGCCCCGAACGCGCGCCCGGGCCTGGTCGCGCCGCTGGCGATGGTCGGTGCGCAGATCGGCGAGCTGAAGATCAAGCCGGCCAAGCTGCGTGGCGTCGAGTCCAACGGCATGCTGTGCTCGGCCAAGGAACTGGGCCTGGACAACGATGCTTCCGGCCTGCTGGAACTGCCCGACGACGCACCGGTCGGCCAGACCCTGGTCGCGTACCTGGGCCTGCCGGATGCCAGCATCGAGATCAAGCTGACCCCGAACCGCGCCGACTGCTTCAGCCTGCGCGGCATCGCCTACGACGTCGCCGCCGCCACCCGCAGTGAAGTGCTGGACTTCGCTGCCGACGCCATTCCGGCAGTCGGCAGCCGTGAGCTGGGCATCCAGCTCGACGCCGGCGCCGAAGCGCCGCGTTACCTGGGCCGTGTCATCGAAGGCGTCAATGCTGCCGCCAGGACCCCGTTGTGGATGGCCGAGCGCCTGCGCCGCAGTGGCGTGCGTCCGGTCTCGCTGCTGGTCGACATCACCCAGTATGTGATGCTGGAGCTGGGCCAGCCGATGCACGCCTACGACCTGGGCACCCTGCAGGGCAGCATCGCCGTGCGGCGTTCGCGCGCGGGCGAGACGCTGAAGCTGCTGGACGGCCGCGATGCTGCGCTGGACGACAGCTTCCTGGTGGTCACCGACGCTGACCGCGCGGTCGGCCTGGCCGGCCTGATGGGCGGCTTCGACACCCGCGTCACCGACGCGACCACCGCCGTGTTCCTGGAAGCCGCGCACTTCGCGCCGGCCGCGATCATGGGTCGTGGCCGCAAGCTTGGCCTGCACACCGATGCCGGTCATCGCTTCGAGCGCGGCGTCGATCCGGCGCTGCCGCGCACCGCGATCGAGTACGCCACCCGCCTGGTGCTGGACCTGGCCGGCGGTACCCCGGCACCGGTCACCGAGGCCGTGCGTGAAGCCGATCTGCCGCACCCGGCGACCATCGTGCTGCGCCGCGCCCGCATCACCCGCGTGCTCGGCATCACCATCGACGATGCGGAAGTCGAGCGCATCCTGCGCGCGCTGGGCATGGACGTGGTCGCCGCCGCCGACGGCTGGCAGGTGGTCGCGCCGAGCCGCCGCTTCGACATCGCCATCGAAGAAGACCTGATCGAAGAGCTGGCCCGCATCCACGGTTACGAGCAGATCCCGACCACGCTGCCGGGCGGTGCCTCGCGCGTGGCGATGCCGAGCGAGACCCAGCTGGACGCGCTGAGCGTGCGCCGCCAGCTGATCGCCCGTGACCAGCAGGAAACCGTCAATTTCGCCTTCGTCGACGACGCGCTGCTGACCCAGTGGCAGCTGCGCGACGGCCTGGTGCCGCTGGCCAACCCGCTGTCGGCCGAACTGGCGGTGATGCGCCCGTCGCTGCTGCCGGGCCTGGTCGCCACGTTGGGCCGCAACGCCGCCCGCCAGTTGGGCCGCGTGCGTCTGTTCGAGCTCGGCCGCGTGTTCGCCCAGCAGGCCGGAGACGGCCAGCCGGCACCGCTGGAAACCCCGCGCGTGGCCGCTGCGGTCTGCGGTGAGGCGCAGGCGGTGCAGTGGGGCCTGCCGACCCGCAAGGTCGACTTCCATGACCTGAAGGGCGACCTGGAATCGCTGGCGGCCGCCAGTGGCGCGCAACTGGAGTTCCGCCCGTCCGTCCGCGCCTACGGCCACCCGGCGCGTTCGGCCGAGGTGTTCCGCGATGGCGTGGCGATCGGCTGGATCGGCCAGATCCACCCGCGCCTGACCCGGGCGATGGATATCGAAGCCGACGTCTACGCCTTCGAGCTGGACCTGGAGCCGCTGACCGCCCGCCGACTGCCGCGCGCCGGCGAACTGTCGCGCTTCCCGGCGGTGCGTCGCGACCTGGCATTCCTGGTGCCTGAACAGGTGGCCTGGGCCGATCTGGCGGCCACCGTCCGCCAGGCCGCCGGCCCGCTGCTGCGCGACCTGAACCTGTTCGACCGTTACGTCGGCCAGGGCGTCGAGCCGGGATTCAAGAGTCTCGCTATGGGCTTGATTTTGCAGGACAAGTCGCGCACTCTGACGGACCGCGACGTGGATGCGGTGGTGGCCGAGGCGGTCACTGCCATCGAGCGTGAACACCACGCCCGGATCCGCGGCTGAGCGGGCAGCACTCGGGGGTAGCAGGCAATGGCATTGACCAAGGCGGAGATGGCGGAAAAGCTGTTCGACGAAGTCGGTCTGAACAAGCGGGAAGCCAAGGAATTCGTCGACGCGTTTTTCGATGTGCTGCGTGAAGCATTGGAACAGGGACGTCAGGTGAAGCTGTCGGGCTTCGGCAATTTCGATCTGCGGCGCAAGAACCAGCGCCCGGGTCGCAACCCCAAGACCGGCGAGGAAATTCCGATTTCCGCCCGTACGGTGGTCACCTTCCGTCCGGGCCAGAAGCTCAAGGAGAGGGTGGAAGCTTATGCTGGATCCGGGCAGTAACCGCGAACTACCGCCGATCCCGGCCAAGCGCTACTTCACCATCGGTGAAGTCAGCGAGCTGTGCGACGTCAAGCCGCATGTCCTGCGCTACTGGGAAACCGAGTTTCCCAGCCTTGAGCCGGCCAAGCGCCGAGGCAACCGCCGCTACTACCAGCGCCACGACGTGCTGATGGTGCGGCAGATCCGCAGCCTGCTGTACGAACAGGGCTACACGATCGGTGGTGCACGCCTGCGTCTGGACGGCCCCGATGCCCGCGAGGAATCGGCGCTGAGCAACCAGATCATCAAGCAGGTGCGCATGGAGCTGGAAGAAGTGCTGCAGTTGCTGCGCCGCTGATCCCATTTCCATCGTAATCCGCTATACTTCACGGCCCGCCGCAGTGGCGGGCACATCGCAGCATCAGTCGGGGCGTAGCGCAGCCTGGTAGCGCATCTGCCTGGGGGGCAGAGGGTCGTCGGTTCGAATCCGGCCGTCCCGACCACTGTGATGAATCAAGAAGCCCGCGCAGCGATGCGTGGGCTTTTTTGTGCGTGCGGTGTATGCTGCGCGCCACTCGTACTACCGCGGCTGCTGAACCCGGTACTCACGAGAACACATCATGGATTCTGCAAGAAACCGTGCCTGGCGTCGCAGCCAGGCTCGCAACCGTGGTGGCGACCGCGCCACGACCGCCTACAGCTACAAGCCCGAGAAGAACTGGAAGCTGCTGTATACGCGCGATGCCAAGCTCGCGCGCGCACGCCAGCTGGGCTTCACCTATCCGGTCCTCAGCGCCCGCCAACTGCAGGAACAGGAATGATCAACCTGCTGTTCGTCTGCAGCCGCAACCAGCTGCGCAGCCCGACCGCCGAAGCCATGTGGCGACGGCGACCCGGCTTCGCTGCGCTGTCGGCCGGCACCAGCCCGCATGCACGACGCCTCATCGGCCCGGCGGATATCCGCTGGGCCGATGTCATTTTCGTGATGGAGGCCAAGCACCAGCATCGCCTGCAGGCCGCGTATGCGCGCCTGCTGGAATACAAGCGCCTGCATTGCCTGGATATCCCCGACGACTATCGCTGCATGGATCCGCTGTTGATGGACCTGCTGGACGCCAAGGTGGCCACGTATCTCGATCAGCTGCCGGCAAAGCGGTAGAGCAGCTCCGGATCGCCTTCGTCCAATCCGTGCACGATGCCGCTGTCGATGAAACCCGAAGCGGCGAGCAGGCGTTGCATGCCGGTATTGGAAGCATTGGTCGAAGTGAACAGCCTGCCGTGGCCGTGCAGCGCGATGGCATGGCGCAGCAGGGCGGCGCCGACGCCCTGGCTGCGTTGTTCGCGCGCCACCATCAGCATCTCGACGAAGGCTTCGCCGAAGAAGTGATGGTGGATGACCAGGTAACCGGCCAGCTGACCGGCCCATTCGGCCACGTGCATGCCACCACGGGCCTGCCAGTCGCTGATCTGCCGTGCGCGTTGCGGATCGTGGACCGCAACGCTGTCGAGCGCGATCAACGCGGAAACGTCGGCGGGCATTGCCTCGCGGATGTGCAACATCGTCGAGGAGGGATCGGGCGGCACCATCGAAGGCTCCTGGGCTGGGTGCGCCCAGTCTATCGATCGCGTCGGCCGTGTCTGCGCATCCGCCACAGCCAGCGTGTGGTCGGCAGTCAATACACACGGAACTCGGCACGGCAGCCGTCGCTGACCCACACGCCGCGGCGGTCCCAGCCCCAGTTGCGATCCTCGACGCACGGTGTCACCGACTTCTGCTTGACCAGGCGTACCTCGTGGCGCACACGGATGCGGCATTCCTTGTCCTTCTGCTCGTAGGACTCGCAGACCAGGCGCTCGCCATCGTCATCGCGGTCACGGTCCCGGCCGCGCCCCGGCCAGCGGCCGCGTCCCTGTCCGTCGGCCACGAACTCGGCGCGACAGCCGTCGGTGACCCAGAGCATGCGGCGGCTCTGGCCCCAGTTCTGGTCCTCTACGCAGCGGGTGACCGACAGCTGCCTGGCCAGGCGCATGCGGCCTTCGATTGGGCACTGCTGGGTCTTGTTGAACTGCGATTCGCAGCGCAGCGGCGCAATGGGATCGCTGTCGTAATCCTGGGCGGCCACCGTGGTGGCGGCCAGCAGCAGGGCCATGGTGGGGAGGGCAATCGGCAGCAACAGGCGATGGGTCATGGGGGGCCTCGGCAGGGGAACGGGCCGCAAGAATGGACCAGCCCGGGGCCATCGGAACGGATCGTTCCGGCGTTGGCTCAGTGGGGATTTAGTAGTGTGCACCGGCCCATGCAGAGCCTTACATCCCTTATCATCGCGGCACATCCGATCGCATCGGCTTACACCTTCTTACATCTCTCCCACGCTTGCCGGCCCAGCCTGTGGCTGCCGTCACTGGCGTGCAGCCGGCGTGTGGAGGAGGATGCGCGGACCACGACGACCACAGGGGGTTGCGTTGATCAGCAGTACCGTCATTCATCGCTCGGCTGGCGCAGAGGCCGGGCAGGTGCGTGTCCTGGACACCACGTTCAAGGGCAAGCATGTGTTCATTGCGTGGGGCCTGCGCGGGCCGGAACTGGCCCGCAGCGCGGACCCGCCCGCCACCGTGGCTGCGCGCAAGGCGCTGCATGCCGTGGCCGGCCACAGCGAGGGACCGCGCAGCCCGGAGGTATTCATCGCCAACCAGTCGGCAGTGGCGATTACCGTCTATCGGCTGCTGACCGAGGCGCGTTCGGGCGATGCCATCTTCTTCCTGTGTGATTCGCAGGCCGTGGTCGACTGGTTGATCACCGCACTGGAAGTGCAGGGCGAAGACTGACAGCGCGCAGGGTCAGGCCAGTGCCGCATCCACCGCCGCCAGGGCGTGCAGGGTGGTGGTGTCGAACAGCGGCACCGGGCTGTCCTCGGCGCGGACCAGCAACATGATTTCGGTACAGCCGAGGATGATCGCTTCGGCGCCGCGTGCAACCAGGCGCGCGATCACGCCGGCGTACGCCTGCCGCGAATGCTCGCTGACCACGCCGCAGATCAGCTCCTGGTAGATGATGTCGTGCACGCTGCGGCGATCATCGGCCTCCGGAACCAGTACCTCCAGCCCGAAGCGGTCCTGCAGCCGGTCGCGGTAGAACGCCTGCTCCATGGTGAAGGCGGTGCCGAGCAGTCCCACCTTGCGGATGCCGGCCTGCAGGATCGCCGCGGCGGTCGGGTCCGCGATATGCAGCAGGGGCAGCGGGCATCCGGCTTCGATCCGGCCGGCCAGCGTGTGCATGGTGTTGGTGCAGATCACCAGCAGCTCGGCGCCACCGGCCTGCAGCCGCCGTGCAGCATCGAGCATGTGGTTGCCCAGCAGATCCCATTGGCCGTCGTGCTGCAGCTGCTTGATGCCGGCGAAATCCACCGACCACAGCAGCAGTTGCGCCGAATGCGCGCCACCGAGGCGATGCCGCACCGCCTCGTTGATGAGCCGGTAGTACTGCGCCGAGCTTTCCCAGCTCATGCCGCCGATCAGGCCAAGGGTCTTCATGCACTGCTCCAAGCCAGAGACTGCCATTGCAGCACAGATGGCAGTGGCGCTGCCGTGCACGGGCGCCGGCATCTGTAACCGTCGCATCCACCGCCCGCTGTATGTGCCGCGTCCTGCATGGGCGCCCTATGCTGGTGCCGTCTTCTGAAGTGGAAACCGGCAATGGCCCTGCATACCTGGTGGTGGTTCCTGGCCACGGTCTTCGTGCTGTGCGGGACGCCCGGGCCGAACATGCTGCACATCCTCGGGCGCAGCGTCGGGCTGGGGTTCCGTGGCAGCGTGCCGGCCATGGCCGGCTGCCTGCTGGCGATGCTGCTGGTGCTGGCCGCATCCGCTGCGGGCCTGAGCGCGTTGCTGCACTCCTCGCCGATGCTATTCGAAGTGCTGCGCTATCTCGGTGTGGCCTACCTGGCCTGGCTTGGCATCAAGGCGTGGCGTGACAGTTGCCGCCCGGCACCCGCGGTGGCCGATGCTGCCGAGGTCACACTGGCGCCGGTACATGGCGCAGCGACGGTATTCCGTGGCGGCCTGTGGGTTGGCTTGAGCAACCCCAAGCTGTTGTTGTTCGCCGCGGCGTTCCTGCCGCAGTTCGTTGATCCGTCGCGTAGCCAGGCCGTGCAGTACAGCGTGCTGGTGGCGACCTTCGCGGCCTGCGAACTGTTCTGGTACGTGATGTACGCCGCCGGTGGCCACGGCCTGCGTCGTTGGCTTGCAAAGCCATTCGCACGGCGCTGGTTCGAGCGGCTGGTGGGAGGCGTGTTCCTGGCCTTCGCGGTGGCGCTGCTGCGCTTCCGGCCGCGCTGATTCACGCCGCACACGCGGCCTTTTCACGACTGCCGCATCGGCTGCGGCCTAGCCTGATCACACCGTTTGCGTTCCCTGCGGGGTAAGGACTGACATGATCAAGTGGGCCATCATTTTCGCCATCATCGGCATCATCGCCGGCGTGCTGGGCTTCGGCGGCATCGCCGGTGCCGCTGTGGGCATCGCCAAGTTCCTGTTCTGGGCCGGCATCATCATTGCCGTGGTGCTGTTCCTGATCGGCATGAGCGTGGCGAAGAAGGTCAGCTAGCACCTGTCGCGCAGCAGCGTGTTCAGTGCGCGCTGCTGCGCGAGAACAGGTTGATCACCAGCACGCCGGCGCAGATCAGCGCGATGCCGGCCAGCGCAGCTGCATCCAGCCGCTGCTTGAACACCACCAGGCCGATCAGCGAGATCAGCACGATGCCGACGCCGGACCAGATCGCATAGGCGATGCCGGTCGGCACCGACTTCATGGTGACCGACAGCAGGTAGAAGCACAGCCCGTAGCCGACCAGCGCGCCCAGTGTCGGCCACAGCCGGCTCATGCCGTCCGAGGCCTTCAGCAGCGACGTGGCAATCACTTCCAGCACGATGGCGGCGGCCAGGTAGATATAGGGGTTCATCGCGGGCTCCGGGTCACTGCGAGTCGCACAGCTTGAGGGCCTGCTCGGCCATCGCCAGCGCATTGAGGCGCTCTGCTTCGTCCAGCGGCCGACCATAGGCGGTGGCCCAATAGCCATCGGCCGCGCAGCGTGCCGCGTACAGGCGCGGATCGCCGGCTTCGCCGGGGAACTCGGCCAGCATCGCGCGCTTCCAGTCGCGCCAGTGCGCCAGCAGGGCCGGCTCCATCAGGTTGCCCAGGGTCAGGCCGATGTCGTTGTCCTGTTCCTGCTGCAGCAGGTGCTCGAAGTTGGCCCGCACATAGGCGCGGCTGAAGCAGCCGTGGCCGGGCGTGCCGTCCTGCAGGAGCGCGCGCACACGCGCCTCGAATTCGCCGATGAGTGCGCCGATGGCTTCATCGACCAGTGCCTGCTTGCTGCTGAAATGGTGGAACAACGCGCCCTTGCTGACCCCGGCCACGCGCGCGACATCCTGCACGGTCAGTGCCGCCAGCCCGTGCTGGCCAATCACGGCAATGGTGGCGTGCAGCAATGACTGGCGCACGCTGTCGGGCGCTTTGCGCCGCGAGCGGGGAGGGGGCGAGGACATGATGGGAAGAAACCGACTGGACGGTATGATTGTAGCGCAGCCGGATCGCGTCATCGGCGCGACCATCGGCCACCGCCCGGTGGGAGCCGGATCAATCGTCGATGCGTGCGAAACGCGCCTGCGGGCCGTGTTTGCCTGGGACCTGCTCGACGAACATCGGGTAGGGGCGTACCCACAGGCCACCTTCGCCGTAGAGTGCGCGGTACAGCACCAATGGCTCCAGCGTCTCGCTGCTGCGGACGATGTCGATCACTTCGTATTCGCCGCCCTTGAAGTGGCGATACCGGCCACGGGCGAGGTCGGGCAGGGGACTCAGCTCAGCCATGACGGGTCGTGCTCACTTGCGCGCCGGGCTGGCGGGCGTGGCGCAGTACGCGTCGATGGCCTCGGCGCTGTTGGCCAGGCCGTGTGCCTGTGCCAGCTCCCAGGGCCGCTCGCAGCGCTGGCTGTGCTCGCACCACTGGTAGCCGGCCGAGCCGATGCAGCCGTGCGCGTCGCGATCGCCGCCTACCTTGGGCATGGTGGTCGAAGGCTTGCCGTCGGCACGCGGGGCTGCATTGTCCGGGCTCGCGCATGCGGCCAGAACCAGCAGCGCTGGAATCAGAAGAAGCACCTTCATGCGCGAGCTCCGTGCGTAAAGCAACATTTTCTGTCGCAAATAGCCCGTCAGCAAGCGCTCAATGCACGGCGGCGCGGACCAACTCTTCGATCAGAATCAGATAGCTGGCCACGAAATAGAACTTCAGCAACGTCGAACGCTGGTGCGAGAAGAAGGTGCGCATGTGGAAGGGGCCCCTGTTGATGATGGTAGTGTGAAGCCCAGCTGACTCCGTGACAAGGATCACGGAATGAACGAGCTAAACGGACTCAGGGATGTGATGAAGGTGGGGTTCTGACGCACTGGCGCGGACTTTTCGTACTTTTCTGATGGGACCACCCTGATGGCATGGCTAGGGTGACGGCATCAGCAGAGGCTCTGGTGCCCCCCTGCGCCTATCCCAGAAGGAGCGTCCCATGGTCATTACCGTCAAGTGCAGTGCCGCGCAGTGGTCCCTGTTGGATCCGGCCGCAGGCGTCGCCGAAGCATTCAACTCCGGGGCCGCAGCGTTCGATGCCGCGGTTGGCCTGGCCAGCGCCCACCATCGCCGGACCGGCCAGGGCAGCACGGTGCGCGTGGAGGCGCTGGGCAGCAGCGTGGATGCCGTGCATTTCGAGGCGATGGCAACCGCCTCGGGGCCGGTTACCGGCCTGCGTCCTGCGCCGGTGGCGTAACGCCGGAGGATCCCCCGCGCAGTGCCTGGCTTACGACATGGCACAGCCACGATGGATTCACCGTTTTGGCATAGACATGACCGATCTGTGCCGGCAGGGCGCGATCCTGCAGTACGCGCAAGGGCTGTTGGGCCAGCACGAGGATGAGCAGATCCCCGCGCAGGCAGCAGATGCGGCGCAGCAGGGGCATGCCGTCGGCCTGGCCCACAGTCGGCATGCAGGGATCGATGATCAGTACGTTGCAGCGCGGGCTGGCGATCTGGGTCAGAACCTCTGCGGGCGAGCGCGCTTCGCCGAGGGTTCTGCCGTCCAGATGGGGCCGGAGTCTGCGTATCAGTTCGCGTCGGATCCAGGGGTTTGCATCGGCGATGACGAGGGAGGGGAGGGGGGACGGCCGGCTTTCGCAGGCGCCACTGCCTGACTGGAGCGGCAAAGCGTGAACAGCTTGAAGTATCTGCATGGCAGGCTATGGATTGCCGGGGCCACAGCCTTTGGGCAGGAGGTCGTAATAGGGGATGGCAGTCCAGCAGCGCCATTCATGGCTGCCCGAATCCCTGATCAGCATCAGGTTGTTTCGCCATGTCCCCACGTTGTAGCCAGTATCGAACCGCAGCAGGCAATCGATTTCCAGGTCGCCATCTGGACCAATTCTCGTCGTGATGGTTTCACAGCGCTCGCTGCTCTCCGGCAGGCCCAGCTTGCGGTTGTCTGAGCCAAGGAGATCACCTCCTTCGGCCAACCACGCCTCCACTCCCGCCTTCCCGCCGGCCAGTTCGGCCAACGCCGCCGCCAGCTTGGCTTTGGTAGAGAACTTCTTGTATTGCGGAACTGCGATCAGGGAAAGAACTGCAATGATGGCTACGACCACCATGAGTTCGACCAGAGAAAACCCTCGTTGCCGATGTGTACGCCTCACCGCGTGGCCGGCCCTTGAGATTTTCTTTTTCATAGGATCCTCCATGAGGAAATCAACTTTGAATCGCGGCCGGCGCGCACAATGGGAGAGACGCGCGCAACTGGATACAGGCCCGGCGATCTATGTAGGGGCTTGCGCGTGCGATCAGTTCAGGCAGGCCTGGGGAAGGAGGCTCCGGTCCGGAATGTCGCCCTTGCAGAGCCAGGCTCCCTGCCAGTCGCGATCCAGGGTCAGGCTGCCACTGCCGATTGCAGCGTCGCTCTTGAGCTCGCAGTTGATGCTCGTAGCTCCATTCGTGACATCGCTTGTCACCGTAATCCAGGTACAGCGGGAGCTTGACTCGGGCAAGCCAATCGATTCCGGCGAGGTGATCGTGCTGCCTTCGGCGAGGAGTGATTCAACGCCGACTTTTCCACCGGCGACTTCTGCGAGGGCAGCGGCCAGCTTTGCCTTGGCCGAGAACCGCTGATACTGCGGCAGGGCAATCATCCCCAGAATACCGATGATCGCCACCACCACCATGAGTTCAATAAGGGAAAAGCCCTTCTGCCGGGATGCGCTTTTGCCTGCGTGGAGTGTACGGCCGATTTCGGTATTCATGATAATCCTCTGTGGCGTGGTGGTTTCGTTGGTCTGGCCCCGAAACAAGCATTCGTGGCGCAGTCATAGGAAATCACGTGCACGGCAGTGGGTATATTCAAGAACTGGTAAAGTTGAACGTGTTGAATGGCAGCGCGACTGTTTTGCGAATAATCAGAAAGTGCGCCGCAATTGCGTTGGGCATGGCACAGGCACTGCCTGCACATCGGCCATGCCCGCATTGCATCGCCATTCTCCGGCAGGGGTTCGCCACCATTGCAGGCGGCCGTCCTGGCGCAGATCACAGGTCAGCACTGCGCGGCCGGTGTCGGGGAGCGCGGCGCGCAGGTGCGCGCAATGCGCGGCGCTGGCAGGCAGACCCAGGTGCTGGTCGGTCACGGTGAGATCACCTTTGGCGTAACTGCTTTCCACGGCGGCGATGGCGCCGCCCAGCACGCTGGCCGCGTCGCGCGGCCGGGTGCGGCCGGTAGCGTCATCTGCCGAGGGCGCGCACAACAGCAGCGCGTAGACGGCTGTCAGTCCGGCGACGATGCAGACCGACACCCAGGGCCGGTAGTGGCGGGGGCGACGTGCCGCCTGTGTGGTTGATCGAGGGCGCATGGAGGGCGGCTCCCGTTGTCGAGAAGGGCGCGCGGTGCAACCACAGGCCGGGGCCGCTCTCCCCAGAGCAGCCCCGGCATTCGCATCCCCTGGCTATCGTTGTCGTGCGCTACAGCGCCAGCGAGCTTTCCACGTCCAGCACCATGCGCCGGGCGAGAGCAAGATTGGCCTTCTGCCGATCCAGTACCACATAGAAGAACAGGCCCTTCTTGGCCGACACCGGGCGCAGCACGTGGTACGCACGACCCAGGGTGATCAGCACGTCCTCGATGCTGTCGTTGAGCTTCAGCGCTTCAGCCGCTTTCATCTTGGCGCGCAGCACCTCGGTGTTTCCAGCGGCCGCCAGTTCCATGTCCACGCCTGAGCCGGCTTCACCGAGCAGCATGCCGCTTTCGTAGTCGACCAGGGCAACGGCTTGTGCGCCGTTGATCTGCATGAGCGTGTCCAGGCATTTGTTGATGGCGATATTCATTTCAGTGGTCCGTTGCGGGTGTGAAGAGTTGAAGAGCCGTCTGATCAGTGAGAGGGGCATGCATCAGTTCGGGTTGTCGGTCAGGGCACGTACGCACTGCTTGGCATGCCACAGCACGTTGCCGATGACACAGCTGTGGTCGCATGCGGTCATCAATAGGCGGGGCTGTGCTCCGGGAATGGCAAGCATCAGAACCTTGCCGTTGGCGGCATCGAGGATGAGTGTGTCGAGTTCACCAAAGTGCAGTTCGCGACCCAGCGCACTGGCCAGGCCGAGCATCGAGCTGGTCATCGCGGCCAGGCGATCGGCGACGTGGCCCTTCGGGCCGGCCTGGGCCAGTGCGAAACCATCAGTGCTGGCCACGACGAGCGCCTGGATGCCGGTGACATCGTGTACCAGCGCGTCGAGTGCCGATGTGCGGTCGATGTCATTCATGGGCGGCCGCCGTGGCATTGCATTCGATCTGGCTCATCAGCAGGTCCATCGCCATGATGGCCTGCGCCATGTCGCGTGGATCCAGCGGCAATGCCGGCAGGTGTGGCGCATGGTCCTGCAACCAGTGCTGCCAGTGCGGCTGTACCGGATCATCGGTGCTGCCGCATCGGGTGAAACCGATGACCACGGGCAGGCCCGGCGCGTTGTCTGCGATGGCCTTCAGGTGCTGCCCCGCCAGCGTACTGTCCTTGCTGGCGCTGCCATCGATCAGGACGATGGCACCTTCTGCACCGGCCAGCAGGATCGGCCAGATGTAAGAGAAACGTTCCTGTCCGGGCGATCCATACAGGCGCAGGCGGTCGCCACCCGGCAGGTCGATGTCGCCATAGTCCATGGCTACGGTGGTGTACTGCTTGCCCACAGCAGGGTCGGTATTGCGGGCCTCGGTCACTACGGCCTTGCCCCAGGTCAGGGTCTGCACGAGGGTGGACTTGCCCGCGCCGAGTGGGCCCATCACTACGATCTTGTGCTCACGCACGGTCATGCACTCCAGCGGATGCGAAGTTGTCGCCACAGATTGACGAGGCCGTCGGCGGGCGAGGGGCGCACAGGTGCGTCCTCGCCCACGACGGGAAAGGCATAGGCGGTGAGGAACGCTGCGTTGAAGAACGACTGCACGGTTTGGCGTGGCAGATCGAGGATGTCGCAGCATGCGCGCACGGACGCGCCCTGCTTGATCAGCAGCGCGCACAGTCGGAAGTGATCGGGACGATGGGCCAGGATGCGGAAGTCTGGCCAACGCCGCAGGCGCAACTTCGTGTAGTCGTGCAGGGGCGGGATTGGCACGCCGTGCCCGTCCGTGACCAGGCCAACGTTCCACAGCGTCAGGCGCAGCGGAACATTGCTGCACACAGTCGCACGCTGCACGAAGACCTCCTGTGTCACCGGTACCAGGCTCAGTCGAGGGTCTGCGTCGCCCAGTAGTCTCTGCAGCAGTGTCAGCGTGATCGGCGCGGGTGCGGTGGTCATCATCCGGTCGTTCCTGGCGTCCAGCCAGCACACGGTGGACCCGTCGTGAATGATCGCGGCATGGGCAGGCCGCCGCGACGGCGTGCTGTCGCTCGCCAGATGCAGTCGCAGCTGCTGTACGAACGGCAATGCGGCAGTTGGCAATGCGGCCGGCGCCAGTGGCTCTGCTTCAAAGGGCTCTTGCAGATCCTCAAACGATTGACGACGGAATCGGACCATGGGGTGTCCAGTGCAGCGAGTGATCGGAGGTGACTTTGTAAGCGGCCTTTCCGGATTTATGGAATGAAACTATTGGGAAAGTTTATGCGCGGCGTGTGTTTGTGGTCGCGAATGCAAATAATGGAAACAAGCTGGCGATTCTGCTTGAATGAAATCAATTGCAGTGGTTAATTGTTAAGTTGACGTTGCCCGGAATGATTACTAGGGTTTTCGCTGCGCATTGCAGCGTGACTATTTACGGGTAATCAGCATGCTCACTCGAATTGCCATCGCGGACGACCATCCCTTGGTCCTGCTTGGCACGCGCATCGTGATCGAGGCCGGTGGGCAGCATCGCGTGGTGGCGGAGGCGCGATGTGCAGAAAGCCTGCTGGCCATCCTGGCCGAAGAGCCGGTGGATCTGGTGGTGACTGATTTTTCGATGCCGGATGTCGGCCGCTCGGACGGCCAGGCGATGCTGCAGGCGTTGAGTCGCAATTACCCCAAGGTGCCGGTGATCCTGGTCACGATGGTCACCAACGCCACTACCTTGAACATGGCAATGCGTACCGGTGTGCGCGGGCTGGTGTGGAAGTGCAGTTGCGTGGATGGCACCCGCAAGGCGGTCGATACCGTGTTGAGCGGGGGGATCTACCTGGACCCCCAGTTGGCGCACTGCCTGCAGGAGGGTGGGCGTGAGCGATCGCTTTCGGTGTTGTCGCCCAAGGAGCTGGAAGTTCTGCGGCTGTATGTGTCGGGACCTTCGATCACAGAGATCGCCGGGCAGCTGCGGCGCACCGTCAGTACCATCAGCCGGCAACGCATTTCGGCGATGAGGAAACTGGGCATCAGCAATGATGCCGAGCTGTTCGCCTATGCGTTCGAGGAACGCCTGGGCAATGCCGGTGGCATGGCCAGTGGGGCAGCAAACGGGGGGCCATGAGCTCACGGCGGTCCAGTCAGGTCCGGTTGCGTTGTTTGAATGGGGAAAAACTGCCGTTGCGCTCCCCTCTGTGCGCCGGGCCGTGAATCCCGGATGCTTGCGCCATCGTATTCATCTGGAGATCTCGATGGGCAAGGCACTCACTTGGCGCACCCTGGCCTGCACCCTGTTGCCGATGCTGGCGGCGGCCGGCGGCGCCCAGGCGCAGAGCTATGGCTACGGCTATGACGACGACCGCTATGGTGGCCGCGATGGCAGCGGCATCGTGCGCTGCGAGTCGGTCAAGAACCGCAGCAATGAGTGCCGCCTGGACGGCCGCGCGCGGTTGATCCGCCAGTTGTCCGGTTCGCCCTGTGTGGAAGGTGAGACCTGGGGCCAGTCGCGCAACGGCGTCTGGGTCACACAGGGGTGCCGTGCCGAATTCGTCGGTGAATATCGCCGCGGTGGCGGCTGGGGTGGCAATGGTGGCGGCTGGGGCAATGGCAATGGCAACGGATGGGGCGGCGGCGATGTGGTCACCTGCCATTCCAATGGACATCGGCAGGAGTACTGCGATGCGCGCATCCGCCGGGGTGTGCGCCTGATCCGCCAGGACTCACGCAGCGCCTGCATCGAAGGCCAGAGCTGGGGCTGGGATCGCCGCGGCATCTGGGTGAGTGATGGCTGCCGGGCGCAGTTCCAGGTGAACTGACCTTTACGGGTTCAGCCCATGAAAATCAGAATAATCTGATACAGCTCACATTTTGAACGCCGTATTGTCTGCGATCAGGGCACGTTGCGTGCCCTGAATTCCAGCGGTGCCGTGTGCCATAACCGGCATGGGCATCCCGTCGCCATCGATACGCTGCCTCAAGGAGTGAGCTGCATGTTGATCCGCCTGCAATGCGAACAGCGCCAGTGGCGCGTGCTGCATCCGGACCGGCCGGAGCCGATCGAGTTCCGCGATGGCGCCCGCGCCTACGACTTCGCCGAGACCCTGGCCCGCCTGCACTTTGTCGACACCGGTCAGCGTGCGTCCGTGCGCGTGGAAGCCAGCGGCGCATTCGTCGAAGCGGTCAGTTACGGCTGAGCGCGGGTGCCTGCCAAGGCAGGCACCCGGAATTCCATCATCCACGCATGGCGTGGATCTACGCGTTGCGAGCCTGGAGGGTGCGGACGCTGTCCGCGCCCATTGCGCCCTGTGTGGATCTACCGGGTGGTGATCGGCCTCAGCCTGCCGCGCTGAGCGGCGGGGTACCTGCGGCGAGCTGCGGCCAGCGCTTGAGCACAGCAGCGCGGATGCCGGCGGCGTCGATGCCGGCTTCGGCCAGCAGGTCTTCGCGGCTGGCATGGTGCTGGTAGCTGTCGGGCAGCCCCAGGTGCAGGATCGGACGCAGCACGCCTTCGGCATTGAGCAGCTCACCAACACCGGAGCCGGCGCCACCGGCCACCACGTTGTCTTCGATCGTCACCAGGCCCTCGTGCTGGGCGGCGACAGCCAGCACCAGCTCGCGGTCCAGCGGCTTGATGAAACGCATGTTGACCACGCTCAGGCCCAGTTCGCGGCCGACCTGCTCGGCGGCGGCCACGGTGCTGCCGAAGGCGAGCAGGGCAATGCGGCTGCCCTGCAGGCGCAGTTCGCCCTTGCCGATCGGCAGGGTCGACAGGTCGGTGCCGGCTGCAACGCCGGTGCCGGTACCGCGCGGGTAGCGCACGGCGGCCGGGCCCGGGTGCTGCAGGCCGGTGCTGAGCATCTGCCGGCACTCGGCTTCGTTGGACGGTGCCATCACCACCAGGTTCGGCACGCAGCGCAGGAAGCTCAGGTCGAGGTTGCCGGCATGGGTCGCACCGTCCGGGCCGACCACGCCGGCGCGGTCAATCGCGAACAGCACGTCCAGGTCCTGGATCGCCACGTCATGTACCAGCTGGTCGTACGCGCGCTGCAGGAAGGTCGAGTAGATCGCCACCACCGGCTTGCCACCCTGGGTAGCCATGCCAGCGGCGAGGGTGACCGCATGCTGCTCGGCAATCGCAACGTCGAAATAGCGCTGCGGGTATTCCTTGCTGAAACGCACCAGGCCGGAGCCTTCGCGCATCGCCGGGGTGATGCCGTACAGGCGCGGCTCGGCGGCGGCGGCATCGCACAGCCAGTCGCTGAATACATCGGTGTAGGTCGGCTTCTTGGCCCCGGCCTTGGCCACCAGCCCCTTGTCCGGATCGAACGGGCCCACGGCGTGGTAACCGATCTGGTCGCCCTCGGCCGGCTCGTAACCCTTGCCCTTGGTGGTCATCACATGCAGCAGCTTCGGGCCCTTGGAGGCGCGCAGCGTCTTCAGCGTGGACAGCAGGGCGGGCATGTCGTGGCCGTCGATCGGGCCGGTGTAGTGGAAGCCCATTTCCTCGAACATCGTGGAGGGCACGAACATGCCCTTCCAGTGTTCTTCCCAGCGCTTCACGAAGCGTGCCGGGTTGTTCTTCTTGTCACCGAGAATCTTCTTGCCGCCTTCGCGCAGCGCGTTGAGCGTGCGGCTGCCGGTGGCGCGGCCCAGCATCTTGGTCAGGCCGCCCACGGCCTCGGAGATCGACATGTTGTTGTCGTTGAGGATCACCAGCAGGTTCGGCTCCGGCTCCATGCCGCCAGCGTGCATCAGCGCTTCGAACGCCATGCCGGCGGTCATCGCGCCGTCACCGATCACCGCCACGATCTTGCGGTCGTCGCCTTCGGACTGGCGGGCGATGGCCATGCCCAGTGCGGCCGAGATCGAGGTCGAGGAGTGGCCGACACCAAAAGTGTCGTACTCGCTTTCCTCGCGCTTCGGGAACGGCGCGATGCCGTCCTTCTGCTTGACGGTGTGGATTTCGTCGCGGCGGCCGGTCAGGATCTTGTGCGGGTAGGTCTGATGGCCGACGTCCCAGACCAGCTGGTCGTGCGGTGTCTGGTACAGGTAGTGCAGGGCCACGGTGAGTTCGATCACGCCCAGGCCGGCGGCGAAGTGACCGCCACTCTTGCCCACCGATTCAATGAGGTAGGCGCGCAGTTCGTCGGCAACCGCCCTCAATTCGGATTCGTCGAACGTGCGCAGGTCATCCGGCGTCTGGATGCGCGCGAGGCGGGGATAGCGGGCAGAGTCGATCATCATGTTCGCACTTTTTCTGAACGCCCATTTTCGCCCTCAAACGGGGGTGGGGCAAGCAAACGCCGCCGTCCGTGACAGGACGGTGAGGGTTGCATTTTCAGGCGTTCAGGTGCTCAGTTTCGAGCGCTTGGGCAATTGCGCCTTCAGGAAGGCCATCTGGTCGGCCAGGATGTTGCGGTTGGACAGGATCAGGTGCTCGATCCAGCTGGGCCGGTAGGGCACTGCCAGCAGGGGCATGCCGGCCTGCTGCGGGGTGCGGTCGCTCTTGCGCGAATTGCAGTGGAAGCAGGCGGTGACCACGTTTTCCCAGCAGTCCAGGCCGCCCTTGGACAGAGGCATGACGTGGTCGCGGGTGAGCGTGGGGCGGCTGAACTGCTGGCCGCAGTACATGCACAGATGGGCATCGCGGGCGAAAAGGGCCTGGTTGGTCAGGTTCGGCGTCGGGTCGATCGCACGGGAGCGGGCGTGGCCGCGGGCGGCGATGATCGGGTGCAGGTCCATGCCGCTCTGCAGGCCGCTGAAGCGGTTGGTGCCGCCGTGGATGTGCAGGCAGGGGTCGCCGAGCGTCCAGGCCACCGCCTCGCGGGCGTAGAGGCAGGCCGCATCCTGCCAGGTGATCCAGTCCAGTACGCGTCCGTGGGCATCAAGCGAGAGCAGCCGGACCGAACCGGGGCGATGCAGCGTCGTGGCGTTGGGCGATGCTTCGGCGCCCGGAGCAGAAAACGGAGCTCCGGCTTCGATCAGACCCAAGCGTGTAGTGTCTGTCTCCATCGGGAGAACAGCTTATACCTGAATCATTGCGATTTGGGTATCGCCCGGAGGGCGAAACCCAAATCGCAATGATTCAGGTCCGCGCATTCCTCCTATCCCCCGCACCTGTCGGTGCGCGCCCTTTAGCAACCCGGCCCGCCGTCGGCGCGCTGGGTTGCCCGCGCATTCTTCCTAATCCCCGCGCCTGTCGGCGCGCCCCCTTTAACAAAAGGGGGCTCTTCTCCAGAAGGATTTCAGGGGTTCTCATCCACGCGTGGCGTGGATCTACAGCAGCGGAAATCTGTCGAAGGCGGGGTGGGTCCGGTGGCGTGCGCCGTCCCCCGCAATTGGACCCACCTCGCCATCCCGCAGGAAGCCGGCTGTTGCGGTTGCCGGCCAGCGGCCGGCACCACAGGTGCCGGGCGAAGCCCGGCTCAGGCGCCGAAGCGCTCGTCGTCCATGGCCATCAGCGGCGCGGCGCCGGCCTGGATCGCGGCGGCGTGGCTGAGGGTGCGCGGCAGCACGCGGGCGAAGTAGAACCGTGCGGTCTCGCGCTTGCCCTGGGCGAAGGCGGCGCCGTGCGCGCTGGCATCGGCGGCGGCCACGCTGCGGGCCCACCAGTAGGCCAGCACCACGTAACCCGAATAGAACAGGTAGTCGTAGCTGGCCGCGCCCAGTTCGTCGGGATTGGCGGCCGCGCGCTGCAGCACGTCCATCGTCAGCTTGCCCCATTCGGCGGCCTTGGCGCGCAGCGGGCCGATGAACTCGGACAGCGCTTCGTTGCCCTCGTGTTCCTTGGCGAAGGCTTCGATCTCGGCCAGCATCAGCTTCAGGCCGGCGCCCTGGCTGGATGCGGTCTTGCGGCCGATCAGGTCCAGCGCCTGGATGCCGGTGGTGCCTTCATACAGCGTGGTGATGCGTGCATCGCGGGCCAGCTGCTCCATGCCGTGCTCGCGGATGTAGCCGTGGCCACCGAAGCACTGCAGGGCGTTGTAGGTGTTCTCGATGCCCCATTCGGTCTGGCAGGCCTTGGAGATCGGGGTCAGGAAGCTCACCAGGGTGTCGGCGCGCTCGCGCTCGGCGGCATCCTGGGCGTGGTGGGCGATGTCGATCAGGGTGGCGGCATGCAGCGCCAGCAGGCGGCTGCCTTCGACCAGCGACTTCACGGTCAGCAGCATGCGACGCACGTCCGGGTGGACCAGGATCGGGTCGGCCGGCTTGTCCGGGAACCTGGCGCCGCTCAGGGCGCGCGACTGCAGGCGCTCACGGCTGTACTTCAGTGCGTTCTGGTAGGCGCGCTCGGACAGGCCGATGCCCTGCAGGCCGACACCCAGGCGCGCGGTGTTCATCATGGTGAACATGGCCTGCAGGCCCTTGTGCGGCTGGCCGACCAGGTAACCCTGCGCACCATCGAAGTTCATCACGCAGGTGACCGACCCCTTGATGCCCATCTTGTGTTCGATCGAGCCACAGCGCAGTGCATTGCGCTCGCCGACGTTGCCATCGCGGTCGACCTTGAACTTCGGGGTGACGAACAGCGAGATGCCCTTGGCGCCCGGAGGGGCGTCGGGCAGCTTGGCCAGCACCAGGTGCACGATGTTCCCGGTCAGGTCGTGCTCGCCGGCGGTGATGAAGATCTTGGTGCCGGTGATCGAGTAGCTGCCGTCGGCGTTCGGCTCGGCCTTGGTCTTGAGCAGGCCCAGGTCGGTGCCGCAGTGCGGCTCGGTCAGGCACATCGTGCCGGTCCAGCGGCCTTCGATCAGCGGCTTGAGGAAGGCGTCGTGCTGCCACGCCTCGCCGTGCTGCTTCAGCGCTTCAATGGCGCCGTGCGAGAGCAGCGGGAAGTTGCCCCACGCCAGGTTGGCGGCGTTGATCATTTCGTTGAGCGGCACCCCCAGGGTGTGCGGCAGGCCCTGGCCGCCCAGCTCCGGCGAGGCGGTCAGGCCGGTCCAGCCGCCATCGACGAACTGGTCGTAGGCCTGCTTGAAGCCGGGCGGGGTGGTCACTTCACCGGTGGCCTGGTCGAGTACGCAGCCGATCTCGTCGCCGACGCTGTTGAGCGGGGCCAGCACGGTGGCGCTGAAGCGGCCGGCTTCCTCCAGCACGGCATCGACCACGTCGGCGGTGGCGTCGGTGAAGCCGAGGCGGGCGAACAGGGGTTCGACCTTGAGCACGTCGTGCAGGGCGAAACGGAGGTCGGAAAGCGGGGCGGTGTAGCTGCTCATCGGTACGTCTCGATTTGATCAGGGCAGAGGGGAGCGGCGCCGGGCGCCGCGACGAAAGGCGGGTTCAGCGCAGCACGCCGGGCAGGCCGGGGGCCTGGTTGAGGGTGCTGCGGCTGCTGATGTCGAAGCTGCGCTGCTTCTTTTCCTGCGGCGTGGCCGCCACCGTTCCCTTCAGGGCGTAGGCCAGGGTGCGGTTGCTGGCCAGCGCGTCGGCCACCACCAGGCGCGCGGTCGAGCTGGGCACGAGGTCGACATTGATGACGTCGGCGGAGGTGCCGCCGATGGAGATGCCGGGCTTGACCTGCAGGGTGCCGGCATCGCTGTCGCCGACGGTCAGCGCCAGTGAGACATCATCGAAGGTCATCGGCATCGAGCTGAAGTTCTGCAGGCGCAGGGCCACGGTCCAGTTGCCGTCGGCACGCACGGTCAGCTGCTGCAGGCTGGCCGCCGGTTCCGAAACACGCTTGACGATGCCGTTGCTGCAGGCAACAAGGGCGAGGGTGCACAGGACGATCAAGGCGGTACGGAAGCGGTGGAGCATGGGCGCAAGTCCTCTGGAGGGGGTGCGTTGGGGTAAGCATACTACGGCGTATGGTTTTATGGATCGCCCGGAGCGACCCGTCCGCAGAGGGTAGCGCGTGAAGATGGCGGTCGGGCATGCACAACGCCGGATGGCGCGCGCACGATGCGCCGGATGCGAAGCGGTTCAGTCGGCCGCGGGATCGCGCAGCGGGGCCATCAGGCGCAGTGGCCCGAGGTCGTACCCCATCGACTCGGCCTTGGCTTTCAACTGTTCGAACCGATCGCGCTCCATCTCCGGCAGGCGCGAGAGGATCCACAGATACTTGCGGCCGGGTTCGCCGACCAAGGCCCATTGATAGTCCGGGTCCAGCGCCAGCACCCAGTAGTCGGCCCAGACCACGGGCGCCCAGCTCAGCCAGTCGGGGACGAAGCGCACCTGCAGTTGCCCGGGATGGCCGGCCACCGGGCGTGCCACGCCTTCGGCGACCACGCGCTCGCCGTCACCCTTGCGGCAGGCATTGGTGACGCTGATGCGGCCGTCGCGGCGCAGGCCATAGTTGGCGGTGATGTCGCCCACGCACTGCTACTGGAACGAGACTGGAAGATGCGCGATCTCGTGCCATTGGCCCGCGTAGCGATCAATGTCCAGGTGCTCGACCGCGCGCACCGGTTCAGTGGCGATCACCGGGAAGGCGGCCAGCAGCAGGCAGGCGAGCAGGGCGGGGCGCAGATGCATTGGCAGGCTCCAGGCAGGAGTCTGGAGCGTAGGTGCCGCGGCCCGTGCCGGTGTAAATGTTTCGTCAACCGGGCCACGGTGGTCGCCGCTTGCGCGAAGCGCGAATAAAAAAAGACCTGCATTTCTGCAGGTCTCTGAAGATGGTGGCCGAAGACGGAATCGAACCGCCGACACGGGGATTTTCAATCCCCTGCTCTACCAACTGAGCTACTCGGCCAAATTGTGTGGCTACCGCGGTGAGTGCGGTTTCCGGAAAAAAAAGACCCGCATTTCTGCAGGCCTTCGAAAGTGGTGGCCGAAGACGGAATCGAACCGCCGACACGGGGATTTTCAATCCCCTGCTCTACCAACTGAGCTACTCGGCCACATGTTTCGTTGCAGCGAGGTCGCTGCCAAGGACGCGTATATTACGGA
Source organism: Stenotrophomonas sp. CASM106 (assembly GCF_049384825.1). NCBI lineage: Bacteria > Pseudomonadati > Pseudomonadota > Gammaproteobacteria > Lysobacterales > Lysobacteraceae > Stenotrophomonas > Stenotrophomonas sp. CASM106. Next base: position 190,392 of record NZ_JBMRFS010000003.1, read on the forward strand.
GGTCGGCTGCCTTCGGCAAGCGTTTTGCCAAGATTTCTTCACATTGCCCTCTGCGCGCTCGCAAGTGCTTGATCCTCCGTTGTGGGGCGGGGCGTGCCCCATCGATTTGTCGTCTGCGGTGGAAATCAGCAGGTCGCCGCGTTCGCCAAAGCTGCAAGGGCAAGGGGTGCGCCGGACCCGCGCGGGTCCGGGCAATGGAACGCTGTTTTCGTGGCCGCCATCGGGGATCGCCGCAGCGTAGTGTCGGCAGTCCTTTCCCGATGCTGGCAACAGCAGAGACCTGGCCATGTCCGATTGCTCCACCGCGTCCCGCATCGTGCTTGCCTCGCGTCCGCAGGGGGCGCCAAGTGCAGCCAATTTCCGCGTGGAACAGGTTGCGCTGCCGGCACTGGCCGAGGGCGAAGTGCTGCTGCGCAACCGCTACCTTTCGTTGGACCCGTACATGCGAGGACGCATGGACGAGGGCCCGTCGTATGCCGCGCCGGTGGCGGTAGGGGCGGTGATGGAAGGCCAGACCGTGGCCGAGGTGTTGCAATCCAAGGCCGAGGGCGTAACCGCAGGCGAGCTGGTGCTGGCGCCGGGTGGCTGGCAGACCCACGCGGTGCTGCCGGCCAAGGCGCTGGGGCGTCGTCTGGATCCGGCCGGGCTGCCGCTCAGTACGGCGCTGGGGGTATATGGCATGCCCGGCTTCACCGCCTATTCCAGCCTGCATGAAATCGCCCGCCTGAAGCCGGGCGAGACGTTGGTGGTAGCCGCCGCGACCGGGCCGGTGGGCGCGACCGTGGCGCAGCTGGCCAAGCTGCAGGGCGCGCGCGTGGTCGCCATCGCCGGTGGCGAGGCCAAGCGTGCCTATCTGCAGACGCTGGGCGTGGACGTGGCGCTGGATCATCGCGTGGCTGATTTTGCGGACCAGCTGCGCGCGGCAGTGCCTGCGGGCATCGACGTGTACTTCGAGAATGTCGGCGGCCATGTGCTGGATGCGGTGCTGCCGCTGCTCAACGACTTCGCCCGCATTCCGGTCTGCGGCACCATCGCTACCTACAACGAGCGGGGCGTCGAGCAGCCTGGCCCGGATCGGCTGCCGTCACTGTTCAACCAGATCCTGCGCCAGCGCCTGACCGTGCGTGGTTTCATCGTGCACGACTTCAACCACCTGTGGCCGGACTTCGAACGCGAGATGCCGCAGTGGCTGCGCGAGGGTCGCATCCAGTACCGCGAGGATGTGGTGGAAGGTCTGGAGAAGGCGCCGGAGGCGTTCTTCGGGCTGTTGCAGGGGCGCAACTTCGGCAAGCTGGTGGTGAAGCTGGATTGAGTGCTTGGTGGGTGTGCCGACCAAGGTCGGCGGCTATCGGGTGGCGTCAGCCGTTGGCGACCTTTTCCCGGCGCAGCAGTTCGCGCTTGCGCGCAACGCCCCAGGCATAGCCGGACAGGTCACCGTCGCGGCGCACCACGCGGTGGCAGGGCACGGCTACCGCCAATGGATTGCTCGCGCAGGCACGTGCCACCGCACGACTCGAGCGTGGTGCACCGATATGCGCGGCAATATCCGCATACGACGCGGTCTGGCCGCGCGGAATCTGCTGCAGTGCCTGCCATACCCGCTGCTGGAAGGCGGTGCCGCGGATATCCAGCGGCAGTGTGGCGCCTCGCGAGGGATCCTCGACCAGGCCCACCACCTGTGCCACCAGTTGCTCATAGCCGTGGTCGGCACCGACCAGTTCGGCCTGGCGGAAGCGTTGCTGCAGTGACTGCAGCAGCGCCTCCGGATCGTCGCCGAGCAGGATCGCGACCACGCCGGTCCCGCTGCTGGCCACCAGCACGCTGCCCAGTGAGCTTTCGGCAAGCGCGAAGTGGATGACTTCGCCGCGACCACCTGCGCGCCATTGCTTGGGAGTCATGCCCAGCAACTTTGGTGCGTTCTCGTAGAAGCGCCCGCTGGAGCCGAAGCCGGCATCGTGGAAGGCATCGGTGATGCGCTCCTGCTGTTCGAGCCCGGTGCGCAGGCGGTCGGCGCGCAGCGCGGCAGCGTACTGCTTGGGGGTCAGCCCGGTGGCCTGTTTGAACAGGCGATGCAGGCGCGTCGGGCTGCAGCCGGCGATGTCGGCCAGCTCCTGCAGCGAGGGCTCGTCGAGGCTGGCCTGCAGATGGCGGCAGACCCGTTCGACGCGGGCGTCGAGGGCGGTGGTGGCGGTGCTGTCCATGGGCGGATTCTGGCACGTGCTGGTTCTGCGGAAACTCCGTTTCCTGCACCTGGCCGCGAGGCCCGGAAACGGAGTGTTGGTGGGCCGGAGGCGCGGCATCGTGGCGGCCACTCCACAACCGGTACCACCCTCATGCGCCTGAACAACAAGATCGCCCTCATCACCGGTGCCAGCGCTGGCATTGGTCGTGCCAGCGCGCTGCGCTTTGCTGCCGAAGGGGCAAAACTGGTGCTCAATGCGCGGCGGCCGCAACCGCTGCACGCACTGGCCGAGCAGATCCGTGGCGCCGGCGGCGAGGTGGTGATGCATGCCGCCGATGTGGCTGATCCGGGCACGGCGCAGGCGCTGGTGGATCTGGCCCAACAGTCATTCGGAGGCCTGGACATCGCGCTCAACAATGCCGGCATGCTCGGCCCGGGCGTACCGGCGGCGGAGTTCCCGGCGGATGCATGGCGCGAGGTGATGGCCACCAATCTCGATGCCGCCTTCCATGCCGCACGCGCGCAGTTGCCGGCATTGCTGGCACGCGGGGGGGGCTCGCTGGTGTTTGTCGGTACCTTTGTCGGCCATACCGTGGGCTTCCCGGGCATGGCCGCCTACGCGTCGAGCAAGGCCGGACTGATCGGCCTGAGCCAGGTGATCGCCGCCGAGTACGGCGCGCGTGGCGTACGCAGCAACGTGCTGCTGCCTGGCGGTACCGATACCGAGATGGGCCGGCAGGCCGCACCCACCGGCGATGCCCGCGACTTCGTGCGCTCGCTGCACGCACTCAAGCGCATGGCCGAGCCGGAGGAGATCGCCAACGCGGCGCTGTTCCTGGCCAGCGATGAAAGCAGTTTCGTTACCGGTACCGCGATGCGTGTTGAAGGTGGAGTGTCGATCACCCGTACCTGAGCGGCGTCATGAGCGCGGCGTGTAGTGGATACCGCTGCTGGCCATGAAGCCTTTCGGGTCGAACCGGGCCCATGCCTCGCCCCACTCGAACCGGGCGCGGCCACCTGCCAGTTTGCGCCCCAGAGCCGTGGCCAAGGTGCGACGCATGAAAGCGACTTCGGCATCGATCGCGACCTGGGTCGGCCAGCCGTCTTCCAGTGTCGCACCCGGCAGATCGACGCCGATCGTCACCATGTCGAGCTGTTGCCCGTGGAAGCACAGGCTGATGCCGGCGGGCGCACCGCCCAGACTGACCCGGTGCAGGCTGAGCCAGTGATAGCCGGTGCCGGCATCGCGCTCGCCATGCATCAGCGTGGCGAAGGCGATGCGCGCCTCCTCCAGTGACAGGGTGGGGCAGATCAACGTCGTCAGGTGGCCGAGCTGGATGCTGCCGTCCGCTGGATCGAGGCGCATTGGCAGCATACGCGCGGCGTGCTGGGCGGGAGGTGACATCGCGGACTGGCTGGGCATGTTGGTCCGGATTCTGCAGAGCCGTGAGCTGCGGCGGCAAGCGGAACTGCACACGCTGTTCGCGCGGGCCTGACCTGCGGATCACTGCGCAGCCTCTAGCGTGAAGTCCTGATCGGCCTTCGCCGGCACAGGAGACTTCGATGAGCGAGCGCGACAAAGACCCTGGCGATCCGGAACAGGGCGTACAGGAAAGCCGTCAGGACAGGGCGCAGGAGGACGTGGCAAAGCAGCGGCCGGGGCAGCGCGATCAGCAGGTGCGTGATACGCATTCGCGTGGTCCACGCCGCAAGGACGGGGATCAGGAACCTGCCTGACTCGTGATCGATGCAAGAAAAAACCCGCAGATCGCGACGATCGGCGGGTCTTCTTAATGAGTGGTGGAGCCAAGGAGGATCGAACTCCTGACCTCGTCATTGCGAACGACGCGCTCTCCCAGCTGAGCTATGGCCCCACGGCAGGGCTTCAGTGTAGCCAACTGGCTGCGCCTTGCCAAGCCGACCCCTGATGTGCCGGACGGCGTGGCATGAAGGCGTGCACTGTGCCGAAACCGTCCGGTTTGTCTGGCCCGGATGCCGCGCAACGAAATCGTAACAATTTGGGGGATAATGGCGGCTTGCGCAGTTCTCCTCCTTTTTGCCGCCCGGCTCGCGCAGGCCGCACGGACGCCTCCTCAGAGCATTCCATGCCCTCCCATTCCGATTCCCGCCGCCTGTCGGGTATGTCGTCTTCCTTCGTTTCCTTCCGCCGCCATCCGCTGGCCCTGGCCTGTGCCGGCCTGGCCCTGGTCGGCAGCTTTGGTGCCGCCGCGCAGGACAGCGCGCCGACCCCGACGGGCCTGGACACGATCACCGTGACCGCCGAGCACCGCGAGCAGAACCTGCAGGAAGTGCCGGTCTCGGTGGGCGTGGTGCAGGGCGAGCGCATGCGCGACTTCACCGCCGGCGGCGACGACACCCTGCTGGCGCTGTCCGGCCGCGTGCCGAGCCTGTATGCGGAAACCACCACCGGCCGCATCTTCCCGCGCTTCTATATCCGCGGCCTGGGCAACATCGACTTCTACCTGGGTGCCTCGCAGCCGGTGTCGATCATCCAGGACGACGTGGTGCTGGAACATGTGGTGCTGAAGTCCAACCCGGTCTATGACGTGGACCAGGTGGAAGTGCTGCGCGGCCCGCAGGGCTCGCTGTTCGGCCGCAACACCACCGCCGGCATCATCAAGTTCGACACGCTGAAGCCGACCCAGGACTACACCGGCCGCGTCAGCGCCAGCTATGCGACCTACAACAGCGTGTCGATCGACGGCGGCTTTGGCGGCCCGATCAACGACATCGCCTCGTTCCGCGTGTCGGCGCTGTACCAGCACCGCGACGACTACGTCGACAACACCTACAAGGGCCCGAGCGCTGACGGCACGGTCAGCCCGAAGAAGAACGCCATGGGCGGCTTCGATGACCGCAACGTGCGCGCGCAGCTGCTGCTGACCCCGAGCGACCAGTTCTCGATCCTGGCCTCGGCCCACGCCCGTGATTACGAAGGCACCTCGACCCTGTTCCTGCGTGGTGCGCTGACCAAGGGCTCGAACAAGACCGACGTGCCGCGCGACCAGGTCGCCTACGACGAAGCCGGCAACAACCCGCAGGCCTACAAGACCTACGGCGGCTCGGTGAAGGCACGCTACGACTTCGGCGCGATCGACTTCACCTCGATTACCGCCTATGAGACCACCTCCGGCTACAGCCGTGGTGACACCGACGGCGGCGCTGCGGTGAACTTCCCGGTCAACGGCGTGCCGAACGGCTACGGCCAGTCGATGGGCCGCATCCGCGACCTGGACCAGTGGACCCAGGAATTCCGCCTGGCCAGCCATGACGACAGCGCCCTGCAGTGGCAGGCCGGTGCGTTCTACTTCAACGGCAGCGACACCACCGACTTCTACCAGCGTGCGTGGTTCCTGCAGGGTGCGGCCCGCAACCCGAACAACTGGGTGCGACTGCGCAACAAGAACACCTCGTGGGCCGGTTTCGGCCAGCTGAGCTACGCCTTCACCGACAAGTTCACCGTCACGGCCGGCCTGCGCCAGACCAAGGACGAGAAGCACACCCGCCTGCTGAAGACCGCTGACACCGCCGCCGGCGTGGTGACCTACAAGGGCCGCACCGACGTCAAGATGTCCGACACCACCCCGAGCTGGGATCTGAGCGCGATGTACCAGATCACGCCGGACGTGAGCGTCTATGCGAAGGTCGCACGCGGCTTCCGCGGCCCGACCATCCAGGGCCGTTCGGCGGTGTTCAATGCCGACTTCACCACCGCCGATTCCGAGACCATCCTGTCCTGGGAAGCCGGCGTGAAGAGCAGCCTGTGGGACAATCGCCTGCGCCTGAACGCCACCGCGTTCACCTACACCGTCAATGACATCCAGCTCAACGGCAACGATTCGGACGGCAACGGCGTGCTGTTCAATGCCGACAAGGCCAAGGCCTACGGTTTCGAAGCGGACATGGAGCTGCGCCCGATCCCGAACCTGACCCTGAGCGCCGGCGTCAGCCTGCTGCACAGCGAGATCAAGGACAAGCGCGTCTACGCGCAGGTCTGCGGCCTCAACGGCAAGGTGGTGTGCACGGTGAATGACCCGACCATCAAGGTCGGTGCCAACACCTTCGCGCAGATCGACGGCAACCCGCTGCCGAACGCGCCGAAGTACAACGTCAACCTGGCCGCCCGCTACGACTTCCCGGTCAGCGACGCGGGCACCATGTTCGTGTCCACCGACTGGAACAAGCAGGGCTACACCAGCTTCGTGCTGTACGACAGCAAGGAGTTCAACTCCAAGGGTGATTTCGAGGGCGGCCTGAAGATCGGCTACTCGGGCAACTACGGTGCCTATGAAGTGGCGCTGTTCGCGCGCAACATCACCAACGAGAAGAACCTCAAGGGTGTGATCGAGAACTACATGGCCGCGGTCTACAACGAACCGCGCACCGTCGGTGTCTCGTTGAACATGAACTGGTAAGGCGTTGCCGCGAGGGTGGGCGGTCCCACCCTCGCACTGCTGGAGTGCGCAGGGCGGCCCGGTGATCCGGGTCGCCCTTCTTGTTGCGTTCGACGGCGGCGGGAATGCAATCCGGCGCCGCGCCCGGTGCTTCAGCGTGCCGGCAGCAGCGCCTGCAGCCGCGATTCCAGTTCCTGCTGGCGCCAGCCGGCCAGTGCGGCCGGCCACTGGCGGCGTTCCAGATAGCTTTCCAGGTGCTTGCGTGAGGCCAATACGCCATCCGGCAGGCCCAGTTCGCGGCTGCGCTCGGCAACCGCGTCCTGCAGCTTCTTCAGTGCCTGCTTGTTGCTGTCGTTGGCCGGCAGCGCCAGCGGTGCTTCGGCCTCATCGGCCAGCGGCGTATCCAGCGCCTGCCACACAGCGCCCGCGAGCTTGCGCGGTGCCTTCGGGAACTGTTCGAACAGCTTGCCCAGTGCGGCGGCATCGGCCGGTGGCGTGCGTGCCAGCGTGGCGGCCAGTTCGTTGTCCAGGATCCAGCTGCGCGGGCGGTCGCTGCTGCGTGCCTGCACATCGCGCCAGCGCAGCAGACGCAGCAGCCGATGCTGTGCGGCCGTGTCGAGGAACTGCGCCGAGCGCATCGCCAGGTGCGGCCAACGGTCTTCGTCATTGGCGACGCTGGCCAGCAGGCGCTCGCCGTCGTCGTGCAGCCACTGCTGGCGGCCCAGCGCCTGCAACCTGGCATCGATGGCGTCATGCAGCGCGAACAGGTGCTCGACATCGTCGGCGGCGTACTGCAGCTGCGATTCGGACAACGGGCGGCGCATCCAGTCCGAACGGGTTTCGCCCTTGGCCAGCGCCACGCCGGTGATTTCCGCGACCAGCTTCTGGTAGCCCATACCGCCACCGATGCCGGCCAGCGAGGCGCCGATCTGGGTGTCGAACAGCGGACGTGGCAACACGCCGCAGGCCCACTTGAAGGCGACCAGGTCTTCGCTGGCGCTGTGCATCACCTTGACGATCGATTCATCGGCCAGCCACGGCGCCAGCGCCTCGGTCATGCCGGGAATCAGGGGGTCGATCAGCAGGATGTCCTGCCCGACCGCCATCTGCACCAGGGCCAACTGCGGCCAGAAGGTGCGTTCACGGATGAATTCGGTGTCCAGGCCGATGCGGGCCGGACGCTGCTGGAAGTACGGATCCAGCTCGGCGGGGGTGGTGATCCAGATTGCCACGGGTCAGGGCCTACTACTCGGGTTTGCTCAGGCAGGGGAGAATAGCCTAACGTCGGTCCGCATCCGTGCCGAAGGAGATCCTGCTTGCGTTTTCCGCTGTCGTCCGTGCTGTGCACCGCCCTGGCCCTGGCCGGCTGCACGCCGTCGCCCTCGGCGACGCCGGAGCCGGGACCGGCTGCTGGCGAAGACGCACGGCCGCAGCAAGGCATGCAGGCGGACGCGACGCCGGAGGCGGCGCAGGGCAGCGTCACCATCGCCGGTGAGGATGCCGCCGAGGATGTGCAGCGGTGGACGCCACCGCGGGTCGATCGGCAGGGGCGCAGCCTGGCCCAGCTGCGTCGCGCGGCCGAGAAGGCGTTCGCCGAAGGGCGCCTGTACGAGGACGCCGACGCGGCGGTTCCGCTGTGGCTGGCGGTGCAGGAGGAAGACCCGGATGACCGCCAGGCCCGCAACGGCCTGCAGCGCGCCCGCCAGCGCCTTCAGCAGCAGGCCGATGCCCTGCTGGTCCGGCCGCTGCAGCAGCGCGAGGCGCTGGCCGAGGCCAGCCGCCAGGCACTGGTGCTGCTGACCCTGGCGCCGAAGGATGAGAAGGTTCGCGCGCTGCAGGGACGGGTGGAGCTCGCCCAGCGCGTGGTGGCCTACAACCGTGCCGGCGAGGAAGACCTGCGTTCGGGGCGGATCGGTGAGGACGGTGACGGAGCGATCGGCAACTTCCGTGAAGCGCTGGCCCTGGATGAACACAACAGCCGGGCACGGCAGGGCCTGGCGGCGGCCGAGAGTGGCCTGATCCGCCGTGCCGAGGACGCGGCGCGGGTGCGTGACTTTGCCAGCGCCGGCACCTGGCTGGCCGAAGCCAGCAAGGTCCGTGACTCATCACCGGCCATTGCCGATGCCTTCGAACGTATCGAACAGATCCGCGCGGCGGCACTGCTGCAGCTGCGCGATGATGGCCTTCGCGAACTGGCGACGCCACAGGGCCTGAAGCCGGCGCGCGAGAAGCTGGCCGAGGCCCTGCGCATCGCCTTGCCAGGGGATGCGGTGGTGGCCCAGTTGCGCGAACGCATCGACCTGGCCACCCATTACGGCAGCTTCCGTCCCGGGCAGGTGTTCAGCGACGCCATGCGCGATGGCGGGCGCGGCCCGCAGATGATCGTGGTGCCGCATGGTGGCTTCCAGATGGGCGCGGGTGATGCCGAGCCCGGTGCCAGCGATGCCGAGCGGCCCTCGCATTATGTGCGCTTCGACCGCGGGTTTGCGATGGCGATCACCGAGATCACGGTCAGTGATTTCGAGCGCTATGTGAAGTCGACCAATGCGCGGCCGCGTGCGACCCGGCGCGGCCACTCGGTGGTCTATGACGAGCGCAGCGGCAATTTCATCCGCCGCAGCGGTGTGGACTGGCGTTCCGATTACGATGGCGCGCGCGCACTGGGCAATTCGCCGGTGATGCATGTGAGCGTGCGTGATGCCGAAAACTACGCGGCGTGGCTGTCTGAGCAGACAGGACGCAGCTACCGGCTGCCGAGCGAGGCCGAATTCGAGTACGCGCTGCGTGCCGGCAGCAGTGGCCGTTATCCGTGGGGCGACGCCGGCACGCCGCCGCCCGGCGCTGGCAACTTCACCGGCAGCAAGGATGTCTCGCCCTCGGGACGGCACTGGCACAACGCCTTCGTCGGCTATGGCGATGGCTGGTGGGGGCCCGCGCCGGTGGCCAGTTTCCAGGCCAATGCCTTCGGCCTGCACGACATGGCCGGCAATCTCAGCGAGTGGGTGGCCGACTGCTGGCATGCCAGCTACCGGCGTGCGCCGTCCGATGGTGTCGCCTGGTTCAACCCGGGCTGCCGGTCGCGGGTGATCCGGGGCGGCAACTGGGCCAATGCGCCCGAGCAGACCCGTGCGGCCTGGCGGCAATCGCAGGACTCGGACACCACCAACGCGCGCATCGGCTTCCGTCTGGTGCGGGGCATCTGAGCATCGGGCTTCACCCGCTGCTGGCGTCCGCGCACTAAGATTGCGCCGTGCCCGCCGGCCGGCGGGGCCTGCTGGAAGACACCGATGCGCAACGATCCCTTTTCCCGCTCGCCGCAAGGCCCGCAGCGGCGCGGCCTGTTCGGCAACATCCGCTGGTGGGTGCTGCTGCTGGCAGCGGGCTATGCGGTGTTCTACTGGTTCTCCAATCGCACGGTCGATCCCTACACTGGCGAGAAGGTGATGATCGACAGCAGCCTGGATGCGCGCCAGGAGACCGCGCTCGGGCTGCAGGCCTACCAGCAGATCCTGTCGCAGGAACGGCCGATGGATCCGAATGCGCCGATCGCGCGTGATGTGCGCGACATCGCCCAGCGCCTGATCGCCAAGGTGGACGTGGTGGAGACCGCGCTGGCACAGGAGCACGGCGTGCAGCCGGCGCATTTCGCGCGGGATTTCCAGTGGGAAGTGAATGTGATCCCGTCCGAGCAGGCCAATGCGTTCTGCCTGCCGGGTGGCAAGATGGCGGTCTACACCGGCCTGGTGCCGGTGGCGCGTACGCGTGACGCGATGGCGGTGGTGATGGGCCATGAGATCGCCCATGCGCTTCTACGCCATGGTGCACAGCGGATGGCGCAGCAGAAGCTGACCCAGATCGGGCAGATGGCTGGTGCCGCCAGCGGCATGGATGCGCAGCAGCAACAGATGATGATGTCGGCGATGGGCTACGGCTACCTGCTGCCCTATGCGCGCAGCCACGAGACGCAGGCCGATGAAGTGGGGCTGATGCTGGCCGCAGCGGCCTGCTTCGATCCCCGCGAGGCGGTGCCGCTGTGGCAGCGCATGGGCCAGGCCAGTGGCGGCCAGGCGCCGCCGGAGTTCGCCTCCACCCACCCGAACCCGGGTACCCGCATCCAGAACCTGCAGGCGCTGATGCCGAAGGCGCTCGAGTACCGGCAGAAGTTCTGCGAGCAGGCAAAGTAGGGGGGGCGGCAGGGCTTGCAGCCCTGCACCCGCGGTAGGTAGTGCCGGGCCGCTGGCCGGCAGCAGCAACAGCGGAAGCGGGTTTCCTGAGGGATGGCGGGGTGGGTCCGGTTGCGGGAGACGCCGTAAACCCTTCCATGGGGGCTTGGCCGCGGCATCCATGCCGCGGACACTCCCGCAACCGGACCCACCCCGCCTTCGACAGTTTGCTGCGGTCTGTGGGAAATGCTCTTGGGGTCAGATCCGTTTTCCGTAGGAAAACGGATCTGACCCCGAATTGATTCGATATCTGACAGGATCTACCGTGTCGACCAAGCTCGACACCTACCAACAGTCATCGGAATCTGTCAGAGGTGGGGCGGTGTGGCTGTGCAGGACCGTTGGCGCCATCGAGCCCCCAGGGGTGAGGGCGCTTTGCTTGCGAAGCACTGCTTCGCAAGCGCCCGAACGCACAGCCGCCGGCGGCTGGGCCGGACCGCGCAGCGGGGTTTACGGCGCGTCCTGCACAGCCACACCGCCCCGCCAAACCATCAGCAATCCAGAGCCGCTTTTGCTGTTGCTGTTGAGGTTGCCGGCCAGCGGCCGGCACTACCGCAGGTGCAGGGCGCAGCCCTGCCGAACACCCCTTACTTGACCTGTACGTCGATCACGCCGTCGCCGACGCGGGCCTGCAGGGCGTCACCAGGCTGCACCTGGTCGATGTGCCGCACCAGCGTACCGTCATCGCTGCGGGTCAGGATGCTGTAGCCACGCGCCACGGTCGCCAGCGGGCTGACTGCTTCAAGTGAACGCGCCAGTCCGCGCAGTCGCAGTGCATCGCGCTCCAGCAGGCGCTGCATTGCGGCCTGCGGCCGCCCGCGCAGGGCAGCCAGACGGCGCTGCATCGCATCGAGCTGGCGCTGCGGATGGTGCCCGCGCAGCACTGCCGCCGCATGACGCAGGCGCGCGGCGCGGCGCTCCTGCTGCTGATTGAACGCCGCATGCAGGCGCCGGCCCAGATCCAGCTGGCGTCGGCGCAACAAGTCCAGCCGCGCCTGCGGGCTCTGGGCGTTCAGGCGCAGCAGGGCGCGGTCGGCGCGCTGCATCGCCTGCTGCATCGCATGCCGTTGCAGCTGCACCATGCGCGCGGCCGTGCGGCGCAGGCGCAGTGCCAGTTCGCGCTGGTCGGGTACCAGCAGTTCAGCTGCCACCGAAGGCGTCGGTGCACGCAGGTCGGCGGCGAAGTCGCTGAGGCTGAAGTCGGTTTCGTGGCCGACCGCCGAAACCACTGGGGTGTGGCTGGCGGCGATCGCACGGGCCAGGGCTTCGTCATTGAAGGCCCACAGGTCTTCCAGCGAACCGCCGCCGCGGGTCAGCAGGATCACGTCGTAGCGACCACTGGCATCGGCCGCCTGCAGCAGGCGGGTGATCTGCGCGGCGGCGCTGCTGCCCTGCACCAGGGTCGGCAGCAGGTCGACTTCCAGCAGCGGGAAACGGCGGCCGAGCACGCTCAGCACATCGCGCACGGCGGCGCCGGTCGGCGAGGTGATCACTGCCAGACGTTGTACATGCGCCGGCAGTGGCCGTTTGCGCGCCGGGTCGAACAGGCCCTCGGCCTCCAGCCGTGCCTTCAGTTCCTCGAAGGCGCGGCGCAGTGCGCCTTCGCCCGCCTCCTCCATGTGGTCCAGCACCATCTGGTACTCGCCACGGGCGTCGTACAGGGTCACCTTGCCGCGCACCAGCACGCGCATGCCTTCGCGTGGCACGAACTTCAGGTACTGCGCCTTCATCCGGAACATTGCGGCACGCAGCTGCGCACGCGCGTCCTTCAGGGTGAAATACAGGTGACCGGAGGCAGGACGCGCCACGCTGCCCAGTTCGGCCTCGACCCAGATCGCCGGGAAACTGCCTTCCAGCAGGTCGCGGGCCAGGGTGTTGAGCTGGCTGGGGGTGAAAATGTCGTTGTTGCGTGGCTGCATGGGAACGGCGTGCTGCGGGTGGAGCGGGGGCTCAGGATCGCACGTCAGCGCGCCGTGTGCTGGCCCAGCGCCCACTGCACGTGTTCACGCACCAGCGGCGAGGGATCATCGACGCGGGTCTGCAACGCGGCCAATGCTTCGGCCGAGGACGGTGCGTTGCCCAGTGCCACGGCGATATTGCGCAGCCAGCGCTCGTGCCCGCTGCGGCGGATCGGGCTGCCCTCGGTGCGGCGCAGGAACTCGGCCTCGTCCCAGGCGAACAGCTGGTCCAGGCGCGCGGTATCGAGGTTGTTGCGCGCGCGGAAATCGGCTTCGTCGGTGCGCTTGGCGAACTTGTTCCAGGGGCAGACCAGCTGGCAGTCGTCGCAGCCGTAGATGCGGTTGCCGATCAACGGACGCATGTCTTCGGGAATGGCGCCGTCGTGCTCGATGGTCAGGTAGGAAATGCAGCGCCGCGCGTCCAGCCGCTGCGGGCCGGTGATGGCCTGGGTCGGGCAGACGTCGATGCAACGCGTGCAGGTGCCGCAGTGCGCCGTGGCCGGCGTATCGATCGGCAACGGGATGTCGATGTAGATCTCGCCGATGAAGAACCATGAACCGCCATGGCGGTCGATCAGGCAGGTGTGCTTGCCGATCCAGCCGAGGCCGGCGTTGCGCGCCAGTGCGCGTTCCAGCACGGGGGCGGAATCGACGAACACGCGGTAGCCCAGTGGCGCTACTTCATCGTTGATCTGCGTCGCCAGCTTCTGCAGGCGGTTGCGCATCAGCTTGTGATAGTCGCGGCCCAGCGCGTAGCGCGCCACGTAGGCGCGGCCCGGGTCGGCCAGGGTCGCCCAGGCTTCGGTGTCGTCCTTGTGGCTGTAGTCCATGCCCACTGAAATCACGCGCACGGTGCCGGGCAGCAGCTCGGCCGGTCGCGCGCGCAAGGTGCCGTGGCGCGCCATCCAGTCCATCGTGCCGTACAGGCCCTGGCCCAGCCAGTCGGCCAGGTGCGCTTCATCCTCGCCCAGTTCGATACCAGCGATGCCGCAGCGCTGGAAGCCATGCGCACGCGCCAGTTCGCGGATGCGCTGCACGGCCTGGACCGGATCGACAGGGGTGGGGGCGGGGGACATGTGCACCAGTATAAAATCCCTGCATGGCCAACCTTGCCGATCTGTTCGATTCCGCTGCCGCGCGTGCGCTTGATGCGCAGGCCTCGGCGTTGGCCGCCGACGGCGGCTGGGGCCTGATGGCGCAGGCAGGCCAGGCCGCCTGGCAGTGCCTGCTGCAGCATTGGCCGCAGGCGCGGCGGATCGGCGTGGTGGTCGGCGCTGGCAACAATGGGGGCGATGGCCATGTGCTGGCCCGTCACGCGCTGCAGGCCGGGCGCGAGGTGACAGTGATCGCCCTGCCGGGCAGGCCGCCCTCGACCGCGCTGGCACAGCGTGCAGCATCTGAATTCAGGTCCGGCGGCGGCACCATCACCGATTTCGACGGCATGCTGCCCGAGGCCGACGTCTGGGTTGATGCCCTGTTCGGGCTGGGCTTTGATCGCGCGCCGGAGGGTACCGCGCAGGCGTTGATTACCGCGCTCAACGCGCAGACTGCGCCGTTGCTGGCGCTGGATGTTCCCAGTGGCGTCGATGCCGACCGTGGGGCGGTGCCGGGCGTAGCAGTGCGCGCTGCACTGACCCTGCAGTTCATCGTGGCGCATCGCGGGCTGTATTCCGGCGATGCGCTGGATCATTGCGGGCACAAGGTCCTGGCGCCCCTGCTGTTGCCCGCGGCGGCCTGGCAAGGCGTGGTACCCGCTGCGGAGCACTGGACGCAGGTGAGGTTGCGGGCCCTGTTGCCACCGCGCCGCGCCAATACCCACAAGGGCGAATCCGGGCACGTGCTGTGCGTCGGCGGCAACCATGGCAGCGGCGGTGCCATCGCGATGGCGGCCGAAGCCGCCTTGCGCGCGGGTGCGGGGCTGTTGAGCCTGGGCACCCGCCGCGACCACGTCGGTCCACTGCTGGCCCGGTTGCCCGAGGCCATGACCCATGCACTGGAAGATGGCGATGTGCTGCCGGCGCTGCTGGACAAGGCGAAGGTGGTGGCGATCGGGCCCGGTCTGGGCCAGGACGAATGGGCACGCGCCTTGTTTGCGCGGGTGCTGGCCAGCAACAAGCCATTGGTGGTCGATGCTGACGCCCTGAACCTGCTGGCGCAGGATCCGCGCGCGTTGCCCGATGCCATTCTCACACCGCACCCGGGCGAGGCCGCGCGCCTGCTCGGCTGCAGCACGGCTGAAATCCAGGCCGACCGCTACACCTGTGCGCACATGCTGGCCGAGCGCTTCCATGCCGTGGTGGTGCTGAAGGGCGCTGGCAGCATCGTGGCAGCGCCTGGGCAAACGCCCCGGTTGATCGCTGCCGGTAACCCAGGGATGGCCGTGGGAGGCATGGGCGACCTGCTCACCGGCATCATCGCCAGCCTGCGCGCGCAGGGCCTTGCGGCCTTCGATGCCGCGGCCGCGGGCGCGCTGCTGCATGCGCTGGCGGGCGATGCAGCTGCCGCCGATGGCGCGCGCGGCCTGCTTCCTACTGATCTGCTGGCGCCGCTGCGGCGACTGGCCAACCCGGACCTCTCCCCATGACCGAATTCTTCCTTGCCGACAGCGACGCCACCGAACTGCTCGGGCAGTGGCTGGCGGCCACCCGGCCGCCGCAGGCGCTGATCGAACTGCGCGGCGACCTGGGTGCCGGCAAGTCCACCACGGCCCGCGCGCTGCTGCGCGCGCTGGGCGTGCAGGGCGCGATCCGCAGCCCCACCTACACCCTGGTCGAGCGCTATCCGCTGGCCAGTGGCGGCGAGGCGTGGCACCTGGACCTGTATCGCATCGGCCAGGCCGGTGAGCTGGATTTCCTCGGCCTGGACGAGGGCAGCGCGGTGCTGTGGCTGGTCGAATGGCCGGAACGGGGCGCCGGCGCGCTGCCGCCGACCGACCTGGTGGTGGCGCTGGAGATCGAGGGGCAGGGACGGCGCGTCCGTCTCACTGGGGCCAGCGACGTAGGACATGAATGGCTGGAACGGCTGCCGCAAGGGGGCGACTTGCAGGCCATTTCTGTCGGCTGACGAGAACAAAGACCGGCAGGTTACGGATTATTAAGGAAAAAGGTGTTGCATTCCGTTCAGCGCGGTGATTGAATCCTGAGCCATGCGCCCGGGGAACCGTCTCATCGCCATCTGTGCCGCCGTCGGACTGGGTCTGGCGAGCGTCAGTACGTGGGCGGGTGAAGTCCGACAGGTCCTGCTGAACACCGGCGCTACCGGCACCCGTGCCGAGATCTCGCTGGTCGGCAGTGGCGGCTACAAGACCCTGTCGCTGGCCGGCCCGAACCGCCTGGTGGTCGATTTCCCCGACTCCAGCGCCATACGCAACCTGAAGATGCCGGCCGCGCAGGGCGTGGTCACGGCGGTGCGTACCGGACAGCCGGTCCCGGGCACGTTCCGCGTCGTTTTCGACCTCGCCGAATCGGTGGCGCCGTTCCGCCCGCAGATGCAGCGCGAGGGCAATGAATCCAAGCTGGTGATCGAATGGCCGGGCGATGGCCCGGCCGTGGCCAGCAGCCGCCCGGCGGCGACGCCAGCCGGGCAGCCGCAGGCGCCCGCTGCGGGAGCTGCACCTGTACCGACTCCGGCCGAGAGCGCGCAGTCGCGCACCGATGCCGCGCGTGCCACGGCCCTGCTGACCGCACAGGTACAGCAGCAGGCCAGCGCCACTGCCGCCGCACCGGCCACGCCGACCCCGGCACCGACCACCGCGCCGGCCCAGGTTGCTGCGGCCGGTGTCACCGCCAGCAGCACGCCGTCGTCTTCGCCGGCCGCGATCCTCGCCGGCCAGCGCACCGCAGCGGTGGTGACCACGCCGCCGGCCACCGTGCCTACACCGGCACCGACGCCGGTGGAACCGCCGCGTCCTGTCATGCCCAGCGATGCGTCGCGTATCCGCATGCAGGCCGGCATGCGCCACCTGGTGGTGGCGATCGATCCCGGCCACGGCGGCCAGGACCCGGGTGCGATAGGCCCGACCGGCAAGCGCGAGAAGGATGTCACTCTGGCAGTGGCGCGCGAGCTGGCCCGCCAGGTCAACGCCACGCCGGGCCTGAAGGCCTACCTGACGCGCGACAGCGACGTGTTCATTCCGCTGCCGATGCGTGCGCAGAAGGCGCGTGCGAACAAGGCGGACATCTTCATCTCGATCCATGCCGACGCGGCCGAAAACCGCTCGGCCACGGGCTCATCGGTCTACGTGCTGTCGACCAAGGGCGCCTCTTCGCAGCGCGCCCGCTGGCTGGCGGACAAGGAAAACGCGGCCGACCTGGTCGGTGGCGTGCGCCTGCAGCAAACCGAAGGCACCCTGGCCAACGTGCTGCTGGACCTGGCGCAGAGCGGCTACATGAAGGCGTCCGAAGACGCGGCCGGCCACGTGCTGGGCGGCCTGAAGCGGATCGGCAACAACCACAAGCCGAACATCGAGCGCGCCAACTTCGCGGTGCTGCGCACCTCGGACATGCCGGCGATGCTGGTGGAAACCGCGTTCATCTCCAATCCGGATGAAGAACGCCGCCTGATGGACCCGGCGTACCAGCGCAAGATCGCTGGCGCCGTGCTGGATGGGGTGCACACCTTCTTCAGCCGCCAGCCGCCGCCGGGGACGTTGTATGCGGCCCGCGCCCAGGCCGAGATCGACGCGGCCGGCACCATGGCCGGCGGCAGCAAGTAAGCCGCCGAAGGCGGGTTACTGCTTTCCGTAGAGTCGAGCCGCGCTCGACTGGGCCTTGTCGGTAGCCCGCAGTCGAGCATGGCTCGACTCTATCCTCGGCAGCTCCGCTATCATCGACCCATGAAGTCTGCTGCCCATCACCTCCCATGAGCGCGCCCGGTCCGCGCCCGATCCGGCCGTTGCCGGAGATCCTCATCAACCAGATCGCCGCTGGCGAAGTGGTCGAACGGCCTGCGTCGGTGGTCAAGGAACTGGTCGAGAACGCGATCGATGCCGGCGCCAGCCGTGTCGACATCGATCTGGAAGAAGGCGGTGTACGCCTGATCCGCATTCGCGACAATGGCAGCGGCATCGCACCGGAGCAGCTGCCCCTGGCGGTATCGCGCCACGCCACCAGCAAGATCGCCGACCTGGACGATCTGGAATCGGTGGCAACGCTGGGGTTCCGCGGTGAAGCGCTGCCTTCGATCGCCTCGGTCAGCCGCTTCACCCTGGCCTCGCGCCGCGCGCATGACGAGCACGGTTCGGCGTTGCAGATCGAAGGCGGCAAGATCGGCGAGGTGACCCCGCGCGCGCACGCGCCGGGCACCACGGTGGAGGTGCGCGAGCTGTTCTACAACGTGCCGGCGCGGCGCAAGTTCCTGCGCGCCGAGCGCACCGAACTGGGCCATATCGAAGAGTGGCTGCGTTCGCTGGCGCTGGCACGGCCGGATGTCGAGCTGCGCGTGTCGCACAACGGCAAGGCCTCGCGGCGCTACAAGCCGGGCGATCTGTATTCCGATGCGCGCCTTGCCGAAACGCTGGGCGAGGATTTCGCCAACCAGGCCGTGCGCGTGGACCACAGCGGTGCCGGCCTGCGCCTGCATGGCTGGATCGCGCAGCCGCATTATTCGCGCGCGAGCGCCGACCAGCAGTACCTGTACGTCAACGGTCGCTCGGTGCGTGACCGCAGCGTCGCCCACGCAGTGAAGATGGCCTACGGCGATGTGCTGTACCACGGCCGCCAGCCGGCCTATGTGCTGTTCCTGGAACTGGATCCGACCCGCGTCGACGTCAACGTGCACCCTGCCAAGCACGAAGTGCGCTTCCGTGATTCGCGGCTGGTCCATGATTTCGTCTACCGCACGCTGAAGGATGCGCTGGCCGATACCCGCGCCGGCATGTCGGCGCAGGAGATCGGTGCCGGTGCTGCGCAGCCGGTGGATGCCACGGCCGTGCCGATGGCATCGAGCGCAGGCGCGTCGGGATTCGGGCTGGTGCGTGGGCCCGCGCCGGGTGCCGGCTCGGGAGGTGGTGGTGGCGGATTCTCCGCATGGCGCCCGCAGCAGCCGCTGGGCCTGCAGGTGGCCGATGCACCGGCTGCCTATGCCGCGCTGTATGCCGCACCGGCCGGCGCCGAGCGCGGTGCTGCGCTGCCGCCGATGCCGACCGAGAACGGACTGCCGGTCACCAGTGCCGACGCAGGCGTGCCGCCGCTGGGCTATGCGATCGCGCAGCTGCATGGCATCTACATCCTGGCCGAGAACGCCGAAGGCCTGATCGTGGTCGACATGCATGCGGCCCACGAACGCATCGGCTACGAGCGCCTGAAGAACGCGCACGATGGCATCGGCCTGCAGTCGCAGCCGTTGCTGGTGCCGATCACGCTGGCAGTGGGCGAGCGCGAGGCCGACACCGCCGAGAGCGAAGCTGAAACCCTGGCGGCGCTCGGCTTCGAGGTGACCCGTGCCGGCCCCGGTTCGCTGCACGTGCGCAGTATTCCGGCATTGTTGGCGCATGCCGAACCGGAAGGGCTGCTGCGCGACGTGCTGACCGACCTGCGCGAGCATGGCCAGAGCCGCCGCGTGGCCAGTGCACGCGACGAACTGCTGTCGACCATGGCCTGCCACGGCGCGGTGCGTGCCAACCGGCGCTTGACCCTGCCGGAAATGAACGCGCTGCTGCGCGACATGGAAATCACCGAACGGTCCGGCCAGTGCAACCACGGCCGACCGACCTGGGCCCGTTTTTCGCTGGCGGAGATCGACCGCTGGTTCCTGCGCGGACGTTGAGGGGAGCATCGATGCGTTATCGGGGAATGGCGGGCCTGCTGGCCGCCGTGGTGTTGGCCGCCTGCAGCCCGGCAACACCGCCGGTGCCGACGGCCGCTGAAGATCCGGCCTACGCGGCCGCGCAGCAACAATGGCGTGTAGCGCGCTACCAGGACCTGACCCGGCCCGATGGCTGGACGGCCCTGGTGGGCCTGCACTGGCTGCAGAACAAATCGCATTTCGTTGGCAGCGGCGCTACCAACGGCATCCGCCTGACGGTTGGCCCGGACAAGCTGGGCCTGCTGCGTCGCGAAGGGACGCAGTGGTGGTTCACGCCTGAAGCCGGTGTCGATGTCAGTCATGATGGCCTGCCGGTGCGCGGCCGCATCCGCGTTGACACCGACAAGGACGCGCAACCGACGCTGCTGGCCTTCGATGGCGGCAAGGGCCAGCTCAGCATCATCCGCCGGGGGCCGCGGGACGCGCTGCGGGTCAAGCATGCCGATGCGCCTGCGCGGCGTGACTTTGCCGGCCTGCAGTACTGGCCGGGCGGCGTGGACTGGCAGGTGCAGGCGCGCTTCATCGCGCACCCGCCGGGCAAGACCCTGCCGATCGTCGACATCACCGGCCTGACCACCGAGATGCCCAATGCCGGCGCGGTCGAGTTCGAACGCGATGGCCGCAGCTGGCGGCTGGAAGCGATCGGTGCGCCCGGGCAGCCGCTGTTCCTGATCTTCGCCGACCGCACCAGCGGCCGCGGCAGCTATCCGGCCGGTCGCTACCTGGATACCGGTGCGCCCGCCGCAGACGGCACCGTGCGCATCGATTTCAACCATGCCTACAACCCGCCGTGCGCGTTCACCGCCTACGCCACCTGTCCGCTGGCGCCACCGGAAAACCGGCTGGACCTGCGCGTGGAAGCGGGCGAGAAGGCGTACCACCTGCCTGAAGGAGAAGGCTGACCATGCCGATCAAACACCTGTTCCGTGCCGCGTTGCTGATGGCGGCGTGCGCGATGGCACCCCTGGCCACTGCCCGCGATGCGCCGGGCACCACGGCTGCGGCCGCGACCGCCGCGGCGGCCAAGCCGCCCGTACCGCTGTTGTGGAAAGTCACCGGCCCGGGCGATGCACGCGTGTACCTGCTGGGGTCGTTCCATCTGCTGAAGCCGCAGGACTACCCGCTGTCGCCCGATGTCGAGCAGGCGTTCGAGGCCTCGCAGCGGGTGGTGTTCGAACTGTCGCCGGAAGACATGCAGTCGCCGCAGCTGGCCAGCCGCATGGTGCAGGCCGCGACCCGCACCGATGGCAGCGAGCTGAAGCGTGATCTGGATGCGCCGACCTGGCAGAAGCTGCAGGCCTTTGCTGCCCAGAACCAGCTGCCGCTGGCCCAGATGCAGGGCATGAAGGCCTGGTTTGTCGGCCTGAGCATTTCGGTCGGGCAGATGCAGAAGCTGGGCCTGGACCCGGCGCTGGGCCTGGACCGCCACTTCATGGAGCGTGCGCAGAAGACCGGCCGCAAGACGGCGGGCCTGGAGGACATCGATACCCAGATCGGCATGCTTGACGGGATGACGGTGCAGGAGCAGCGGCAGATGCTGGCCGAAGCGCTGGACCAGGCCGGCAAGGCCGATGAGCAGGCGCGGCTGCTGCATGATGCATGGCGTCGCGGCGACGAGCGCCTGCTGTGGACCAAGATGGCGGCGGAGATGCGCCAGCAGTATCCGCAGCTGTACCAACGCATCAACACCGGGCGCAACGATGCCTGGGTGCCGAAGCTGCAGCCGTACCTGCAGGCCGGGCAGGGCGGTACGCTGGTGGTGGTCGGCACGCTGCACCTGCTGGGCAGTGATGGCGTGGTCGAGAAGCTGAAGGCCAAGGGCTACAAGGTCGAGCGCGTGTGCACGGGGTGCAAGGCGAAACGCTGACGCATCGTTGGCGCGATGCCAAACAGAACGGCGCGCCAGGGGCGCGCCGTTTTCGTATCAGCCGTAGCTGCCGTTCAGCGGCGGGTCTTGCCGCCGGTGCCGGTGCCGGTGCCCGGTTCGCCGGGCTTGTTGCCGGTGCCGGTTCCCGTTCCGGTACCGCCCGGGCGCGGGCCACCGAAACCGCTGCCCATGCTGCGCTGGAATTCCTGCCACAACTCCAGGTTGCGCTCGGTCAGCTGGTTCATCATCGCCCACGGGGTCTGGCCCAGCAGGTTGCCCATCTGCTGGCGGAACTGCTGCTGCTGGTCGAGGAAGACCTGCATGCTGCGCTCCAGATAGTTGCCCATGAAGCCCTGCAGGGAATCGCCGTAGAAGCGGATCAGCTGGCTCAGCAGCTGGGTGGACAGCATCGGTTCGCCGTCCTGTTCCTGGTCGGCGATGATCTGCAGCAGGACCGATCGAGTGAGGTCGTCGCCGCTCTTGGCGTCGCGGACTTCGAAGTCTTCACCGTCCAGGATCAGCTGGCGCACGTCCTCGATGGTG
This sequence comes from Stenotrophomonas sp. CASM106, assembly GCF_049384825.1. Classification (NCBI taxonomy): domain Bacteria; kingdom Pseudomonadati; phylum Pseudomonadota; class Gammaproteobacteria; order Lysobacterales; family Lysobacteraceae; genus Stenotrophomonas; species Stenotrophomonas sp. CASM106. Next base: position 212,384 of record NZ_JBMRFS010000003.1, read on the forward strand.
ATGTAGCTGGAGATCTCGGTGTCGTAGAGACGGCGGTTCGGATACTTCTTGATGATGCGGGTCGCAGCCATGAAGCGGTACTCGTCACAGTAGACGCGCAGCATGGCGCAGTGCAGCAGCGGTTGCAACCGCTCCAGCCCCCGCCAGGCTTGGCTTTCAGGGGCGATCATGTTGCGCAACAAGGGTTTGCGTGCTGCGCAGCATGACCATCGGCAGGGGCCGCCGGTGCATGCCGCGGCGCCCCCCTGCGCGGCTCACCAGCCCATGTGGTGGCCGCCGTTGATGTCCAGGTTGCTGCCGGTGATCCACGAGGCTTCCTCGGCCACAAGGAAGGACACGCCATAGGCGATTTCTTCCGGCTTGCCGAGGCGTCCGGTCGGGATGTCGGCGATGATCTTGGCGCGCACGTCCTCCGGAACCGCCATCACCATGTCGGTGGCGACGTAGCCGGGCGAAATGGTGTTGACAGTGATGCCGAAGCCGGCGTTCTCGCGGGCCAGCGAGATGGTGAAGCCGTGCATGCCGGCCTTGGCCGCAGCGTAGTTGGCCTGGCCGTACTGGCCCTTCAGGCCGTTGATCGAGCTGATCTGGATGACCCGGCCCCAGCCGCGGCGGCGCATGCCTTCGATGACCGGCCGGGTGACGTTGAACACCGAGTTGAGATTGGTGTTGATCACATCGTGCCACTGGTCCGCGCGCATGCGGTGGAAGGTGGTGTCACGGGTGATGCCGGCGTTGTTGACCAGGATCTCGACCGGGCCCAGCTCGGCCTCGACGGCGCGCACGAGTGCTTCGGCGCTGTCCGGATCGGAGACATCGCCCGGGAAGATCGCCACGTGGTAGCCGCGCTCGGTCATCGCCTGCTGCCAGGCGCGGGCCTTGGCCTCGTCGCGGTAGTTGGTGGCGACCCGGTGGCCCTGGTCGGCCAGGCGTTGGCAGATGGCGGTACCGATGCCGCCGGTTCCGCCGGTGACCAGTGCGACGCGAGATGTCATGGAGTACTGTCCGGGTATCAGGTGGGGGAAGGGGGATTCTGCAACATCGGCGCGGAAAGTGCGCCGGCCGGCAACAGGATGTCGGTCCGCGGCAGCCGCGCCGGGTCGAACGCCCGTTGCGCAGCCTCCAGCAGCGCATCCCGCTCATCGGCGCCGTCCAGTGCGGCAGGCGCCTGGCCCAGCAGCTGCCAGAGCGCGCGCAATACCGGCACCGGCCGCGTGCTGTCCACCGGCAGCGACGCCAGCGACTTGGACAGTTTGTGCCCCGGGGCATCGAGCAGCAGCGGCAGGTGCCAGTAGCGCGGCACGGCCAGGCCCAGCGCCTGCTGCAGCAGGATCTGCCGCGCGGTGGAATCGAGCAGGTCGGCGCCGCGCACCACTTCGGTCACGCCCTGTGCGGCGTCATCGACCACCACGGCCAACTGGTAGGCCCAGCAGCCATCTGCACGGCGCAGCACGAAGTCGCCAACCTCGGCATGCACGTCCTGGTGCTGCGGCCCGCGCAGGCCATCATTGAAGTGCACGATGCTGCCGCGTGGCACGCGGAAGCGGACGGCAGGGTCCGGTCGTGGCTGTCGCGCAACGCAGCGGTGGTGGATGCCGCCGCTGGCGGCCAGTTCGCTGCGGCTGCAGTGGCAGACAAAGGCCAGATCGCTGGCCAGCAGCACGTCGAGCGCGGCCTGGTAGGCCTCCCCGCGCGCGCTCTGCCACAGGACCGGGCCTTCATGGGTGAGGCCGAAGGCGGCCAGCGCCTGCAGTTGTGCCTCCGCGGCGCCAGGCACCGTGCGCGGCGGATCGACGTCTTCAATGCGCAGCCGCCACAGGCCGCCGTGATGGCGGGCGAGCAGCCAGCTGCCGAAGGCGGCAAGCAGGGATCCGGGGTGGAGCAGGCCGGTCGGCGAGGGCGCGAAGCGGCCGCAGGAAATGGGGGAGGTCATGCTGGCTGAATCGTCGGTCAGGTTGGCGCTTGAATTCAAGCTGACCACACCGCAAATTGACTGGTATCGACCCCTTCCGAGCCGGATTTTCCCATGTTTACCCGCATTGCCCTGTTCCTGGCGACCAACTTCGCGGTCCTGATCCTCGCCAGCATCGTGATGTCGTTGCTGGGGGTCAATCCGAGCCAGATGAGTGGCCTGCTGGTCATGGCCGCGATCTTCGGCTTCGGTGGCTCCTTCATCTCGCTGCTGCTGTCCAAGTGGATGGCCAAGCGCTCCACCGGTGCGGTGGTGATCACCGAGCCGCGCAACCAGACCGAGCGCTGGCTGCTGGCCACCGTCGAGCGGCAGGCCAAGGCGGCCGGCATCGGCATGCCCGAGGTGGCGGTCTATGACGGCCCGGAGATCAATGCCTTCGCCACCGGTGCCAACCGCAACAACGCGCTGGTGGCGGTGTCCACCGGCCTGCTGCACAACATGAGTGAAGACGAGGCCGAAGCGGTGCTGGGCCACGAGATCGCCCACGTCGCCAACGGTGACATGATCACCATGGCACTGCTGCAGGGCGTGTTGAACACCTTCGTGATCGTGCTGGCCCGCGTGGTCGGCGGCATCATCGACAGCGCGCTGTCGGGCAACCGCGAAGGCGGCGGCCGCGGCTTCGCCTACTACATCATCGTGTTCGTGCTGGAGATGGTGTTCGGCCTGTTCGCCACGATGATCTCGATGTGGTTCTCGCGCCACCGCGAGTTCCGTGCCGATGCGGGTGGTGCCTCGCTGGCGGGCCGCCAGAAGATGATCGCCGCGCTGGAGCGCCTGCAGCTGAACCACGGCCAGAGCACGCTGCCGACCCAGATTGCCGCCTTCGGCATTTCCGGTTCGACGGCCAAGAAGCTGTTCATGAGCCACCCGCCGCTGGAAGAGCGCATCGCCGCGCTGCGGGCGTCGACGGCGGCGTAAGCCACCGCTCCACGGTAGTGCAGGAACGCCTGGCTTCGCGCCGGGCGTTTTTGTTTGCGCGATGCATTGCTGATGCCGGATCGTGCCCGGCGGATCGTTTCCGCGCCTGCGGGGAGGTGTCACTTTCTTTGCTCGTGCAAAGAAAGTAACCAAAGAAACACGCCGCCGGGGCGCGAGCCGTCGCTGCGCGACGGTTCCCTGTGCTTCTCGGCGAATCAGGGGACGGCGCCGAACTCGCTGCGCTCAGACACCGGCGCCTCTTCGCCCCTGATTCCCCTGCGATGCTCGGCTCGCTCAAGGCGGACTGGAAGATCAAGATCAAGATCAAGAACAACAGCATCCACACGTGGCGTGGATTTACTGGGTGCAGCTGTGGCATTTGACCTTGGGTCCGCCTTGAGCGAGCCGAGCACCGCAGGTCCGGCGAGGGCGAAGAGGTGCGGGTGTCTGAGCGCAGCGAGTTCCCGCACCGTCCCTCGACGGGCCGAGGAGCGCAGGGTACCGATGCGTAGCATCGGCTCGCGCCCTGGCGGCGTGTTTCTTTGGTTACTTTCTTTGCACGAGCAAAGAAAGTGACACCCCTCCGCGGTCGCGGAAACGACTCTCCGTGCGCACAAACGAAAACGGCACCCTCGCAGGTGCCGTCTCCATGAACCGCATTACGCGAAACCTCAGAACTTCGCGTCGAACTCCGCCGCATAACCGGTGTTGACCAGCACCTTCTGCAGCGACTCGGCCACCTTCAGGTTGCCGGCCACGATCTGGTGGGTCTCCGGGCCACGGTTGTCCATGCGGCCCAGGGTCGCGCCCTTGAAGTCGCAGACCTTGCCACCCGCCTCGCGGACCAGCAGCAGGCCGGCGGCGATGTCCCACGCCTTCACGCCGGCTTCGAAGTAGGCGTCGGCGCGGCCGCAGGCCACGTAGGCCAGGTCCAGTGCGGCCGAACCGGTGCGGCGGATGTCCTCGCCGTGCACCAGCAGGGCGTCAACCGCCTTCAGCTGGGCGCTGGCACGGGTGCGCTCGCGCGGTGCGAAGCCGGTGTGGATCATCGTGCCTTCCAGGTCCTTGCGATCGGCCACGCGGATGCGGCGGTCGTTCAGCACGGCGCCAGCGCCACGGCTTGCGGTGAACAGTTCATTGCGCAGCGGGTCGAAGATGACCGCATCGGTCGGTTCGCCATTCTCGACCAGAGCGATCGACACGCAGTAGTGCGGCACGCCGCGCAGGTAATTGCTGGTGCCGTCCAGCGGGTCGATGACCCACATCTGGCGGCGCTCGCCCTGCACGCCACCTTCTTCGCCGAAGATGCCGTAGTCCGGGTAAGCGCGCTTGAGTTCCTTGACGATGACCTTTTCCGCGTCCGCATCCACTTCGCTGGCGTAGTCCATCCGGCCCTTCTGCACCACGTTCAGTGCCTCGAGCTTGTTGATGTTGCGCAACAGGACGTTGCCGGCGAGGCGGGCGGCCTTGACCATGACGGTGACGGCGGGTTTCTGCATGGCGTGGGCTCCCGGAAAGGCAGAAGAGATGGACTGGCGGGGGAAAAGAGCGGGTCCGGCGCAGTGGCCGGCCGCACAGTTTACCATTGGTCATCGTCCAGCTCGACCTTTTCCCTGTTCATGTCCCAGTTTCCCGCCGCCACCCGCCTCCGATTCGTCCTGGTCGGTACCCAGCACCCCGGCAACATGGGCGCTGCCGCCCGTGCCCTGAAGACCATGGGCCTGGCCCGCCTGGTGCTGGTCGCCCCCGAAAAACCGCTGGACGAGGAGGCTTTCCGCCGCTCGGCCGGTGCCGAAGACGTGCTGGGGGACGCCCCGGTGGTGGCCACCCTGGCCGAGGCCGTGGCCGATTGCCGACTGGTGCTGGGCTGCACCGCCCGTGCCCGCCGCGTCCAGCTGGAGGAGTACCTGCCGGCCGATGCCGCCGCCCGTGCGGTGGCCAAGGCGGGCGAGGGCGCCGAGGTGGCGCTGGTGTTCGGTCGCGAGCGCACCGGGCTGACCAACGAGGAACTGCAGCTCTGCCATGCGGCGGTGCATATTCCATCCGACCCGGCGTTCAGCTCGCTCAACCTGGCAGCCGCGGTGCAGGTGCTGGCCTATGAAGCGCGCATGCAGCTGCTGGGCGCGCAGCCGGCCGCCGACGCCGAGCCGGGTTTCCGCGAACAGGCCGCCAGCCATGAGCAGATGGAGAGCTTCTTCGCCCAGCTCGGCGACACCTTGGACGAGATCGATTTCCACAAGGGCCGCGCACCGGAATCAGCGATGCGCAAGCTGCGCCGCCTGTTCCTGCGCAGCGAGCCGAGCGAGCAGGAAGTGCGCCTGTTGCGCGGCATCCTGGCCGACACCCAGCGCATGGCGCGACTGGCACAAGCGGGCAACAAGGACAGCTGACGACGTTCTCATTTTTTCGGGTAGTCTGTCCGGATACCCAGGGGGGATGAAGCCTGTGTCGGGTCTGCGAAGGGCAGTGCAGAGGGGACTGCTGAGCCTGGTCATGATCCTGCTGGCCGGGACGGTGCATGCAGCACCGGACCCGGTGCTGGTGCTGGGCCGGATCAGCGATGATCCCAAGGCCCATTACGAGCAGCTGCAGCCGTTGCTGGACTATGTGGTGGCGCGCATGCATGACGTCGGCATCAAGGAGGGGCGGATCCTGATGGCGCGCGACCCGCAGCAGATGGCCAGCTATCTGCGGCGGGGGCGGGTCGACTGGGTCACGGAAACGTCGGGTACGGCGGTGGCACTCGGCCAGCGCAGTGGCGCGCGGCCGTTGTTGCTGACCGAGCGCAATGGTGTGCGTGAGTACCAGACCGTGTTCTTCGTGCGCCGCGACAGTCCGGTCCAGCGCATCCAGGATATGCGTGGGCATCGCTTGGCGTTGCAGAACACGGCGTCCACCAGTGCCTACCTGGTGCCGGTGATGACGCTGCTGCAGGAGGGGCTGGCGCCGCAGATCCTGGCCGGCGTGTGGGACATGCCGGGCCGGGACAGTGTGGGGTATGTGTTCGCGCGCAGCGAGTTGAACATCGCTACGTTCGTGCACAAGGGCGTGGTTGACGTGGGGGCGGTGAGCAGCGTGGACTGGAACGACGAGCGACGGATGCCGGCGGCATTCCGGCGCGACTTCCGCGAGCTGCTGCGCACCAGGCCCTACCCGCGGGCGGTGGAGATGGTGCGCGCCGACCTCGACCCGCGGGTGCGTGACCGGCTGCAGGACGTCCTGCTGCAGGCGGCCAGTGACCCGCAGGCGCAGGGGGCGTTGCATCGGTTTTTCGGTACTTCCGGTTTCCACCGCGTCGATGCGCATGCGCAGCAGCGGCTGGATGAATTGAAACAAGGATTGACGCGCGTGCGGATGGAAGTGGAATGAAGTGGCTCGGCTCGGGAATGCAGGCCCGGTTCCTGCTCGCGATGGGCGGGGCGATGGTCGTGGTGGTGGCGATCCTGGCAGTGTTGCTGGGGCGGCAGGCGGCGATGCAGGGCGAGGTGCGCAACCTCAGTGGTGGCGTCATCCATGAACTGTTCGACCGCAGCGTGCGCAGCCGCGGCGAAGCGATGGCGCGCGAGCTGTCCGACGCGCTGGCCAACCCGTTGTACTACCGCGACCTGGACCAGGTCGGTGCGCTGGTGCGCAGCACCGCACGGCAGCCGGTCGTGCGCTATGTGCTGGTGTTCGACGACCGTGGCCGGCTGGTGCATGACGGCTCGATCGAGGTGTCCGGCTTCGGCCAGCCGATGGCCGACCCGCTCGCTCCCAAGGCCGCGGTGGCGCAGGCGCTGGTGGTGCAGGAATCGCCCAAGGTGCTCGACAACACCATGCCGATCATGGTCGGCAACCAGCGCATCGGCGGCGTCCGCGTCGGCATGGCGCTGGACGAGGTGCAGCAGCGCGAACAGGCAGCCAATGCCACGCTCGGCGAGCGCCTGCAGCAGGTCGGCAGCCGCCACCTGGGCTGGCTGCTGCTGATGCTGGGCCTGCTGGTGGTGATCGGCGTGGCGGTGATCCTGTACGTGCAGCGCACCCTGGTGGCGCCGATCCGGGACCTGGCCGCTGCGGCACGCCGCATCGAGGCTGGCGACTACCAGGCGCCGCTGGCCGAGAACACCCGCAATGACGAGGTCGGCGAGCTGGTGCGCGGCTTTGCCCGGATGCGCGATTCCATCGCCCGCCATGACCGCGAGGTGCGGCGCATGGCCTATACCGATGCGCTGACCGGGTTGACCAACCGGCTGGCGTTCCGGGAAGCACTGGACCATCGCCTGATGGCGGCGCGCGCATCCAATCATCGGCTGGGCCTGCTGTTCGCCGATATCGACGACTTCAAGCGCGTCAACGATACCCTTGGCCATGAGGCCGGTGACGAAGCGCTGTTGCAGTTCGCACAGCGCATCGGGCGCGCGGTTGCCGAAGCGGGAGGCGATGAGGCGCTGCTGGCCCGCTTCGGCGGCGACGAGTTCGTGATCCTGGTCGGCGATGGCGACGTGGCCGCGAACGCCCGGCTGCTGGCCGAGGTGCTGGTGCGCGAACTGGGCAAGCCGCTGGTGGTACAGGGCAGGGAGCTGTTCCTGGGGACCTCGATCGGCGTGACCCTGTTCCCGGACGATGCCGCCGATGCGACCACGCTGCTGAAGAACGGCGACATCGCCATGTACCAGGCGAAGATGGCCGGCAAGAACTGCTACCGCCATTACAGCCGGGCGATGGACCATGCGGTCGAGCGCCGCGTGCACATGGAGCAGGAACTGCGCGGGGCCTGGGAGCGCGGCGAGCTGCGCCTGGCCTACCAGCCGATCTTCCGCATGCGCGACCGGCGCATGGTCGGCGTCGAAGTGCTGCTGCGCTGGCAGCATCCGACCCTGGGTACGATTCCGCCGTCGGTGTTCATCGAAGTGGCCGAGCAGAGCGGGCTGATCGAGATCATCGGCCCGAAGGTGCTGCGTGCGGCCTGCATGGAAGCCTCGCAGTGGCCACGGGGTGCGGGCGGCGACGATCTGTTCGTGTCGGTGAACGTATCACCGCGGCAGCTGCGCGGCGGCGAGCTGCCGGCGCTGGTTGCACAGTGCCTGCATGAGTCCGGGCTACCGGCCTCGCGCCTGCACCTGGAGCTGACCGAAACCGCAGTGATCGGCGACGAGATGGTTGCCGCGCAGCTGCTGGACAAGCTGCACCGCACTGGCGTGAAGGTCTGGCTGGATGATTTCGGAACGGGCTTCTCCGGTCTCAGCCACCTGCGCCAGGTGCCGGTGGACGGCGTGAAGATCGACAAGAGTTTCGTGGCCGACATGCAGCGCGATCCCGACGATCTGGCACTGACCACGGCCATCATCGCCATGGCCCACGCGCTGGGCATCACGGTGGTGGCCGAAGGCATCGAGCAGCAGGCGCAGTTCGAACTGCTGGTGCAGCGCGGCTGCGATCTTGGCCAGGGCTACTGGCTGAGCCACCCGGTGACCGCCACCGAAGTGGTGCGGATGATCGAATCGGGTCTCTGACCGACGGTTGTTGTGTCGGGGTCAGATCCCTTTTCCGCAGGAAAAAGGGATCTGACCCCCTGCGGAATTACAGCGGGCGCTTGCTCGGGTCGCCGGGCACTTCGCGCACCAGCTTGGGAATCAGGTAGCCGGACAGGCGTGCGGTCAGGCCGGCAATCAGCGCCTTGGCCTGGCTGTCGTCCACTTCGAAGTGGGCCACGCCCTCGACCCGGTCCAGCTGGTGCAGGTAATAGGGCAGCACGCCGGCGGCGAAGCTGCGCTCGCTCAGGTCCTGCAGGGCCTGCACGCTGTCGTTGACCCCGCGCAGCAGGACGGCCTGGTTCAGCAGCTGGGCGCCGACGCCGCGCAGGCGGCTCATCGCAGCGTCCACGCTGGCGTCGAACTCATTGGCATGGTTGGCGTGGACCACGATCGCCAGCGGCCACGGCAGGCTGCCCAGCCAGGCCAGCAGCTCCTCGTCCACGCGCTCCGGCAGCACGATCGGCAGCCGGGTGTGGATGCGCAGGCGGCGGATGTGCGGGATCGCGCGCAGCGCATCGGTCAGCTCGGCCAGCTTGTGCGTGGCCAGTGACAGCGGGTCGCCGCCGGACAGGATGACCTCGTCGATGTCCGGGTCGACCGCGATGGCCGCTACGGCCTCCTGCCAGCCGCCCTTGGCGGCGTTTTCCGCGGCATAGTCGAAGTGGCGGCGGAAGCAGTAGCGGCAGTTGATCGCGCAGCTGCCGGTGGCGACCAGCAGGGCGCGTCCACGGTACTTCTGGATGACGCCGGTGGCCTTCCTGGCGGCACCATCACCCACCGCATCGAAACTGAACCCGGGTGCCGGGCGCATTTCCTCGTCGACGGGCAGCACCTGGCGCAGCAGCGGGTCGGCCGCGTCGCCCACGCGCATGCGCGCCACGAAGCCCTCCGGCACGCGCAGCGCGAACTGGGCAATGGCCGCCTCCGAGACACCCAGCGCGGCCGGGTCCAGCTGCAGCCGGGCCAGCAGGGCGTGCGGGTCGCGCAGCGCCTGGCGCCAGAGCTGCTGCCAGCGCGCGGGCGCGCCTGGCGACTGGGGCCGGGGGAAGGCGGAAAGCTGCATGGAGAGGGGGCCTGCGGTTATCATGGGGGCAGAAAAACAGTCGCCCACCGGCACCCGGTGGGCTTTCCATTCTAACGGCTCGCCGCACCCGCGGCGTTTTTGCCACTCAGGAGTTTACGCATGGCCAGCTACGGCATGAACGACGTCAAGAACGGGATGAAGATCCTGGTCAACAACCAACCGGCCGTCATCATCGACACCGAATACGTCAAGCCGGGCAAGGGCCAGGCCTTCACCCGCGTGAAGTACCGCCTGATCAAGGACGGCCGTACCCAGGAAGTGACCATGAAGTCGACCGACTCGCTGGATGCAGCCGACGTCGTCGATACCGACATGAACTTCATGTACAGCGACGGCGAGTACTGGCACTTCATGGACCCGGAATCCTTCGAGCAGGTCCAGGCCACCAAGGCCGGCATGGGCGGCGCCGAGAAGTGGCTGAAGGGCGAGGAGTCCTGCGTGGTCACCCTGTGGAACGGTGAGCCGATCTTCGTGCAGCCGCCGAACTTCGTCGAGCTGAAGATCACCGAAACCGATCCGGGCGTCCGTGGCGACACCTCGGGCGGCGGCGGCAAGCCGGCCACCCTGGAAACCGGCGCCGTGGTCCGCGTGCCGCTGTTCGTGAACCAGGACGAAGTGATCCGCGTCGACACCCGTTCGGGCGAATACTCCGCACGCGTCAAGTAAGGTTCCGGCCATAGGCCGACCTTGCGGTAGTGCCGGCCGCTGGCCGGGTACGCGCCATCGCATTCGCGCTGGCGCTCCCATGATCTGCTTCGGCAGATCATGGGCCCCCGCTTCACGGGTCTCCAGACCCCGCCGCTTCGCGGCAGCCCCTGACTCAGGGGCGTGTCCCCCAGAAGTATCTCGCCGCCCCCCAGCCAGTGAGCCCGCATGAGCGATAGCCCGCACCTCCCCGAAGCCTGCGACCTGCTCATCGAAGCCGGTTACGTCGTTCCGATCGAGCCGCATGCGGTGGTGCTGGAAGACCATGCCGTTGCCGTGCGTGGCAGCGAGATCGTGGCCATCCTGCCGCGTGCCGAGGCGCGCGCACGCTTCCGCGCCACCCAGGTGGTGAGCCGACCCGAGGCTGCGCTGATGCCGGGCCTGGTCAACGCGCACACGCACAACCCGATGACCCTGCTGCGCGGCGTTGCCGACGACCTGCCGCTGATGACCTGGCTGCAGCAGCACATCTGGCCGGTGGAAGCGGCGGTGATCGGCCCCGAATTCGTTGCCGACGGTACCACCCTCGCCATCGCCGAGATGCTGCGCGGCGGCACCACCTGCGCCAACGAGAACTACTTCTTCGGCGACGTGCAGGCCGCGGTCTACAAGAAACACGGTTTCCGCGCGCTGGTGGGCGGGGTCATCATCGATTTCCCCACCGCCTGGGCCAAGACCGACGACGAGTACTTCGCCAAGGCCGGTGAACTGCACGACCAGTGGCGCACCGATCCGCTGATCGGCACCGCGTTCGCGCCGCATGCGCCTTACACGGTCAATGATGCCAACTTCGAGCGGGTGCGGATGCTGTCCGACCAGCTCGACATGCAGGTGCACCTGCACACCCACGAGACCGCGCAGGAAATCAACGATTCGATCAGGCTGCACGGCCAGCGCCCGCTGGCGCGGCTGGATCGGCTCGGCCTGGTCAACGACCGCCTGATCGCGGTGCACATGACCCAGCTGACCGATGCGGAAATCCACCTGTGCGCCGAACGTGGCGTCAGCGTGGTGCATTGCCCGGAATCCAACCTGAAGCTGGCCTCCGGTTTCTGCCCGGCCTGCGCCCTGCAGCGCGCAGGCGTGAACCTGGCGATCGGTACCGATGGCTGCGCCAGCAACAACGACCTGGACATGTTCAGCGAGAACCGCACCGCGGCGATCCTGGCCAAGGCCGTGGCCGACGACGCCACTGCACTGGACGCGGCAACCACGCTGCGCGCGTCCACGCTGGGTGGCGCACGCGCGCTGGGCTTCGGCGACCGCATCGGCTCGATCGAAGTCGGCAAGCAGGCCGACCTGGTCTGCGTTGATCTGTCCGCGCTGGAAACACAGCCGCTGCACAACGTGCTGTCGCAGCTGGTGTACGCCACCGGCCGCCAGCAGGTCAGCGATGTCTGGATCGCCGGCAAGCCGAAGCTGGTGCAGCGCGAGCTGGTCGGCATGGACCTGCCGGGCATCATCGCCAACGCGCGCCAGTGGCGCGAGCGCATCCGCCATATCCGCGCCTGAACCCTGGCGCCGCAAGGACATCCCCCATGACTGCCCCCCACGCTTCCTCAAATTTCGATCAGGCCGAGCTGGACAAGTTCGCTGCGCTGGCCAACCGCTGGTGGGACGCTGACGGCCCGCAGAAGCCGCTGCATGCGCTGAATCCGGTGCGCCTGCAGTACGTGGCTGACCGCGTGCCGCTGCGCGGCGCACGCGTGCTCGACATCGGCTGCGGTGGCGGCCTGTTGAGCGAAGCGCTGGCCCAGGCCGGTGCTGACGTCACCGCCATCGACCTGGCCCCGGAGCTGGTCAAGGTCGCGCGCCTGCATGCGCTGGAAAGCGGCGCCCAGGTCGATTACCGGGTGCAGGCGGCCGAGGATCTGGCCGCCGAGCAGCCGGGCAGCTTCGACGTGGTCACCTGCATGGAAATGCTGGAGCACGTGCCGGACCCGGGCGCGATCATCGAGGCCTGCAAGCGCCTGCTGAAGCCGGGCGGCCACCTGTTCCTGTCGACCATCAACCGCACCGCCGCCGCGTTCGCGGTGGCGATCGTCGGCGCCGAGTACGTGGCGCGCCTGCTGCCCAAGGGCACGCACCACTACCAGGAATTCATCAAGCCGGCCGAGCTGGCGCGCTGGCTGCGCGAGGCCGACCTGCAGCTGGTGGATGTCAGCGGCATGGCCTACGAGCCGTGGCGCAACCATGCCCGCCTGAGCAGCCGCACCGACATCAACTACCTGGCCTACGCGGTCAAGCCGGCATGACCGCCGCCCGCTTCCCGCGTGCGGTGCTGTTCGACCTGGACGGCACCCTGCTGGACAGCGCGCCGGACTTCGTCGCCATCTGCAACGCGATGCTGGCCGAGCGTGGTCGTGCGCCGATCGATCCGGCGGTGCTGCGCCCGGTGGTCTCCAAGGGCTCGCGCGCGATGGTCGGGGCCGCTTTCCCGGACCTGGATGCCGCTGCGCGAGATGCACTGATTCCGGAATTCCTGCAGCGCTACGAAGCGCTGATCGGCCAGCACGCGGTGCTGTTCGATGGCGTGGCCGGCATGCTTGCCGCGCTGGATGACGCCGGCACCGTGTGGGGCATCGTCACCAACAAGCCCGAGTACCTGGCGCGGCTGATCCTGCCGCAGCACGGCTGGCAGCAGCGCTGTGCAGTGCTGGTCGGCGGTGACAGCCTGGCCGAGCGCAAACCTCACCCGCTGCCGCTGCTGCACGCTGCGCAGGCCATTGGCGTTGCTGCCGAAGACTGCGTGTACGTGGGTGACGACGAGCGCGACATCATCGCCGCGCGAGCCGCGGCCATGCCGTCGGTGGCAGCCCTGTGGGGCTACCGCCTGCACAGCGACGATCCGCTGGCCTGGCAGGCCGACGTGCTGGTCGAGAACGCTGAACTTCTGCAACTGGCCAGTCTCTGGCCGACCCGGCCGGCAGCCCCGGCCCAGCCGTAAGGAATGGTGTAGTGAGCAGTACCGCGCTGGACAGTTTCCTCGACAAGTGGCGCAGCCGTTGGCCGGAATGGTCGGTGGCCGCCCCGTTCGTGGCCGAATCGCAACGCGAGCTTGCAGTGGCGTGGTTCGCGCTGCTGCAGGAGTTCGACGACATGCTCAACACCAGCGGCGATCCGCTGCCGGCCGACGCCAAGCTGGCGTGGTGGGGCGAGGAGCTGCGCAGCTGGGCGGGACATCGCTCGCGCCATCCGCTGGGCAGGCTGCTGGAGCCGGTGCGTGCACCGTGGGCCCAGTTGGCCGAAGCACTTCCGGATCTGGTTGAAGCGCGCACGGTCGCGCTGGATGCGGCCGGCGCCGAGCGCGCGCTGGCGAACTACGCCGAGGCCGTAGCCGCGGTGGAGGCGGCCTTGTTCGCTGACAAGCCGCGCACCGGCGCCGGTCGTGCGGTGCAGCTGCAGACCTTGGCGCAGCGCCTGCAGGACGCTGGCGTGGCGGGTGTGCCGCGCAGCCTGCTGGACGAGGACGCCAGCAATGCCGCACAGCGCTGGGCGCAGCATCTGTTGAAGGGGTGGGGCACCCGCGTGCCCGGCCCGCGCCCGCGCCGCGTGTGGTCCAGCCTGGCGCGTGCGCGGGTGGCGGCACAGGCCGCAGGCAAGCCGATCGAGGCCACCCCGGTGCGCACCCTGCTGCGCGTGTGGTGGGCCGCGCGCGGTTGATCCAACGTACCTGGTAGTGCCGGCCGCTGGCCGGCATCCAGCAGGGCGCGGAAGAGGATGAGGTTGCCGGCCAGCGGCCGGCACTACCGTTACTTGCGCTCCAGCACCAGCAGCGGGTCGATACGGGTCTCGAACCAGTTCATGCCCCAGTGCAGGTGCGGGCCGGTGGCACGGCCGGTGGCGCCGACCGCAGCGATCACCTGGCCCTGTTCAACCCGGTCGCCGACCTTTACGTCGATGCGCGAGAGGTGCAGGAAGTTGGAGCTGACCCCGAAGCCGTGGTCGAGCAGCAACGTGCCGCCGGTCAGGTACAGGTCCGGGCCGGCGAAGGTGACGATGCCGGCGGCCGGTGCTTTCACCGGCGTGCCGGTCGGCGCCGCGATGTCCATGCCGGAATGACCGGCACCGGGCTGGCCGTTGTACACGCGCGCATTGCCGAAGCGGCCGCTGATGCGGCCCTGCACCGGCCAGATGAAGGTCTGGGTGAAGTCGGTACGGTCGTCATCGCGGGCACGCGCGGCAGTCACCTGCGCCTGTTCGCGCTTGATCCGCTCGGCAATTGCCGGCGGCGGGTTGACCGTCTTCGGCGGCACACCATTGACCCGCTCTGTGGGCCAGTCGCGCGGCGTCACCGCAATGGTCGCGGTCTCGCTGCCACCATCGGGGCGCTGCACCTGCACGCGCAGCGGGCCCTTCTCGTCACGGCCAATGCCGAACACCACGCTGCCGTAGCCGCTCACCCGCAGCTGGCGACCGGCGTACTGCACGCGGCTGCCGGCGGGAACCTTGCCGATCACCAGTGCGCCCTGCGACGCACTGGCCGGGAACACCACGCGGCTGTCGATCAGGCTGCCAATGCCATCCTGCGCCTGCGCCGCGGGTACGGAAAACAGGGGCGCGGCCAGCAGCGCCCCGATCAGAAGTGCCGAGCGCATCAGCGGTCGTAGGTCATGCGCTGGCCGGCGGGTTCGCCCACCAGGTTGCTGCCGTCCCACACCAGCTGGCCGTTGACCCAGGTGGAGGCGACGCGCGAACGGAAGGTGGTGCCCTCAAACGGCGACCAGCCGCACTTGGACAGCACGTCCTCGCGCTTGACCGTGAACGGCACGTCTTCGACCAGGACCAGATCGGCGAAGTAGCCTTCGCGCAGGAAGCCACGTTCTTCCACGTCGAACAGCTGCGCCGGGGCGTGGGCGAACTTCTGCACCACCTGCTCGCGGGTCAGCTTGCCTTCGTGCACGCGCTCCAGCGCGGCCACCAGCGCGTACTGCACCAGTGGCAGGCCGGAGGGGGCCTGCGCGTAGGGCTTCTGCTTCTCTTCCCAGGTGTGCGGCGCGTGGTCGGTAGCCAGCACGTCCAGCACGTCGTCGGCCAGCGCAGCGGTGATCGCTTCGCGGTCGGACACTTCCTTGATGGCTGGGTTGCACTTGATCAGGTTGCCCTTGGTCGCATAGTCCGGGCGCGCGAAGTGCAGGAAGTGCACGCAGGTTTCAGCGGTGATCTGCTTGCGGCTGCCATCGGCGCGGATCAGCGGGCCCTTCTCGAACAGCGCCAGTTCATCGGCGGTGGAGATGTGCAGCACGTGCAGGCGGGTGCCGTGTTTGCGCGCCAGCGACATCGCCAGGCGGGTCGACTTGATGCAGGCTTCGCGCGAGCGGATGTCCGGGTGCATGTCCGGGGTCAGCGCATCGCCGTACTTTTCCTGGAAGGCCTTCAGGTTGGCATCGATCATCGGCGTGTCTTCGCAGTGCGTGATGATCGGGGTCGGGCATTCGCGGAAGATCGCGTCCAGCGTTTCGGGGTTGTCGACCAGCATGTTGCCGGTCGAAGCACCCATGAACACCTTCACGCCCGGCGCCTTCTTCGGGTCCAGCGCACGGATGGCGTCCAGGTTGTCATTGCTGGCGCCGTGGTAGAAGCCGTAGTTGGCCCAGGCGCGGCCGCGCGCGAGCTCGTACTTGGCTTCCAGGATGGTCGAATCCAGCGTCGGCGGGTTGGTGTTGGGCATGTCCATGAAGCTGGTCAGGCCACCGGCCACGGCCGCAGCCGATTCGCTGGCGATGTCGCCCTTGTGGGTCAGGCCTGGTTCGCGGAAGTGCACCTGGTCATCGATCATGCCCGGGAGCAGCCAGCGCCCGGCCGCGTCCACCACCTGCTCGCCGTCGCGCGGCGCCAGCCCGTTGCCGATCTGCGCGATGCGGCCGTTCTCGATGCGCAGGTCGCCGTCGAAGGTGCGGCCTTCGTTGACCATGCGGGCATTGGTGATGAGGGTGGAGGACATGTCAATGTTTTCCTGTGCAACGGCAAGAGGGGGCGTTGGGGGACTCGGGCACGGGGTCGAAGCCGCCGGGATGGAACGGGTGGCAGCGGCCCAGCCTGCGCGCAGCCAGCCAGCTGCCGCGCAGCGGGCCGTGCCGCGAGATCGCGTCCATCGCGTATTCAGAACAGCTCGGCACGAAACGGCAGCGGGGCCCCAGCAAGGGGCTGATGAAGCGCTTGTAGAAGCGCAGCAGGGCGATGAGCAGGCGCGAGATCACCCAGTCATCTTATGCCAGTTGGCATGAAGGCCGCATTTGTGCAGGATGGGCCGTTGGTCGCATGTCGCCGATGGCCTGCGACCGGTACCAGCACCGTCGGGTGCTGGCCAGGTTCCGTACCGCGCAAGGCGGTCCGTGTTCGTCGGACTGCCCATTGGGCGCCTTGGCTCCAGGACTGAATGGAGCAGGGTGCCGAGGTTGCTGCTGCGGGTCGGGTAGGCTATAAAGGCCCGCTTTCCCGGGCCCCGGGGAATCCAAGGAAGAGCGTTTCGTGGCTGCTAAAAAAACTGCAAAGAAGGCCGCAACGGCCGCCAAGAAAACCGCCAAGCCTGTTGTGAAGAAGTTGGCGGCAAAGCCCGTTGCCAAGAAGCCGGCGAGCAAGCCGGCGACCAAGGCAGCGTCCTCGCAACCGGCGGCCAGGAAGGCCACCGCAAAGAAAACGCCGGTCAAGGCAACCAAGCCGGTGGCGAAGAAGGCCGCTGCGCCCGCCAAGGCCAAGCCAGCCGCTGCCAGCAAGAAGGCGCCGGTGAAAAAGGCCGTCAGCAAGGCTGCGCCGGTGAAGAAGACCGTCGCCAAGCCGGTGGTCAAGAAGGCAGCAGCCAAGCCGGCGCCGAAGGCGGTGGTGAAGAAGGCTGCAGCCAAGCCGGTCGCCAAGCCGGCGGCAAAGAAGGTCGCTGCGGCCAAGCCGGTCGCCACGCCTGCCGCTGCAAAGAAGGTTGCCAAGAATGTTGCCGCACCGGCCGTAAAGCCGGCCCCGGCCCCAGTAGTGAAGTCCGCACCGAAGCCTGCTGCCAAGCCGGCTCCGGCCAAGCCTGTCCCGGCCAAGACCGTGGCAGTGGCAGCAGCCCAACCGGCCTCCAAGCCGGCCCCGGCCGCCGCTCCTGCCGCTTCGAAGGCCCCGCAATCCAAGAATCCCGTGCCCGTTTCGAAATCGCCTGCCAAAACCGCCGTGAAATCCGATTCCGCCCCGAAGACCGTGTCGCGCCCTGTCGGCAAGGTTGCCGTGGCCGTCGCCGCCCGCTCGGCAGCACCGGCCCCGCGCAGCAAGTACAAGGTGGTCGAATACAAGACCGACGAGGCCACCGGCCGCCCGATCCTGCCGGCTGGCTACAAGCCGTCCTCGGAAGAGGAATACATGAGCCCGCTGCAGCAGGAGTATTTCCGCCAGCGCCTGCAGAACTGGCGCGCGGACCTGGTGGAAGAGTCCAAGCAGACCATCGAGAACCTGCGCGAGGAAGTGCGTGACATCGGCGACGAAGCCGAGCGCGCGACCCGCGAGACCGAGAACTCGCTGGAACTGCGTACCCGCGACCGCTACCGCAAGCTGATCGGCAAGATCGACAGCACCCTGAAGCGCCTGGAAGCGGGCGACTACGGTTACTGCGTCGACACCGGCGAAGAAATCGGCCTGGAGCGCCTGGAGGCGCGCCTGACCGCCGAGCGCACCATCGATGCCCAGGAGCGTTGGGAGCATCTGCAGAAGCAGCAGGGCGACTGATTCCTGATCGTTGTCTGGTCATGCAGAAAACCCGGCTTCGGCCGGGTTTTTTGTTGGGTTCGAGTTGGCTGTGTAGAGCAGCGTCTTCCGGGTATCGGGCGGAGCCTGCGGGTGGGTCCGATGTAGAGCCGAGCCCACGCTCGGCTCAGGCCGAAGCCGGAGGGCAAGGAAGAGCAAAAGCAAAAGCAAAGGCAGGCAAGCATGGCTTGGCTCTATCAGGAGCGGTCATGCGTGCGCTCGCGGCTGTTGGGTCCGCCTTGTAGCGAGCCGAGCACCGCAGGGGAATCAGGGGCGAAGAGGCGGCTCTATCCTGTAGAGCCGACTGCTGGTCGGCTGGCTCTCCGCGTCGTCCCCTGATTCACCGAGGAGCACAGGGCACCGGCGCGCAGCGCCGGCTCGCGGATGGCGGCGTGTTTCTTTGGTTACGTTTCTTTTCGCGCGAAAAGAAACGTGACACCCCACCGCGGTCGCGGAAAGAGCCCGCCGGGCATGGCCCGGCGCGTGGGCGCACGGAAATACGCAGCCGAGCATGGGCTCGGCTCTACAGGCTCACTGCAGGTCGCGAAGATTCAACTTCCGCAGCGTCGGGTTCTTCCACGCGGTGATCCCGGCCACGCTCAGCACCGCGAACCCGCCCAGCACCACGGCCGGTACCAGGCCGAGCAGCTTCGCCATCGTGCCGGCATAGAACGCGCCCAGCTCGTTGGACGAACTGATGAAGATGCCGTTGATCGACGATACGCGACCGCGCATTTCTTCCGGCGTGGCCAGCTGCAGGATGGTCGAGCGGATCACCACCGAGACGCCATCGAAGGCGCCGTAGAACAGCAGGATCAGCGCCGACAGCCAGAAGTGCTGCGACAGCCCGAAGCTGATCACGCACAGGCCGAAGCCGGCCACCGCGAACAGCAGCACGCGGCCGGCATTGCGGTGCAGCGGGTGGCGGGCCAGCCACAGGCCCACGCACACCGAGCCCAGCGCCGGCATCGCGCGCAGGATGCCCAGGCCTTCCGGGCCGTGGTGCAGGATTTCGTGCAGGAACGCCGGCAGCATCGCCACCACGCCGCCCAGCAGCACCGAGAACATGTCCAGCGCCATCGCGCCGACCATGATCCGGTTGCCGACCACGAAGCGCGCGCCTTCGGCGATGCTCTTGAAGATCGGCGCGGCAGGGCCGGTGTGCACCGGCTCCTCCACTTTCAGCGTGGCCAGACAGGCCATCGCCACCAGCGCGAAGGCGGTGGCCACCGCGTAGGACAGGCCCTTGCCACCGAAGCCGACCAGCACGCCGCCCAGTGCCGGGCCGGCGATCATGCCGGCCTGGAATACCACCGCGCCCAGGCCGGCGCCACGCGCGAACTGGTCACGGGCCAGTACGCGGGCGAACAGGGCGTTGTAGATCGGCGACAGGAAGGCGCGGACCATGCCGGTCAGTGCAATGGCTGCGTAGATCGGCCACACGCCGTCGATCGGCAGCCAGCCCATGGCCACGCTGGTCAATACCAGTGCGGTGGCGATCAGTCCGCAACAGGCGACCATGCCCAGGCGGCGGCGCGGCAGGTGATCCACCAGGTAACCGGCGAACGGCGCCACGCAGAAGAACGGCAGCACCTCGGCCAGGCCGATCAGGCCCAGCGAGAACGGATTGCGGGTAACTTCGTAGATGTGCCAGCCGACGGTGACCGCGACCACCTGGTAGGACAGCATCGCGAAGATGCGGTACGCCAGCAGCCTGGCGAAACCGGGCCGGGACAGCAGGCCCAGCGCGCTGTCTTCGGCTGTGGCAGGCTCGCTCACGACGGGTCGCGCTGCAGCTGGGCCTGCGCGGTCTCGCGGATGAAGGCCAGCATCGCCGCCACGCCGTTGCTGCGGGTCGGCGAGAGGTGGCGGGCCAGGCCGATGTCCTGGATGTAGCTCGGCTCGGTGGCCAGGATCTCCTGCGCCGAGCGCCCGGAGTACACACGCAGGGCCAGGAAGATCAGGCCGGAGACAATCGCCGAATCACTGATGGCATGGAAGCGCAGCGACTGCGCGTTGCCTTCGGGCACGATCCAGACCATCGACTGGCAGCCGAGCAGGCGATGCTCTTCGGTCTTCCATTCTTCCGGGAAGGCCGGCAGCTTGCGGCCGAGGTCGATCAGGTACTGGTAACGCTCGGACCAGTCGCCGAAGAAGCCGAATTCCTCGGCGATGGCGGCCTGTGCCTCGGCGGCGGTGGGTTCAAGCGGGAACGGGGAGTCGGTCACAACAGTCTCTACGGTGGGGGCGTGGCCGGCGTACCGGCCACGGGGCAGGGCGGGTCAGCCGCGCTTGCGCGACCAGCGCACGCCCTGCGGGGTGTCTTCCAGCACGATGCCTTCGGCGGCCAGCTGGTCGCGGATGGCGTCGGAACGGGCGAAGTCGCGCGCCTTCTTGGCCGCGGCACGCTCATCGATCAGGCCCTGGATGCGGGCATCGTCACCGCCGTCGCTGGCCGCAGTGCCGAACCACTGCGCTGGATCGGCCTGCAGCAGGCCCAGTGCCAGTCCGGCACCGAGCAGTTCACCCTTCAGGCGCGCCTGCTCGGCCGGATCGGTGGCACGACGCGCATCGGCGGCGATGCGGGCCACTTCGGCCAGTGCCTGCGGGGTGTTCAGATCGTCATCCAGGGTCGCTTCGACCGTGGCCGGGATCGCAACGACCGCCTCGACTGACGCCAGTTCGCGCAAGGTGCCGTACAGGCGGTCCAGGGTGCGCACCGACTGTTCGATCAGGCCATCGGACCAGTCCAGCGGTTGCCGGTAGTGGGCCGACAGCAGGGCCAGGCGCAGTGCTTCCGGCGGGTGCTGGCGCACCAGGTCGTGCACGCGCTCGATGTTGCCCAGCGACTTGCTCATCTTGGCGCCGCCGAAGTTGAGCATGCCGTTGTGCAGCCAGAAGCGGGCGAAGATCTTGCCGCCGTGGGCGCACTCGCTCTGCGCAAGCTCGTTCTCGTGGTGCGGGAACTGCAGGTCGACGCCGCCGGCATGGATGTCGATGGTCTCGCCCAGGTGGGCGGCGGCCATTGCCGAGCACTCGATGTGCCAGCCCGGGCGGCCACGGCCCCAGGGCGACGCCCAGCCGGGCAGGTCGTCGCTGGACGGCTTCCACAGCACGAAATCACCCGGATCACGCTTGTACGGGGCCACGTCGACACGGGCGCCGGCCAGCATTTCGTCCGGATCGCGGCGCGAGAGCTTGCCGTAGCCATCGAAGCTGGCCACCGCGAACAGCACGTGGCCTTCGGCAGCGTAGGCATGCCCGTTGGCGATCAGCTGCTCGATCATGGTGATGATCTGCGGAATGTGCGCGGTCACCTCCGGCTCGATGTCCGGCGGCACCACGCCCAGCGCGGCCATGTCCTCACGGTAGGCGGCGGCGAACCTGTCGGTGATGGTGCTGATCGGTACGCCCTGCTCGCGCGCGGCGGTGTTGATCTTGTCGTCCACGTCGGTGATGTTGCGCGCGTAGCGCAGGCCACCGAAACGGCGCCGCAGCAGGTCGGCCAGCACCCCGAACACCACCGGGCCACGGGCGTTGCCGATGTGCACGTAGTTGTAGACCGTCGGGCCGCACACATACAGGGTCGGACAGGCTGGATCGAGCGGGGTGAACGGTTCGAGCTGGCGAGTCAGGTTGTTGTGCAGGCGCAGGGTCATGGGGCTGTGGCTGGGGGACAAGCCTGTGATTTTAGAACGTGTCGGCCCCCTTTGGGGGCACCCGTTGCCACCGGTGGACGCCGAGGCCACCCGGGGTGGGGTGGGCAGGAGCGGCGTGGACGGGTAATGTTCAGCCCCTTGCGCTCGCCACTGCCTACACTATTGCCGTGTCCTTGCTCCCGTCGCCAATGAAATCCACCGCGTTGCTGACCCTGGCCTGCCTGTCGGCGCTGCCCGCCGTGGTGCTGGCGCAGGAGGCCGAGCCCCGCAACCGGGTGGTGATCGTTGAGAACGTGAAGTTCGACTACGCCCAGGTGCTGAACGTGGAGCCGGTGTTCCAGACCCTGCGCGCGACCCGCACCGAGGAGCACTGCGAGCCGGTGTCGACCCGGACCCTGGCCCCGGTGAACGTGACCGGCGAGGAGCCGGTCGAGGACAAGGGCCGGATCAGCCGCTTCTGGGACTCGGTGCGTTCGATGTTCAAGCGCAGCGACGAAGAGGCCGTTGAGGAGCCCGGAGCCGAGACGCCGGCCCCGGCACCGGCCAACACTGGCCCGATGCTGACCCGCGACTGCCGCATCGTGCCGGTGGGGCGTGAATTCCGCCGGCCCATCGCCTACGACGTGGATTACGTCTACAAGGGCACCAAGTACCGTTCGCGGCTGCCGGAAGACCCCGGCAACCGGCTCAAGATCCGGGTGTCGATCACGCCCTGGGTCGGCCCGGAGCAGGGCACGGCCAGCAATCCCTGATTCTGGGACCCCGGCCCTTGCGCCGGCCTCGGCCGCATGCAAAGATGGCTGACCATGAAGCTCACCGACTTCCAGCACGACAGCAGCGCAGCCCGACAGGCGTCGGGCATGACCTCGCGTGCGCGTCGACCGGAACCCCACATTCTCGCTGGGTAACCGGAGCTTTTTGCTGTTCGTCCGAAAAAACCCAGCCCGCCGGCTGGGTTTTTTCGTTTCCGCGCTTCGAAAATGCATCTTCTGAAAGCTGCAACTGCAATCTTCCCGCTCCACCTTTGATTCCTGTTTTCCCTTCCACCGCGTCGAAACCGGCGCCGCCACGCAAGGAAAGATGATGTCCCCCAAGCACTTCCTGAACACCCAGGACTGGAGCCGCAGCGATCTCGACGCGCTGTTGACCCAGGCGGCGCTGTTCAAGCGCAACAAGCTCGGCGACCAGCTCAAGGGCAAGTCGATCGCGCTGGTGTTCTTCAACCCGTCCATGCGCACCCGCACCAGCTTCGAACTGGGCGCGTTCCAGCTCGGTGCCCACGCGGTGGTGCTGCAGCCGGGCAAGGATGCGTGGCCGATCGAGTTCAACTTCGGCACGGTGATGGACGGCGATACCGAAGAGCACATCGCTGAAGTGGCCAAGGTGCTGGGTCGTTACTGCGACATCATCGCCGTGCGTGCGTTCCCCAAGTTCATCGACTGGGCCTACGACCGCCAGGACATCGTCCTCAACAGCTTCGCCAGGTACTCGCCGGTGCCGGTCATCAACATGGAGACCATCACCCATCCGTGCCAGGAGCTGGCCCACATCATGGCCCTGCAGGAGCACTTCGGCACCCAGGACCTGCGTGGCAAGAAGTACGTGCTGACCTGGACCTACCACCCCAAGCCGCTGAACACCGCCGTTGCCAATTCGGCGCTGACCATCGCCACCCGCATGGGCATGGACGTGACCCTGCTGTGCCCGACCGCCGACTACATCCTCGACGAGCGTTACATGGGCTGGGCCGAGCAGAACGTGGCCGAGAGCGGCGGCTCGCTGAAGATCAGCCATGACATCGACAGCGCCTACGCCGGCGCCGACGTGGTCTACGCCAAGAGCTGGGGCGCGCTGCCGTTCTTCGGCAACTGGGAACCGGAGAAGCCGATCCGCGACCAGTTCAAGCACTTCATCGTGGACGAGCGGAAGATGGCGCTGACCAACAATGGTGTGTTCAGCCACTGCCTGCCGCTGCGCCGCAACGTGAAGGCCACCGACGCGGTGATGGATTCGCCGCAGTGCATCGCCATCAACGAAGCCGAGAACCGCCTGCACGTGCAGAAGGCGATCATGGCGGCGGTTGCCGGGCGCTAGATCGAACAAGGGGTAGAGCCGACCGTTGGTCGGCTGCTCCCGCAGCGGCGCATCCAATATTCCAGCCGACCAACGGTCGGCTCTACCGAATTCTCATCCCCCAAGTGGACCTGACCCCCATGAGCAACAAAGACGTCGTTCTCGCCTTCTCCGGCGGCCTGGATACCAGCTTCTGCGTGCCGTACCTGCAGGAGCGCGGCTACAACGTGCACACCGTGTTCGCCGACACCGGCGGCGTCGATGATGAAGAGCGTGATTTCATCGAGAAGCGCGCCGCCGAACTGGGCGTGGCGAGCCACCTCACCGTCAACGGTGGCCCGGCCATCTGGGAAGGCTTCGTCAAGCCGTTCGTGTGGGCCGGCGAAGGCTACCAGGGCCAGTACCCGCTGCTGGTCTCGGACCGCTACCTGATCGTCGATGCCGCGCTGAAGCGTGCTGCCGAGCTGGGCACCAACATCATCGCCCACGGTTGCACCGGCATGGGCAACGACCAGGTCCGCTTCGACCTGGCCGTGAAGGCGCTGGGCGACTACCAGATCATCGCGCCGATCCGCGAGATCCAGAAGGAACACACCCAGACCCGCGCCTACGAGCAGAAGTACCTGGAAGAGCGTGGCTTCGGCGTGCGCGCCAAGCAGCAGGCCTACACCATCAACGAGAACCTGCTGGGCCTGACCATGTCCGGCGGCGAGATCGACCGGTGGGAAGCCCCGGGCGAGGGTGCGCGTGGCTGGTGCGCACCGCGCAGCGAGTGGCCGGAGCAGGCCCTGACCGTGACCCTGAAGTTCGTTGAAGGCGAAGCCGTCGAACTGGACGGCAAGGCGCTGCCGGGCGACCAGATCCTGGCCCAGCTCAATAAGCTGTTCGCCCCGTACGGCGTGGGCCGCGGCGTCTACACCGGCGACACCGTGATCGGCCTGAAGGGCCGCATCGTGTTCGAGGCCCCGGGCCTGGTTTCGCTGCTGGCCGCACACCGTGCGCTGGAAGATGCGGTGCTGACCAAGCAGCAGAACCGCTTCAAGCCGGACGTGGCGCGCAAGTGGGTGGAGCTGGTGTACGAAGGCTTCTACCACGACCCGCTGAAGACCGACATCGAAGCCTTCCTGAAGTCCTCGCAGGCCAAGGTCAACGGTGAAGTGGTGCTGGAAACCCGTGGTGGCCGCGTCGATGCCGTGGCCGTGAAGTCGCCGCACCTGCTCAACACCAAGGGCGCCACCTACGCGCAGTCGGCCGACTGGGGCGTGGAGGAGGCTGAAGGCTTCATCAAGCTGTTCGGCATGAGCTCCACCGTTTACGCGCAGGTCAACCGCGGTTGACCTGTGACGGTAGTGCCGGCCGCTGGCCGGCACTTACCACCGACATCGTTGCCGGCCAGCGGCCGGCACTACCAGGATTGTTGATTCATGCTTGAACAGACGCTCGATCACCTGCAGGCCCTGGTGTCCTTCGACACCCGCAACCCGCCGCGTGCGATCACCACCGGTGGCATCTTCGATTACCTGCGCGACAACCTGCCCGGCTTCAACGTCGAGGTGATCGACCATGGCGCGGGCGCAGTCAGCCTGTACGCCGTGCGCGGGACGCCGAAGTACCTGTTCAACGTGCACCTGGACACCGTGCCGGACTCGCCGCACTGGAGTGCCGACCCGCATGTGATGCGGCGCCTGGACGACCGTGTGGTCGGCCTGGGCGTGTGTGACATCAAGGGCGCCGCCGCTGCGCTGGTGGCGGCGGCCAATGCCAGCGATGGCGATGCCGCCTTCCTGTTCTCCAGCGACGAGGAAGCCAACGATCCGCGCTGTATCGCCGCGTTCCTGGCCCGTGGCCTGCCGTATGAAGCGGTGCTGGTGGCCGAGCCGACCATGAGTGAAGCGGTGCTGGCGCATCGTGGCATCAGCTCGGTGCTGATGCAGTTCGCCGGCCGCGCCGGCCATGCGTCCGGCAAGCAGGACGCGGCCGCCAGCGCGCTGCACCAGGCCATGCGCTGGGGCAACCGTGCACTGGACCATGTGGAATCGCTGGCCTCGGCCCGCTTCGGCGGGCTGACCGGGCTGCGCTTCAACATCGGTCGCGTCGAAGGCGGGATCAAGGCCAACATGATCGCACCGGCTGCTGAGGTGCGCTTCGGGTTCCGCCCGCTGCCGTCGATGGACATTGATGGCCTGCTGGCGACCTTCGCCGGTTTCGCCGAACCGGAAGCCGCCGTGTTCACCGAAACGTTCCGTGGCCCCAGCCTGCCGGCCGGTGACATCGCCGAGGCCGAGAACCGCCGCCTGCTGGCGCGCGATGTGGCCGATGCGCTGGAGCTGCCGATCGGCAACGCGGTGGACTTCTGGACCGAGGCCTCGCTGTTCTCCGCCGGTGGCTACACCACGCTGGTGTTCGGCCCGGGCGACATCGCCCAGGCCCACACCGCCGATGAGTTCGTGACGCTGGAGCAGCTGCAGCGCTACACCGACGCCGTGCATCGCATCATCGCCGCCGGCGCCTGATCGACCCTACAACGCCGCCCGGCCCTGGCCGGGTGGAACTGCAACGCGGCGACCGCCGCCTGTGACGAAACCGAAATGTCTCCTGCCCTCCAGCCCCACCGCCAGACCCGCCAGACCATCGTGCGCCTGCTTTCCAGCATGGCCAGCGCGAAGGAGATCAGCCAGTACCTCAAGCGCTTCTCGCAGCTGGACGCCAAGCGCTTCGCCGTGGTCAAGGTCGGCGGCGCGGTGCTGCGCGACGACCTCGACGCGCTGACCTCTTCGCTGTCGTTCCTGCAGGAAGTCGGGCTGACCCCGATCGTGCTGCACGGCGCCGGCCCGCAGCTGGATGCCGAACTGTCGGCCGCCGGCATCGAGAAGCAGACCGTCAACGGCCTGCGCGTGACGTCGCCGGAAGCGCTGGCGATCGTGCGCCGGGTGTTCCAGCAGTCCAACCTGCGCCTGGTCGAGGCGCTGCAGCAGAACGGCGCGCGCGCCACCTCGATCACCGGCGGCGTGTTCGAGGCCCAGTACCTGGACGTGGACACCTACGGCCTGGTCGGCGAGGTGAAGAAGGTCAACCTGGCACCGATCGAGGCCAGCCTGCGTGCCGGGTCGATCCCGGTCATCACCAGCCTGGGCGAGACCGCTGGCGGCCAGATCCTCAACGTCAACGCCGACTTCGCCGCCAACGAGCTGGTGCAGGAACTGCAGCCATACAAGATCATCTTCCTGACCGGCACTGGCGGCCTGCTGGACGAGCAGGGCAACGTGATCGATTCGATCAACCTGTCCACCGAGTACGACCACCTGATCGCGCAGCCGTGGATCCACGGCGGCATGAAGGTGAAGATCGAACAGATCAAGGATCTGCTCGATCGCCTGCCGCTGGAATCGTCGGTGTCGATCACGCGCCCGGCCGATCTGGCCAAGGAACTGTTCACCCACAAGGGTTCGGGGACGCTTGTGCGCAAGGGCGAGAAGGTGCTGCGCGCCACCGCCTGGAACGCGCTGGACCTGCCGCGCCTGAAGGGCCTGATCGAATCCAGCTTCGGCCGCACCCTGGTGCCGGAGTACTTCGAAAAGACGAAGCTGCTGCGCGCCTACGTCAGCGAGAACTACCGCACCGCGGTGATCCTCACCGACGAGGCCGAGGGCGTGTACCTGGACAAGTTCGCCGTGCTCGACGATGCGCAGGGCGAGGGCCTGGGCCGCGCGGTCTGGAACGTGATGCTGGAGGAAACCCCGCAGCTGTTCTGGCGTTCGCGCCATGGCAATCCGATCAACCACTTCTATTACGCTGAATCCGACGGCTGCTACAAGCAGGACCACTGGAAGGTGTTCTGGTTCGGCGCCGACGGCATCGACCGGATCAAGACCTATGTCGACCATTGCGCTCGGCGCGCGCCGAGCCTGCAGGGCTGAACACATGAACCATGCCGACTGGACCAAGGTCCCTACGCTGGCGGGCACCCATGCGCGGCTGGAGCCGCTGCAGATGGGGCATATCGATGGCCTGCGCGGCGCGCTTGGCGATGGCGCGTTGTCCAGGCTCTGGTACACCCAGGTGCCCGATGCGAAGACCATGGCCGGCTACGTGCAGGCAGCGCTGCAGGCGCAGGCCGAAGGCAGGGTGCTGCCGTTCGTGGTGTTCGATGCCAACGACCAGATTGTCGGCACCACCCGCTACTACGATCTGCAAGCGGACGTGCCGCGCCTGAGTATCGGTTACACCTGGTATGGCGAGTCTGCGCAACGCACCGGGGTCAACACCGAGACCAAGCTGATGCTGCTCAGCCACGCGTTCGAGCGGTTGCAGTGCCTGAGCGTCGTGTTCGAGACCAGCTGGTTCAACTTCACTTCGCGCACCGCCATCGCACGCCTCGGCGCCAAGCAGGATGGCGTGCTGCGCAACCACAAGCGGCACGCCGACGGCACGCCGCGCGACACCGTCATCTTCTCCATCATCGATGCGGAATGGCAGGGCGTGAAGCGCCACCTGCAGTACCGCCTGGACAGCCACGCATGAACGATTCGACTTTCACCCTGGGCATCGTCGGGGCCCGCGGCCATACCGGCGCCGAGCTGATCAAGCTGGTGGCCGCCCATCCGCGCCTGGATCTGGCCTTCGTCTCCTCGCGCGAACGCGCCGGGCAGCGCCTGTCCGACCACCACCCGGAATTCCAGGGCGAGCTGCAGTACGAGAACCTGGATGTCGACGCGGTGGCCGCCAAAGGCGTGGACGCGGTAATCCTGGCCCTGCCCAACGGCCTGGCCGCACCGTTCGTGGCCGCGCTTGAAGCCGCCAAGCCGGACACCGTCATCGTCGATCTCTCGGCCGACTACCGCTTCGACAACAGCTGGTATTACGGCCTGCCGGAGCTGACCCGCGGCCGCTACAACGGCCAGAAGCACATCAGCAACCCGGGCTGCTATGCCACGGCGATGCAGCTGGCGGTGCATCCGCTGCTGGACCTGCTGGCCGGCCCGCCGCAGTGCTTCGGTGTCTCCGGCTACTCCGGTGCCGGTACCACGCCGTCGGACAAGAACAACGTCGAACTGCTGGCCGACAACCTGATGCCGTATGCGCTGACCAACCACGTGCACGAGCGCGAGGTGTCGGTGCAGCTGGGCGTGGCCGTCGAGTTCATGCCGCACGTCGCGCCGCATTTCCGCGGCATCACGCTGACCGCCAACCTGTGGCTGAACCGCGTGCAGACCCGCGAACAGATCGTCGAGCGCTTCCAGCAGGCCTATGCCGGCGAACCCCTGATCGAAGTGGTGGATGAAGCGCCGTGGGTCAGCCGCATCGCCGGCCGCCACGGTGCCCAGGTCGGTGGCTTCACCCTGGCCCCGGGCGGCAAGCGGGTGGTGGTGGTGGCGACCCTGGACAACCTGCTCAAGGGCGCGGCCACCCAGGCCATGCAGAACCTCAACCTCGCGCTGGGCATCGACGAACTGACGTCGATCCCGCACTGAACACGCCTTCCGGAGCCCCCATGGCAGACCTTCTTTGGCAGAAGCCCGGCGTCGCTGTCGACGCCCAGATCCAGACCTTCCTCGCCGGCGACGACGTGATCCTCGACCGCGAGTTCTTCCTGCATGACATCGCTGCCAGCGCCGCGCATGCGCAGGGCCTGCAGCACATCAGCATCCTCAGCGCCGACGAGCTGGCAGGCCTGCTGCGCGAGCTCGACGTGCTGGCGCAGGATTTCCGTGAAGGCCGCTTCGTGCTGGATACGCAGTACGAAGACGGTCACTCAGCAATCGAAGCGCGTTTGACCGAACGCCTCGGCGACGCTGGCCGCAAGATCCACACCGGCCGCAGCCGCAATGACCAGATCCTGGTCGCCACCCGCCTGTGGCTGAAGGAGAAGCTGCTGCGCGTGGCCGGGCTCAGCACCGACGTGGCCAAGATCGCGCTGGACCGTGCGCAGGCCGAGAAGGACCTGCCGATTCCCGGCTATACCCATATCCAGCGCGCCGTGGTTTCTTCGGCCGGCATGTGGTGGGCCGGATGGGCCGAGGCCTTCATCGACAACGCCATCCGCGCCCGTGACACCCATGCGCTGGTCGACGCCAATCCGCTCGGCACCGCCGCCGGCTACGGGGTGAACCTGCCGCTGGACCGCGAGCACACCACGGCCGCGCTCGGTTTCGCGCGCATGCAGATCTCGCCGATCTACGCACAGCTGTCGCGCGGTAAGTTCGAGCTGGCCGCGCTGGAAGCACTCGGTGGCGCTACGCTGGACCTGCGCCGCATCGCCTGGGACCTGTCGCTGTTCACCAGCGCCGAGTTCGGCTTCGTCGCGCTGCCGGCGCAGTACACCACCGGCAGTTCGATCATGCCCAACAAGCGCAACCCGGACGTGATCGAGCTGATGCGCGCGACCCACGCCAGCGTCGCCGCCGCGCGCACCGAGATCGAGCAGCTGCTGTCGCTGCCTTCGGGCTATCACCGTGACCTGCAGTCGTCCAAGGGCGCCATCTTCCACGGCTTCGGCCGTGGCCTGGCCGCGCTGGAACTGCTGCCGGCGCTGCTGGCCAATCTGGAGTGGCGTGACGACAGGCTGCGCGCAGCGATCGATTCGGGCATGTATGCCACCGACGTCGCCGTGGAAGCGGCGGTGGCCGGTGTGCCGTTCCGCGAGGCCTACAAGGCCGCTGCAGCCGGTGCCGACAGCGCAGGGCAGGGACGTACCCCGGAAGGCAGCCTGGCTGCGCGTGTATCGCCGGGCTCGGCCGCCGATCTGCGCCTGGACGAACTGCGCGCACGCTGGCAGGCGCTGTCCTGATGGCGGGCACTGTCTACCTGGTGATGGCGATGCGCCGGCCGGACTTCAACGATGCGGCGGTGCAGCCGCACCGCGATTTCCTCGAGGCGTTGCAGGCACAGGGAAGGCTGCAGCTGACCGGTGGTTTCGCCGATGGCAGCGGTGGCGCCTATGTGCTGTGCAATGTCGAGAGCCTGGAACAGGCGCGGGCCATCGTCGCCACCGATCCGCTGGTGACGATGCACGCTTCCGAGCTGACCGTGCACGAATGGAATACCCGCTGAGGCCCTGACCGATGACCCTGCACGCCGCCACCGTCGCTTCGCCGTTCCCGCAACAGGCGCTGCCGCCATGGCGGCGTGCGGTGCTGAAGGTCGGCAGCAGCCTGCTGGCGGCCGATGGTGGCGGCCTGTCGCCACGCCACGCGCTGGGCCTGGCCCAGTTTGTATCCGCCAACGTACTGGCTGGGCGCGAGGTGGTGATCGTCTCCTCCGGCGCGGTTGCGGCGGGGCGCGCGATCCTGCCGCGGGCCGATGAACCCGGTGCGGCGATGGCGGCGCGCCAGGCCCTGGCCGCGCTCGGCCAGGCGCAGCTGATCGGGCTCTGGCAGCGCTTCTTCGAGCGCCCGGTGGCGCAGGTGCTGCTGACCCACGACGACCTGCGCAACCGCCGCCGCTACCTCAATGCACGCGCCACGCTGAGCGAACTGCTGCGGCTGGGTGCGCTGCCGGTGGTCAACGAGAACGACACCGTATCGGTGGACGAGCTCAAGCTCGGTGACAACGACAACCTGGCCGCGACCGTGGCCGCGCTGGTCGATGCCGATGCACTGTTCATCGCCACCGACATCGACGGCCTGTACAGCGCAGATCCGCGCACCGTGGCCGACGCGCGGCCACTGCACGACGTGCCGGAACTGAGTGACGATGTGCTGGCGATGGCCGGCGGCGCCGGCTCGCGCGCCGGCACCGGCGGCATGCGTACCAAGCTTGAGGCGGCGGCCAAGGCGGGCCGCCTTGGCATCGAGACCTACCTGTTCAACGGCCGCAGCAGCGATGTGGTGCGCGCGCTGGCGCAGGACCGCCTGTTCGGCACCCGCATCCACGCCGCACGCAGCCGCGAGGCTGCCCGCAAGCACTGGCTGCGGCACGCGCCGCTGGCCGAGGGCGCGATCGTCGTCGATGCCGGTGCGGCACAGGCGATGCGGGAGAAGGGCGCCTCGCTGCTGCCCGGCGGCATCACCGCTGCCGAGGGGGCATTCCGGCGCGGCGACATGGTGGAGGTGTGCTGGATCGCACCGCAGGGGCGTGTCTGTGTCGCCCGCGGCGTCAGCCAGTACGCGGCCGACGACGTGCGCCGGATCGCCGGCCATCATTCGCGCGACATCCAGGCCGTGCTGGGCTACAACTACGGTGGTAGCGTCGTCCATCGTGACGACCTGGTGCTGCCATGACCGGTTTGAAGGACACCCCGATGAGCGAAATCGAAGCCCAGGCGCGCGCCTGCCGTGATGCAGCGCAGATCGTTGCCGGCCTGGACAGTGCGGCGCGACGCATGCTGCTGCTGGCGATGGCGCAGGCCCTGGAAGTAAATGCCGGACTGATCCTGGCCGGCAACGCACGCGACCTCGCCGCCGCGCGCGACAAGGGCGTTGGCAGTGCCATGCTCGACCGCCTCGCACTGGACCCGCCGCGGCTGTTCGCGATGGCCGAGGCGGTGCGCGAGGTGGCCGCGCTGCCTGACCCGGTCGGCCAGGTGACGCGCGACGACGTACGTCCCAACGGCATCCGCGTGCAGAAGGTGCGCGTGCCGCTGGGCGTGATCGCGATGATCTATGAGGCGCGCCCGAACGTGACGGCCGAAGCCGCCGCGCTGTGCCTGAAGGCCGGCAATGGCGTGATCCTGCGCGGTGGTTCCGAAGCGATCCACTCCAATACCGCCATCGCCCAGGCGCTGGCCGGTGCATTGAAGGCCAACGGCGTACCGCCGGCGGCGGTGACCGTGCTCACCGACCTGCGCCGCGAGGCGATGCTGGAACTGCTGCAGCTGCATGAGCTGATCGACTTGGCCATTCCGCGTGGCGGCGAAGGCCTGATCCGTTTCGTGGCCGAGCACGCGCGCGTGCCGGTGATCAAGCATTACAAGGGGGTGTGCCACCTGTTCGTGGACGCCAGCGCCGACCTCGGCAAGGCCATCGACCTGCTGGTGGACGGCAAGTGCAGCCGGCCGGCGGCGTGCAATTCGCTGGAGACGCTGCTGGTGCACCGCGCCGTGGCTGACGCGTTCCTGCCGCGCGTGGCGCAGGCGCTGGGTGAGCGTGGGGTGCAGCTGCGCGCCGATGCGCAGGCGCAGCCGTTGCTGCCGGGCAGCACGGCGGCGACCGAGGAGGATTACGCCGCCGAGTTCCTCGATCTGGTGCTGGCGGTGCGCGTGGTCGATGATCTTGATGCAGCCATCGCGCACATCCGCACCTATACCTCCGACCACACCGAAGTGATCGCCACCGAGGACACCGGCCACGCCGAGCGCTTCGTCAACGCGCTGCGCTCGGCGGTGGTGATGGTCAACGCTTCGTCGCGCTTCTCCGATGGTGGCCAGCTGGGCCTGGGCAGTGAGATCGGTATTTCCACCACGCGCCTGCACGCCTACGGCCCGATGGGCTTGGAAGCCCTCACCGTTGAACGATTTGTCGTGCGCGGCGAAGGGCAGACGCGTACATAAGTAGGTCCACGCCTCGCGTGGATGCTCTTCGCGGCAAACCCCGGTGCCGACCAAGGTCGGCACCCACCAGGCCCAAGCGCCGACCAAGGTCGGCAGCTACCAAAGCAAGCGCCGACCCAGGTCGGCAGCTACACCACCTCGCGGCGGATGCCGACCGGCCGTGCGTGATCATCCATGTGCAGCGTGGCGGCCTTGCAGCCCATCAGGCGTTCGGCCAGCCCGGTGCTGGCGCCCAGATCGGCGGCCACTTCGTTGAGGCTGGCCAGGGGCCGCGGCAGGCGGCGTTCGCGGCCACGGAAGCGGGCGCGGTTGTACTCGGCCCAGGCGATCAGCAGCACGCTGGCGCACAGCAGCATCAATGGCAGCGCGACCAGCACGTACGGGTCGAACTGGTTCTGCCGTTCGTAGAGCTGCCGCCAGGCCAGCTGGCCACCGATCAACCACGAGAGCAGGGTCACCAGGGGGGCCCACAGATAGAAGTAGAAGCCCCAGAACGCCAGGGTGACGAAGCCCCAAGCCGTGCGCTGGAAGTGTGGCTGGCGATGCGGCTTGCGGATCATCCGCGAGTCGAAGCGGTTGGACGGGCGTTGCGCGTTCATCGGATCCCCCGGTCAGGGCTGGTCCAGGTGGCGCGCTTGCTGCGACGGCGCAGCAGCGTCTTGGGCAGCGCCACCAGGGTGGTGGAAAGGCTGATCAGCCAGTACGCCATCGGGTACCAGATGACCCAGAAGTAATTGCGTCCAATCTGTGTTTCGTAACGCCGGTCGATGATGAGGCTGCTGGCGAACTGCAGCAGGCAGACCAGCGCCAGGATCACGCCATGCCACTCCGGCAGCAGGCTGGCGATATGCAGCTGCGGCGGCAGCTCGATGAACTTGCCCAGTGCCCACAGCAGCACGATGAACAGCATCGTGTAGGCCCAGACCACGCTCAGCACGTACTCCAGCAGCACGCCCCACATGCGCCGCTCTTTCCAGTGCAGCAGCGAGCGCGCGTGGCGCAGCATCACTTCCACGCCGCCCTGGGCCCAGCGCAGGCGCTGCCGCCAGAGGCCCTTGAGCGTCTCCGGCATCAGGATGAAGCACAGCGCATTGGGTTCGTAGCGGATGTCCCAGTGCGCGCGCTGCAGGCGCCAGCTGATGTCGATGTCCTCGGTCACCATGTCATCCGACCACCAGCCGACCTGGTGCAGGGCAGTGCGGCGGAAGCCGGCGATCACGCCGGAGATGGTGAAGATGCGGCCATACACGCGCTGTGCCCGCTTGATCATGCCGATGATCGAGGAGAATTCCGCCACCTGCAGGCGTCCGAGCAGGGTGGAGCGGTTGCGGATGCGCGGGTTGCCGGTGACCGCACCGACCCGGTTGCCACTGACCAGGTGCCAGACCATCCAGTGCAGTGCATGCTCTTCCAGCATCGCATCGCCATCGATGCACACCAGGTACTCCGAGCGTGCGGCCAGTGCGCCCATGCGCAGCGCATTGGCCTTGCCCAGGTTGCGGTCCAGGTGCAGCACGCGAAGCCGTGGATGCCTTGCCGCCAGCGCATCCAGCCGTGCGCCGGTGTCATCGCTGCTGCCATCGTCGATGGCGATCACTTCGTAATCGGCGGGGTAGCGCTGGGCCAGCGCCGCAGTGAGCGTGTCGTCCAGGTTTTCTGCTTCGTTGTGGCAGGGCACCAGCAAGGTCGCGAAGGGAGGGGCGATCATCAAGGGCGGATCGTTGCGCGGACGTGAGTGACGCTCGCGCCGGAAGTAGTAGTACAGGCCACCGGACATCCAGAAGAACGCCATCACCATCGGGTAGTAGAAGGCGAACTGGAACAGGACCTGCAGCAGCGGATGCATGTCCACGTCACTTCTCCGGGTACGGGAAGTTGCCGGCGGACATTGCCGCGCGGGCATCGCGGGTGGAGGGCTGGTCGGCGATGAAGTCATCGGGGTACCAGGCGAAGTGGTGCACGCCCTGCGCCTGCAACTGGCGGATCTGCGCACGCAGGCGCCCGGCGGGAATCGGCTGCCCGCTGCGCCAATCGACGGTCTGCAGCTCGAACAGCGTGTGCTGAAGCTGCGGGTCGTGCGCGCGTACCGCGGCCAGCAACTGGTCGAGCCAGCGCTCGGGGTGCCTGCTGCCTTCCATCCACGGCATCGCCATCAGCGCCGTCTGGTCGTAGGCCTTGTTGAACAGTTCCAGGCGCTGCGCGAACCAAGCTTCGCTCTGCGGGCGGAGTACCGGCTCGGCATACAGGTTGCGCACCGTTGCCAGTTTCGGCCGCCAGCGCTGCGCGCTGTTGCGCAGAGCCAGGGTGAAGTCGATCAGTGCCTGGGTACGTGCGCTGCCATCTTCGCCGGCCGCCAGGGCGGGCAGCTCGGTGTCGCGCAGGTAGCCGTCGTCATGGAACAGCAGGCCTTCGAAGTAGGAATTGACCGCCAGGTCCTCGTAGATGTCGAGCATGATCTGCCTGGCCTTCGGGTTGGTGAAATCCAACCGGTACATGCCGTCGGCATCCCCATTGCGGATCGCCAGCACCTTGCGCTGCTCCGGGTCGGGCAGTTCGAAGCCGAGCACTGGCAACCACGCGTAGACCTTCACGCCCGCGCGGGATTTCAGCTGCCAGGCGACGCGGCTGAACAGGTCCGCCCGCATCGGCATGTGCCGGTTCGGGAAATACAGCGCATCGGCGGTGTTGTTGCCGTCCGGGTCGGCAAAGGCCTGCAGATAGACATGGGTCGGCGCGATGCGCTTGACCCGCTCGATCAATGCATCGAGATTGCGTGCCTGCTGCGCTGGATCCGGGTCATACATGTCATCCAGATCGATCTGCAGGGCGCGGATGCCATCGAGCGCCACGTCTCGGCGCAGTTCGTAGGCCAGGCCTTCCACGGTCGGGTTGTTGCTCACCAGCAATCGTGCCAGCCCGTGCAGGTCGCTGGCCACTGGCGTGCTACGGCCTTCCAGGTCGAACGAAACCGGCA
Source organism: Stenotrophomonas sp. CASM106 (assembly GCF_049384825.1). Classification (NCBI taxonomy): domain Bacteria; kingdom Pseudomonadati; phylum Pseudomonadota; class Gammaproteobacteria; order Lysobacterales; family Lysobacteraceae; genus Stenotrophomonas; species Stenotrophomonas sp. CASM106. The sequence continues at coordinate 248,488 of NZ_JBMRFS010000003.1, forward strand.
TGCCCAGCTGCTCGGCGATGTCGTTGCTCAACTGGTTGTACGCGGCATATGGCCAGACGATGGCGCGCGGGCGCACGCCCAGGTGCTGCTGGATGCGCTGCACGCTGCGCGAAAGATCAGTGCGCAGGCGCTGCTCATACTGTGTCCCGCTCTCGTAGCTGCGCGTGGCCGGGGTGTAGATGCGGGTGACCACGGCGGGCGTGGAGTTTCCCTGCGGATTGGCAAGCACGCCGTGGTGCAGGTCGTCGGTATGGCTGGCCACTTCGATCAGGCCACTGTCGTGCATCTGCTTCAGCTGCGCCCAGGTCACGAAGTCATCGTGGCCGAACGGGCGGTAGCCGTAGTCGATGGTGCGGCCCGGTGCCATGTCCACGTAATCGGTGATCACCGCCACCAGGGCCGGGTAGTGGTAGGCCTGCAGCAGCGGGAAGGCCTTGTCGTAGACGCTGCGCAGGCCATCGTCGAAGGTCAGCAGCACCGGCTTGGGAGGCAGCGTGGCGCGGCCCTGCGAGGCCTCGATCAGCTGCGACAGCGAAACCGGGTGGTAGCCGTGCGCGCCCAGCCAGTCAAGGTGCGCGGCGAAGTTCTGCGTGCTCACCGCATAGGAATCGGCATCACCCTTGGCGGCCACCTTGTCGCGGATGTCGTGGTAGCTGAGGATCAGCAGGCCGTTGTCGATCGCATCAAGATGCAGGGGCTGCTGCGCGAACGCCGGTGGCACGCAGGCCAGCAGCAGGAGCACGATCAGTCGCAGGAAGCGGGCCATGTCAGTCTCCCCAGCGCAATGCGGCTTCGAAGCCGATATGGCGCTCGCGATGGCCGTCGTAGACCGGTCGTGACCACCGCACGCCATACTCGAACACGCGGCCAGGGCCCAGCTGCCACTCGTGCATGTAGGACACCGACGGCACCAGCGCGCTGCCGAAGCCGTCCTGCCAGTAGTCGCCCAGCGAGACGGTCAGCCGGTGCCGGAAGTGGCGCTCGTAGTGCCGCCACAGCTGCTGGTCGATGCGCAGGCCGATCTCGACCATGCGGTCGCGCTTCGGGTTGAAGTAGGGCGCATCATCGCGGCTGCCGCGACTGGTGTAGGCACTGGCCAGGCCATCGACCAGCCAGCGTGGGCGGGTCAGCAGGCGCTGTTGGACGCTGGTGCCGAACAGCTCGCGGTGGTTGCCGTCGTCATAGCGGAAGCGGCTCGCGCCGAACGTCCAGTGGGTGAGCTCGCTGCGCCGGTAGTCCACCTGTGCGCTCACACTGTCGGCGGTGATGCCGGCCGCGCGCGCCTGCATCGAGGCCTCCGGGTCATTGCGTGCGACCACCACGCCGGCGTGCCAGGAATCGTTGAACTGCCAGCCGACGCCGACGCGCAGGCCGGTGTCGCCGATGTGATCGTTGGCGCGCAGGACCGCCGCTTCCGCATCCAGCTGCCCGAAGCGGTAACGCACGCCCGCACCCAGCCACAGGGGATCGATGCGCTGGTCCTGGAAGTCGGTCACGCGACGGTCGGCGAGGGCGAACAACCGCCAGCGGTCATCAAGGACCGGCGTCTCCACGTCCACGCCGTAGTGGCGGTCGTTGTTGCCCAGGGGCGAAGTACCACCGCCCCCGGAGCTGCGGCCGATGTCGGTCCATGCCTTCAGCTGCCAGCCGCGATGCGCGCGCCAGGCCTGGTCCATGCGTTCGACTGCCGGCTGGGTGGGGTAGCGTGCGACCAGGTCATCGTGCAGCGGCCGCGCCAGGTCGTCGCGCTGCAGGGCGACATAGGCCTCTTCCATGCCCAGCCGCGGTTCGATGTCCCGCGGATCGAGCGCGTGTGCCATCTGCTGGCGCTGCAGCGCCCGGCGTGGCCAGCCGCGCATCATGTAGACGCTGCCCAGCGCACTCTGCAGCCCGCCGTTGCCGGGTGCGATCTCGACCATCGACTCCAGGTCGTGCTGCGCGGTGTGCAGGTCGCCGCTGTAGGCGCGCACCATCGCCAGGTTGAGATCGGCCTCGTAGCGCGACCAGTTCGCGTACGGCGACTTGCCGTTGCTCCAGCGCCACGCCGGCTCCTTGTCGCGCCATGCCTGCAGCAGGTCGATGGCCTTTTCCTGCTGCTCGCTTTCCAGGTAGGCGTAAGCCAGTTCCGAATGCGAGGCGTCGCGCGTCGGGTCGCCAGCGACGGCCGCCTGCAGCACCGGGATGGCTTCTTCAGGGTGCAGGGTGCCCATCAACGAATCGCCCACTGCGGGCAGCACGTAGTCGGGCAGGGTGTGGCCTTCGGCCTGCAGTGCCCGCGCTTCCTCGCGGACCTGTGCATGGCGGCCCAGCCGGTTGAGCAGGATCAGCCGGTCCATGCGGATCCGCAGTGGTGCCTGCGAGGGCGGGGTGCCTTCGCCGCCGAGGTAGCGCTGCATGCGGGCCAGGGTCGATTCGGCTTCTTCCAGGCGGCTGTCCTCGCTGCTGCTGTAGGCCAGGCTCCAGACCACCAGCTTGGCCAGGTAGTCGCCTTCCAGGCGCTGTTTCTGCGCAGCGTCGAACAGTTGCGGGCGCTGCTGGTACAGCTCCCACGCACGCCAGGCGTTGCCGATGTCGCCCAGCGTCAATACGCGCAGCTTGAACAGCAGGTCGTCGTTGGGTTGCTGTTGGCTGGCGCGCTCGATCGCGCCCAGGGCGTCCAGCCAACGCGCCTGGTCTCGATAGCGGCCGATCTCGGCCAACGCTGCTTCGCGGTCGGGCGGGGCAGCGCTGCTGGCCCAGGCCAGGGCGGTGCAGGCGAGGCCGACGCAGAGCGCCAGCCGGCGGTGGACAACCATTGGGGACCCCCTTGGCTTCCGAACCAGACAACCTGAAAAATGTGACGCACATCACATGCCAGCTTTTGGCGTGGCCGTGGCCCGCGTCACTCCCTTCGTGCATTCCCGCCCAGCGAAGACGGATACAACCCGGACAGCGACCTGCGATGTCTTGTCTGAAACGAAAGTCCCCCGCACACCGAGTGGTGGCCCGGGCGGCGCTGCCGCCCCCATGCCCGATGCCGGCACGCGGCAAGGATGGGCATTCGTGGGCACTATCCGCCCGGAATTGTCAGCCCGGCGTCAAAATGCGCAGACGGGCTGACGAATGGTAGGTGGGCCCGGTTGCGGGCCCCACGTGGCTTACCAGAGATCTTCCAGCTTGCGCGGCTTGCAGGCCACCCACGAGGCGCACAGCATCAGGGCGGCGCAGCCGAACAGGAAGCTGAACGGGAGGGTCCAGCCGTCGCTGACCGTGTGCAGCCAGCCGACCAGGAACGGGCCCAGGCAGCCGAAGCTGTAGCCCACGCCCTGCATGAAGCCGGACAGCGCCGCCGAGCCGGTCGGGGTGCGGGTGCGCAGGTTGATCAGGGTCAGTGCCAGCGGGAAGGTGGATGGGCCGACGCCGAGCAGGCAGGCCCACAGCAGGGGGGCCTTCATCGGTGCCAGCAGCAGGCCGGTGAAGGCGATCACGAACGAGAAAAAGCCGATCAGCACCAGCGGGAACGGGTTCTGCATGCGCACCGCCATCGACGGAATGACCAGCGATGGCAGCAGGCCCAGCGCCGAGAACACGGCGACCATCACGCCACCGAACGCGGGCGTGCCACCGGCCTCGACCACGATGCGCGGCAGCCAGGTGAACATCGAGTAGGTCATCAGCGAGGTCATGCCGAACATCAGCGTCATGCTCCAGCCCAGTGACGTGCGCCAGACCTTGCCATGCGGCTGCGCGGTCGGATCGGACGCGTCGGACTGCGGCTTCGGCGCGCGCGTGGCCAGCACCAGCCACGGCAGTGCGGCAGCCAGCGCCAGCAGCGCCCACATGCCCAGCGACACGCGCCAGCCTGCGGCGTTGGCCACCGGCACCGCCAGCAGTGCCGGCAGCATCGTGCCCAGTTGCAGCACGCTGATGTAGAGCGTGCTCATGGTGCCGACCTTGTTGGCGAAATAGCGCTTCACCAGCGGCGGCACCACCACGTTGCCGATGCCCATGCCGGCCAGTGCCACCACCGAACCCAACAGCAGCGTGCCGACGTTGCCGGCGCTGGAACGCAGCAGCAGGCCGGCCATCGCCATCACCATCGCCAGCAGCGTGGTGCGCTCCAGCCCGAGGCGCCGCGCCAGTGCCGGCGTGGCCACGCCGAACAGTGCGAACGACGCGGTCGGCAGCATGCCCAGCACGCCGGTCATGGTGGTACCGAAACCGAACTGCTGGCCGAGCACGTCCAGCAGCGGGGTGATCGAGGTGACCGCGGTGCGCAGGTTGATCGCTGCCAGCAGGATCGCGGCGAATGCGAGGACGCGGCCGTGCAGCAGCGACGGCGAATCGGAAGGGGAGGAACTCATCGGTGGTCCTTGCAGGTGTCGCACGCCGGGGCAATGGCATGCAGCGCCGGCATCGGTCTACGCCGAAGCGGCAGGTGGGGGAGGGGCTGCTGGCGGGCCGGCAGCGCGGCCATTGTACGTGCGGGCTCCGGCAAGGTCCCGTCATGCGGGCGGCCAGGTGCCTGATACAAAAAAACCCGGAGGACAGTGATGTCTTCCAGGCTTCTTGGTGACCACCGAAGTGGTCGGGGAGACAGGATTCGAACCTGCGACCTCTACGTCCCGAACGTAGCGCTCTACCAGACTGAGCTACACCCCGAAGGGAGCCGCCTATTCTAGCGATTCACCCCGATGGCGGCAAGGGGTGAATGCTGTTTTCTTCACACTGCCGAAGCAGTGCCACTTCAGGGAACAAAAAAGCCTGGACGACTTCACCAGGCTTCAATGCGACCACCGAAGTGGTCGGGGAGACAGGATTCGAACCTGCGACCTCTACGTCCCGAACGTAGCGCTCTACCAGACTGAGCTACACCCCGAAGGAGCCGCCTAAGATACCGTGTGAAGGCCAAGGCGGCAAGGTTTTTTTACAGCTCAGCGACGATTTTCTTTCTCGATGCGGTTCTGCTCGCGGGCTTCGAACCACATGCCGTTGAGGATGGCCACCGTCGAGGCGAGGCCGGCACCGAGAATCCAGGCGAAATACCACATGATCAGTCTCCTTCATTCCGGGTAGGTGCCGACCGTTGGTCGGCACACGTGCAAGCAATCAATACGCGTTCGGGTTGTTGCCCATCTCTTCGGTGGTGGTCTTGCCCTTCAGCACGCGGTACACCCAGGTGGTGTAGGCGAGGATGATCGGCAGGAACACCGCCGTGGCCAGCAGCATGATCCACAGGGTCAGGTGGCTGGACGAGGCATCCCACACGGTCAGGCTGGAGGTGGGCTGGCTCGAGGACGGCAGCAGGAACGGGAAGATGGCGAAGCCGACGGTCAGGATGATGCCGGCGATGGCCGCACCGGAGGCGATGAAGGCCAGGCCGCCGCGGCGGGCACGCAGCAGCACCGCACTGGCGAGCAGGCCGGCCAGGCCGAGCAGCGGGGCCAGGATCGTGGCCGGCATCGTGCTGTAGTTGCGCATCCAGCCACCGGCGGCGCCGAGTTCGGCGGTCTTCAGCAGCGGATTGGTGGCGCCGTCGGTGACCACCTGCGAGGTGATCTGGTAACCCGGCAGGCCGAAGGCCACCCAGGCGCCGCCGACCGCAAAGAGCACGAAAGCGATGATCGCGGCGATGCTGCCGAAGCGGGCCGCACGCTCGGCCACCGGGCCGTCGGTCTTCAGCACCAGCATGGCGGCACCGTGGGCGACCAGCATCGACACGCTGAGCAGGCCGGCCAGCAGTGCGAAGGGCATCAGCAGGCCGAAGAACGAGCCGGTGTAGAAGATGCGCATGCTGTCATCGAAGTGGAACGGCACGCCCAGCACCACGTTGCCCACCGCCACGCCCATGATCAGCGCCGGTATGAAGCCACCGATGAACAGCGCCCAGTCCCAGGTGTTGCGCCAGCGCTCGCTGGGCATCTTGCTGCGGAACTTGAAGCCGACCGGACGCAGGATCAGGGCGAACAGGATCACGAACATCGCCAGGTAGAACCCGGAGAAGCTGACCGCGTAGAGCGGCGGCCAGGCGGCGAAGATCGCGCCGCCGCCCAGGATCAGCCACACCTGGTTGCCTTCCCAGACCGGACCAATGGTATTGATCACCAGCCGGCGCTCAGCGTCGTTGCGGGCGACGAAGGGCAGCAGGGTGCCCACGCCCAGGTCGAAACCATCCATCACGGCGAAACCGATCAGCAGGATGCCGAGCAGCAGCCACCAGATCACGCGCAGCGTGGTGTAGTCCAGAAGAATGAAATCCATCTTGGTTCTCCTGCCTCAGGCCTGGCCGGCGGCCGGCGCCGAGGCATTGTGGGAAGCATGCGGCTGGGGCGACTGCAGCGACGGCAGCACCTCGTCCGGACCCTTGCGGATCGCCTTGAGCATCAGCTTGATCTCGACCACGATCAGCGCGGTGTAGATGGCAGTGAAGCCGGCCAGGGTCAGCACGATTTCATGCAGGGCCAGGCCCGACGCCGCATAGAAGGTCGGCAGCACGCCATCGACCGCCCACGGCTGGCGACCATACTCGGCCACGAACCAGCCGCACTCGATCGCGATCCACGGTGCCGGCAGCGTCCACAGGGCCAGCTTGAGGAACCAGCGCTTGTCCTGGAAGTTGTTGCGGCACGAGTAGTAGAAGGCCAGCGCGAAGAAGGCGATCAGGTAGAAGCCCAGGCCGGCCATCACGCGGAAGGTCCAGAACAACGGCATCACGCGCGGCACCGTGTCCATCGCCGCCTGCGAGATCTCCTGCGGGGTGGCGTTGAGGATGTCATCGCGATAGCGCTTGAGCAGCAGGCCGTGGCCCAGGTCCTGCCAGTGGCGGTCGAACATCTCGCGCGCTTCAACGTCGTTCTTGTTGGCGCGCAGGCGTTCCAATGCACCGTAGGCCAGCTGGCCGCCACGCACGCGGTGTTCGGCGCGCTCGACCAGTTCCAGGATGCCGGGAATCGGCTGGTTCAACGAGCGGGTGGCGATCAGGCCCATCAGGTAGGGGATCTTCACCGCGTAGTCGTTCTGGTGAGTCTCCTGGTTGGGGATGCCGAAGGCGGTGAAGTCGGCCGGCGCTCGCTCGGTCTCCCACATCGCCTCGATCGCGGCCAGCTTCATCTTCTGGTGTTCGCTGGCGGCGTAACCGCTCTCGTCACCCAGCACGACCACCGACAGCGATGACAGCAGGCCGAACGCCGCGGCCACCGCAAACGAACGACGGGCCAGGTCCTTGTGCTTGTTGCGCAGCAGGAACAAGGCGCTGATCGCCATCACGAACACCGCACCGGTCACGTAGCCGGCGCTGACGGTGTGCACGAACTTGGCCTGCGCCACCGGGTTGAACACCACCGCCATGAAGTCGACCACTTCCATGCGCATGGTTTCCGGGTTGAACACCGCACCGGTCGGGTTCTGCATCCAGCCATTGGCCACCAGGATCCAGATCGCCGACAGGTTGGTCCCCAGCGCCATCAGCCAGGTCACCATCAGGTGCTTGACCTTGCTCAGGCGGTTCCAGCCGAAGAAGAACAGGCCGACGAAGGTCGCTTCCAGGAAGAACGCCATCAGGCCTTCGATCGCCAGTGGCGCACCGAAGATGTCACCCACGTAGTGGCTGTAGTAGGACCAGTTCATGCCGAACTGGAATTCCATGACGATGCCGGTGGCAACGCCCATGGCGAAGTTGATGCCGAACAGGACGCCCCAGAACAGGGTCATCCTGCGCCAGATCTCCTTGCCGGTCATCACGTACACGCTCTCCATGATGGCCACCATGAAGGACAGGCCGAGGGTGAGCGGTACGAATAGGAAGTGGTACATCGCGGTCAGCGCGAATTGCAGCCGCGACAGTTCTACGACTGTCTGATCAATCATGGCCTGGCTACCTCGTTGGATAGTGCCGTTGCAGGTGGCGGGAAGGGTGGTCTACGACGTGAATGATGTGACCGACTACTTCAAACAGCCTTGATCCAGATCAATGTATGAACAGGTGCCCCGGTTGATCGTATGCCAACCTGATGAAGACTGCGACCGCCGGCCGCAGGGGCGGGCTATTGCCTGCGCCTACAATGCCGTGTCTCCCCCGTTGCCCGTGAAGACCTCTTGAGCGCTGCCGAAACGACCCCTGACGGCCTGTCCCCGGAAGCTGAAACCGCCCGCCAGCGGCGTGTGCGCACGGCCTGGCTGGCCGACCTGGCACGCTCCGCCCGGGGCCGCCAGCGCCTGGCCGCGCTGTGCATCAGCCTGTCCGGCGCGCTGTTGATCGGCCAGGCTGCCGCCATCGCCTGGCTGGTGCAGCAGGTGCTGGTGGAGCGCGTGCCGCTGGCCTCTGGCCTGCCGGTGCTGGCGGGATTGGCGGTGATCCTGGTGCTGCGCACCCTGCTGGGCAGCGCCACCCAGGCCGCCGCCGGTGACGTGGCCGACGCCGCCCGGCTGGCACTGCGCGAACGCGTGTTCGCGCGCCTGCTGGGCCAGGGCCCGCTCTGGCTGCGGCAGCGCCGTACCGGTGAACTGGGCGAACTGATGCTGCATCACGGTGATGCGATCGAGAGCTATTACAGCGGCTTCCTGCCGGTGCGCACCGAAGTGGTGGTGGTGCCGCTGCTGATCCTGGCCGCTGTCGCCTGGGTGGACTGGGTGGTGGCGCTGATCCTGCTGTTCACCGCGCCGCTGGTGCCGTTCTTCATGATGCTGGTGGGCTGGGGCGCTGAAGCCGCCGGGCGCGCGCAGCTGGGCGAACTGGCGCGCATGAGCGGCCATTTCGCCGACCGCATCAAGGGCCTGGGCCTGCTGCGCCTGTATGGCCGCGGCGAAGCCGAACTGGCCGGCATCGAGGCCGCCGCCGAAGGCGTGCGCGTGCGCACCCTAAAGGTGCTGCGCATCGCCTTCCTGTCGTCCACCGTGCTGGAATTCTTCGCCTCGGTGAGCGTGGCGATGGTGGCGCTGTACCTGGGCCTGAGCTATCTGGGCATGATGTCGCTGCATGCAGCGGTGCCGACGCTGGGTGCGGGCCTGTTCTGCCTGCTGCTGGCGCCGGAGTTCTATGCGCCGCTGCGACGGCTGGCTGCGCACTACCATGATCGCGCCAATGCACTGGCCGCCGCCGCCGAAGTGGAGCGCCTGCTGCAGTCGCTGCCGGACGAGCAGGGCCTGATCGAGAACGAGGTTGCGCCGCTGGCGGTGGAGCCGGCCGAGGCCGCCTTGCCGCCACTGCAGGCGCAAGGACTGGTACTGCGCCCGTTGGGTGCGCCGCAGGATGTGCTGCGGGATCTGGACCTGCTGCTGGAGCCGGGCCAACGCCTGGCCCTGGTCGGTCCCAGCGGGTCCGGCAAAAGCACGCTGCTGGAGGCGCTGGCCGGTTGGTTGCCGCCGCGTGCCGGCAAGCTGCAGCTGCGCCCCGGCGTGCAGGTGGCCTATGCCAGCCAGCGACCGTACCTGTTCCATGGCAGCATCGCCGACAATCTGCGCCTGGCCGATCCCGCAGCCAGCGATGCGCGGTTGCGCGCGGTGGCCGAGGCTTCGCAGGTCCTGCAGTTTGCCCAGCGCCTGCCGCAGGGGCTGGACACGGTGATCGGCGAACGCGGCTTCGGCCTGTCCGGTGGTGAAGCCCGCCGCATTGGCCTGGCCCGCCTGCTGCTGCGCGACCCGCAGGTGCTGCTGCTGGACGAACCCACCGCGTTCCTCGATGCCGATACCGAGGCGGCGCTGCTGCGCAGCCTGGCCGCGTATGCGCGCGGGCGCAGCGTAGTGGTCGCCACCCACAGCCCGGCGGTGATCGCCTGGGCCGATCGTTGCGTGCTGTTGCCGGAAGGCCGCCTGGTCGAGCCGGCACAGGCGGTGCGCGCATGAGCCGTTCGCCTGATTCGCTGCGCGCGGTATTCCTGCGCCACCGGCCGCGCCTGTTGCTGACCCTGCTGCTGCTGTGGACCACGATGCTGGCCGGCACGGCGCTGCTGGGCCTGTCCGGTGGTTTCCTCACGGCGGCCGCGCTGGCCGGTGCGGCCGGCCTCGGCCAGGGCTTCAACTTCTTCTCACCCTCGGCCGGCATCCGTGGCCTGACCATGGCGCGCATCGTGTCGCGCTACTTCGAAAAGCTGGTCGGCCACGATGCCACGCTGCGCATCGCCCGCGACCTGCGCGTGTGGTTCTTCCGCCGCGCGCTGCCACTGGCGCCGGCACGATTGGGCGCCACGCGCACCGGCGAGCTGCTGGCGCGGCTGCTGGGGGACATCGGCGAAGTGGATGGGCTGCTGGTGCGTGCGATCGGGCCGCTGGTGGCGCTGGGCGCGCTGTCGCTGGTGGCGGTTGCCTCGGCAGCGCTGATCCTGCCCTCGGCGGCGGTACTGCTGGCGGTGCTGGCGCTGCTGATCGCCTTCGGCGTGCCGTGGCTGGGCGTGCGTGGCCATGACGACGAAGAGGCCGATCGTGCCGCGCACCGCGCGGCGTTGCGCACCGCTGCATTCGAAGGGCTGGAGGGGGCCGGTGACCTGGCTGCGCTGCATGCCGATGCAGCTTGGCAGCTGAAGGTACGCGTGGCCGCCAAGCAGCTGGCCTCGCGTGATCGTCGTCGGCGTTGGCGCCTGATCGCGGCCTCGACCCTGCACGGCCTGGTGGCGGGGCTGGGCCTGGTGGCGATGCTGGCGTTGGCCCTGCACGCCGCCGAACAGCAGCACATCGCGCCGGAAATGGCCGCGGGCCTCGTCTTCCTGACCGTGGCGCTGATCGAACTTTGGGCCGGCATGGGCTTGGCCTGGCAGTCGCTGCAGTCCGGGCGCATTGCTGCTGACCGCCTGCAGGCCATCGTCGAACAACCGCCGACGGTGGAGGATCCGCAGACGCCGCAGCCGGTACCCCAGGTGGCGCGCGTGCATTGGGATGACGTGCACTTCCAGTGGCCAGGTGCCGCGCGGCCGGTGTTGTCCGGCCTGCAGCTGACCCTGGCGCCGGGAGAACGCATCGCGATCCGTGGCGACAGCGGCAGCGGCAAGACCACGCTGTCCAGCCTGCTGCTGCGGTTGTGGGATCCGCAACAGGGGCGAATCACCTATGGCGGACGCGACCTGCGCGACGTCGCCCAGGCCGAGTGGCACCGCCAGCTGGCCTGGCTTCCGCAGAACGCACCGGTGTTTGCCGGCAGCGTGGCCGAGAACCTGCGGCTGGGGGATCCCGACGCCCGTGATGCCGCGTTGTGGGCGGTCCTTCGTCGCGTGCGCCTGGGCGACTGGGCCGAGCGCAACGGTGGCCTGCAGGCCTGGGTGGGCGAGAACGGCGCGACGATGTCGGCCGGCCAGGCACGACGCCTGGCGCTGGCGCGCGCGCTGCTGCGCAATGCGCCGATCCTGCTGCTGGACGAACCCACCGAAGGCCTGGATGTGGATACCGCACGTGCGCTGTTGCAGGACCTTTCCGGGTTGCTGGACGGGCGCAGCCTGCTGATGATCACCCACGACGACCTGCCCGAAGGCGTGGTCGATGCGCAGTACCGGTTGCGCGACGGGGTGTTGGAGCGCGAAGTGCTTCGGTAGATGCCGACCTTGGTCGGCACATCCACGCATGGCGTGGATCTACTGTAGAGCCGAGCCCATGCTCGGCTCCGGAAGCAAGCCAGCCGAGCATGGGCTCGGCTCTACAGGCCGGTCAATGGGAGAACTCGCGCAGCATCACCGCGATCGAGGCCACGTTGGCCAGCACGCACAGCCAGAACACCCACTGGAATGCGGCTTTGCGATGCTTGTGGCGGAACAGCGCCTGGCCCAGCAGCGCGCCGGGCCAGCCTCCGGCGAAGGCCAGCAGCTGCAGGGTGCGCTCGGGAATGCGCCATCGCTTTCGCTGCGCCGCGCGCTTGTCGTGGCCATACAGCCCGAACGACACCGCACTGGCCAGCAGGCACCAGCCACCCAGCCACAGCGGCAGCACACCGCTGATCATCAAGGCGGTCAGCGCGCCGAAGGCGGCCAGCGCGAGGTTACGCCGCCACGCCACTTACAGCGCGTCGAGGAAGCCGCGCACGGCCGGGCCGAAACGCTCGAAATCGACGAGGAAGGCATCATGGCCCTGTGGCGATTCCAGGCCGATGAAGCGCGCATCGGCACCGCCGGCACGCAGGCCGTCGGCGACCTGTTGCTGCTGCTGCACCGGGAACAGGATGTCGGTGTTGGCGCCGATGGCCAGTGCCTTCTCCACCCGGATCTTCGCCAGCCCGGCCAGCACATCGCCGTCGGCGTACTCGGCCAGGTCGAACCAATCCATCGAACGGCTCAGGTACAGATAGCAGTTGGGATCGAAGAAACGCACGAAGCGCCGTGCGTGGCCTTCCAGATAGCTTTCCACCTGGAATTCCAGCCCGAACGGATCGTCGTCGGCCTGGTCCGAATCCAGCCGCACGCGGCCGAAGCGGCCATCCCATTCCAGTGCCGAGCGGTAGGTGATCACGCCCAGCTTGCGCGCCATGCGCATGCCGGACTCGGGGTACTCGGCATCGTCGTAGTGGCCGCCATTCCAGCGCGGGTCGAGACGGATCGCCTCGCGCTGCAGCGAGCGGATCGCGATCGAGAACGGCAGCGCCTGCGCACTGCCGGAAATGTTGACGTGGCTGCGCGCGATGCCCGGGTGCAGCATCAGCACGGCCAGCGCGGTCATCCCGCCCATGGAATTGCCGACCACGCAGGCCAGCTGCGCGATGCCCAGCGCACGCACGACTTCGATCGCGGCGCGAGCGCCGTCTTCGATCGACAGCTCGGGGAAGTCCAGGCGGTAGGGCTCAGCGCTGGCCGGGTTGATCGAGGCGGGGCCGGTCGATCCCTTGCAGCTGCCCAGCGAATTCACGCAGACCACGAACCAGCGGCGGGTATCGATGGGTTTGCCGGGGCCAACCATCGCTTCCCACCAGCCCGGCGCCGGATTGGCCTCGTTGGCCGCCGCATGCGCATCCGGCGACAGGCCGGTCACGATCAGGATCGCATTGCCGGCGTCGGCGGCCAGCGTGCCCCAGGTCTCGTAAGCCACGCGTGCGCCATGCAGGGCGCCACCGCGCTTGAACGGGAACGGCGAGGGCAGGGCGTGGAAGCGGGTGCCGGGCGGGATGAATTCGGTCATGCAGTCATTCTAGCGGGGCCGCATGTGGAGCTGGCGACACGCTGGTTTCCATCGGCGATGCAGGTAGTGCCGGCCGCTGGCCGGCAACCTCATGAATCCTGATGCGCGTGTGTGGTTGCCGGCCAGCGGCCGGCACTACCGGGCGGAGCGTCAAGGGAACCGCAGTTCCACCACGCCTTCATGCGGCAGGCTTACCTTCACCGGAACGCTCTGCAGGTCGTCCTCGCTGCGGTTGGCGCTGCCGCTGCGCGAGATGCGTGCCACCACTTCCACTTCGCGATGGGCCGACAGCGGTGCGGTCGGCATCGGGCTGTCACCGTCGCCCAGCCCGACCGTGTCCGGGAATCCGGCCAGGGGCAGCTTGCGCGCGGCCAACGGCATCGGTGGTCCACCCACGGCGCGGGCCAACACGAATACCTGGGTGCTGGCCGGCCACTCGGTGCCCTTCAACGCAGGCAGGTGCACACGCACCTGCAGCAGTGCCGGTGGCGACGCGGGCGCAGCATCGGGCGCCTGGCCGGCGGCCTCGCGCGCGATGGCGATCTGTGCCTGCAGCGCCTGCGCGGCACCCGGCTCCAGTCGTGGCAGCAGGCCGCTCCACACATCCGCGGCCTCGGCGTTCTTTCCGCGCTGGCGCAGGGCGATGCCCAGCAGCCAGCTGGCGCGCTCGGCATCGGGAGCCTGTGCGCGCGCCTGCTGCAACCAGGCCATTGCGGTGTCATCGAACTGCTTGCCGGCATCAGCCTGCGCGCGCGCCTGCGCGGCTTCCACCAGCACGCCCGGATCTTCCGGTGCCAATGCGGCGGCCCTCGCGAAGGCATCCGCCGCGGCTGCGGCGTTGCCCAGTTCGGCCTGCGAACGGCCGAGCAATGCCCAGCCGTCGGCACGCTGCGGGTCGCGCTCCAGTGCGTCCTGCAGTGCCTGCACGCCATCGCGCAGGGTGGCTGCCGACGGGGTCGGTTGTACCTGTGCCGCCCTTGGGTCACCGACCAGCAGATACAGGCAGGCACCGGCCACGCCCAGCGCGAGCACGCCGACCACGAAACCGCGCCGACCGCGCTGGCGCAGTGGCCACAGCACCAGCGCTGCCATCAGCGCGGCGACCAGCCCGGCCAGCATCGGCAGCCAATGGTTCACCATTCGTCTCCTTCATCGGCCTCGCCGGCCGGCGCCGCGCCGACGGTGCGTCCACGTCGGCGGACGATGCCCAGCACTACCAGTGCACCGGCGCCGAGCACCAGCAGGGGGCCACCCCACAGCAGCCAGGTGCCCGGCTGCAACGGTGGTTGATAGAGCACGAACTCACCGTAGCGCGCGACCAGGAACTGCTTGATCTGTGCGTCGTCGTGCCCCTGCTGCATCAGCTGCAGCACCTCGCGGCGCAGGTCCTGGGCGATCTGCGCGTTCGAATCGGCCAGCGACTGGTTCTGGCACTGCACGCAGCGCAGCTGCGCGGCCAGGTCATGGAAGCGGCGTTCTTCGGCGTCATCGCGGAACTGCAGCGGCTGCGGATCGTGCAGCGGCTGCTGGGCCAGCGCGGCCAGCGGCAGCGTCAGAAGCAGCAACGCCAGCAGCCAGCGCATGGGCTCAGGGCGCCGTATGCAGGGTGTTGCCGGCACTGCCCTGGGCCTTCTCGATCTTCTGCAGCGCCGGGATCAGCTTCTCGTCGACCACGCGCTGGGTCATCGCACCGCTGTACTTCCAGCGCACGATGCCGCTGCCATCGACCAGGAAGGTTTCCGGTGCGGCGGTCACGCCCCAGTCGATCGCGGTACGGCCCTCGACATCGCTGAGCACGACCATGAACGGGTTGCCCAGCTGTTCCAGCCAGTGCAGCGCGTCGCTCGGGTCGTCCTTCCAGTTGTAGCCGATCACGCGCACACGCTTGCTTTCCGCGAAGCGGGTCAGCACCGGGTGTTCTTCGCGGCAGGCCGCGCACCAGCTGCCCCACACGTTCAGCAGGTAGGGCGCGCCGCGCAGGTCGTCGCTGTGCACGATCATTTCCGGGTCGTGCAGCACCGGCAGCGCGAATGCCGGCGCCGGTTTGTCGATCAGTGCCGACGGCAGTACGTCGCGCTGCGGATCGCCTGATTTCATCACCCCGTAGATCATCAGCCCGAGCAGGCCGAAGAAGAACAGCACGCCGATCACGATGGCTACCGGCGGCAGCGGGCGGGAGGGACGCGGGGTGGGGGACTCGGACATGGGAACTCCTACGGACGACGGAAACGGCGATCGGCGGCGGTGATGAATCCGCCCAGGGCCATCAACAGCGCGCCCAGCCAGATCCAGCGCACGTACGGTTTGATGTGCACCCGGACCGCCCATGCATTGTTGCCCAGCGGCTCGCCCAATGCCACGTAGACATCACCATTGAAGCGTGCATCGATGCCGGCCTCGGTCATCACCTGGCCGCCGCTGGCGTACTGGCGCTTCTCCGGGTGCAGCAGGGCCAGCTCGCGGCCGTCGCGGAACACGCGCAGGTGGCCGCGGTCGGCGATGAAGTTCGGGCCTTCGCGATGGTCCACGCCTTCGAAGCGCACTTCGTGGCGACCGACCACCAGCTGCTGGCCTGGTGCCAGCGCCACTTCGCGCTGCACGTTCAGCGCCTCCACCAGCAGCGCGCCGGCCAGGAACACGGCAATGCCGGCGTGGGCGACGATCATGCCGAGCATTTCGGCGGTGAAGCGGCCATTGCCGCGCAGGCGCTGCCAGACGAAGCGTGCGGTGCCGAGCGCGACCCAGGCCGCAGCGGCCACGCCGATGCCGGCCTTCCACCCGTTCTGCGGCGCCTGCCACCAGGCCAGCGCGCCCAGCAGCAGCGCCAGGCCCAGCCACGGTGCCAGCAGCGCGAAGGCGCGCGAGGGCTGGTCACGCTGCCATTTCACCAGCGGGCCGAACGGCAGCAGCAGGATCATCGGCGCCATCAGCAGCAGGAACAGGCTGCCGAAGTAGGGCGGGCCGACCGAGATCTTGCCCAGCGACAGCGCATCGGCCAGCAGCGGGTACAGCGTGCCGAGCAGCACCATCGCGCAGGCGGTGGCCAGCAGCAGGTTGTTGGCCAGCAGCAGGGTCTCGCGCGAGGTGGCGGTGAAGCCACGGCGTGGGTCCTCGGCGTCCACGCTCAGCTGGCTGGCACGCAGCGCGTACAGCAGCAGGCTGCCACCGACCAGCACCGACAGGAACACCAGGATGAACAGGCCGCGCGAGGGATCGGCGGCGAACGAATGCACGCTGGTCAGCACGCCGGAGCGCACCAGGAACGTGCCCAGCAGCGACAGCGCGAAGGCGGCGATCGCCAGCAGCAGGGTCCAGCTGCCGAAGGTGCCGCGCTTTTCAGTGACGGCCTGCGAATGGATCAATGCCGCACCGACCAGCCACGGCATGAAGCTGGCGTTCTCCACCGGGTCCCAGAACCACCAGCCGCCCCAGCCCAGCTCGTAATAGGCCCACCAGCTGCCCAGCGCGATGCCCAGGGTCAAAAAGCCCCAGGCGACGTTGGTCCATGGCCGCGTCCAGCGCAGCCAGCGTGCGTCCACGCGGCCTTCCAGCAGTGCGGCAACCGCGAAGGCGAACGGCACCGCGAAGCCGACATAGCCCAGGTACAGCATGGGCGGATGGATGATCAGCCCCGGGTCCTGCAGCAGCGGATTGAGGTCGCGGCCTTCCAGCGGTGCCGGGTTCAGGCGCAGGAACGGGTTGGAGGTGAAGATCAGGAAGGCGAGGAAGCCGACGCTGACCACGCCCATCACCGCCAGCACGCGCGCCTGCACCGGTGCGGGCAAGTGCCGCGAGAACAGCGCCACCGCGCCGGTCCACAGCGCCAGCACCAGCGCCCACATCAGCAGCGAGCCCTCGTGCGCGCCCCAGACCGCCGAGTAGCGGTAGACCATCGGCAGCAGCGAATTGGAGTTCTCGGCCACGTAGCGCACCGAAAAATCCTGCTGCACGAACGCGGCGGTCAGTACCGCGAACGCGCCGGCGAGCAACAGCAGCTGTGCGAACGCGGCCGGCCGTGCCACCGCCATCCACGCGGTGTTGTTGCGATGCGCACCGACCAGCGGCAGGCCGGCCTGCAGCAGCGAGGCCAGCAACGCGCACAGCAGCAGGATCTGACCCAGTTCGGGCAGCACTCAGCGCACCTCGGGTGCCGTCACCGGCACGTCGTGCTTGCGATGGGCGTCGCCCATCTTGTCGGCCACTTCCTTCGGCACGTACTTCTCATCGTGCTTGGCCAGCACCTCGTCGGCGACGAAGGTGCCGTCCTGCAGGCGGCCGCTGGCGACCACCGCCGTGCCTTCGGCGAACATGTCCGGCAGGATCCGCGACGTGGTCACCGCCAGCTGCGCGTCGCCGTCGGTCACCTCGAAGCGTGCCTCCAGCGAGCCGACCGGTCGGTTGAAGGAACCTTTCACCACCATGCCACCGAGGCGGAAGCGCGACTGTGCATCGACATCGCCGCGCAGCACTTCCGACGGCGTGTACAGGTAGGCGATGTTGCGCTCCAGTGCCATCGCCACCAGTGCGGTGGCCAGGCCGGAGGCGAGCAGGGCCAGCAACACCCACACCAGGCGGCGGCGCTGTACCGGGGTCATCGTTCCAGCTCCGTCGACAACGGCGCCGCTGCGTCCTGCCTGCCGGCGCGGGTCTGCTGGCGCTGCTGGCGGGCCAGTGCCAGCCGGCGCGCCACGCGCAGGCGCAGCCACGAACCGATGGCATCGGCGCCGAGCACCAGCACGAACACCGCGTAGGCACCGATCACATAGGGCAGGTGGGTCATGGCTGGGCCTCCCGGGCCGGGCGTCCGGCGTCGACGCGGCCGCCGACCCAGGCCTTGCCGGCCTCGCGGTCGAGATTGTCGGCGCGGGCCTTGGCCAGCACCGAACCGGCGAACCAGAACTTGGTGCCGATCACCATCCACCACAGCGGCGCGATCATCGCGCTGCTGATCGCCGATTCACCGAATACGTTGATCGACTGGCGCTGGTGCAGGCCGCCCCACCAGTCCACCGAGTAGCGGATCACCGGCAGCAGGCTGACACCGACGATGGCCAGCAGGCCGGCCGCACGTGCGGCGCTGCGGCGGTCCTCGATGGCGTGGTACAGGCCGATCACGCCCAGGTACAGGAACAGCAGCACCAGCTCGCTGGTCATGCGCGGGTCCCAGTCCCACCAGGTGCCCCAGGTGCCCTTGCCCCAGATGCTGCCGGTCAACAGGGTGATCAGGGTGAAGCCGGCGCCCATCGGCGCGCAGGCCATGGCCAGGATCTCGCAGACCTTGATCCGCCAGACCAGTGCGATGGCCGCATACAGCGCCATCAGCGCGAAGACGAACAGGCTCATCCAGGCACTGGGTACGTGGATGTAGAGGATGCGGAAGCTGTCCAGCTGCTTGGCTTCCGGTGGCACCACCAGCAGCGCCTGCCACATGCCGACCAGCAGCACCGGCACCGCCGCGAGGTAGAACACCCGCGACCAGCGGGCAGCGAAACGGTCGAACGTGGGGGGCGAACCGAGTTGGTGGAACCAGCGGACAATCGGATTCATGCGTGGCGGCTATCCAGCAGGGGTGGATTGGCTCTCAGCTCGGTCAACTCAGAGAAATACGTATTGCAGCGGCAGTGGCCAGCGGCGCCAGCACCAGCGCGACCAGCAGGCCGGCGCCCAGCATCAGCAGCGCACCGACCGGATCCTGTCCGCGTCCGGCTGCCGCCAGGCTGCCTGCGCCGAATAC
Source organism: Stenotrophomonas sp. CASM106 (assembly GCF_049384825.1). Classification (NCBI taxonomy): domain Bacteria; kingdom Pseudomonadati; phylum Pseudomonadota; class Gammaproteobacteria; order Lysobacterales; family Lysobacteraceae; genus Stenotrophomonas; species Stenotrophomonas sp. CASM106. The sequence goes on from NZ_JBMRFS010000003.1 coordinate 267,287, forward strand.
CAGCACCGGCACGTACAGCGGCAACGACAGCAGCGCCACGAGAATACCAGAGCGTCGGATGCCAACGGTCAGTGCAGCGACCACGCCACCGATCAGGCTCAGCAACGGCGTGCCCAGCAGCAACGATGCCAGCAACATCGGCAGCTGGTCATGCGGCAGATGCAGCATTTCGGCCAGCAGCGGGCTGACCACGATCAGCGGCAGCGCAGTGGTGGCCCAATGCAGCAGCACGCGCACCAGCACCAGCCAGGCCAGCGGCACCGGCGCCAGCAGCCATTGTTCCAGCGAGCCATCCTCGGCGTCGGAACGGAACAGCGAATCCAGCGACAGCTGTCCGGCCAGCAGCACGGCCAGCCACAGCACTGCACCGGCGGTGGCGGCCAACAGCTGTGGTTCGCGGCCCTGGGCCAGGGCGAACAGCACTACTACCAGCACCGCGAACAGCAGCGGCTGCAGCGCGTCGCCGCGGCGGCGCCAGAGCAGGCGCAGGTCGCGCTTGAGCAGGGCGCCCGCGGTCTGCCACAGGCCCGGTTCGGTACCCGGCGCGATCATGCGGCACCGCCGAGGTCGAGCTGGCGGGTACGCACCGGCGGTGCGGCATAGGCGCCATGGGTGGTGACCAGCGCAGCGCCGCCGGCGCGCAGGTGCGCCGAGATCATCCGGTTGACCAGGGTGATGCCCTCCAGGTCGAGGTTGGCATAGGGTTCGTCCAGCAGCCACAACGGCGCCGGCGACAGCCAGATGCGCGCCAGTGCCAGCCGCCGCTTCTGTCCGGCCGACAGATGCCGTACCAGGGTGTCCTCATAACCGGCCAGGCCGACGATGGCCAGCGCGTTGCCGGGCATCTGCCGCGCACGCCGTCCGTGCAGGCCGCACAGGAAATGCAGGTTTTCCAGCGTGCCGAGGTCCGGTTTCAGCGCTGGCAGGTGGCTGAGGTAGGCGACATAGCGCGCGCGCTCGGCATTGCTGGCCGGCTTGCCGTCGATCCGCACCTGGCCGGCACCGGGCCGGGCCAGGCCGGCCAGCACGCGCAGCAGGGTGGTCTTGCCGGCGCCATTGCCGCCCTGCACCAGCAGGGCTTCGCCGGCGTCCACATGGAAGTCCAGCGGGCCGAACACCGGCTCGTCATTGCGGGAGAAGCTCAGGCCGCTGGCAGCCAGCAATGCAGGGGTGTTCAAGGGGCAAAGGTCTTCATGCCGGAGTGCGGCGGCAATTGTAGCGGTGAATTCACAGGGTAGTGCCGGCCGCTGGCCGGCAGATGCGGCCAAGCGTCGCAGAGTGGCCGAGGTTGCCGGCCGGCGGCCGGCACTACCGACGCGCGGATTGCGTAAACTCGCAGGTCTGTTCCCCCACAGCCCAGGCCGATGCAACCCACCACCAAGCTGCCCAAGGTCGGTACCACGATCTTCACCGTGATGTCCCAGCTCGCCGCCGAACACGGCGCGGTCAACCTGGGCCAGGGTTTCCCGGACTTTTCGGCGCCGCAGCGCCTGATCGACGAGACCGCCAGGGCGATGGCCGCCGGGCTGAACCAGTACCCGCCGATGACCGGCGTGGCGCCGCTGCGCCAGGCCATCGCACAGAAGGTGCTGGACTGCTACGGCGCGCAGGTCGATGCGGACAGCGAGATCACCGTCACCAGCGGTGGCACCGAGGCCATCTTCAACGCCATCCACGCCGTGGTGCGTGCCGGCGAGGAAGTGATCGTGCTGGACCCGGCGTATGACTGCTACGAACCGGCGATCGACCTGGCCGGTGCCAGGGCCGTACATGTGTCGCTGGATCCGCAGACGTTCGCGGTCGATTGGGACCGCGTGCGCGCAGCGATCACCCCGCGCACCCGCATGCTGATCGTCAACACCCCGCACAATCCGTCCGGCGCGATGCTGTCGGCGCAGGACATGCAGGCGCTGGCCGAACTGCTGCGCGGCACGCAGATCTACCTGATCTCCGATGAGGTGTACGAACACATCATCTACGACGGCCGTCGCCATGAATCGGCGCTGCGCTACCCGGAACTGCGCGAGCGCGCGTTCGTCATCTCCAGCTTCGGCAAAACCTACCACTGCACCGGCTGGAAGATCGGCTATGCGATCGCCCCGCCGGCGCTGACCGCCGAGTTCCGCAAGGTGCACCAGTACAACACCTTCACCAGCTTCGGCCCGGCGCAGCATGGCTTCGCCGCGATGATCCGCGACGAACCCGAACACCACCTGGAACTGGGCGCGTTCTACCAGGCCAAGCGCGACCGCTTCCGCGAGCAGCTGGCCGGTACCCGCCTGAAGGCGCTGCCGGTGCCGGGCGGCTACTTCCAGCTGGTCGACTATTCGGCGATCAGCGACCTGCCGGACCATGAGTTCGTGAAGTGGCTGACCATCGAGAAGGGCGTCACCGCCATTCCGCTGTCGCCGTTCTATGAGACTCCGCCGGCCGGCCAGCGCCTGGTGCGCCTGTGCTTTGCCAAGAACGAAGCGACCATGGACGCGGCGATCGAACGCCTGCGCCTGCTGTGAGCGGAGACACGGACATGCAGGACCTGCGCATTTCCCTCGTCCAGGGCGACACCCGCTGGCATGACCCGGCCGGCAACCGCGCCTACTACGGTGCGTTGCTGGCACCACTGGCGGGCAGCACCGACCTGGTGATCCTGCCGGAGACCTTCACCAGTGGCTTCTCCAACGACGCCATCGCCCAGGCCGAAGGCATGGACGGGCCGACCGTGGCCTGGGTGCGCGAACAGGCCAAGGTCTTGAACGCGGCGGTGATCGGCAGCGTGCAGCTGCGCGCGGGCGACGGCGTCTACAACCGCCTGCTGTTCGCTACGCCTGATGGCGGGCTGCAGTACTACGACAAGCGGCACCTGTTCCGCTACGGCGGCGAGCATGAGCGCTATGCCGCTGGCCGTGAGCGCCTGAGCGTGGAATGGAAGGGCTGGCGGATCAATCCGCAGGTCTGCTACGACCTGCGCTTCCCGGTGTTCTGCCGCAACCGCTACAACGTCGAACGCCCGCAGCAGCTGGATTTCGACCTGCAGATCTTCGTCGCCAACTGGCCGTCGGCGCGCGCCTATGCATGGAAGACCCTGCTGCGTGCGCGGGCGATCGAGAACCTGTGCTTCGTGGCGGCGGTGAACCGCGTCGGCGTGGACGGCAACCAGCTGCACTACGCCGGCGACAGCGCGGTGATCGACTTCCTCGGCCAGCCGCAGGTGGAGATCCGCGAACGCGAACAGGTGGTGACCACCACCATTTCGGCCGAAGCACTGGCTGCACATCGCGCGCGTTTCCCGGCGATGCTCGATGCTGATGCCTTCCACCTGGACGAGCAGGCCTGAAACAGCACGACGGCGGCTGAATGCCTGCCACGCAGCGCGCGCGCCTGCATCCAGCGTGCACGCGCGCGCTGCTAGATTCGCCGGCAGTCCGACCGAACTGGAAGTCCTGCCATGAACAAGCCCTTCGCCCTGCTGCTGGCCCTGTCCGCTGCTACGCTGGCCCCGGCCGCGCACGCCGCCGGCAACCTCGATTGCCAGCTGCGCTACAACCTGTCCGGCTGGTCACTGATCTACAAGACCGCTTCCGGCAACGGCACGGTCAGCTGCAGCAACGGCACCAGCCTGCCGGTGCGTATCGAAGTGAAGGGCGGCGGCCTGACCGTGGGCAAGTCGAAGATCACCAATGGCCGTGGCAGCTTCACCGGCGCCGTCAGCGTCAACGAGCTGCTGGGCACCTACGCCTCGGTTGGCGCGCATGCGGGTGCCGTGAAGTCCAGCAACGCGCAGGTGATGACCAAGGGCGACATCTCGCTGGCCCTGTCCGGCACCGGCAAGGGCTGGGATCTGGGCGTGGACGGCGCCGCCTTCACCATCAGCCGGCGCTGAGCCGTGCCGGCCGCTGCAGCCACAATGCAAGCAGGCCGCACACGATGAGTGTCGGTGCCAGCAGTTGCAGTGCACCGACCACGGCCATCGCCACGCCGATCAACAGGTAGTAGAGCAGGCCGAACAGGGCGCCCGCGCTGCCCAGGCAGTGCGGGTATCCGCGGAGGGCCTGGCCCAGCACATTGGGAATGGCCAGGCCGAACCCGGCCACCACCGGTACCATCGCCGCGACCAGTGCCGGCTGATTGTGCAGCAAGGCAGCCAACAGGCCACCGGCCAGCACCAGCCCTGCGGCGAGCCGGATGCGCGTGGCGGAGGCAACGCCTGCGCGCAGCAGGCGAGCATTGCCCCATGCACCCAGCGCCGAGCCGAGCGCCAGCAGCGCGCCGCTGGCACCGAACCAGGCCAGCGGCCAGTGCAGGCGTTCGAATACGAACGGGCCCAGCGCGTACCAGCTGTACATCGCCACGTTGAACGCCATCACCAGCAGCGCCTGTGACCACATCCAGCGATCACGCAGCAGTTGCCACAACAGTGGCAGCATGGGGGTGTGCGCGACTTCCGCAGGGCGGCTCTCGCGCAGGCCCGTTGCGCATCCGAGCATCAGCAGGCTGACCATCAGCAGCAGGCCGGCCTGCACGCCGGCATAGCCATGGCTGTCCACCAGCAGCACACCCAGTGCCAGCCCGATCGCCGGGCTCAAGGCCAGCGCCATGCCGATCCACGAGAACGCCTGCGCCAACGCCGGACCCTTCAGGTGATCGCGCAGTACGGTCTGGGTTACCACCGAGGCCGCCGCCGCACCCAGTGCGGCCAGTGCCTGCGCCAGCAGGACCTGGCCGAACGTGCTGGCCAGCAGGCCGCCGCAGGCGGCCAGTACGAACACGGCCAGGCCGCAGAGCAGGGCAGGGCGACGACCGACATGGTCGGCCAGCCGTCCCCACAGCAGGACGCCGGCGGCAAAACCGAACAGGTACAGGCTCATGGCCTGGCTGGCGGCGCCGGGGGGCAGTGCGAAGCGCCCGGCGAGGTCGGCCAGGGCCGGGCTGTACAGGGTCTGCGCCAACTGGGGGAACATCAGCAGCGCGATGGTGAGCAACAACAGGCGACGCGACATGCGGGTGCTCCGCAAACAGGGCCGCGTATTGTGGTGGCCGGCGGAGTGGCGCACTCTGTCGGTCCGGCCAGGAAATGGATGAAATCGGACATGGCGTGGCTGCAACCGGATGCGCACTTCGATGCGGATGCCTGGAGCGCACCGGTGCTGGGCATCGCGTCGTCGCTGGCCGATCATGATTCGGGTTGGCACCAGCACGCGCGCGCGCAGTTGCTGTACACCCGGCGGGGCTGCACGCGGCTGACCTTCGGCGACCGCATCAGCCTGCTGCCGCCCTCGCGCGCGGCATGGATTCCCGGCGGCCTGCGCCATCGCGCACAGATGCGCCAGGCCGTGGACTACCGCTCGCTGTATTTCGATGCCACGTTGTCGGCACGGCTGCCGCAGCAGCCGGCGATCATCGGCGTCGGTCCCCTGCTGCAGGCATTGCTGGAACCGATCGCGCAGGCGCCGTTCGACCATGACTGGCGGGCGCCACGCGCGCACCATCAATTGGCGTTGTGCGTGCTGGAGATCGCCGCCGCACCGGTGGCGCCGATGGACCTGCCGCTGCCACGCGATCCACGCATCGCGCGCTGCCTGCCGCTGGCCGAGCAGTTGCCGCCTGAACTGGGTGAGCTCGCTGCGCGTGCGGGCCTGAGCGTGCGCACGGTCGGCCGGTTGATGCAACGCGACACCGGCATGGGCTACCAGGCCTGGCGCCAGCAATGGCGCCTGATGCGTGCCATGGAGCTGCTGCTGCTTGGCCATCGCATCGGGCACGTTGCGCAGGACACTGGTTTTTCCGCCGAGAGTCCGTTCATCGCCTTTTTCCGCAGCATGACCGGCACCACGCCCGCCGCTTTCCAGCGCCACGCAAAAGGGGACGGAGGGGATTAAGTCGCTTTCGCCCTTCGACGCACAGCGTGGCGAAAACGACTTAATCCCCTCCGTCCCCTTTTCAAAGAAAAACCCCGGCCGGAGCCGGGGTTCTGCATTTCAACGTGGCTGCCGATCAGCCGCCGCGCGGGCCGCTGCGGCGCGGGCCGCCGGGACCGCGGTTGCCACCGGGGCCGCCCGGGCCTCGGTTGCCACCCGGACCACCGGGACCACGGTTACCACCCGGGCCACGGTGGTTGCCACCGCCCGGACCGCGACCGCCCGGACGGGCGCCGTGTGCCGGCTTCGGGCTGCCATACGGGTTGAAGCCCGGGGTGGCGTGGTCGGACGGGAAGCTCGGGGCGTTGCCCGGATGGCCGTACGGGTGCTTGTTGCCCTGGCCCTGCGAGCGGTTGCCGCCACCGGCCGGACGACCCTGGCCGCCTGCGCCGCCACGGCCTTCGCCGCCGAAACCGCCACGGCCCTGGCCGCCACCGGCGCCTGCGCCCGGGCCCTTCGGCTTGCCGTACGGACGGCCCTGGCCGCCTGCACCCGGACCACGGGCACCGGGGCCGCGTGCGCCCGGGCCGGCGTTGCGATGGCCGCTCGGGCCGGTGCTCACGCCATCCGGCACGTACCAGGTGCGGAACGCGGCCGGATTGCCTTCCGGCAGCGAACGATCATTCTTCTGGGCGCGCTGCTTGAACGGCTTCTGCGACTGCTTGGCTGCCGCTTCACCGCTGACCGTCAGGCCGCCCTTGAAGCCGCCACCCTTGCCGCCGCGACCACGGCCGCGGTCTTCGCGGACGTTGTCGAAACGACGCAGCTCGCGGCCTTCGTCGGCGGTGTTGTGGCCGTTGACGTAGGCGTTGCCACGGCCACCTTCGCGCACGCGCACGGTGGTCTTGGCCGCGCGGCGCTGGCCGATCACCGGCTGCAGCGTCAGTGCCGACGGTGCGCCTTCTTCCAGCTTCAGCTGGGCGCGCAGGGCTTCAACCTGCGTGGTGCCCAGTTCCACCGAATGGCCACGGGCCAGTTCGCGCGGCAGGCTCACCTTGCCATAGCGGGTGCGCTTCAGGCGGCTGACCTGGCAGCCCTGCGACTCCCACAGCCGGCGCACTTCGCGGTTGCGGCCTTCCTTCACCACGACGCGGAACCAGTCGTGCGAATCGGTGCCGCCGATGCGTTCGATCTCATCGAACTTGGCCGGGCCGTCTTCCAGCGCGACGCCACGGGTGAGGCGGTCGACGATGGCGTCAGAGACCTTTTCCTCGCCTTCCGGCGCACGCACGCGCACCACGTACTCGCGCTCGACCTCGAACGACGGGTGCATCATGGCGTTGGCCAGCTCACCGTCGGTGGTGGCCAGCAGCAGGCCGGTGGTGTTGATGTCCAGGCGGCCGATGGCGATCCAGCGCGCGCCCTTCAGCGGCGGCAGCGACTCGAACACGGTCGGGCGGCCTTCCGGATCATCGCGGGTGGTCACTTCGCCTTCCGGCTTGTTGTAGACCAGCACGCGCGACGGCTCGGCCAGGGCTGTGGCGACGAAGCCGCGGCCATCCAGTTCGATCTTGTCGCCGCTCTTGACCGACATGCCGGTCTGCGCGACTTCACCGTTGACCTTGACCAGGCCTTCGGCGATGCGCTGTTCCAGCGCGCGGCGCGAGCCGAGGCCGGCCTGGGCGAGCACCTTGTGCAGGCGTTCTTCCAGCTTGAACTGTTCGGAGGTGGCTTCGCGCTTCAGCGAGAGCTTGTTACGGGGGGTGTCACTCATCAGTTTTGCTCCGGCCGACGGTTTCGAGGTCGGCCTCTGGTTCGGAATCGGCTTGGTCAACAGCCACGGTCGTCATCGCGACGGCGTTGTCTTCGCGTTCGTTCACTGGCACCGCGCGCTCGCCCGGCGCGGAATCGGGGTGCCCATCATCGAGGGGCGAAGGTGCTTGCTCATCGGTGGCCGACGCAGGGGCTGCATCGGCGGAATCGGGGGTGTCACTGCCGGCCAGGCCGGCGTCATCGTTCGCGGCAGCGCCATCGGCGCCGGCCGAGATGTCCGGACCCTCGGCACCGGCGACGGCCGGCGCATCGCGGTCCAGGGCAAGCTGCGGTTCCAGCTCGCCCAGGTCCTTCAGCTCCGACAGCGGCGGCAGTTCGTCCAGCCGCTTCAGCCCGAAGTAGTCCAGGAAGCCCTTGGTGGTGCCGAACAGCGCCGGTTTGCCGGGCACGTCGCGGTGGCCGACCACGCGGATCCACTCGCGTTCTTCCAGCGCCTGGATGATGTTGCTGCTGACCGCCACGCCGCGCACCTGTTCGATCTCGCCGCGGGTGATCGGTTGCCGGTAGGCGATCAGCGCCAGGGTTTCCAGGGTGGCACGGGTGTAGCGGGTCTTGCGTTCGGTCCACAGCCGGCTGATCCAGCCATGCACTTCGCCGGTGACCTGGTAGCGGAAGCCGGAGGCGACCTCGACCAGTTCCACGCCGCGGCCTTCGCAGGCCTCGCGCAGGCGTTCCAGCGCACGTTCGATGCTGCCCGGCGGTGCCGGTTCCTCTTCCGGGAACAGGTCCTTCAGCTGGGCCAGGGTGAGCGGCTGGCTGGAAGCCAGCAGGGCACCCTCGACAATGCGGTTGATCAGCGATTGATCCATCGGCAGTCAGCGCTCACTCGTCTGCATTGGCGTCGTCGTCGTTGTCGTCGAACTCGCTGCTGAACTGCAGCGGGGCATTGGTGTTGCCGGCCGCCAGCGACTTCACGTAGATCGGCGCCAGCGGTTCTTCCTGGACGATGTCCAGCAGCTGTTCCTTGGCCAGCTCCAGCACCGCCAGGAACGTGACCAGCACGCCCAGCTTGCCTTCTTCGGCGGTGAACAGCCCTTCAAAACGATAGAACTTGCCATCTTCCAGGCGTCCCAGCACTTCGCCCATGCGTTGCCGCACGCTCAGTGCCTCACGCTTGATGGCGTGGCCGCTGAACAGCTCGGCGCGCTTGAGCACGTCGTGCAGGGCCAGCAGCATTTCCTTCAGGTCCACCGGCGGCGGCAGCTTCACCGTGGCACGTTCGGGCATGAAGGCATGTGCCACGGTGGTATCGCGGTCCTGGCGGGGCAGGGCGTCGATGTTCTCGGCGGCCTGCTTGAAGCGTTCGTACTCCTGCAGCCGGCGCACCAGTTCGGCGCGCGGGTCGGCTTCATCGCCTTCCTCGCTGACCGGGCGCGGCAGCAGCATCCGCGACTTCACCTCGGCCAGGATCGCGGCCATCACCAGGTATTCGGCCGCCAGCTCGAAGCGCAGCTCGCGCATCACGGTGATGTACTCCACGTACTGCCGGGTGATCTCGGCAACGGGAATGTCCAGTACATCCAGGTTCTGGCGGCGGATCAGGTACAGCAGCAGGTCCAGCGGGCCTTCAAAGGCATCCAGGATGACTTCCAGCGCGTCCGGCGGGATGTACAGGTCCTGCGGAATCTGCAGGACCGGTTGCCCATGCACCACGGCCAGCGGCATTTCCTGCTGCTGGGGGGCGGGCGGCCGGGTTGGCGGGTTCGCGTCGAGCGCGAGTTCGGAAGTCATCTAATGGACATCAGGATTGCAACGGACCAGTCGCGGCACCGGGTTCGCCGGGCCAACGCCACGGAGCCCCAAGGCGCCAGACACGCCGGGATCGGCGCGATTCCACACATATCAAACAGCGGGACGCGCCGCGGTAAACGGCAGCGACAGAACTACGGGGAGGTCGTCTACGTGGCCCGGCCGGGTGGTCCGGTTTGAAGCAGCGGGACGGTCGTCGGGGGCTGCGTTGGCCGCAAAAACCGACGGGCCGCTGCATCCAGCCACGTGCAATGGAGTCTAGGGTAAGCCTTTGCCGCGCCAGTGTCCAGCCGGACCGGGGCGGGGGCTGCATTGGCTAGAATCTGCGGACCCGACAACGCAAGCGAGGAAATGCCGGTGTGGTATGTGATCGAAGGGTATGACGGCCAGGATGTGCTGGCGCAGCGGCTGCAGGCGCGGCCGGAACACCTGGCGCGGCTGCACGCGCTGCGCGACGAGGGACGCCTGCTGCTGGCCGGCCCGTGCCCGGCGGTGGACAGTGAAGACCCGGGCCCGGCCGGTTTCAGCGGCTCGGTGGTGATCGCGCAGTTCGAGTCGTTGCCGCAGGCCCAGGCCTGGGCCGATGCCGACCCGTACGTGGCTGCCGGCGTCTACACCCGCGTGCAGGTACGCCCGTTCCGCAAGGTCCTGCCGTGAACGCGGAACGGATCGAGCGGATCCGTGATGCGCTGCAGCAGGCGCTGGCACCCAGCGTGCTCGAGATCGAGGATGACAGCCATCGCCATGCCGGCCATGCCGGCGCGCGCGACGGGCGCGGCCATTTCAACGTCCATGTGGTGAGTGAACGCTTCGCCGGACTGGCTCCGTTGGCCCGGCATCGCGCGGTCTATGCCGCGCTGGGGTCGATGATGGACACCGATATCCACGCGCTGTCCATCCGCGCACATACCCCGTCAGAACAGGGCTGAGCCCTTGTCCCGCACTGTCCTGGCGGGTCCGCAAGGGCCTGGCCACGGACAGGTTTTCATGTCCATTTCGGGACATTCGCCTAACGGACTGTTTACAAGCCCAGATGGAAACGCTTACATTCCGCGCCAATGCTGGTAGGTCCAAGCCGTGGAGGGCGGCTTCGTGAACAAGGCAGCTATCACAATCAAAGACGTCGCACGCGAAGCCCGGGTCTCCGTGGCCACGGTTTCCCGCGCGCTCAACGGGCATGAAAATGTCGCCGAACCGGTCCGCCAGCTTGTGCTGGAGGTGGCCGCACGGCTGCGTTACACCCCGCATGCCGCCGCCCGCAGCCTGAGCAGCCGCCGCACCAATACGGTGGGCGTGGTGCTGCCTGACCTGTACGGCGAATTCTTCTCCGAACTGATGCGCGGCATCGACGGCGTGGCCCGCAACCGCCGCCAGCACCTGCTGGTGTCCAGCTACCACGGCGACCAGGAACAGCAGGGCGCCGCCCTGCGTGCCATGCGCGGCCGCGTCGACGGCCTGCTGGTGCTCTCGCCCTATGCCGAGAGCCCGGGCTTCCTGACCGACAACCTGCCGCAGTCGCTGCCGACGGTGTTGATCAACACCTATCTGCCCGGGCAGGACCATCCGGTGCTCAGCATCGACGATCACGCCGGTGCGATGGCGATGACCCGCCACCTGCTGGACGCCGGCCACCGCCGCATTGCCTTCATTTCTGGCCCGGACCTCAACTTCGACGCGCGCGAGCGCCTGCGCGGCTTCCGTGACGCGCTGGTGGCGTTTGGCAGTGGCGCCGAGGGCATCGAGCTGCCCGGTGATTTCGACGAAGCTTCCGGCCATCGCGCCGGTCAGGAGTTGCTGGCAGCCGGAGCGCTGCCCGATGCCGTGTTCGCCGCCAACGACATGATGGCCCTGGGCTGCCTGTATGCGTTCACGCAGGCTGGTGTCCGTGTGCCGGTCGATGTTGCCCTGGCAGGTTTCGATGACATTCCACTGGCGCGTTTCGTCCACCCGTCGCTGACCACCATGCAGGTCAGCATCGCCGAGCTCGGCGACCGGGCCATGACGCGCCTGATGCAGTTGATGGACGGCACCTCCACGGATGGGACAGGGGACAAGCAGACCCTGGTTCCCCGCTTGATAGTTCGCGATTCCACCACTCCGCCATCCGGCCATTGAAGCCAGAGGCGTTCCTTCTTTTTTTTGACTGATCGCAGGGACCGCGCAAGCGGTTACCGCCACCCGGAGATTGAGTTGATGATGCATACCACCTTCCGCATGCCGGCGCGCCGGCTGCTGAGCACCGCACTGGTCAGCTGCCTGATGCTGGCCGCCGCCCCCAACGTCATGGCGCAGTCGGCCAACGCCAGCCTGCGCGGCCAGGTTGCCGGCGCCCAGGCAGGTACCGAAGTGACCGCCACCAACGTGGCCACCGGTACCGTCCGCCGTGGCACCATCCGCGCCGACGGCAGCTACTCGCTGATGGGCCTGGACCCGGGTACCTATGACGTGGTCGCCAACGGCCAGACCCAGAAGGTCACCGTCACCGTGGCCTCGACCGCGACGCTGAACTTTGCCGGTGCCGCCAGCAGCACCCCCGGTTCGACCGCGGCCACCAACCTGGACACCGTCAACGTCGTCGCGCCGACCCTGCTGCAGGAAGTGCGCACCTCCGAAGTCGGCAAGACCGTCAGCCTGCAGCAGATCCAGACCACCCCGCAGGTCTCGCGCAACTTCCTGGAGTTCGCCGACGCGGTGCCGGGCCTGATCTTCACCCGCGATGCCAAGGGCAACACCTCGCTGCGCGGCGGCGCCACCAATGCCGACGGCACCAACGTGTACATCGACGGCGTAGGCCAGAAGAGCTACGTCAAGGGCGGCGGCGTGGCCGGCCAGTCCGGCAGCGCCGGCAACCCGTTCCCGCAGCTGGCCATCGGCGAATACAAGGTCATCAGCGGCAACTACAAGGCCGAGTACGGCCAGGTGTCGAGCGCCGCCGTGACGGCTGCGACCAAGTCCGGCACCAATGAGTTCAAGGGCGAGGCGTTCTACCGCTACACCGATGAAGACATGCGTGCCAAGACCCCGGCAGAGCGTCAGGGTGGCAAGGAAAAGATGGTCTCGGCCGAGAAGGAATACGGCTTCGCCCTGGGCGGCCCGATCATCCAGGACAAGGCGCACTTCTTCGTGACCTACGAAGCCAAGCGCTTCGACCTGCCGGTCACCATCGCGCCGGATGGCGCGGTCACCGGCGCTGCCGGCCTGCTGCCGCCCGCCGGTGCCGCCGGCCTCGGCCCGGCCAGCCAGCCGTTCCAGCAGGATCTGATCTTCGGCAAGATCGACTTCGAGCCGACCGACAACGACCGCATCGAGCTGACCTTCCAGGACCGCGACGAAACCCAGTCGCAGTTCAGCGGCCAGACCTCGCCGGAAGCCGGCCGTGAAGTGGTCAACACCGACCGTCGTTATGCCCTGCGCTGGAACCACAGCGGTGAGCGCTACTACAACGAGTTGATGGTCACCCACGAAGATTCGTTCAACAATCCGACCCCGCTGACGCTGGCCAACGGCATCACCTACACCGCACCGGACGGCCCGGAAGACCGCACCATCGTGAAGATCGGTGGCGCCTCGGCACTGGATTCGCAGGTGAAGGGCCAGAAGGGCTGGTCGATCGAAGACAACCTGACCCTGGATGGCATCCAGTGGGCGGGCGACCACACCATCAAGATGGGCGTGAAGTACAAGCAGATCGACCTGTACGCGTCCGATGCGGCGCAGATCAACCCGACCTTCACCTACTCGCTGGGTGATCCGGACTTCCCCGATTCCATTCCGTACAAGGCGCAGTTCGTCAAGCCGGTGACCGGCGTGACCGGTGTGTCCGGCGAAGTGCGTTCGAAGTCCAAGCAGTACGGCGTGTTCATCCAGGACGACTGGCAGGTCAATGACCACCTGCAGCTGAACATCGGCCTGCGCTGGGACTACGAAAAGACCCCGTCCTACCTGGACTTCGTGACCCCGCAGCAGGTGGTCGACGCCATCTATTCGCAGGATCCGCGCGCTCCCGCCGGCCAGACCTATGCCGATTCGCTGGCACTGGGCGGCCTGGACATCAGCGACTACATCAGCAACGGTCACAACCGCAAGGCATTCAAGGATGCCTGGCAGCCGCGCCTGGGCTTCTCGTATGACATCAATGCCGACGAGCAGCACGTGATCCACGGTGGTGCCGGCCGTTCCTACGACCGTGACCTGTTCGACAACCTGCAGCTGGAAACCACCAAGCTGGCCCTGCCGCAGCCGACCATCTACTTCCGCAACCCGGCCACCGGCGCCTGCATCAACGGCCAGGCCGCCTGCTATGACTGGAACCCGAACCTGCTCAACGGCATCGGCAACCTGCAGGCACTGGTCGGCGCGACCAGCAATGCCGGCCTGGAAGTGGACCTGCTGAACAACAAGCTGAAGGCGCCGTACTCGGATCAGTTCAGCCTGGGCATGAGCAACCAGATCGGCGACTGGCTGACCGACGCCACCATCGCTCGAACCCTGAGCTACGACGGCTTCGCCTTCACCCTGGGCAACCGCTACCCGACCGGCCAGTTCTTCGATGATCCGCGCCTGTGTGGTGGCACCTCCCCGGGCCTGAGCCAGGCCTGGAGCTGCAACGTGCCGGGCTTCGGCAGCCTGATCATCGGCCAGCAGGGCATCAAGACCCGTGCCACCCAGGTCCTGCTGTCGGCACAGAAGCCGTTCACCAAGGAAAGCGGTTGGGGCACCTCGATCGCCTATACCTGGACCACCGCGCGCCACAACCGTGACATCAACGAGAAGTACGCCTTTGATCGCGGTCTGATCGGTGATTACCCGACCATCCGTTCCAACGGCGCGCCGCGCCACCGCCTGGTGGTGACCGGTTCGTACGCGGGCTTCTGGGGCATCACCTTCGGCGGCAAGATCACCCTGGCCACCCCGACCGCCGTCAACGACTGGTACCCGGTGATGCAGGCCAGCGGCTACACGCTGCCGACTCCGCAGGCGGCCGTGCCCAACGCAACCGGCAAGTTCCTGGTGGGCGGCAAGATCTTCGGCTACCGTTCGGTCGACCTGCAGGCGACGAAGACGTTCAAGATGCCGGGCAACACTGAGCTGTACGCCCGCCTGGACATCATCAACGTGTTCAACTTCGACAACTTCTCCACCTACAACTACGTCAAGACCAACGGCAAGCTGCAGGCCAGCTACAACGAGACCGGCGACATCATCGGTACGCCGCGCCAGGTCAAGGCCGAAGTGGGCTTCCGCTTCTAAGCCCGGATGGATGCATGACCCCGATGCCGCCGCTCCGCCGGCGGCATCGGGCGCCTGAAAATGGCAATGGCCGGCCCCGTGCCGGTCCATTGCCCACGCCGCTGCCGGCCAGGGGGCAGCGGCGTGGGCAATGATCGCGGTGTCAGGCCACGTTTTTCGTGGTTTTTTAAGCACACACCTTGTAAACGATTTCAGATCATTGGACGGTATGCTTTCCCATCGATCAGACCACCGGAGGAACCGCGCCATGCAGGCACGCCATCTGTTGTCCGCCGCAGCGCTGAGCCTGGCCGTGGCCGCCTGCCAGCCGGCCCAGCAGGAACCTGCCAAACCGCGCCCGCCGGTGATCCTGATCGAGGCCGATGCACCGCCTCGGCCCATGAAGCCTGAGCTGCCGCCGCTGTTCGATGACATCGAGCGCCGCACCTTCCAGTTCTTCTGGGATACCACCAACGAGGTCAACGGGCTGACCCCGGACCGCTACCCGTCGCGGCCGTTCGCCAGCATCGCCTCGGTCGGCTTCGCGCTGACCGCCTATCCGATCGGCATCGAGAACGGCTGGGTCAGCCGCAACCAGGCGATCGACCGCACGCTGACCACGCTGAAGTTCTTCCGCGACGTGCCGATGGGCCCGCAGCGCACCGGCAAGGCCGGTTACAAGGGCTTCTACTACCACTTCCTGGACATGCAGGAAGGCCGTCGCTACGACAGCTGGGTCGAGCTGTCATCGGTGGATACCGCGCTGCTGATGATGGGCGTGCTGTTCGCGCAGTCGTACTACGACGGTGATGATCCGCGCGAGAAGGAAATCCGCCAGATCGCCGATACGTTGTACAAGAAGGTCGACTGGCCGTGGCTGCAGCAGCGTGCACCGCTGATCTCGATGGGCTGGTTCCCGGAGAGCGGTTTCATCGACCACGACTGGATGGGCTACAACGAGGCGATGATGGTGTACATCCTCGCCCTGGGCTCGCCGACGCACCCGGTCAGCCCGGACGCGTGGACGGTGTGGACGCGTACCTACGACAACGACTGGGGCGTCTACCAGGGCCAGGAATACCTGTCCTTCGGCCCGCTGTTCGGCCACCAGTACAGCCACGTCTGGATCGACTTCCGCGACATCCAGGACGCTTACATGCGCGAGCGCGGCAGCACCTATTTCCTCAACAGCCGGTCGGCCGCGCTGGCCCAGCGCGAATATGCCATCGCCAACCCGATGCAGTGGAAGGAGTATGGCGAGAACGTGTGGGGCCTGACCGCCAGCGATGGTCCGCAGAACACCACGCAGGAGTACCGCGGCGAGCAGCGCCAGTTCCGCCACTACTCCTCGCGCGGCGCCGGCCTGCGCGAGAACTTCGATGACGGCACCATCGCCCCGACCGCTGCGATCGCCTCGGTGGTGTTCGCCCCCGAGCAGGTGATCCCGGCCACGCTGGAGATGCACAAGCGCTTTGGCGACTACATCTATTCCAGCTACGGCTTCCTGGATTCGTTCAACCCCAGCTTCAACTACGACATCCCGATCAAGACCGGTCGTCTGGTTCCCGATCGCGGCTGGGTCGCCAGCGACTACATCGCCATCGACCAGGGCCCGATCCTGACCATGATCGCCAACTACCGCGATGACTTCGTCTGGGAAGTGATGAAGAAGAACCCGTACATCCGCAAGGGCCTGGAGCGGGCCGGGTTCAGTGGCGGCTGGCTGGCGCCGGAAGGGTCGTTCCAGCCGCTGGAACTGCAGAAAGACGAAAAGGCCGCGGCAGCACGCGCGGTGGGTATCGCCGAATCACGCGCGGCTGCCGCGCAGGAACAGAAGAACAATGCCAACCGCACCACAGGCCAGGGCAAGTAGCCCGATGCCGAACTGGATCGACCGCCTGCGCCGCTGGGCGCTGCCTGCCATGGCCGCGTTGGCCGTGGCCGGCTGCGCCCGTACCGAACCGGGCACCACCACCGTGCGCTTCTGGGCGATGGGCCGCGAAGCCGAGGTGGTCAGCGAGCTGATCCACGAATTCGAGGCCGAAAACCCCGGCATCAAGGTGGATGTGCAGAACATCCCGTGGACCGCCGCGCATGAGAAGCTGCTGACCGCGTTCGCCGCCGACGGCCTGCCGGACGTGTGCCAGCTTGGCAACACCTGGGTGCCGGAGTTCGCCGAACTCGACGCGCTGACCCCGCTGCAGCCGTTCGTGCAGCGCTCCACCGTGGTCGACCCGAAGGACTACTTCCAGGGCATCTGGGATACCAACGTGATCCACGGCGGGCTGGTCGGCGTGCCGTGGTACGTCGATACGCGCCTGATCTACTACCGCAAGGACCTGCTGGCCAAGGCCGGCTACGACCACCCGCCGCGTACGTGGCAGGAATGGGAAGAGCAGATGGCGGCGATCAAGCGCATGCAGGGCCCGAGCCGCTACGCGGTGCTGATGCCGATCAACGAGTTCGAGCAGCAGCTGTCGCTGGCCTTGCAGCAGCCCGACCCGCTGCTGCGTGACGACGACACCCGGGGCAATTTCTCCAGCCCGGGGTTCCGCCGCACGCTGGGCTTCTACGCCAACATGTTCGAGCAGGGCTGGGCGCCGAAGATGTCCGAGACGCAGATCTCCAATGTCTGGGACGAATTCTTCCGCGGCTTCAACGTGTTCTACATCTCCGGCCCCTGGAACATCCGCGAGTTCAAGAAGCTGCAGCCGAAGGAACTGGAAGGGCAGTGGGGCACCGCCGCGCTGCCGGGGCCGGACGGTCCGGGCGCGGGCATCGCCGGTGGTACCAGCCTGGTGATCTTCCGCAAGTCGCAGCAGAAGGAGGCGTCCTGGAAGCTGATCGAATTCCTGTCGCGGCCGGAAATCCAGGCACGCTTCCATTCGATCATTGGCGACCTGCCGCCGCGCCGCAGTGCGTGGAACACGCCGTCGCTGGCCAATGACCCGCTGGCGGCCGCGTTCCGCGATCAGCTGGAGCGGGTCAGGCCGACGCCGAAGGTGCTCGAATGGGAGCGCATCGTGCAGGAAATGCGCATCGTCACCGAGAAGGTGGTGCGCGGTGGCCTGCCGCAGGACAAGGCCGTGGAAGAGCTGGACCAGCGCGTGGACAAGGTGCTGGCCAAGCGCCGCTGGATGCATGAACAACAACGCCTGCAGGAGCGCGCGCCGTCGTCGCAATCGAGCAGCGCCGTGGCCGCCGGGAGCGCGCAATGAAACGTACTTCGCTGGCCGGCTGGATCTTCGCCGGCCCCTCGCTGATCGTGCTGGGCGTGTTCTTCGGCCTGCCGGTCGCCTCGGCGCTTGCACTGAGCGTGACCGACTTCGACCTCTATGCACTGGCCGATAGCAGCAACCTGCGCTTCGTCGGCCTGGGCAACTACATCGACCTGCTGCAGACGCCGATGTTCTGGAAGTCGCTGTGGAACACCACCTACTTCGTGCTGATCGGCGTGCCGTTGTCGATCGGCGTGTCGCTGGGCGCGGCGATGCTGCTCAATGCACCGGCCGCGCGCTTCAAGGCCCTGTTCCGCACGGCCCTGTTCGCGCCGGTGGTGACCACGCTGGTGGCGGTGGCGGTGATCTGGCGCTACCTGTTCCATACCAGCTATGGCCTGGTGAACTACGGCCTGGGCCATCTGGGCATCAGCCCGATCGACTGGCTGGGTGATCCCAACTGGGCGATGCCGACCATCATGCTGTTCGCGGTGTGGAAGAACTTCGGCTACAACATGGTGATCTTCCTGGCCGGCCTGCAGGCGATCCCGCATGACCTGTACGAAGCGGCGCGCATCGATGGTGCCTCGCGCTGGAAGCAGTTCCTGCACATCACCCTGCCGATGCTCGGCCCGGTGCTGCTGGTGGTCGGGGTGATTACCGTGTCCGGCTACTTCCAGCTGTTCGCCGAACCCTACGTGATGACCCGCGGCGACCCACTGCAGAGCACCGTCAGCGTGCTGTATTTCATGTTCGAGGAAGGCTTCAAGTGGTGGAACCTGGGACGCGCCTCCGCCGTGGCGTTCCTGCTGTTCCTGATCATCCTGGCGGTGACCACCGTGATGCTGCGTTTCGGCCGCAAGAGGCAGTTGGTATGAGTCGTGAAATCGGCCAGTCGCGCTGGTACCCGTGGATGATCAATGGTGCGTTGCTGGTGCTGGCCCTGGTCAGCCTGGCACCGCTGCTGTGGATGGTCTCGGTCTCGTTCATGCCGCAGGGCGAGGCCAGCCATTTCCCGCCGCCGCTGCTGCCTTCGAGCATCACCACGCACAACTACCATGAACTGTTCGCGCGCACCGGCATGGGCGGCAACTTTGCCAACAGCCTGCTGGTGTCGCTGGGCATCACGATCGGCTCGCTGCTGCTCAACACCATGGCCGGTTACGCTTTCGCCAAGCTCAACTTCGTCGGCCGCGAGCGCCTGTTCCAGGTACTGATGGCGGCGCTGGTGATTCCAGCGCAGGTGGCGATGCTGCCACTGTTCCTGCTGATGAAGCAGCTGGGGCTGGTCAACAGCTTCGGCGGCGTGATCGTGCCGGCGCTGGCCAGCGTGTTCGGCATCTTCCTGGTACGCCAGTACGCACGTTCGATCCCGGACGAACTGCTGGAAGCGGCGCGCATCGACGGGGCAGGGGAGCTGCGCATCTTCTTCCAGATCGTGCTGCCGATGCTCAAGCCGGTGCTGGTGACCCTGGCGATCTTCACCTTCATGGGCGCATGGAACGATTTCATGTGGCCGCTGATCGTGTTGACCGACCAGGAGCACTACACTTTGCCGGTGGCGCTGGCCACCCTCTCGCGCGAACACATCATGGACGTGGAAATGATGATGGCTGGCGCGGTGGTCACCGTGGTTCCGGTGCTGGCGCTGTTCCTGGTGCTGCAGCGGTACTACATCCAAGGTCTGTTGCTGGGGAGCGTCAAGGGATGAAGCGAGCGATCGCCGTTGGACTGGGACTGTTGTGGACCTCCCTGGCGATCGCCGCACCACCGGCACTGCCGGCGCCGAAGGTGCTGGACGACTTCGACGATATCGGCGCCTGGAAACTGGTGCTGTCCGACCAGGTCAGTGGTTCGCTGCGGCCGGTCAGCGGCGCCGGCGGCGGCCGTGCCCTGTGCCTGGACTATGATTTCCACAAGGTCTCCGGCTACGTCGGCATCCGCCGCGCGCTGAACATCGACTACCCGGTCAACTACCGTTTCGGCTTCCAGCTGCGTGGTGATTCGCCGGCCAACGACCTGCAGTTCAAGCTGATCGATGCCAGCGGCGACAACGTCTGGTGGGTCAACCGCCCGGGCTACAGCTTCCCCAATGCGTGGACACCGGTCGAATACCGGCGTCGCCAGATCGACAAGGCGTGGGGGCCGTCGCCCGAGAAGGAGATGGCGCGCAGCGCCGCGGTCGAGTTCACGATCTACAGCAAGGTCGGTGGCCGCGGCACGGTGTGCTTCGACAAGCTGACCCTGCAGGGCCTGCCACCGCAGGATGATTCGGCACTGGTGCCATCGGTCATCGCCGATACCGCCACCGCGCTGCAGGACCGCATGATCGATGGCAAGGGCGATACGTTCTGGATCAGCGGCGGGGTCAAGCAGCAGACCATCAGCCTGGACCTGCACAAGAGCCGCGAGATCGGCGGGGCGGTGATCGACTGGCTGCCGAACCTGGAAGCCAATCGTTACACCGTGCGGACGTCCGAAGATGGCCGGGACTGGCGCACTGTGCGCGAGGTGACCGGCGGTGCGGGTGGCCGCGACTGGCTGGCGCTGCCGGACACCGACGCACGCTACGTGCGTTTCGATCTGCTCGATGGCCCGAACTGGCGCTATGGCATCCGTGACATCACGCTCAAGCCGCTGGCGTTCGCCGCCACGCCGAACGCCTTCCTGTCCTCGGTGGCGGCCGACCTGCCGCGCGGTTCGCTGCCGCGTGCGTATGTGGGCGAACAGCCGTACTGGACCCTGCTCGGCCTCGATGGCGGCCAGGAACAGGCGCTGATCAGCGAGGACGGTGCGCTGGAGCCGGCCAAGGGCAGCTTCAGCATCGAGCCGTTCATCCGCCTCGACGGCAAGCTGCTGGACTGGTCGAAGGTGGCCACGACCCAGTCGCTGCAGGACCACTATCTTCCGATCGCCAACGTCGACTGGGTGCACGAGAAGGCCGGCCTGGCGGTGACCAGCTTCGTGCAGGGCACGCCGGAGCGCGCGCAGTTGATCGGCCGCTATCGGCTGAGCAATCCGGACAAGGTGGCGCACGAGTACACCCTGGCGCTGGCGATCCGCCCCTGGCAGGTCAACCCGCCGACCCAGTTCCTCAACACCGTCGGCGGCTTCAGCCGCATCGATGCGCTGGACGTGGGCGAACAGCTGGTACGCATCAACGGCGAGCCGCGCATCTATCCACTGCAGGTGCCCGATGCCCGTTTCGCCAGCACGTTCGATGGCAAGCTCGATGCGATGCATCTTGCGTCCGGAAAGTATCCGGCCACTACGGCAGTGAAGGACAGTACCGGCATGGCGTCCGGTGCGCTGCTGTATACGATCAAGCTGGAACCCGGGCAGAGCCGCGAAGTGGCAGTGGTGCTGCCGCAGACCGGGAGCTGGGCGCCGCAGGCGCTGGACGTGGCCAAGGCGCAGGCGCAGGTGGCCGAACAGTGGCGGCACGCGCTGGGCGTGGTCTCGCTGCAGGTGCCGGCGGCAGGCCAGGCCCTGGTCGACACCCTGCGCACCGCCGTGGCGCACATGCTGATCTCGCGGGTCGGCCCGCGCCTGCAGCCGGGCACGCGCTCGTACGCGCGCAGCTGGATCCGCGACGGCGCGATGATTTCCGAAGGCCTGCTGCGCATGGGGCGCAGCGATGCCGTGCGTGACTACATCAACTGGTATGCGCCTTACCAGTTCGAGAACGGCAAGGTGCCGTGCTGTGTCGATGCGCGCGGCAGCGACCCGGTGCCGGAGAACGACAGCCACGGTGAGCTGATCTACAGCATCGCCGAATATGGGCGCTATACCGGCGACAGCACCTTCGCCGAGCTGATGTGGCCGCACGTGCAGGGCGCCTACAGCTACATGGAGCAGCTGCGTGCCAGCGAGCGTACCGAAGAGAACCGTGCGCGCAACCCGGCGTTCTACGGGATGATGCCGGCCTCGATCAGCCACGAAGGCTATTCGGCCAAGCCGATGCATTCGTACTGGGATAATTTCTGGGCGTTGCGCGGCTACAAGGACGCAGCATCGCTGGCGGCCCAGCTGGGCAAGGTCGAAGCGATGCAGATCGCCGAGTCGCGTGACCAGTTCCGTGATGACCTGCAGGCGTCACTGCTGTCGGCGATGCAGCAGCACAACATCGACTACCTGCCGGGCTCGGCCGAGCTGGGCGATTTCGACGCGACCTCGACCACCATCGCGCTGGCGCCGGGCGGCGAGCAGGGCCGGCTGCCGCAGCAGGCGTTGGAGGCGACCTTCGAGCGCTACTGGAAGGAATTCGTGGCCCGCCGCGATGGCAAGCGCGAGTGGAAGGACTACACGCCGTACGAATGGCGCAACGTGGCCGCCTTCGTTCGCCTGGGCTGGCGCGATCGCGCCTGGCAGGCGACCGAGTTCTTCTTCAAGGACCGTGCGCCGCAGGCCTGGAACCAGTGGGCCGAAGTGGTCTCGCGCACGCCGCGCAAGCCGTTCTTCGTCGGTGACCTGCCGCATGCCTGGGTCGCCTCGGACTTCGTGCGCTCGGCCCTGGACATGTTCGCCTACAGTCGTGACATGGACGATGCGCTGGTGTTGGCCGCCGGCATCCCGACGGCCTGGCTGCAGGGCGAGGGCATCGCCGTGCAGGGCCTTCGCACGCCGCAGGGCCAGCTCAATTACCGCCTGCAGCGCAGCGACAAGCAGCTGGTGCTGGAGGTGCAGCCGGGCCTGGTGCCACCGGTCGGTGGCGTGGTGTTGCCGTGGCCGTACGCCGGTGATCCGGGCGAGGCGACCATCAACGGCGAAGCGGCCGAATGGATCAACAAGGAACTGCACGTGCACCAGCTGCCGGCACGGGTCGAGATCGATGTACCGGGCGCGGTGCGCCGCGCCGAGCGCAAGGGGCAGTAACGATGAAGCAACAAGGGGAGGGAGCGCGCGCGACGGTGCGCGCCCTGGGGCTGGCCATTGCATTGGCATTGCCAGGGCTGACGCTGGCGGCGGTGCCGCAGGTCGCATCGCCAGCGGTGGACATCGCCAGCGCGCCAGGCATGAGCATGGTCACCTTCAACCTCCATCATGACCGCGAAGACTGGCCGAGCCGCCGCCGTACCATCCTGGCCGAACTCAAGCGCCTGCAGCCCGATGCCATCGCGCTGCAGGAGGTGATCCAGCGCCGCAACGTGCGCAACCAGGCGCAGTGGCTGGCCAGCCAGCTCGGCTACAAGTACGTGTTCGTGTCCACCGATCCGGTGGGCGCGCCGAAGCGTTACGGCAATGCGTTGCTGACCCGGCGGCCGATCCTCGCCCAGGGGGATCATCTGCTGCTGCCATTGGACGACTACCGCACGGTGGCCCACCTGCGCATCGACGTCGACGGCACACCGGTGAACGTCTACGCCACGCATCTCAACGAGCGCAACGACGAGAGTGGTCAGCGCATCCGTCGTACCCAGGTCGAGGACCTGCTGCGCTTCATCACCGCTACCTCGGCCGGCGCGCCGGTGGTGATCGCGGGCGACTTCAATGCGCTGGTGGACGCAGGTGACCTGAGCGAGCTGCGCAGCCATTACGGCGACAGCTATGGCAGCGTGCACGTCAACACCGACCTGGCCGGGGTCAGCACCTTGAACCGGCACTATTACCAGGCACCTTCGCGTATCGACCACATCTTCTTCCAGCAGGACCGGATGGTCGCGCGCGAAGCGAAGCTCCTGTTCGACCAGCCCGATGACAGCGGTCGCTGGGCCTCGGACCACTACGGCGTGTGGACCCGGTTGCAGTTCGCGCCGACGCGCTGATGTCCTGGTAGGTGCCAACCTTGGTTGGCACGGACGTGTCCGCGTTCGCTCGAACAACGGCGCCAACCAAGGTTGGCCTCTACCAGAGCGCTGCACGCGCCCGGCGCACAAACAGAAACGGCGGGGATCATCGATCCCCGCCGTTCCTTTTCACGCGCCCAGATCGCGATCAGTTCGCCGGCGGCGTGCGCTTGGCGGCGTCTTCGTCTTCTTCGTCGGCCTTGGCTTCGGCCGCCTGGGCGGCGGCATCGGCGTGACCATCGGCGACCGGATCGATCGACGGCGTCACCACCGCATCGGCGACCGGGGCCGCAGCTTCCACCGGTGCGGCTTCAACTGCCACCGGAGCGACTGGCTGTTCGGCGACCGGTGCGGTCTCGACCACCGGCTTGGCTTCAACCGCGGGAGCGGCCTCCACCACCGGGGCGGCCTCAACGGCCAGCGGCTCGGCTTCAGCCACCGGGGACGCTGCAACAACCTCCGGCTTCGATTCCACGACCGGAGCAGCCTCGACCACGACCGGCTTCACTTCGACCACCGGAGTGGCTTCAACGGCCGGGGCAGCCTCAACCACGACCGGCTTGGCTTCGACCGCCGGTGCTGCAGCCACCACCGGCTGGGCCGGGGTCGCCGCGTCGATGGCATCGAGCATGCTGGTCTGCACCGGCGAAGATGCCGGTTCGGCCTTGGCCACGGTATCGATCGGCGCCTGTACTTCGGCCACCACCGGTGCAGCGGCATCGACCAAGGCGCTGCTCACCACCGCGACCGGCGCGGCGACAACAGCGGCGGCGGCACGGACCGGCTTTTCGGATTCGGCAGCGGTCGGTTCGACTTCGTCATCGAAATCGAATTCCGGTTGCGAACGGGCCGGCTGCGCAGCGGCGACCGGAGTGGTCCCGGCGACGCTGTCGTTGCTCTGCTCGGCGACATCAGCGGCATCGGTGTCATCACTGTCGTCCGCGTCGTCCTGATCATCGCCCAGGCCATCGCTGCCGGCAGCGTTCTCGGCGCCACCACGACGGCGGCGACGGCCACCACGACGGCCACGGCGGCGGCGGGTCGCGCCTTCACCGGCCTGCTCGCCGTTGGCGTCGACAGCAGCCTCTTCACCGGTCACGGCAATCGCCTCGGCCTCGTTGCCGGCGTTGGCAGTGGTGTCCGCCGGTGCAGTGGCTTCCGCCGGAGCGGAGGCGGCCGGCGCAACCGGCGCCACCGGCGCAGTGGCTTCCTGAGCGGTCACCCCATTGGCGGCGACCGCCGTGGCGGCCACGGCGGCAGCCGCGGTCACGGCCTCGGCCGGTGCCTCGGCGGTGCTGCGCTGCGGCTTCTCGGCCGGCTTGTCACCGTCCTGCGGCTGGCGCGGCTGCTTGGGCTGCTTCAGCTTCGGCTGCTGCTGGTTCTGGTTCTGGCCCTGCTGCTCGTTGCGCGGCTTGTTCTGCTGATGCGGCTGCTGGCCGTCCTTCTGCTGAGGCTCCTTCTGCCTGCCCTGCTGCGGCTGCTGCTGGGCATTGCCGTTGTTGCCGTTGCGGCCGTCCTTGCGCTGCTCACCGCGCTCCTTGCGGTTGCCGCCATCCTTCTGCTGCTGAGCGTTGCCGTTGCCACGGTTGTCGTCGCGGCGATCCTTGCGGTCCTTGTTGCGATCCTTGTTGCGGTCCTTGCGGCCGCCGTCCTGCTGCTGGCGGGCAACAGGAGCCGCCGGCGCCGGCGCCGGCGCCGGTTCGCCACCGAACACGCGCTTGAGCCAACCGATCACGCCGCCGCTCGGGGCCGCTGCAACCGGCGCTGCCACGACCGGGGCCGGTGCCGCTGCGGCCGGCTCCACTTCCTCGCGCACCGGGGCGGGGGAGGTGTGCTTGACCTGGGTCACCGCCGGCGGCGGGATGTTCAGCTGGCCCTTGGTCAGGGCATGCACCGGCAGCTTGCGCGGGGTGCCGCGCTGGTAACTGGGCTTGTTGCTCTCTTCACCCAGCTCGTTCTCGCGCAGGCGGGTGACGGTGTAGTGCGGGGTGTGCAGCTGCTCGTCGGCGACGATCACGATCGGCGCCTCGTGGCGCTGCTCGATCTCGCGCAGGGCACTGCGCTTTTCGTTCAGCAGGTAATTGGCGATCTCCACCGGCGCCTGGACCAGCACCTGCCCGGTGTTTTCCTTCATCGCATGCTCTTCGGCAACGCGGATGATCGACAGCGACAGCGACTCGACGCTGCGCATGCGGCCGTGGCCGTCGCAACGCGGGCAGACGATCTGGCTGGATTCACCCAGGCTCGGGCGCAGGCGCTGGCGGCTCATTTCCAGCAGGC
This sequence comes from Stenotrophomonas sp. CASM106, assembly GCF_049384825.1. Taxonomy (NCBI): domain Bacteria; kingdom Pseudomonadati; phylum Pseudomonadota; class Gammaproteobacteria; order Lysobacterales; family Lysobacteraceae; genus Stenotrophomonas; species Stenotrophomonas sp. CASM106. Next base: position 293,237 of record NZ_JBMRFS010000003.1, read on the forward strand.
CGAAGCGCGAGATGCGGCCAACCTGGACGCGCGCACGGTCGTACTTCAGCGCGTTGGCCAGGCGGTTCTCGACCTCGCGCTGGTGCTTGTTGGAGGCCATGTCGATGAAGTCGATCACCACCAGGCCGCCCAGGTCGCGCAGGCGCAGCTGGCGGGCCACTTCCTCGGCCGCTTCCAGGTTGGTCTGGAACGCGGTGTCCTCGATGTCGCTGCCCTTGGTGGCGCGCGAGGAATTGACGTCGACCGCGGTCAGCGCTTCGGTCTGGTCGACCACGATCGAGCCGCCCGACGGCAGGCGCACGTTGCGCTCGTAGGCGCCCTCGATCTGCGACTCGATCTGGAAGCGGTTGAACAGCGGGATGTCGTCCTTGTAATGCTTGAGCTTGCGCAGGGTCTGCGGCATCACTTGCTGCATGAACTCGCGGGCGTGCTCGTACATCTCCTCGGTGTCCACCAGGATCTCGCCGATGTCGGCGCGCAGGTAGTCACGCAGGGCGCGCACGATCAGGCGCGATTCCTGGTAGATCAGGAACGGAGCCGGCTTGCTCAGTGCGGCTTCGGCGATGGCGCGCCAGACATTGAGCAGGTAGTCCAGGTCCCACTGCAGCTCTTCCGCATCGCGGCCGACGCCGGCGGTACGGATGATCACGCCCATGTCGTCGGGAATGTTCAGCTTGTCCAGGGCGTCCTTCAGCGCGGCCCGGTCTTCGCCCTCGATGCGACGGGAAACGCCGCCTGCGCTGGGCGAGTTCGGCATCAGCACCATGTAGCGGCCGGCCAGCGAGATGAACGTGGTCAGGGCGGCGCCCTTGTTGCCACGCTCTTCCTTGTCGACCTGGACGACGATCTCCTGGCCTTCCTTCAGCAGCTCGCGGATGCCGGTCTTGTTGTGGTCGACACCGGCCTGGAAGTAGTCGCGGGAGATTTCCTTCAGCGGCAGGAAGCCATGGCGGCCACCGCCGTACTCGACGAAGGCGGCTTCCAGCGAGGGCTCGATGCGGAAGATCCGGCCCTTGTAGATGTTGGACTTCTTCTGTTCCTTCGACGGCTGTTCGATGTCGATGTCATACAACGACTGGCCATCCACGATGGCAACACGCAGCTCTTCAGCCTGCGTGGCGTTGATCAGCATTCGCTTCATTGTTGCGTTCCTCGCAAGCGGCTACCGCGCGGAACGCCATGGGGTTTCGCCTCTGGACACGGTTCGCCGCCCATTCGCGCAAGCGCGGGGAGGGCGGCTTGGGTTTCCAGCGCTACGACACCACGGCAGGCCGCGGGAGCGCTTCACTCTTATGGGTTTTGGGGTGTTACAGGCCGCAGGCAGCTGTCAGCCAGGCTGGAGCGCCACGCGGGACATGTTCAGCACGGTTGCGTGTCAGGCATCCGGCGATGGCCGGGAAGGCCGGTGAGCCGCTAACATGGCCGCCCCGCGGGCGGTGGTCGCGCACTGTGCCGGATTCGTCGGAAGCTGGGCTTCTGGCCCTGAGTAACTTCCAACGAAATCAATCCCTTATCTCGCCCCCCGAGTGTAACAGAATAAACAGCCTGATGACCGCCCAAGACCCCACCAAACCCGCTGGCGACAAGCCTTCCGTGCGCATGATCACCGTTCCCGCCGACCGCGCCGGCCAGCGCCTGGACAACTTCCTGCTCGGCCAGCTGAAGGGCGCCCCGCGCAGCCTGGTCTACAAGCTGGTGCGCAGTGGCCAGGTTCGGGTGAACGGTGGCCGCGCCAAGGCCGAGCGCAAGCTCGAGGCCGGTGACGAGGTGCGCGTGCCACCGGTCCGTCTCACTGAGGAGGGAGACAAGGCCGGTCCGCCGGAGGCGTTCATGCGCCGCCTGGAGCAGGCCATCGTCTTCGAGGACGCCCGCCTGCTGGCCCTGAACAAGCCGACCGGCGTGGCCAGCCACGGCGGCAGCGGCATCAGCTTCGGCGCCATCGAGACCCTGCGCGCGCTGCGCCCGGGGCAGACCCTGGAGCTGGTCCACCGGTTGGATCGCGACACCTCGGGCCTGCTGATCGTGGCCAAGAAGCGCTCGGCGCTGAGCGAACTGCAGGCCTTGCTGCGTGAAGACCACGGCGCCGGCATCCGCAAGCGCTACCTGACGCTGCTGGCCGGGCGCATGCCCGACGGCGTGATGACGGTCGACGCACCGCTGCACGTGGGCCTGCGCCAGGGCGGCGAGCGCCATGTGCAGGTCAATGCGATCGGCAAGGAATCGATCAGCCACTTCCGGGTGCTGGAACGCCGCGGTGGCCATTCGTACTGCGAAGTCCGCATCGAGACCGGCCGTACCCACCAGATCCGCGTGCACGCCCAGCATCTGGGGCATCCAGTGGCCGGTGACGACAAATACGGCGATCCAGCGGTCAACAAGCGGCTTCGTGAGCAGATCGGGCTGAAGCGCCTGTTCCTGCATGCGGCCTCGCTGGAGTTCGCGCTGGATGACGGCAAGAGCCCATACGTATTGAACGCGCCGCTGGCGGATGAGCTGGTCGAGGCGCTGGACCGGCTGAAGTAGGGATCTCCTGTAGCGTCGAGCCACGCTCGACTGCGCCTCGGTCGGGCCACGCGGAAAGCCAGTCGAGCATGGCTGGACTCTACAGGGCGAGCCGGGAACCCCTCACCACTTGAACAGCACCAGGCTGATCGCCAGCGTGCCCATGCCGGCCACCAGTCCATAAACCGTCTCGTGGCCCTTGGCATAGCGCTTGGCCGCCGGCAGCAGCTCATCCAGCGCCAGGAACACCATCACGCCGGCGATCAGGCCGAACACCCAGCCGAACGTGGCGTGCGACAGCGATCCTGACAGAAGCCAGTAGCCAAGCGCCGCGCCCACGGGCTCGGCCAGGCCGGACAGCAGGCTGGCACTGAACGCGTAGAACTTGTTCTGGGTGGCGAAGTACACCGGCACCGCGATCGCGATGCCCTCGGGAATGTTGTGGATGGCGATGGCGAAGGCCAGTGGCATGCCCACCGATGGGCTTTCCAGCGTGGCAAAGAAGGTCGCCAGCCCTTCCGGGAAATTGTGTGCGGTGATCGCAACCGAGGTCAGCAGCGCGACCCGCTTCAGGTACTCGCGGCTGTTCTCGCGGAACGCAGGGTCCTGTTTGTCCAGGCTGTCATGCGGATTGGGAATGAAGTGGTCGATCAGTACGATCACGATCACGCCCAGCAGGAAGGCCAAGGTGCCGTAGGTGAAGCCGGTGCGCTCGCCATACGCCAGTGCAAACGACGCAATGGACTTGTTGAGGATCTCCGACAGCGACACATAGACCATCGCGCCACCGGCAAAGGCCAGGCCGAACGCCAGCAGGCGCGGGCTGGGGCGGCGCGAGAACAGCACCAGCAGGCTGCCGATCGCGGTGGCCAGGCCTGCGGCAAGCGTGACCGCCAGTGCGATCCAGATGTTTTCAGGGGGAATCTGCAGCATCAACCCACGCGATCCTGGTCAACAGACAGCCGCCCCGGGCAGGGCCGGGGCGGCGAGGGCGAGGCGGGCGTCGGCAGGCCCCGTCGGGGGGGCGCGCGATCAGCCGCCGCGGCGCAGGCGTTCTTCGATGGCGAAGCACTGGTCCGGCTTCGGCTGTGGCGGGTTGAAGCTGACAGGAACCTGGATGGTGGCCGGCACCGGTTGGCCGTTACGGGTGGCGGCCTTGAACTGCCAGCCCTGCACGGCGGTCTTGGCCAGTTCGTCCAGCTGCGGGTTGCCGGCCCCGGTCAACAGCGCAACCTCGCTCGGCTTGCCGTCGGTGCCGATGGTCACCTTGAAGGTGCTGGTGCCACCCACGCCCATGCAGGCCAGTTCCAGCGGGTACTGCGGCGGCGGCGTCTTCACCGCGGCCACTTCGGTCGGCGGCGGCGGTGGCGGTGACGGCGGTTCGGACGCGCCACAGCCGGCCAGGCCGGTCGCAGCGATCAGGGACAGGCTCAGCAAACGTACGTTCATGGCAGTTGCTCCGTCAGGGCCGAAGTCTTGGCCGCGCAGATGAAGTCGTTCTCGCTCAGCCCGCCCACATCGTGGGTGGAGAAGCGCACGACCGCGCGGTCGTAGTGCACGCCCAGGTCCGGGTGGTGGTCCTCGCGGTGGGCGATCCAGGCCAGTGCGTTCACGAAGGCCATGGTGGCGTAGTAATCCTTGAAGCGGAAGGTACGCGACAGGGCCTGGTCACCCTCGCTCAGCTCCCAGCCGGGAACCTGCGGCAGCAGTTCGGCCAGGCGGGCCTCGCCGAGCTTGTGGTCGCTGCCTTTGCGCGGCACGCAACGGGCCTGGGCCAGTGGAATCAGGTCGGCCATGGGAATCTCCACCTCGTGTTGACTGAACAATGCGCCGGACGGTGTATAAACCGAATGAGCGGCTGACGCTTACTTGGCTAGAATAGCCTGATGATCCAGATCTCCGACACTGCCCAGACCCATTTCCGCAGGTTGATCGAACGCGAGGGCGTGCCCGGCATGGGCGTGCGCCTGAGCGCGGTCGACCCCGGTACGCCGCGCGCCGACGCCCGGCTGGAATTCGCCGAACCGACCGACCTGCTCGGTGACGAGTGGGCGGTGGACTGCGATGGTTTCACCCTCTATGTCGACGCCGGCAGCGTTGGCTGGCTCGATGGCGCCGAGATCGACATCGTCGCCGGCACCGCCGGTGCCCAGCAGCTGACCATCAAGGCGCCGCGCATCAAGGGCGAAGCGCCGGGTGATGCGGCCTCGCTGGTCGAACGCGTGCACTGGGTGGTGGAGAACGAAGTCAATCCGCAGCTGGCCTCGCATGGCGGCAAGGTGGCCGTGCAGGAAGTCTCGTCCGACGGCGTGGTGCTGCTGCGCTTCGGTGGTGGCTGCCAGGGCTGCGGCATGGCCGATGTGACGCTCAAGCAGGGCATCGAAAAGACCCTGATGGGCCGCGTGCCGGGCGTGACCGCCGTGCGTGACGCGACCGATCATGACAGCGGCCACGCGCCTTACATTCCGCGCGGCAACGTCGCCTGATCGCTGACGCGTGCCTCTGACCCGGGCCGAGCAACTCATTGATCTGCTGCTGGCGCGCCAGCAGCCCCGCGCCGTCCTCGAGAAGTCCACGCGCCTGCCCTATGGCTGGGCGCTGTGGCTGCGCTCGCTGGGGCCACTGCCGCGGCCGTTCCATGCCCGCGAGGTGATCGCAGTTTTCCTGCCGCGCCCGCTGCCGGGCCCGCCAGGCCAGTCGCCGCGGCTGTCGCCGTGGCAGGCGCTGCGCCGATTGTTCTGGCAGGACTGGGACGCCGCGCCGCGCGACCAGCGCTGGATGCGCTGGACCTCGGCACTGGTCAGTGCACTGCTGCACCTGCTGTTCTTCGTGCTGTTGCTGTGGGTGGCGGTGATCCGTACCAGCGCGCCGGACGAAGAGGGCACCGAGGGCGAGCGCGTGCAGGTGGAGTTCGTCGGCCGCGCATCGCAGGAAGGCGGTGGCGATCAGCCGGGCGCCGAAGCGGCTGCGGCTGCGGCGGCAGGTCGGGTTGCGCCGGGCCAGGAGGCGGGCGCTGCCTCGGCCCCTGCGCCACGTCCGGTGGCTGCCGAAACCACCGCCTCATCCCCGGCATCCGCGCCGACCGCCAGCGTTCCACCACCACCGCCGGCCGACGCCGAGCCGGCGCCGGTGGCCGCGCCGCCGCCTTCGCCCGTCCAGGCCACCGAAGTGGCGCAGGCCAGCACGGATTTCGTGGTGCCGCCGGTCAGTGTGCCGCGCACCGAAGTCAGCGTCGTGCCGCGTGACAGCACACCCGCCGTGCGCGAGCGCAGCGTGCAGCCGGTGCAGGCGCCGCCGACACCAAGCCCGGTGCGTACCCCGGAACTGGCCGTGCGCACGCCGCAGGTGCGTGACATCCAGGTGCGCGAACGCGAAGTCAGTACGGTCGACGCGCCGGTCGCTCCCCAGCCGCTGCGCAGCGCGGAAGTGCAGGTGCGCGTGCCGCAGCAGGACGTGCAGGTGCGCGAACGTGAAGTGCAGGCCGTGGCCGATCCGCAGGTGCGGATGGCGGCGGTGGCCGGGCGTGAGCCCGCCGTACGCGCGCCCACTGGCCGCGACGTGCAGGTGCGGGAACGTGAAGTGGCCTCGGCACCGGTGGCAGCGCCGGCATCCTCCAGTGGCAGTGCCACGGCGACGCCCGCGACTGCGGCCCAGGGCAGCGCGACGCAGGCGAGCAGCAGCGCGCGTCCGTCAGCATCCAGCAGCACACCCGCAAACGCGGGAGCGCGCCCGGCGCCTGATCCAGGCAACTGGGCGACGCCTGCCAAGGGCGATGACTGGGGGTCTTCCAGCCGCAACCGCGACGGCAGCAGCAACGGTACCCGCCAGGCCAGTACCGCCGGCAAGGGCAGCGGCCTGTTCAATGCCGATGGCAGCGTGCGCGTGCCTGGCCAGGAGGGCGATGGCCATGCCGCGCGCGGTGCGCCCGGCGGTGCCAACGACGGCTGGAGCAAGGAGCGCATTGCGCAGTCCGGCACCTGGCTGAAGCGCCCGCCGTACGACTACACGCCGACCTCGTTCGACAAATACTGGGTGCCGCAGGAATCGCTGCTGGCCGAATGGGTGCGCAAGGGCGTCAAGGCGATGGAGATTCCATTGCCGGGCACCAACACAAGGATCTCCTGCGTCATTTCGATCCTGCAGGCCGGTGGCGGCTGTGGCCTGACCAACCCCAACATGCAGGACCAGCCGGCCGTGGCACGACCGCCGCCGGACATCCCGTTCAAGAAGGAACTGCAGGAAGACAACGGGAGCCGCTAGACAGGGGTCGTGCCCACGTGCTGGCCGGCCCGCGCTTTGGTAGATGCCAACCTTGGTTGGCACAGAAGCGCCGACCAAGGTCGGCCTCTGCCAAGGCGTCAGTGCATCCCGGCCAAGGCAGTGACCTTACGCGCTCTGCGACAGGAACACCCAGAACGGTACGTCGCGGCCGACCCAGTCACGGCTGGTCTCGTCCATCACGTCCAGCAGGGTGTCGAAGTCCTTCTGCGGACCGGCGCGCAGCGCGTCCACGTCGGCCAGGAACAGCGCGTAGCCATTGGCCGGCAGCCATTGCAGGTCGCGCAGGTTGTCCGACAGCGCATCCCAGTTGCCGCCGAAACCGGCCGGGAAATCCAGCTGTGCGGCCAAACGGGCGAGCAGGGTGCGCTTGTCCGCGACGCCCTCCAGATCGATGCGGATCACTTTCAGGCCGGCATCGCGCATCGCCGCGGCCAGTGCGCCGATGTCGTCGCTGTCGATGGCGTAGACGCCGGCGTTGTTGATGTCATGCAGGCCAAGGCCGAAATCATCGTGGCTCATCACTGCGCTCCCTGGGCCGGTACGGTGAAGCTGCGGAATGACGCGTAATGGTCGTCGGTGTAGTACCACGCTTCCGGCGGATCGCCGCCGGTGACGATGCGACGCGTGCCACGCGTACGCGCGCCAGGGGTGTCGACGGTGTATTCGCGGTAGTAGCCGCGCGCGCGCTGCGGCAGCTGCTGCTCGCGGTTGCTGAAGGTACTGCCGTCCTGGCGGTGCGGGAATGGACCGCCACGCTGGATCAGGGCGATGGTCGCGCGCGCTTCGGCGGGCAGGAACGCGGGAAGTCCGCTGTCCTTGCCGGGCGAGGCGGTGGCCGGCGCGCGCGCGACAGGCATGCCCTGCAGGTCGGGCGCGAACTGCGGCGCTGGCGGCCTTTGCAGGAAATGGTTGGCGACCAGGCCGAGCAGCAGCAGGGCGATGGCGGTGATCAGCAGCCGGGGGTTGCGCATGGGCAGGGGCGGGCGAGGGTAGTACACGCACTGTAGCGCCTGTGCGCTGCACGGTGCATGAGGAGCGCGCTGCGTCACTGCTGCGTAACAATTGCCGTCGTGCTCACTGGCAGGACGCAATTTCCTTTACATCCCCCTTGGTAATCTGGCGGTCTGTCCCCATCATTCACCGCGCACCGCCCGACATCGTCGGGTGCCCTCGCAATCAGGAGATGCATCATGGCCTACACCCTGCCCAAGCTGTCCTATGCCTACGACGCGCTGGAACCGCATATCGATGCGGCGACGATGGAAATCCATCACACCAAGCATCACCAGACCTACATCAACAACGTCAACGCGGCGCTGGAAGGCACCGAGTACGCTGACCTGCCGGTCGAAGAGCTGGTGAAGAAGCTCAAGTCGCTGCCGGAGAACCTGCAGGGCCCGGTGCGCAACAACGGTGGTGGCCATGCCAACCACTCGCTGTTCTGGACCGTGATGGCCCCCAATGCCGGCGGCAACCCGGTGGGCGACGTGGCCAAGGCCATCGACAAGGACCTGGGCGGTTTCGACAAGTTCAAGGATGCCTTCACCAAGGCCGCGCTGACCCGTTTCGGCAGTGGCTGGGCGTGGCTGAGCGTGACCCCGGACAAGAAGGTCGTGGTCGAGAGCACCGGCAACCAGGACAGCCCGCTGATGGAAGGCAACACCCCCATCCTCGGCCTGGACGTGTGGGAACACGCGTACTACCTGAAGTACCAGAACCGCCGCCCGGAATACATCGGCGCGTTCTTCAACGTCATCGACTGGAATGAAGTCGAGCGCCGTTACCAGGAAGCGATCGCCTGATCGCGTGACAGGATGACATGAGAAGGCCGGGGCAGACCCCGGCCTTTTCTGTTGCAGCAGTCGTTCGATAGTGCCGGCCGCTGGCCGGCAACCGTGCAGTACCGGGGGAGCCGGCCAGCGGCCCGCACTACTTATTCCGCGGTGGCCGTATCGCCCTGCAGGCGCAGGGTCGCCATCACACCCAGACGCAGGCCGGGCAGGTCGCCGTCGGCCGGCAGCAGGATCGGCTGCTGGCGGATGCCGCCAAAGTGCTTGACCTGGAACAGCACATCCAGGCCGTGGCCGCTGCTGCCGCCCCCACTGGCCGCCGGCGCCTCGGCACGGCCGCCGGGATTGCGCCGGGCCGGCTGGAACCCCGGCGTGCTGCGCACCAGTTCCACCGTGCTGGCCGAGAAATCGCCGGCAATCAGGCTCGGCATGCCTTCGGCGGTGGCGCCGATCCAGGTCATCAGGTCGCTGGTCTGGTGCTGGCGGGCGCTGGCCTCGTCCGGGTCCGGGCGCAGCCGCGCCACATAGATGTTGACCAGCGCCTCGCCCAGCCTCAGCCGCATCATGCCGGCCGCGCTGAAGGTGCCGGGAGGATGCAGCAGGGTCACGCCGTCCTCGCTGACCGGCAGCCGGGTCAGCATGGCGTTGCCATGCCGCAGCGGCTGGCTCGGCGGATCGGCGGTAACGAAGTCGCAGCTGTAGCGCAGCCGGCTGGCCAGCCAGCAGGCCGGGTTGCGGCCCTGCTGCTGCAGCACCTGCTGCACCGAGATCACGTCCGGCTGCAGCTCGGTCAGCAGCTGTGCGACCTGCTCGCGGCGCTGCTTCCATTGCGCGTCATCGCGGCTGGGCAGCTCCAGCGCGGCGACCGTCAGCTGCCTGGGATCGCTCTCGCTGGCAACGGCGGCCGGCGCCTGTGGTCGTGCCTGCGCCTGCAACGCCAGCAACAGCGCAAGGCAGCTGAGCAGGAGGCGGGCGTGGGCGAGGGGGCTCATAACGATAAGTTTACGCTTTTGTCGTGCAGGTGCCGTGACTTCCGGCAGGGCCTGCACTGCCTGCCATGGATTGGCACCGTTGTCATGCAGCCCTGCAGCGTGCTTCGCAAGCCCCGGTTCCGGTAACCTTGCGCCTTTCGCTTTGCAGGAATGCCTTACAGGATGAGCCACGACGCAGTCGCCCCCATCGCCGGCCAGGGAAAGATGCCGCGCCAGATTCCGTACATCATCGGCAATGAGGCCTGCGAGCGGTTCAGTTTCTACGGGATGCGCAACATCCTGGTGCAGTTCCTGATCACCTCGCTGCTGCTGCAGGAAATCACTGCCGAAGGCCGTGCCGGTGAAGCCAAGGACATCATGCACAGCTTCATGATCGGCGTGTATTTCTTCCCGCTGCTCGGTGGCTGGCTGGCCGACCGGTTCTTCGGCAAGTACCACACCATTCTCTGGTTCAGCCTGGTCTACTGCGCCGGCCACCTGTGCCTGGCGCTGTTCGAGAACAGCCGCGAGGGCTTCTTCCTCGGCCTGGGCCTGATCGCGCTCGGTGCCGGCGGCATCAAGCCGCTGGTGGCCTCGTTCATGGGCGACCAGTTCGACCAGAGCAACAAGCACCTGGCCAAGATCGTCTTCGACGCCTTCTACTGGATCATCAACTTCGGCTCGCTGTTCGCCTCGCTGCTGATCCCGCTGGTGCTGAAGAACTGGGGCCCGCAGTGGGCGTTCGGCATCCCGGGCATCCTGATGTTCATCGCTACCTTCGTGTTCTGGCTGGGCCGCAGGCGCTACGTGCTGGTGCCGCTGCCGCCGAAGGACCCGCATTCGTTCGCCAACGTGGTGCGTACCGCGCTGACCACGCGCGTGGCTGGCCAGGGCCGTCCGGGCCTGGTGATCGCCGTGCTTGGCCTGGCGCTGGCGGTGGCCGCGTTCGGCCTGGTCGGTTCGCTGGGTATCGTGATCTGCCTGTGCCTGGCGCTGGTGGCCATCCTTGCCGGCATCGGTGGCGGCACCTGGCTGCAGCTGGACCGCGCCCGTGGCCAGCATCCGGCCGAAGCCGTGGAAGGCGTGCGCTCGGTACTGCGCGTGCTGGTGATCTTCGCGCTGACCACGCCGTTCTTCTCGCTGTTCGACCAGAAGGCCTCGACCTGGGTCCTGCAGGGCCAGCAGATGCAGATGCCAAGCTGGTTCACCGCCTCGCAGATGCAGGCGCTGAACCCGCTGCTGGTGATGATCCTGATTCCGTTCAACAACCTGGTGCTGTACCCGGCCCTGCGCCGCTTCGGCTTCGAACCGACCGCGCTGCGCCGCATGACCGCCGGCATCGCCTTCAGTGGCCTGGCCTGGATCGTGGTGGGTGGCATCCAGGTGGTGATGGACGGCGGCAACGCCATGTCGATCTTCTGGCAGATGCTGCCGTACGCGCTGCTGACCTTCGGTGAGGTGCTGGTCTCGGCCACCGGCCTGGAGTTCGCCTACAGCCAGGCACCGCAGGCGATGAAGGGCGTGGTGATGAGCTTCTGGAACCTGACCACCACCATCGGCAACCTGTGGGTGCTGCTGTCCAACGCGGCGGTGCGCAACGACACGGTCACCCACCAGATCGCGGGCACGGGCCTGAGCGAGGCGGCGTTCCTGATGTTCTTCTTCGCCGGCTTCGCCTTCGTCGCGGCGTTGGCCTTCGGTTGGTACGCGAAACGCTATCGTATGGTTGACAACTACCGTAGCGCCTGAGCCTGACATGACCCCCGTCAATCTGCTGTTGATCGCCATCACCGCCATCCTGTCGTGGATGGCGTTCAACAACCGCAAGCTGGCCGACCGCCTGATCCTGTGGCCGCCGGCCATCGACCGTCACCGCCAGTACGACCGGCTGGTGACCTATGGCTTCATCCACGCCGACTGGTCGCACCTGATCTTCAACATGATCACCCTGTTCTTCTTCGGGGGATTCATCGAGAGCGTGATGGTGCAGCTGACCGGCAGCTACCTGACCTACCCGGCGTTCTACATCGGCGCGCTGCTGGTCTCGATCCTGCCCAGCTACCTGAAGAACCAGAAGAACCCGAACTACCTCAGCCTCGGGGCGTCCGGGGCGGTATCGGCGGTGCTGTTCGCCTTCATCCTGATCAAGCCGTGGTCGATCATCCTGGTGTTCTTCATCCCGGCACCGGCGATCATCTATGCCGCGTTCTACGTCGGCTACAGCATCTGGATGGACAGGCGCGGTGGCGACCGCATCAACCACAGCGCGCACCTGGCAGGTGCGGCGTTTGGCGTGATCTTCATGCTGGCCATGCAGCCGAGCATCTTCACCCACTTCCTGCGCGAACTCTCCAACCCGACCTTCCGCCTCGGCGGCGGTTGATGCGGGTAGCGGGGCGGATCGGGTCCGATCCGCCCCGGCCGGGTCAGGCTGCGGTCTGCTGGCCGTAGGTATCCAGCAGGCGGGCGAACACTTCCTCGCCGATGCGCTGGAAATCCTGATCCTCGGTCTGCCCTTCCACCGCCAGTTGCAGCAGGCCCTCCAGCAGGGCGCGGTCGGTATCGGAATGGGAATTGCTGGCGTGCATGGGAGCCTCCACGGTGGTGCGCATGGTCAACGGTCGCAAGGGTCGTGCCAGCCTGGCCGTACCCCTCCATAGGCGATAGCGGCCGGCCCGCCTCCAGCTTGAGGGCGAAAACTGACGTGAATGGACTGGACTTGCCCCTGTTCAGGCTTCACGCGATCATGGCGCCCGGCTGCGCACCATCCACGCAGTCGCCGCAGGAGACAGTTCCATGGCTTCGGTCACGCCCCCCGGTCTGGCCTATGAGGTCGAGCACGACCTGGCCAACCACCGCTTCACCGCACGTGTGCGCGGACAGCTGGCGGTGCTCGATTACCAGATCAAGCGCAGGCGCATGGTCATCACCCATACCGAGGTGCCCGAGCCGATCGCCGGCCGTGGCATCGCCGGTGAGCTGACCCGCGTGGCACTGCGTTTCGCGCGCGAGCAGAAATACAAGGTGGTGCCGGCATGTTCCTACGCCGAAGCCTTCCTGCAGCGCCACGAGGAGTACCACGACCTGCTCGTTGGCTGAACGCCAGCGGGTCACGCTTCAGCCATGGCAGGCGATGATGTACAAACATGAACAGGGGATCCCGATGAAGATTGGAAACAACCGGCCATTGCACGGCAGCGTGTTGGCCGGCGTGGTGGGCGTGCTGTTGCTGGCCGGTTGCCAGCGTGAAAGCGAGCCGGCACCGGCGACCGACGCGGCGCCCGCCGCCGAAGCCACCGCCGCAGGCGAAACGCCGGCCACGGAAGCGCCGCTGGACCTGCGCGACGTGATCGAGAACAACGAGCGCGAAGTGGTAGGCATCAGCTACCCGGCCGGTATCGACCGTTATCCGGGCCTGGCCCGCGCGCTGCAGAGCTATGCGACGAGTGCGCGCAGCGACCTGCAGCAGGCGCTGGACGGGCTGGGCAACGACAAGCCGACCATGCCCTACGAGCTGTCGCTGAGCTTCGAGAAGCTGCTTGAAACCCCGCAGCTGGTGGTGGTCAGTGCCGACGGCAGCCGCTACACGGGTGGCGCCCACGGCGAGCCGCTGGTGGCGCGCTTCGTGTGGCTGCCGCAGCAGCAGCAGATGCTCAGTGCCGACAAGCTGGTGGCCGATGCCAAGGGCTGGAAGGCGATCAGTGATTTCGTCGCCGACCAGCTGCGCGAACGCGTGGCCACCCGCCTCAGTGGCGAGGACATGGACCCGGCCCAGCTGCAGGAATCGCTGCGCAACGCATCGCGCATGATCGCCGACGGAACCGGCCCGCAGGCCGACAATTTCAGCCAGTTCCAGCCACTGACCGACGACAAGGGGCAGATCACCGCGCTGCGCTTTGTTTTCCCGCCGTACCAGGTGGGTCCATACTCGGACGGCACCCAGACCGCCGATGTACCGGCGGCGGTGCTGTTGCCTCACGTGGCCAAGGACTACGTGGAGCTGTTCGCACGCGGTTGACCGCAGTCGAGGAGGTGGCGTGGATACAGGGTTGCAGGAGCGGGTCGCCGGCCTGCTCCACGAAGCCGGGGTCCGCATCGGCGGCACCCAGCCACAGGACATCCAGGTGCATGACCCGCGTTTTTTCGCGCGGGTCATGGGCCACGGCTCGCTCGGCCTGGGCGAGAGCTACATGGAGGGGTGGTGGGATGCCAATGTCCTGGATGAATTCCTCGTCCACCTGATGCAGGCGCACCTGGATGAACGGGTGCACGGCTGGCGCGAAGTGGCAGACGCGCTGAAGGCGCGCCTGTTCAACCTGCAGGCGGGGCAGGGCAGTTACGAAGTCGGTCGCCGCCATTACGACCTCGGCAATGATCTCTACCAGGCCATGCTCGGCCAGCGCCTAGTCTACAGCTGTGGCTATTGGCGCGACGCCGACGACCTCGACGCCGCACAGGAGGCCAAGCTCGACCTGGTCTGCCGCAAGCTGGGCCTGCGCCCGGGCCAGCGCGTGCTGGACATTGGCTGCGGTTGGGGCGAAGCCCTGAAGTTCGCCGCCGAGCGCTACGGTGTCAGCGGCGTCGGCGTGACCATATCGCAGGAGCAGGCCGAGTTCGCGCGGCAGTTGTGCGCTGGCCTGCCGATCGAGATCCGCCTGCAGGATTACCGTGAACTGGACGAACCGTTCGATGCGATCTTCTCGATCGGCATGTTCGAGCACGTCGGTGACAAGAACTACGCCAGTTTCTTCGAAGTGGCCAAGCGCTGCCTGTCGCCGCGCGGGTTGCTGCTGTTGCATACCATCGGCACCAACGTCTCACGGCATCGCACCGATCCATGGATTGCACGCTACATCTTCCCCAACTCGATGCTGCCGTCGGCGGTGCAGATCACCAAGGCGTTCGAAGGCCGTTTCGTGCTGGAGGACTGGCACAACTTCGGCACCGACTACGACCTGACCCTGCAGGCATGGCGGCGCAACGTGGAAGCAGCGTGGCCGCGGCTGGATGCGCACTACGACGAGCACTTCCGGCGCATGTGGCGCTTCTACCTGGCCGGGTCGATGGCCACCTTCCGCTGCCGGCACGCGCAGCTGTGGCAGCTGGTGCTGTCGCCGGAAGGCGTGCCGGGTGGGTACGTGGCGCCGCGTTGATGGCGTGGCTGGGGTCGGATCCCTTTTCGCAGAAGCGGGCTCTGACCCCGACCACAACAAAAAACCGCCCGGTCTCCCGGGCGGTTTTCGTTTCAGGCGACTGCGCTGGCGATCAGTTGCCGGCGCCGGTCAGGCCACGCTTTTCCAGCAGCGGTTCGATCTGCGGCTCGTGGCCGGCGAAATCGCGGAACAGCTGCATCGCGTCGACGCTGCCGCCCTTGGACAGCAGGGTGGCGCGGAAGTGGTCGCCGTTCTTGCGGCTCAGGCCGCCGTTGTCCTTGAACCACTTCTGGGTGTTGGCGTCGAGCACTTCCGACCAGATGTAGGCGTAGTAGCCGGCCGAGTAGCCGCCCATGATGTGGCTGAAGTACGGGGTCTTGTAGCGCGGCGGAACCGGCGCGTAGTAGATGCCGTCCTTCTCCAGCGCGGCGCGCTCGAACGCCATCACGTCCTTGGCCGCCGGCACCTGGTCCGGGCCGATCTGGTGCCAGTTCTGGTCCAGCATCGCCGCCCCCAGGTATTCGGTGGTGGCAAAGCCCTGGTTGAACTTCGATGCGGCAATCACCTTGTCCAGCAGGGCCTGCGGCATCGCCGAACCATTCTGGTAGTGCTTGGCGTAGTTCTTCAGGATGACCGGGTTGTCGGCCCACATCTCGTTGACCTGCGAGGGGAACTCGACGAAGTCGCGCGGCACCGAGGTGCCCGAGAAGTAGGGGTACTTCACGTTGGAGAACATGCCGTGCAGGGCGTGGCCGAACTCGTGGAAGGTGGTGTTCACCTCATCCCAGGTCAGCAGGGTCGGCTGGCCGGCCGGCGGCTTCGGGATGTTCAGGTGATTGGCGACCACCGGCTTGAAGCCGGTCAGCTTGGACTGCGAGACGTAGGAGTTCATCCACGCACCGCCACGCTTGGAGGCGCGTGCATACGGATCGAAGATGAAGATCGCCAGCTGGCTGCCATCGGCGTCGAACACGTCGTAGACGGTGACGTCATCGTGGTAGACCGGCAGGTCGGTGCGCTGCTTGAAGGTCAGGCCGAATTCCTGGCCGGCGGCGTAGAAGACGCCGTTCTCCAGCACGTTCTTCAGTTCGAAGTACGGCTTCAGCTGCGACTCGTCGAAGTTGTACTTGGCCTGGCGCACCTTCTCGCTGTAGAAGGCCCAGTCCCACGGTTCCAGCTGGAAGGTCGGCTTGCGCGCGGCCTTCTGCTCCTTGTCGATCATCGCCTGCAGGTCGGCGGCTTCGCGCTTGGCATTGGCCACCGCGGCCGGAGCCAGCTTGCCCAGCATCGCGTTGACCGCTTCGGGGGTCTTGGCGGTCTGGTTGGTCAGGTTGTAGGCAGCGAAGTTCGGGAAGCCCATCAGCTTGGCCTTGTCGGCACGCAACTGCATGATGCGCGAGACCAGCGCGGTGTTGTCGAACTCACCGCCGCGGCTGCCGCGGGTGGTCGAGGCTTCGTAGATCTTCTGGCGCAGGGCGCGGTTGGCCAGGTTGGTCAGCGGCGGCTGGCCGGTGGTGTTGAGCAGGGTGATCACGTACTTGCCTTCCAGGCCACGCGCCTTGGCGGCTTCGGCGGCGGCGGCGATCTGCTCCTTGGACAGGCCAGCCAGCTCCTTGACGTCGTCGACAGTGATTGCCGAAGCGTTCACTTCCGACTGCACGTTCTGGCTGAACTTGGTGCCCAGATTGGCCAGTTCGGCATTCATGTCCTTCAGCGTGGCCTTGTCGGCCTCGGACAGCTTGGCGCCGGCGCGCACGTAGTTGTCGTAGTACTTCTCGACCAGGCGCACGCCTTCGGCGTCCAGGCCCAGCTGGCTGCGGGTGTCGTACAGCGCCTGGATGCGGGCGAACAGCTTGCCGTTCAGCGCGATCGCATCGCTGTGCGCGGCAAACTTCGCCGAGTAGTCGGCCTGCAGCTTCTTGCGGGTGTCGTTGGTATCGGCGCCGACCAGGCTGAAGAACACGGTGGTCGCACGGTCGAGGATGTCACCGCTCTTTTCCAGCGCGATGATGGTGTTGTCGAAGGTCGGCTTGGCCTTGTTGTTGGCGATCGCCTCCACTTCCTTCAGCTGCTGCGCCATGCCGGCGTCGAAGGCCGGTGCGAAGTCGCTGTCCTTGATCTTGTCGAACTGCGGGAAGTGCAGCGGCAGCGGGCTTTCGGCGAAGAACGGGTTGGCCTGCTGGGCATTGGTGCTGGCAGCCGGGGTGGCGGCGCCGGCCGAGAAGGCGGGCAGGGCAAGGCCGAGGGACATGGCCACGGCAAGGGCAAGTCGAGTGGTCAAGGTAGAAGCTCCGGTAAGGCAAACAAGGGCCCGAGGGTAACCCGGCCGGCGGCGACTGCACTTGTGTCAAAAGGCATGTTGCCGGGGCCGGGCGCGGGTACCATGCGTTCACCGCCCACGGCCCGCTGCCATGACCACTGCCTACGATTTCAGCTTCCGTGACCTCGACGGCCAGCCGCAGGCGCTGGCCCGGTACCAGGGCCACCCGTTGCTGCTGGTGAACGTCGCCAGCCGCTGTGGCTTCACCCCGCAGTACACCGGGCTGGAGCAGCTGTGGCAGGACTACCGCGAGCGCGGCCTGGTGGTGATCGGCTTCCCGTGCAACCAGTTTGGCGCGCAGGAGCCCGGTGATGCCGCGCAGATCCGCCAGTTCTGTTCGCTGGACTATCCGGTCAGCTTCCCGCTGTCGGAAAAGATCGAGGTCAACGGCGAGGGGGCCGACCCGCTCTGGAGGTGGCTCGCGCGGGAGAAGCGCGGCGTGCTCGGCAGTGCCCGCATCAAGTGGAATTTCAGCAAGTTCCTGGTCGATCGCCAGGGGCGGGTGGTGTCGCGGCATGCGCCCACCACCCGGCCGGAGCAGCTGAGCGGCGAGATTGAAGCGCTGTTGTGAGGTCGTGCCGGCCGCTGGCCGGCAACCCGGCGGGCCAGGAAGAGCCGGCCAGCGGCCGGCACTACCGTTGCAGCATCATTTCTCGACGAACGCGCGCTCGAACACGTAGTGGCCCGGCTGGCCGATGCGCGGCGAAACCTGGAAACCGCGGGCATCGAGCACAGCACGCAGGTCGGCCAGCATCTGCGGGCTGCCGCAGATCATCGCGCGGTCGTTTTCCGGGCTCAGCTCCGGCAGGCCGAGGGTGCGCTGCATCTGGCCGCTTTCCATCAGCGAGGTCAGGCGGCCCTGGTTGGCGAACGGCTCGCGGGTGACGGCCGGGTAGTACAGCAGCTTGTCGCCGATCATCTCGCCCAGGAACTCGTGCTCACGCAGCTCCCTCTCGAAGTAATCGCGGTAGGCCAGATCCTTTTCGTAGCGCACGCCGTGGCAGAGGATCACCTTCTCGAAGCGCTCGTAGGTCTCCGGGTCCTTGATGACCGACAGCCACGGCGCCATGCCGGTACCCGTGCCCAGCAGGTACAGGTTCTTGCCCGGGTGCAGGTCGCTGATCAGCAGGGTGCCGGTGGGCTTCTTGCCGACCAGCACCTTGTCGCCCGGCTTGATGTGCTGCAGGCGCGAGGTCAGCGGGCCGTCCTGCACCTTGATGCTGAAGAACTCCAGATGCTCTTCCCAGTTGGCGCTGGCGATGGAGTACGCACGCAGCAGCGGCCGTGCCTCGGTTTCCAGGCCGATCATCACGAACTGGCCGTTCTCGAAGCGGAAGCCGCTGTCGCGGGTGGTGGTGAAACTGAAGTAGGCGTCGGTCCAGTGACGGACCTCAAGCACCGTTTCGGCGCCAAAAGCGGAGGACATGGGCGTATCTATCAAAAGTCGTCGGGGGAATTCTATCTCAAATGAGACGGGTTCTCATTGGGCGGAACGAGAGGCGTTCTCAGCGGTAACCCGCCGCCTGCAGCTCGAACAGCTCGGCATAGCGGCCGCCCTGTGCCATCAGCTGGGCGTGGGTGCCACTGGCCTCGATCCGACCATCGGCCAGCACCAGGATGCGATCGGCCATGCGGACCGAGGAAAAACGGTGGGAAATCAATACGGCGGTGCGATTATCCGCCAGTTCCCTGAACCGCTGGAACACCTCGAATTCACTGCGCGCATCCAGTGCTGCCGTTGGCTCATCCAGGATCATCACCTGCGCATTGCGCATCCACGCGCGGGCAATGGCGATCTTCTGCCACTGGCCACCGGACAGGTCCACGCCCTGCTTGAAACGGCGGCCGATCAGCTGGTCGTAGCCACCGGGCAGCTCCTCGATCACTTCCTCGGCCATGCCGCGGCGCGCGGCGTCGGCGATGCGCGCCCGGTCGTCCATGGCCTCGACCTGGCCGACGCCGATGTTCTCGCCGGCGCTGAGGTTGTAGCGCACGAAGTCCTGGAAGATCACCCCGAGGTTGGCGCGCAGGTCGTCCAGGTCGTAGTCGCGCAGGTCGCGGCCATCGAGCAGGATGCGGCCCTCGTCCGGTTCGTACAGGCGTGCCAGCAGCTTCACCAGGGTGGTCTTGCCGGCGCCGTTCTCGCCGACCAGGGCCAGCACTTCGCCGGCCTGCAGCTGGAAATCAAGGTGGCGCACCGCCCACTGTTCGGCATCGGGATAGCGGAAGCCGACGTTCTCGAACACGAAGCCCTGGCGGATCGGCTGCGGCACGCGTATGGCGCCTTCGCGCGAGTGGATTTCCGGCTCGATCTGGAAGAACGAGAACAGGTCGTCCAGGTACAGCGCCTGGCTGGCCACCTGCGAGAAGCCGATCAGCAGGCCTTCCAGCAGTTGGCGCAGGCGCAGGAAGCTGCCGGCAAGGAAGGTCAGGTCGCCGATCGAGAAATCGCCGCGCACCGTGCGCCAGGCGATGTAGGCGTAGGCGGTGTAGTAGCCCAGCGTGCCCAGCGCAGCCAGCAGCGTGCCCCAGAACGCCCGGCGCCGTGCCAGGGCACGGTTGGCCTGGAACAGCGCCACCGACAGGCGCCGATAGCGCTCGACCAGGAAGCGGTGCAGGTTGTAGATCTTCACTTCCTTGGCCGTTTCCACGCTGGCACCGAGCTGGCGCAGGTAGTCGAGCTGGCGGCGCTCGGGCGTCCATTGGAAGTTGAGGCTGTAACCGGCCGCGTTGAAGTGCGATTCGCCGATGAAGGCCGGCACCAGTGCCAGCGCAAGCAGCAGGATCAGCCACGGCGCGTAGACCAGCAGGCCGACGGCGAGGCTGGCCACGGTGATCGCGTCCTGCACCTGGCCGAACAGCTGGCTCATCAGGTTCATCCGGCCCATGGTCTGGCGCCGCGCACGGTCCAGCTTGTCCTGCAGGTCCGGGTCCTCGAAGTCCTCCAGATCCAGCGTCGCCGCGTGTTCCATCAGCCGGATGCTGGTGACGTTGGCGAACAGTTCCGACAGCAGCGCGTCGGCATAGCTGACCAGCCGGCCGAGCAGGTCCGAGGCGATGGCCAGGCCGAATTCCAGCGCCAGCAGGCCCAGCAGCGGATTGAGCATGCCGCTGGACAGCGCCTCGCCCAGCGGCGGGAAACCGGCGTCGTGCTGGCTCAGGTGCAGGGCGCTGTCGATGATCAGCTTGCCGACGTACAGCATCGCCACCGGCAGCAGCGCACGGATCAGGCGCAGCCCCAGGCTGGCCAGGGTGAGCGCGGGGCTGGTCTGCCAGACCATGCGCAGGAACGGCGGCAGGTTGCGCATCGCCCTGAAGCGCTGGCGCAGGCTGGGTTTCTTCGCGGCGGCAGCGCCAGCGGTGGGGATGGCAGGCATGCGCGTATTGTGCGCGCGTGATACGTGCAGGGGGAGTCAGTGCAGCCGTGTTGCCGGCACCGGGGTCAGATCCCTTTGCGCGGCAAAGGGCTCTGACCCCAGCGACCCACAGCGGGTCAGAGCCCTTCGCGAAGCGAAGGGATCCGACCCTCCCGTATCCATGCGTAGCGTGGATCTACCGTGTCGACCAAGGTCGACACCTACCGGCATCACCGGTGAACTGTCAAAGGCGGGGTGGGTCAGGCCGGCAGCGGCGGCAGCAACCCCGCACCGAGGCGGTTCCAGGCATTGATCACCGCGATGCCCATGCTCAGGTCACTGATGCCCTTCTCATCGAAGTGCGGTGCCAGGGCATCGAACGCGGCCTGCGACGGCGCGCCGTCGGTCAGCCGGGTCAGCGCCTCGGCCCAGCCCAGTGCCGCGCGCTCGCGGGCATCGAAGAAGCGGCTTTCGTGCCAGGCGGGCAGGGTGTCCAGCTTGCGCGGCTCGATGCCGCCCTTGCGCAGCGCGGTGCCGTGCATGTCCATGCAGTAGCCGCAGCCGTTGAGCTGCGACACGCGCAGGAACACCAGTTCCATCAGGGTCGGATCGATCGAGCTGTCATGCACGGCCTGGCTGGTGGCCAGCAGGCCCTTGAAGGCCTCGGCGGCCAGGCGGGTGTAGGGGACGCGGGGAGAGGCGTGGTCGGACATTTTCGGCTCCACGGCGGCCACGGTGGCCGCCTTTCACTACCAGGACGCCGTACCGTCATCGCGCGTGACAACACCCGGCAGCTTTTCCGGATTCAACACGCTGTACACGTTGGCGATGCGGCCATCGACCACTTCGATGGTGGTGACCGAATGCAGGCGCTCACCCTGGAAGCGCAGGATCGCCGGCTCGCCGTTGACGTAGCCCAGCTGGGCGGGATGCACCGCGCCGCGGCGGGCGATGGCCCAGAACAGGCGGCCGATGCGTTCGGCGCCCAGCAGCGGCCGCACCGCCGCAGTGACCACGCCACCGCCGTCGGAAACCAGCACCGCGTTGGCGTGCAGCAGGGCCTGGATCGCGTCGCTGTCGCCGCGCTGCGAGGCCTCCATGAAGCGCGCCAGCAGCTGCCGGTGCTGGCTGGCATCGGCATTGAAGCGCGGTCGTCCGGCCTGCAGGCGTTGCCGGGCACGGTGCACCAGCTGCCGGCAGTTGGCCTCGCTGTGGCCGATCAGCTCGGCGATCTCACGGTAGTCGTGGTCGAACGCCTCCTTCAGCAGGAAGGCGGCGCGTTCCTCGGGGCCGAGGTGTTCGAGCAGGGTCAGGAAAGCGACCGAGACGTCGTCGGCCAGCGCATGCAGCTGGGCCGGACCGGGCGCCGGGTCCGGCTCCAGGGTGACCGCCAGCGGTTCGGCCAGCCATGGGCCGACGTAGTGGACGCGCTCGCGCTTGGCCGCACGCAGCCGGTCCAGGCCGAGCCGGGTGGTGGTGGTGACCAGCCAGGCCTCGGCATCGCGGACGGCCGCAGGATCGGCGCCGGACCAGCGCAGCCAGGCGTCCTGGACCACGTCTTCGGCGTCGGTGCGGCTGCCGAGCAGGCGGTAGGCCAGCGCCATCAGGCGCGGGCGGTGGGTCTGGAAAGCGGTTTCGGCGTTCATGTGGGCAAGGACGCCGCAGTGGCGCGTGGCGTGACAGAGCGTCGGGGGAATCTTGCCGGCCAGCGGCCGGCACTACCACCCCGGGGCCGGGGGGAGGGGGTAAAATGGGTGGATTACCCCCGCCAGCCTCGAGCAAGCGAGCAAGACGTGACATCGATCAAGCAGGAAGACCTCATCCAGTCCATCGCCGACGCGCTGCAGTACATCTCGTACTACCACCCGGTCGACTACATCAAGAACCTTGCCGCCGCCTACGAGCGCGAGGAGTCGCCGGCCGCGAAGGAAGCGATGGCGCAGATCCTGATCAATTCGCGCATGTGCGCCGAGGGCCACCGCCCGATCTGCCAGGACACCGGCATCGTCACCGTTTTCCTGGAAATCGGCATGGACGTGCGTTGGGATGACGCCACCATGGGCGTGGAAGACATGGCCAATGAAGGCGTGCGCCGCGCCTACATGCACCCGGACAACAAGCTGCGCGCCTCGGTGCTGGCCGATCCGGCAGGCAAGCGCATCAACACCAGGGACAACACCCCGGGCGTGGTCAACGTCAAGGTGGTGCCGGGCAACAAAGTCGACGTGATCGTCGCCGCCAAGGGCGGTGGTTCGGAAGCGAAGACCAAGTTCGCCATGCTCAATCCGTCCGACTCGATTGTCGACTGGGTGCTGAAGACCGTGCCGACCATGGGCGCCGGCTGGTGCCCGCCGGGCATGCTGGGCATCGGCATCGGTGGCACCGCCGAGAAGGCGATGCTGCTGGCCAAGGAAGCGCTGATGGAGCCGATCGACATCACCGAGCTGCAGGCCCGTGGTGCGTCCAACCGCATCGAGGAGCTGCGCCTGGAGCTGTACGAGAAGGTCAACGCGCTGGGCATCGGTGCGCAGGGCCTGGGTGGCCTGACCACCGTGCTCGACATCAAGATCAACGACTACCCAACCCACGCGGCCAACCTGCCGGTGGCGATGATCCCGAACTGCGCGGCCACCCGCCATGCGCACTTCACCCTGGATGGCAGCGGCCCGGTGATGCTGGACCCGCCGTCGCTGGAAGACTGGCCGAAGCTGACCTACGACGCATCCAAGGGCACCCGGGTGGACCTGGATACGATTACCCCGGAAGACGTGGCCAGCTGGAAGCCGGGCCAGACCCTGCTGCTCAACGGCAAGCTGCTCACCGGCCGCGACGCCGCGCACAAGCGCATGGTCGACATGCTCAACAAGGGCGAGCAGCTGCCGGTCGATCTGAAGGGCCGCTTCATCTACTACGTCGGCCCGGTCGATCCGGTGCGTGACGAAGTGGTGGGCCCGGCCGGCCCGACCACGGCGACCCGCATGGACAAGTTCACCGAGCAGGTGCTGGCACAGACCGGCCTGCTGGGCATGGTCGGCAAGGCCGAGCGCGGCCCGGCCGCGATCGAGGCGATCAAGAAGCACAAGTCGGCCTACCTGATGGCCGTCGGTGGCTCGGCCTACCTGGTGTCCAAGGCGATCAAGGCGGCCAAGGTGGTCGGTTTCGCTGACCTGGGCATGGAGGCGATCTACGAGTTCACCGTGCAGGACATGCCAGTGACCGTGGCCGTCGACTCCGCCGGCGAATCGGTGCACAAGACCGGCCCGCGCGAGTGGCAGGCCCGCATCGGCAAGATTCCGGTGGTGGTGGAGTAATTCCCGCACGCTTCGGTCCGGACAACGGCGCCCCTGTGGCGCCGTTGCTGTATCTGGAGGCAGGATTAACACGCCTGTAGCCCTGGCTCTGCTACGGTCGGCACACCCTCGCACAGGACGTGTCCATGGCCCTGCATCGCTTCATCGTGGCCGGCGTGCTGCTGGCCCTGGCCGGCTGCAGCACCCCGGCGTCGTACGAAGGCGCGGATTTCCCTGCATCGGCGCAATGCCGCATGCAGTGCCAGGCCGGCTATCGCAGCTGCATGGCGCAGAATGACTCTCTCGGCAGCCGCCAGAGCAATTGCGAGCAGCGGATGGTGCCGGCGCCGGACAAGCGCTGCAAGGACGTGGACAACCCGGACCTGCGCCGTGCCTGCGAACTGAAGACGCATGACTGCACGCTGCGCGCGCCGATGATGTCCTGTGGCGAGCGCCGCGATACCTGCATGAGCAGCTGCGGCTGAGCGACGGCTCCCGCACGGGCGCACAATCGGCCGGCCCACCTGCACAGGATCCGCCGCATGAGCACCACGCTGTATGGTTCGACAAGCACCGCCGCGCTGGTGGTGCACTGGCTGCTGATCGAGCTCGGCATCGAGCACGAGTTGGTGCTGCTGGATTTCGACGCGCGCGAGCACAAGTCGGCGGAGTACTTGGCACTGAATCCGGCCGGCGTGGTGCCGACGCTGCTGATCGATGGCCTGGTACTGACTGAAGCGGCGGCGATCGCCCTGTACCTGGCCGACCGCCATCCGGACGCCGGCTTGTTGCCGGCACTGGGCACGCCGCAGCGCGCCGATGCCTACCGCTGGATGTTCTGGTGTGCCAATACGTTGCAGCCGGCCTATCGCGCCTGGTTCTATCCGCACGAGGTGGCGGGCGAGGCAAACGTGGAGGCCAGTCGCGAGATGGCGCGACAGCGCCTGGAAGCGGCCTGGCAGCATGTGGCCACGCACCTGCTGGCGCATGGGCCCTACCTGCTGGGCGCCACGCCCTGCGTGGTCGACTACATGCTGGTGATGCTGATGCGCTGGTCGCGCAACATGCCCAGGCCCAGTGACACCTGGCCGTCGCTCAAGGCACATGCCACCTCGATGAAGGCGCGCCCGGCGTTCGCCGAGGCCTACCGCCGCGAAGGCATCACCGACTGGCGGTAACCAGAAAAGGGGACGGAGGGGATTAAGTCGTTTGTGCACAAACGACTTAATCCCCTCCGTCCCCTTTTCCGTTACAGGATCTCCAGCACCGTTTCCGGCGGGCGGCACAGCCGTGTGCCCTTGGGCGTGCGCACCACGGGGCGGTTGATCAGGCGCGGGTGTTCGGCCATCGCAGCCAGCAGGGCGGCATCGTCGGCATCTTCCAGCCCGAGTTCGGCGAACTGGGTCTCCTTGCTGCGCACCAGGTCGCGCGCGCTCAGGGCCGACTCGGCCAGCACCTGGCGCAGCGTGGCCGCGTCGGGTGGGGTGCCCAGGTACTCGATCACCACCGGGTCGAAGCCCGCATCGCGGATCAGCTTCAGTGCGCCGCGCGAGTTGCTGCAGGCCGGGTTGTGCCAGATCGTCACGTCCATCAGAACCACTCCAGCAGCGACACGCCCACGCCCACATAGGTGGCCTTGTGGTTGTAGTCGATCATGCTCTCGCCATAGCCGTCGAAGACCTGCACATGGCCACGCAGCAGATTGCTGATCGGAAAGCCGTAATCCAGCTGCAGTGCACCGTGGGAGCGGCTGCCGGTGCGCAGCGAATGACGCGCCATCAGCGCGACTTCATGCCCGTTGCGGTTCCAGATCAGGGTCGCGTCACCCCGGCCCATGTAATCCTCGATGTCCGGATTATTGTCTTCGCTGCGGCTTTCCGGGATGCGGTACCACGGGCGCAGCACCAGCGCCCAGTTCTCGCGATCCAGGCCGATGTTGAGCATGACCCGGTTCCAGCTGCGCGAGAGCGGATCGGCCCGTCCGTTGGACTGGTGGTTGAGGCTGATACCGGTCATGCGCCCGCGCCAGCCACCGATCGAGTAGCCGTTGCGGAACACCATCATCACTTCGGGTTCGTAGTTGGTTTCGCGGAACGGGCGCGAATCCTCGCTGTTGTAGGCCTGCCAGCGCGAACTCTGGGTGTAGCCAGCCCAGATGTCGCCGTTGTCGCCGAACAGGTTCTCGGCGATCTTGGTCTTGAAGCTGATCTGGAACTTCAGCTCGGTACTGTCGAGTACCTGCGGGGTCGTCACGCTGTTGGCCGGGTTCGGCGAATGCGGCGTGGTGTTGCGGTCGCTGGTCCAGAACGCCGGCAGCAGGTACACCGGCTTGTAGGCACGCAGCTGGAAGGGCCCCAGCTTGGAGTCCTCGGCCAGCTCCCAGCGGCTATCCAGCAGCGAACCGCGGCCAGCATTGGCCAGCGCGCTGTCCGGTGCCGCCGGACGGAACAGGTCGCTGACCCGCTCGCGCAGCTTTTCCTCGCCCTGGCTCACGCGCGCGGTCTGTCGTTCCTCGCGGCGCGCCTGCGCAGCCGATTCGGCGGCGGCATCGGCGGCGGCGGTGGCCTCCGGGGTATGCCCGAAGAGGCGGTCATAGCAGGCCAGGCGGGCCGCGTCGGTGGTGATCGCCGCGCAGGCGGCCGGCGAGGTGTCGGCGCTGGGCGCGAACTCCTGCGCAGCCAACGGTGCACTGGCCAGGGCAAGCGCCAGCGGCGCCAGACGGGGAAGCAGCGTGGGGAGGGTCATTGCAGCAGGCCCTTCGATGGATACGGGAATCGCACAGTGTGGCGGCTGCACCGGATCGCGGCCAGCCCCACCGTTTATGCACGGCCACGGCGTGCGCGTGGCGTGAAGGCTAGGTGGCTCAGAAGAACCAGGCGAACGCGAACAGGCCCA
The DNA here is from genome assembly GCF_049384825.1 of Stenotrophomonas sp. CASM106. Taxonomy (NCBI): domain Bacteria; kingdom Pseudomonadati; phylum Pseudomonadota; class Gammaproteobacteria; order Lysobacterales; family Lysobacteraceae; genus Stenotrophomonas; species Stenotrophomonas sp. CASM106. Next base: position 319,795 of record NZ_JBMRFS010000003.1, read on the forward strand.
GCATCGCGATCACCACCGCCAGTTTCAGTGCCAGGCCGAGCAGGATGCCGAGCCAGGTCGCCAGGCCCACCTTGGTCGAGCGGCCGAGTTCGCGGGTGTGCCAGTACTCGCCGAGCAGGGCGCCGATCAGCGGTCCGGCAAACAGGCCGATGGGCATGAAGAACAGGCCGACGATGCTGCCGACGAAGGTGCCCCACAGGGCCTTGCGGCTGGCGCCGACGCGCTGCGCGCCAACTACGGTGGCGAGCACGTCCACCAGCAGTGAAAGCAGGGTCAGCACGCCCAGCGCGACCAGGGTGGGCCAGCCGACGTGGGCGAAGCCGTCGGCCCAGGCCGCCAGCAGCAGCCCGATGAACACCAGCGGGATGCCCGGGAGGGCCGGCAGGATGATGCCGGCGATGCCGATCAGGACAAAAATGACCGCTAGCAGATATAAGATGAATGAGAGTCCCATGCTGTCCCGTATGGTGGCCGTTTTGGGGTTGACAGTGAAAGATTTTGCCAGTTGCTTTTTCGTTTTGGGCGGGTTAAGTTGCAGTCGCTGAGCTTGGCAAGGTCACCGTGGATCGTGGCCTGATGAAGCAAGATCTTTCCGATCCGCTGCATCGATGCACCTCGCTTCCCCCTTGCTTGTCAGCCGCCCACCGGGCGTTTCCAACAACAAGAGAGAGTCAAAGGGAGTTAGTGAGATGGCTGAGCGCGAGACCGGTACCGTAAAGTGGTTCAATGATGCGAAGGGCTTCGGCTTCATCAGCCGGCAGAATGGCGAGGACGTGTTCGTGCACTTCCGCGCCATCGAGACCCAGGGCTTCAAGAGCCTCAAGGAAGGCCAGACTGTGAGCTTCGAAGTCGTGCAGGGCCAGAAGGGCCTGCAGGCTGACAAGGTGCAGCCGGTGTAATACCCGCCGCCCGTCGGCATGAAAAAGGCCCGCGCAAGCGGGCCTTTTTCTTTGCCGTTGGCCCGGTGCAGGTCAGCGCAGGATGACCTTGCCATTGACGACGCGCACGTAGGTGTTCTCGCGGATGCCGCCGAGATCGCGCTGGTTGACCACGATGGTGCGGCCATCATCCATGCGCACGCTGATGTCATAGGTATCGCTGGTGACGTTCTTCTGGATCTGGTTGCCGGCCAGGGCACCACCGACCGCGCCTGCGGCGGCGGCGATGTTCTTGTTGCCACGGCTGCCACCGGTGTGGTCGGAGATTTCATGGCCGGCCACGGCGCCGACGATGCCGCCGAGGATCGCGCCGGTCGCGCTGGGCGCGGTGCGGCCCGAGGGCACGGTGTTGATGCGGGTGACGATGCCACAGTCAGCGCAACGGCCCTGGTTGTAGCCGCCATTGTTGCCGTAGCCGCCGTTGTTGTAGCCGTTGTTGTAACCACCGCCGCTGTAACCGGGCGAGGTGGCACAGCCAGCCAGCGCGAGGGTAGCGATGGCGCTGGCGGCGATGAGCTGGATCTTCATGGGGCGTCTCCTGGCCGTGAAGGCGGGTGGGTTGGGTGGTACTGCGTCGTGCAGCAGGGTGGACGAATCCTCTCCTTTCGAACGTGAACAACGCGCCAACCGTGTGCGTGCTGCCCGGCTGCAGGATGAATGCGGCTCAGCGGAAATCCTGGTGGCAGGCGCGGCAGTCCGCCTGCAGTGTTTCCACCAGCTGGGCGAGGGCCCTGCAGTCGCCGGGGGGTGAGGCCAGCGCCGTGTTGAGGTTGCCGCGCAGCTGGCTGGCGTGCTGGTGGAACTGCGCACTGTCCTTCAGCCCGGGAAACGCCTGGTCCAGGTCATTGGACAGCAGGCGCAGCACCTGCAGCCGCGGCACGCTGTCAGCCAGGCTGCAGCGGTTCTGCAGCTGGGCCTGCTGCAGCAGCTGTGACTGCCGCTGCATCACCTGCATCAGGCTGCCCGGGAACGGATCGCGACGCGCCTGCAGGGCGCGGCCGACCATTACCGTGGCGATCAGGCCGATCAGCAGGCCCAGGCAGAGCACGAACAGGTAGCGATGGGCGCTGGACAGGCGGCGGGGCGGGCTGGCATTCATGCGGGCACTCCGGGCGTGCAACGGTGGGTTCGACGCCGGCGTACTGCGGGCGACAGCACCTGCACGTTAAAATAGCCCGATGAACGAACAGGTCAAACAACGCTTCGCCGGCATCGAACGGCTGTACGGCGTGGGTGCACTCGAGCGCCTGCAGGGCAGCCGCGTGGCGGTGGTCGGCATGGGCGGCGTCGGCTCGTGGGTGGTGGAGGCGCTGGCCCGTTCGGCCGTCGGCCACCTGACCCTGATCGATGCCGACGATATCTGCGTGTCCAACACCAACCGGCAGCTGCCGGCGATGGAAGGCAACTACGGCCGCAACAAGGCCGAGGCGATGGCCGAGCGTTGCCGTGCGATCAATCCGGACATCGGGGTCGACGCGGTGCAGGCATTCCTGACCGTGTCCAACATGGCCGAGCTGCTGGACCGGGGGTTCGATCTGGTGATCGATGCCTGCGACAGCTTCCGGGTCAAGGTCGAGACGATCGCATGGTGCCGCCGCCGCAAGCTGCCGTTGCTGACCGTTGGTGCCGCCGGTGGCCGTACCGATCCGACCCTGGTGCGCATCCGCGATGTCTCTCGCACCGAGCACGACGCCATGCTGGCGCTGATCCGCAAGAAGCTGCGCAGCGAATTCAACTTCCCGAAGAACGCCAAGCGCTATTTCGGCGTACCGGCGGTGTATTCGCTGGAGAATGTGAAGTACCCGCAGGCCGATGGCAGCGTCTGCGGCATCCGTCCGAACCTGGGCGCCGATGCGGCGTTGAAGCTGGACTGTGGTGCCGGCCTGGGCGCGGCAACCCACATCACCGGCGCGTTCGCCTTCGCGGCGGTTGGCAAGGCGCTGGAGATGCTGCTGGAGCCGAAGAAGGTGAAGGTGGATGCGGTAGAGGCCAGCGAGGTGTGATGGATCGTGCCGGCCAGCGGCCGGCACCTACCCGTTACATTGCCGGCAGCGCGAACAATCGCCGCGCATTCTCCGTCGTGGCCTGGGCCACGGCTTCCAGCTCCATCCCGCGCAGTGCGGCCACGTGCCGGGCAATGGTCGCCAGCCGCGCTGGCTCGTTGCGCTGGCCGCGGATGCCGGCGTCGGGCTGGTCGGGCGCGTCGGTTTCCAGCAGCAACTGTTCCAGCGGCATCTCGCGCACCAGCCGCTGCAGCCGTTGCGCGCGATCGTAGGTCAGTGGGCCACCGAGGCCGAGCAGGAAGCCCTGCCTGTGCAGTTGCGCGGCCTGTTCCGGGCTGCCGGAAAAGCTGTGCACCACGCCGCGCAGGCCGCCGACGCGGCGGATGGCGGCGATCACCGCATCCACCGCGCGTCGCGCGTGCACGATCACCGGCAACTCGAATTCGCGGGCCAGTTCCAGCTGGCCGATGAAATACGCCTGCTGGGCGTCGGCGTCCAGCCCTTCGACAAAGAAGTCCAGGCCGCATTCGCCGATCGCGCAGGGGCGTTCGCGCTCGATCCACTCGCGCAGCAGTGGCAGGTGCCCGGGCTGGTGATCGGCCAGGAACATCGGATGCAGGCCGTAGGCCGGGTACAGCCCCGGCGCCTGCTGGCAGACCTCACGCAGCTTCGGCCAGCTGGCCGCGGTCACCGCCGGTACCACCTGCTGGCGCACCCCCGCGGCCTGCGCACGCTCGATCACCGCAGCGCGGTCACGGTCGAACCCGCTGGCATCCAGATGGCAGTGGCTGTCAACCAGGATGCTCAACGCTGTTCCAGCGGCGGAGGTGTTGCGGCGTTGCGGCTCTTCCAGTTGGCCAGCAGCAGCGTGCCGAAGCCCAGCACCAGCTCATCGACGAACGGGATCGGGTCCGGGATGAACAAGGTCAGCACGAACAGGCCGGCGGTGAGCTTGAACAGGGTGGGGTAGCGCAGCCGGCGGGCCCATTGCAGTACCGGCAGCAGCATCGGGTTGGCCATGGCGGGAAGCCTCGTGGGGAATATGCAAACGCTACCACGGGCCCAGCATTTCCCGATGCTGAATGGGTTATCGGAATGAGCAGGAAATGTGGAGATTCCGTTCAGGCAGCGCATGCTGCAATCTGCCCCGAGAACGTTGCGGATGGTCCGCAAGGAGCAGGTCATGAAAAGCACAACTACAACTGTCCTGGTCGCAGCGGGCGCGCTGCTGGTCGGTGGCATCGCCACCGCCGCCTTCATGAAGAGTGGTGACAAGTCGCCCGATTCCATCAGCGCCGGAACCCCCAATGGTGAATCGCGCCTTGTTGAAGGTAACGCTTCTGACGACGGCGCACGTGGTGACAAGCTGGACCCGTCCGCGCCGCGCGGGCTTGAATATGCCGATGTGCTGAAGGTTGACCCGATCACCGAGAAACAGAAGGCCTACGCCACCGTGATCGGCACCGATGCGGTGCGCGAAACGTCCACGACCCAGACTCCTCATGAAGTCTGCCAGGACGTGACGGTGCAGGAGCGCCTGCCGGAACGTGATGGCAACGTTGGCGGTACCGTGGTTGGCGCTGTGGTCGGTGGCCTGCTCGGCAACCAGGTCGGTGGCGGCAACGGCAAGAAGGCCGCGACTGCCGCCGGTGCCGTGGCCGGCGGCTTCATCGGCAACCAGATCGACAAGCGCCATGTGGGTGGCCGCGTGGTCAACCGCACCGAGCGCCAGTGCCACACCGAGACCGCCACCTCCGAGTCGAGCCGCGTCACCGGCTACAACGTGACCTACCGCAATGAGGACGGCACCACCGGCACCATGCGCATGGCCAGCAAGCCGGGCAACCGCATTGCCATGGGTACCAACGACGTGGTGAAGGGTTACAACGTGACCTACCGCTATGACGGCGCGGAGAAGACCGTGCGCATGGACAACAAGCCGGCCAGCGATCGCCTGCCGGTGGTCGATGGCCAGCTGGTCACACAGACCGCGGCCGCCGGTGCCACTGCCGCAGCCACGCGCCAGTAATCCCGGCGCAGCATGCAGCACCTGACGGGCCGGCTCATGCCGGCCCGTTTCATTGCGACCGGCGATATTCATCCGCGCAGCGAAGCCATCCTCCATCATGGATGTCCCCTTCGACATGGAGCCGGCATGAGCATCTTCGACCTGCGCATCGAAACCGAGCGGCTGATCCTGCGCCCGCTGCTTCGCGAGGACTACGAGCCGTACCTGGCGTTCTGCGCCGACGAGGCCACGATGCGTACCCTGGGCGGCGTGCAGCCACCCTCGGTGGCCTGGCGCGGTTTCTGCAGCCTGGCCGGCGCCTGGCAGCTGTTCGGCTTCTCGATGTTCAGCGTGATCGAGAAATCCAGCGGCGACTGGATCGGGCGGATGGGACCGTGGCAGCCGCAGGACTGGCCGGGTACCGAGGTCGGTTGGGGCATCCGCCATGCCAGCTGGGGCCGGGGCTATGCGCCGGAGGCGGCGGTCGCGGCGATCGACTGGGCGTTCGATACGCTGGGCTGGGCTGAGGTGATCCATACCATCGCCGAGGACAACGACAACTCGCGGGCCGTGGCACGCAAGCTCGGCAGCACCCTGCTGCGCATGGGGGAGTTGCCGGCGCCATACAACGGCAAGCCCATGCAGATCTGGGGCCAGTCGCGCGAACAGTGGCGGCAACGCGCGCGCTGAGCGTGGCTTGGTAGTGCCGGCCGCTGGCCGGCAATCGCTTGGATCCAGCCGCATCGAGGATGCCGGCCAGCGGCCGGCACTACCAGCTGCATCGAGGTTGCCGGCCAGCGGCCGGCACGACCGTGTAGTCATGCTGCACCCGCGCTTGGCATTCACTGGCGTGCTTGCCAGACTGCACGCAGCCGGCCGCCGGCCGGATCCGAGGGAGCAGGCAATGGTGGAAGAGCGCGTCCCGTTGACGGTGCACGGCATGTCGGTGTCAGGCAATTGCCACAAGGTCCGCCTGCTGCTGGAGCAGCTCGGCAGCCGCTACCGCTGGGTGGAAGTGGACAGTGCCCACGGCCAGACCCACACCCCCGAGTTCCTCGCGCTCAATCCCAATGCCAAGGTGCCGTTGATCGTCCGCGACGATGGCCGCGTGCTGACCGAGTCCAATGCGATCCTTTTCTGGCTGGCCGAAGGCACGCCCTACCTGCCCACCGATGGCTGGGAGCGCGCGCAGGCACTGAGCTGGATGTTCTTCGAGCAGTACACGCACGAGCCGTGCGTAGCGGTCGCGCGCTTCATCCGCGGCTGGACCCCGCCTGGGTCGCCGCGCCGCGCCGAACTGCCACGCCTGCACGAGCGCGCCGCCGCTGCACTGGCGGTGATGGAGCAGCACCTGCGTGATGCGCAATGGTTCACCGGCAGTGGGTACGGCATCGCCGACATCGCGCTGTTCGCCTACACCGACGTCGCAGGCGAGGGTGGAATCAGCCTGCAGCCGTTCCCGGAAGTTCGCGCCTGGTTGCAGCGCGTGCGCGGGCAGCCGCGCTTCCTGCCGATGCCGGCGGTGACCGCCGAGGTGCGCGCCCGCTTCGAGGCCGCATGACTCTCACCAAGGTGATCCCCACAGGGTAGCGCCTGGCCAACCCCGGGCGGAATGCAACAACGACACGGAGGGTGTTCGATGTTCGCTGTGGTTCCAGATCCGATTCCCGCACGCATGCGCGTGCTCAACCGCGCCGACGTGTGCGACGCCAATTTCCTCGACGCGGTGCGTGGCTGGCGCGGTACCCCGCGCCCGCGCCCGGCGCCGGATGCGCCGATCCTGCCGGGCAGCACGCTTACCGCCGCCGCGTTTGGCGAGCTGTTCGATTCGCAGCTGGCCAGCCGCCAGCTGGACCTGATGGCGCGCGTGCTGCGCGTGCAGAACAAGGTCTTCTACACCATCGGTTCATCCGGCCACGAAGGCAATGCGCTGCTGGCGCGGGCCTGCCGGCATACGGATCCTGCATTCCTGCACTATCGCTCCGGTGCCTTCATGGCCGAGCGCTCACGCCAGGTGCCGGGGATCGACCCGCTGCGCGATGCCGCGCTGTCCTTTGCTGCCAGCGCCGATGACCCGGCCAGCGGGGGGCGGCACAAGGTGTGGGGCAGCAAACCGTTGTGGGTGCTGCCGCAGACCTCGACCATCGCCTCGCATCTTCCGAAAGCGCTGGGCACCGCGCTGGCCCTCGAAAGCGGCAAGCGGCTGGGCCACGAACTGCCCATTCCGGCCGACAGCATCGTACTGTGCTCGTTCGGCGACGCCTCGGCCAACCATGCCACCGCGCAGACCGCGTTCAACACCGCGATGTGGTCGGCCTACCAGAAGCTGCCGGCACCGGTCCTGTTCGTCTGCGAGGACAATGGCCTGGGCATCTCGGTGAAAACGCCTGAAGGCTGGATCGCCGAACGCTTCAGCGGTCAGCCCGGGCTGGACTATTTCTACGCCGATGGCCTCGACCTGGTCACCGGCCATGCGCAGGTGCAGGCGGCGGTGGAGCACTGCCGGCGTACGCGGCGGCCGACCTTCCTGCATCTGCGCACCACGCGCCTGATGGGGCACGCCGGCACCGACTTCGAGGTGGAATGGCGCGCGTTGCCGGAGCTGTGCGCGGCCGAGGCGCAGGATCCGCTGCTGCGCTCGGCACAGATCGCGATGGAATCGGGCTGGATGGATGCGGCCGCCATCGAGGTGGCCTACGAGACGATGCGCGCGCGCTGCATGGCCGCCGCCGCCGATGCCGAAGGACGGCCGAAGCTGCAGTCGCTGCGGGAAGTGATGGAGCCGCTTGCGCCCTATACGCCGGCTGCGGTGCAGGCCGAAGCACGGCGCGAGGTGCCCGCCGGAACGCGTCAAGCCCTGTATGGCGGTGTGGAGGCGTTGCCCGAACGGCAGGCGCCACGCCACCTCGCGATCCAGATCAACCATGCCCTGCAGGAACTGCTGGCGAAGTATCCGCAGAGCCTGCTGTTCGGTGAGGACGTCGCACAGAAGGGCGGTGTCTACACCGTCACCAAGGATCTGCTGCGCCGCTTCGGCCCACGCCGGGTGTTCAACACCCTGCTGGACGAGACCATGATCCTGGGCATGGCTCAGGGCCTGGCCAACCTGGGCATGCTGCCGATTCCGGAGATCCAGTACCTGGCCTATCTGCACAACGCCATCGACCAGGTGCGCGGCGAAGCGTGTTCGCTGCAGTTCTTCTCCAACGACCAGTACCGCAACCCGATGCTGGTGCGGGTGGCCGGGCTGGGGTACCAGAAGGGCTTCGGTGGCCACTTCCACAACGACAACTCGATCACCGCGTTGCGCGACATCCCGGGGCTGGTGGTGGGCTGCCCGTCGCGTGGCGACGATGCGGTGATGATGCTGCGCACGCTGGCCGCACTGGCGCGGGTGGATGGGCGGGTGGCAGTGTTCCTGGAGCCGATCGCGTTGTACATGAGCAAGGACCTGCACGAAGCCGGCGATGGCCAGTGGCTGTTCGACTTCCCCGCACAGGGCCAGTCGCTGGTGCCGGGGGAGGGCCGGGTCTATGCGCCGGAGGCCGGCGATCTGGTGATCTATACCTATGGCAACGGCGTGCCGATGGCATTGCGCGCATCGCGGGCGATCGAGCAGCAGCTGGGCTGGCAGGTGCGGGTGGTCGACCTGCGCTGGCTGGTACCGCTGGACGCCGGTTTCATCGCTGCCCAGGCCGCCAGCGCACGGCGGGTGCTGGTGCTGGATGAAGGCCGCCACAGCGGCGGGGTGGGCGAGGGCGTGGTCACCGCGCTGGTCGAGGCCGGGTTCGGCCATCTGCCGTTGCGCCGGGTCTGTGGTGCCGACACCTACACGCCACTGGCGGGGGCAGCAATGTTCGGGCTTCCAAGCGACAATGCGGTGATTGGCGCCGCCCTCGACCTGGCGCAGGAACCCTGATGCATGTGTGGATTGGCGGGAATGTTGTTGCCGGCGCCGCTGGCGTCGGCCGAGGCGCTGCAGGCGCAGGCCCTGGCCATGGGCCAGGCGCTGCACCACCGCGGGCCCGATGATGGCGGCAGCTGGGTCGATGCCGAGGCGGGCATCGCGCTGGCGCATCGCCGCCTGAGCATCCTCGACCTGTCCCCGCTGGGCCACCAGCCGATGGCCTCGGCCGACGGCCGCTACGTGATGGCCTACAACGGCGAGGTCTACAACTTCGCGGCCCTGCGCGAGGAACTGGAGCCGCTGGGGCATGCCTTCCGCGGCCATTCCGACACCGAAGTACTGCTGGCGGCGATCCTGCAATGGGGCGTGGAAGACACCCTGCAGCGCTGCAACGGCATGTTCGCCATCGCGCTGTGGGACCGCCAGGAGCGTTGCCTGTGGCTGGCCCGCGATCGCGTCGGCAAGAAGCCGCTGTACTACGGCTGGGCCGGCGACACGCTGGTGTTCGGTTCGGAACTGAAGGCGCTCTGGCAGCACCCGGCGTTCGACAACGACATCGACCGCGATGCGCTCACCTTGCTGCTGCGGCTGGATTACATCCCGGCGCCGCACAGCATCCACCAGCGCTGCTACAAGCTGATGCCGGGCCGGGTGTTGCGCCTGGACGCGGCGGCCGTCGCTGCCGGCGCATCCGCGCATCGTCCGGAACAGGCACAGCGGCCGTACTGGGATGCGCGCGCGCGCATGCAGGCGGCGCTGGCCGCACCCTTCCAGGGCCGCATCGAGGACGCCGAGGAACAGCTGGACACGCTGCTGCGCGACGCGGTGGCGCTACGCATGGTGGCCGACGTGCCGGTCGGCGTATTCCTGTCTGGTGGCACCGATTCCTCACTGGTGGCGTCGCTGATGCAGGCCCAGAGCGGGCAGCCGGTGCACAGCTTCAGCATCGGCTTCACCGATTCGGGACATGACGAGGCGCCGCTGGCCCGGGAGCTGGCGGCCCACCTGGGCTGTGACCATACCGAGTTGTACGTCAGCGGCGCCGACGCGCTGGCGGTGGTGCCGCAGTTGCCGGCGATGTTCGATGAGCCTTTTGCCGACGCGTCGCAGGTGCCGACCGCGCTGGTCGCCCGGCTGGCGCGGCAGGGCGTGACCGTGGCGCTGTCTGGTGACGGTGGCGATGAGCTGTTCTTCGGCTATACCCGGTATGTACGCGCGCTGCGCAACTGGCAGATGCTCGGCCGCGTGCCGGGGCCGCTGCGGCGCTGGATGGGCGCGCGTGCGCAGCAGCAGGGCGAAGCCTCGCGCACCGGCGGCCTGGCCGCGCTGCTGGCCGAGACCGGTGCGCGTGGCATCGGCGACGTCTACCGCAACCGCATCTCGCGCTGGCGCGACCCGGCCGCGGCGGTGACCGGCGCGCGGGCCGCCGGCAGCTTCTACGACCTGGCCGATCCGCTGCACGGCGCGGGTACGCCGGCCGACGCGATGATGCTGGCCGATTTCGTGACCTACCTGCCGGACGATCTGTTGTGCAAGGTCGACCGCACCTCGATGGCGGTCAGCCTGGAGGCGCGCGCACCGCTGCTGGACTGGCGGGTGGCCGAGTTCGCCTGGTCGCTGCCGTTGGGCTTCAAGCGCAGCGAGACCACCAGCAAGGTGCTGCTCAAGCGCGTGCTGGGCCGTTACGTGCCGCATTCGATGGTGCACCGTCCCAAGCGCGGTTTCGGCGCGCCGGTCAGTGACTGGCTGAAAGGCGACCTGCGGCCCTGGGCCGAGGACCTGCTGCAGCCGGCGCGGCTGGAGCGTGAGGGCGTGCTGTCGGCGGCGGCGGTGCAGCCGCTGTGGCAGCAGTTCCTGGGAGGGCAGCGCAAGTGGCATACCCATCTGTGGAACGTGCTGATGTTCCAGGCCTGGCAGGCGCATTGGCGGCAGGTGCGCGCAGGCATTGTGGGCGGCTGATCTTCACCGGCCTGCACGGGCCCGGCGACTAGGCTGGGCCTCCCGCACCATGAGGAGTATGTCCCGATGTCCGTCCCCACCATCGCCGTGTTCGTCGGCAGCCTGCGCAAGGACTCGTGCAACCGCAAGCTGGCCCATGCGCTGGAGAAGATCGCCGGTGATCGCGCACGCTTCCAGTACGTGCAGATCGGCGACCTGCCGTTGTATGACCAGGACTTCGACGCGCAGTACCCGGCGCAGGGTACCCGGCTGAAGGACCAGGTGCGCGCCGCCGACGCGGTGCTGTTCGTCACCCCCGAATACAACCGGTCGGTGCCGGGCGTGCTCAAGAACGCCATCGATATCGGCTCGCGTCCCTACGGTGACAGTGCGTTTGCCGGCAAGCCGGCGGCGGTGATCGGCGCCTCCATCGGGCAGATCGGTACCGCCGTGGCCCAGCAGCACCTGCGCAACACCCTGGCCTTCCTGGACATGCATGTGCTTGGGCAGCCCGAGGCGTTCATCCACTTCAAGGAGGGCCTGATCGATGCCGACGGCACGATCCACAACGAGGGCACGCAGAAGTTCCTGCAGGGCTACGTGGACCGCTTCCTGGCGCTGATCGCGGTGCACGTCAAGGGCGATTGACGCCTGCGGGGTCGGAGTTCCCTGCGTCGCAGAGGGATCCGACCCCAACCACGCCCGGGGTCGGATCCTGACGCGCAGCGACGGGCTCCGACCCGTGGCGCCTGATCTGCGATAATGCTCCGCTCGGGTGCCGCAATGGCGCCTGTCGCAGGCAGTGCGACGCCCCCACGCCAGTCTGGCCAGGCGCCGGCGGATATCCCCCGTTTCTCCACGGCTTATCCACAGGCTTGTCCATGGTCGCCGGGGTCGGCGCATGCCTACACTCGTCTGGCCCACTTTTGCAGGAAACACCGCAGCATGTCCGCTCGTCCCGGCTTCCGTTCCAACCGCAGAGAGCGCGGTGATGGCTTCGATCGCGATCGCGACGAGTCGCGCATCGACCAGTTGCGGGTACCGCCGCATTCGGTGGAAGCCGAGCAGGCGGTGCTGGGGGGGCTGATGCTGGCGCCCGAAGCGTATGACCGGGTCAATGACCAGCTGACCGAAGGCGACTTCTACCGTCGCGACCACCAGATGATCTATCGGGCGATCCGCGAGCTCTCCGAGCGCGAGCGTCCGTTCGATGCGGTGACCCTGGGCGAGTGGTTCGAGTCGCAGGGCAAGATGGAATTGGTGGGCGACGGTGCCTATCTGATCGAACTGGCCAGTACCACGCCGTCGGCTGCCAACATCGTGGCCTACGCCGAGATCGTGCGTGACAAGGCAGTGTTGCGCCAGCTGATCCAGGTGGGCACCGACATCGTCAACGACGGTTTCCAGCCCGAAGGCCGCGACAGCAGCGAGCTGCTGGCCTCGGCGGAAAAGAGCGTGTTCGCCATTGCCGAACAGGGCGCACGTGGTCGCACCGATTTCGTGGCCATGCCCGGTGCGCTGAAGGATGCATTCGAGGAGCTGCGCAACCGCTTCGAGAACGGCGGCAACATCACCGGCCTGCCGACCGGGTACACCGATTTCGATGCGATGACCGCCGGCCTGCAGCCGACCGATCTGATCATCCTCGCGGCGCGCCCGGCCATGGGCAAGACCACCTTCGCGCTGAACATCGCCGAGTACGCGGCGATCAAGTCGAAGAAGGGCGTGGCGGTGTTCTCGATGGAAATGTCGGCATCGCAGCTGGCGATGCGCCTGATTTCCTCCAATGGCCGCATCAACGCGCAGCGCCTGCGTACCGGCCAGCTGGAAGACGAGGACTGGAGCCGCGTCACCAGCGCGATCAAGATGCTGAAGGAAACCAAGATCTTCATCGACGATACGCCGGGCGTGTCGCCGGAAGTGCTGCGCTCCAAGTGCCGCCGCCTCAAGCGCGAGCATGACCTCGGCCTGATCGTGATCGACTACCTGCAGCTGATGAGCGTGCCCGGCAACAGCGAAAACCGCGCGACCGAAATCTCGGAGATCTCGCGTTCGTTGAAGGGCCTGGCCAAGGAATTGAATGTGCCGGTGATCGCGCTGTCACAGCTCAACCGCTCGCTGGAAACGCGTACCGACAAGCGCCCGGTGATGGCCGACCTTCGCGAGTCGGGCGCAATCGAGCAGGACGCGGACATGATCGTGTTCATCTACCGCGACGACTACTACAACAAGGAAAACTCGCCGGACAAGGGCCTGGCCGAGATCATCATCGGCAAGCACCGTGGTGGCCCGACCGGCTCGTGCAAGCTGAAGTTCTTCGGCGAGTACACCCGCTTCGACAACCTGGCCCACGATTCGGTCGGCTCGTTCGAATAACGGCCATGCCGGCCGCTGGCCGGCAATCGCCTTCCGGACGGTAAACCATTCGGAACGCAAGGATTCCGCATGTGGCGTGTAAATGACATGTAACGCGCCGCTTCTACGATTCCGCCGCTGCTGCCCTTCGACGCCGCCCTTCGGCGTCCAGCGTGCCCAAGGAATCCACCTCCATGTCGTCCCACGCTTCGCATCGCCGCAATCTGCTGGCCCTGCTGGTCTGTGCTTCGCTGCCGTCGCTCGCTGCCGCTGAACCCGCCCCCGCCCCCGACGCGCCGTCGGCGACCACCCTCGATTCGATCTCGGTGATCGGCCGCGGCGAAGCCCGCCAGGTGCAGCGCGTGACCGCCGAGGACATGAAGATCCTGCCGCCCGGTGCGAACCCCCTGAAGCTGCTGGCCAGCAAGCCGGGCGTTCACTTCGAGTCGGCCGATGCCACCGGCGCGTACGAATGGTCCACCACCATCAGCTTGCGTGGCTTCAACCAGAGCCGCCTGGGCTACACGCTCGATGGCATCCCGCTGGGCAACATGGCCTATGGCAACAGCAACGGCCTGCATATCAGCCGTGCCGTGACCAGCGAGAACCTGGGCGGAGCCGAAGTGTCCACCGGCATCGGCGCGCTGGGTACGCCGTCCACCAGCAACCTCGGCGGCGTGTTCCAGTTCTATTCGATCGATCCGTCCACCGAGTACGGCGTGGTGCTGGCGCAGGGCTTCGGCAGCGACAGCGCGCGGCGCAGCTATGCGCGCCTGGAGACCGGTGAGCACCAGGGCTTTGCGGCCTATCTGTCCGGCGTGTACTCCGAAGGCGACAAGTGGAAGGGCAAGGGCTCGCAGGAGCTGAAACAGTTCAACGGCAAGGCCACCTACAATTTCGGAACGGACAGCAGGATCACCGCGCTGTTCAACGCCTCGCGCCGCGTCGAGGCGGACTACCAGGACCTGTCGCTGGAGATGATCGATCGCCTTGGCTGGGACTGGGACAACTACGCGCCGGACTGGGATCGTGCCGTCGCCGCCGCGCGCGGCAGGTTCACGGGCGGCGTCAACAGCCCCTGGGATGCGTACTACTCCGGCCACGGCCTGCGCAACGATGACCTGTCCAGCATCGCCGGCGATTTCGGCCTGAACGAGTCGATGCGGCTGAAGGTCAACGTCTACAACCACAGCAACCGTGGCCAGGGCCACTGGTTCAGCCCGTCCAATCCGTCCAACCCGGGCACCGGTCGCGAGATTCCGATCTCGATCCGCACCACCGAGTACGCGATCGACCGTACCGGCGTGACCTCGGCGTTCACCTGGAACGTCGGCGGCCACGACCTGGAAGCCGGCCTCTGGTACGAGGACAACGGCCACAGCGTGCAGCGCAACTTCTACTACATCGACGGCCCGGTCACCGACGACTTCTTCCTGCGCAACCCGGACCAGCGCGTGTGGCACCAGCGCTACACCACCATTACCCGCCAGTTCTACGTGCAGGACCGCTTCCGCCTGTTCGATGACCGCCTGACCATCGACATCGGTGCGAAGTCGCCGCACACCCGCACCCGCGTGCGCACGCCACTGGGCAGCTATGCCAACAACAGCAGCCTGACTTCGAAGAAGGGCCTGCTGCCTCAGGCGGGATTCAACTTCAAGCTCAACGAAGGCAACGAGATCTTCGGTTCGTTCGCCAGGAACATCGCCGCCTACGCGTTGGGCGTGGGCAGCCCGTTCAACGTGCCGCAGGCGGCGTTCGATGCCAGCGCGCAGGACCTGAAGCCGGAACAGTCACGCACCCTGGAACTGGGCTGGCGCGGCTACGGGAAGGGCTATGAAGCCTCGGTTGCGGCGTACGACGTCAAGTTCGACAACCGCCTGCTGGCGATCGCCCAGTGCGTGGGCATCCTCGGCTGCCCGGCGCTGTTCTCCAACGTCGGTTCGGTGACCAGCCGCGGCGCCGAGGCGACACTGCAGCTGAAGCCGATGCAGGACCTGGCCTGGTCCAACGCGCTGTCCTGGAATGACAGCACCTACGACAACGACTACGTGAACAATGGCGTGGTGCCGACCCGCGGCAAGAAGACCGTCGACACCCCCGAATGGATGTTCGCCAGCACCCTGGCCTGGACCCCGGGCCCCTGGGACATGCGCCTGTCGGCCAACCACGTCGGCAAGCGCTACGTGACCTATACCAACGACGAGTCGGTGCCGAGCTACTGGCTGGTCAATGCCTCCGTGGCCTATGACTTCGGCGCGCTGGGCCCGGCGCAGAACCTGACCGTGGCGCTGAACCTGACCAACCTGACGGACAAGCGCTACCTGTCCTCGATCAACACCAACGGCACCTACGCCGCCGACCCGACCCGCAGCCTGGCGACCATGCAGGTCGGCGCGCCGCGGCAGGTGATGGCCACCGCCACCGTGCGCTTCTGATGCGCGGGCCTGTGGATCCGGAACGCCGTCGTCGCCTGCTGCGCATGGCGTGGCGGGGCACGGGGGCGGCGATCGCGCTGGCGGCGATGCCGGGGCTGGCCACGGCCGGCCCACGGCCGCGGCTGGGGCGTGATCCGTTCACCCTTGGTGTCGCCGCCGGTGATCCGGATCCACAGGGGGCCGTGTTGTGGACGCGGCTGGCGCCGGACCCGCTCAACGGCGGCGGCATGCCGTCGCGGGCGGTGCCGGTGCGCTGGTTCGTGGCCGAAGACGCCGGCATGCGCCGGCTGGTACAGCGGGGCGTCGCTGCTGCGGTGCCGGAGCTGGCCCATTCGGTGCACGTGGAGGTCAATGGCCTGCGCCCGGGCCGCGACTACTACTACCGCTTCGCCTGCGATGGCGATGAGGAAAGCGCGGTCGGCCACTTCCGCACCGCGTCGCTACCGGACACGCAGCTGCAGCAGCTGCGGCTGGCCCTGTGCACCTGCCAGGCCTGGAACAGTGGCTACTATCCGGTGCTGCGCGATATCGCACAGAGCGATGTCGACCTCGTGCTGCATGCCGGCGACTACCTGTACGAGTACAGCCCGCTGCAGAACGCGCGTGGCAGCAAGCTGGACGCGGCGCGTTTCAGTGGCGAGACGGTGAGCCTGGAGCGCTACCGTGACCAGTACGCGCTGTACAAGCTCGACCCGGATCTGCAGGCGGCCCATGCCGCACACGCCTTCGCGGTGATCTGGGACGATCACGAGGTGCAGAACGACTACTCGGGCATCCATCCGGAGAAGCCCGGCGTGTCGATCGAGGACTTCATCGTTCGCCGCGCGGCGGCCTACCGCGCGTTCTACGAACATCTGCCGATGCGCAGCAAGCCTGCGGGCAATAGCGGCCTGCGCGTGCACCGGCGCCTGCGTTACGGCGATCTGGCACAGCTGACCCTGCTCGACTGCCGCCAGTTCCGCCCGGCCAATCCCTGCGGTGTGGGCGAGTCACCGCGCTGCGAAGCGGCGCTGGATCCACGCATGAGCATGCTCGGCACGGGGCAGGAAGCGTGGTTCACGCAGTCGATGGCCGCCGCGCAGGGCACGCGCTGGAACGTGGTGGTGCAGCAGCTGCTGATGGCGCAGCTGCGGCTGGACGGCGGCACGCCACGCGAGCGCTTCTGGAACGACGCGTGGGATGGCTATCCCGCCGCACGCAGGCGTCTGCTGCAGGCGATGCAGGCGGGCGGGCAGGGCAATGCCATCGTGCTGGGCGGCGACTGGCATTCCACCTTCGTCAACGACCTAAAGCTGGATTTCGACGCGGCCAGCGCGCCGGTCGTGGCCACCGAATTCATCGCCCCGGCGATCAGCAGTGGCGGCGACGACACGCCGTACGGGCCGTACTACGGGCCATCGATTCCGCAGAACCCGCATATCCGCTATTTCGACGGCGACCGCCGCGGCTGGTGGAAGCTGCAGCTGAACCGGCAGACCGTGGACGCCGAGCTCCGCTTCGCCGACAGCGTGCTGCGCCCGGATGCCGCAGTGCGTACCGCGGCGCGATTCCAGGTGGTCCATGGCCGCTCGGGCGCGGTGCAGCTCCTGTAGAGCCGAGCCTACGCTCGGCTGTCGCGCGCAGCGCGGGTTTTCTGTGATCGCAACGAAGAGCAGCCGAGCGTAGGCTCGGCTCTACAACGACGGCCCTGCACCGGATTTCATCGCCCCCAGCCCGGGTTTCGTCGCAAACCGTTTGCCGGCGGCGAGGGCGGGGCGCCAAGGTGTCCGCAGGCGGCAGGGTGCCGCCCCAAGGAGACCGTGATGAAGACCCTGTTCGCGCTCGGTGTGTGGTGCCTGCTGTTCGTGCTGTGCTGGCCGCTGGCGATCCTCGCCCTGATCGCGTGGCCGCTCGTGTGGCTGCTGAGCCTGCCGTTCCGCCTGGTCGGCATCACCTTCTCGGCGTTGTTCGCCTTCCTGCGAGCGCTGTTCATGCTGCCGGCGCGGTTGCTTGGCGGCCGGGCGGTTCCCGCATGAGGAGGGTGCTGCTGGCCGGTCTGGTCCTGTTGCCAGGCCCGGTGCTGGCCGCACCCCCGGCACCCCCGTCGGCGTGGCTGGAGCGCGAGCAGAGCGCTGCGGCTGACGAAGCCAATGCAGCGGCGGTCCCTGCGCCGAAAGCCGAGGCGCGCTGCCGGGTGGTCAAGCAATGGAAGGCCGGCGATACGGTGGTACAGCACAGGGTCTGTGAGGATCCACCGAAGAAGCCGGCTGGAAAGGTGTAGCGGCGAGCCCATGCTCGGCGGCCTTTGCAGGGCAGCCGAGCGTGGGCTCGGCGCTACAGGGAAACGGGCAACAAAAAACCCCGCCGGGGCGGGGTTTTTCGTCTGCAGGTGAGTGCCGACCAACGGTCGGCACCTACCATGATGCCGATCAGTTCGCCTTGTGGATGGCGCGCTTGCTGACCGCCATCGCCGCGTCGTGGACCACTTCCGACAGCGACGGGTGGGCGTGGCAGATGCGGGCCAGGTCATCGGCCGAACCGCTGAACTCCATGGTCAGCACGCCTTCGTGCACCAGCTCGGAGACGTTGGCGCCGACCAGGTGCATGCCGAGGATGCGATCGGTTTCGGCATGGGCCAGGATCTTCACGAAGCCTGCCGGCTCGATCATCGCCACGGCACGGCCGTTGGCGGCGAACGGGAAGCTGCCGGCCTTGTACGGAATGCCTTCGGCCTTCAGCTGCGCTTCGGTCTTGCCGACCCAGGCCAGTTCCGGTTCGGTGTAGATGACCCACGGGATGGTGTCGAAGTTGACGTGGCCCGGCAGGCCGGCGATCAGCTCAGCCACCGCGATGCCTTCCTCGAAGCCCTTGTGCGCCAGCATCGGGCCGCGCACGCAGTCGCCGACTGCCCACACACCGTTGACGCCGGTGTGGCAGTGCGCATCGACTTCGATCTGGCCGCGCTCGTTGATCTTGACGCCGGTGCCTTCGGCCAGCAGGCCCTTGGTGGCGGCGCGACGGCCAACGGCCACCAGCAGCTTGTCCACGGTCAGGGTCTTTTCGCCTTCCGCGTCGGTGTAGGTGACGATGACTTCCTTCTTCTTGCCCTTGCCGGTGATCTCGGTCTTGGAGACCTTGGCATTGAGCTTGATGTCCAGGCCCTGCTTCTTGAATTCCTTGGCAGCCGCCTTGGCCACTTCCGCATCGGCAGCCGCCAGGAACTCCGGCATGGCTTCCAGGATGGTGACTTCAGCGCCCAGGCGCTTCCACACGCTGCCCAGTTCCAGGCCGATCACGCCGGCGCCGATCACGGCCAGGCGGTTCGGCACTTCGGTGAAGTCCAGGCCGCCAACGTTGTCGACGATGGTCTCGCCGTCGAACTTGGCGAACGGCAGTTCGATCGAATCCGAACCGGCCGCGATGATGACGTTGGTGCCCTTCAGCTCGACGATGGAACCGTCATGCTGGGTGACCTTGACCACGTTGCCCGGCTGCAGTTCACCGAAGCCGTAGTAGGCGGCGACCTTGTTGGCCTTGAACAGCATGCCGATGCCGCCGGTGAACTGCTTGACGATCTTGTCCTTGCGGCCAACCATCGCCTCGACGTCGATCTTGGCATCCTTGAAGCTGATGCCGTGGTCGCCAAAGATGTGGCCCATGTTCCAGAACTGGCGCGAGGAATCCAGCAGCGCCTTGGACGGGATGCAGCCCACGCGCAGGCAGGTGCCGCCGAGGGCCGGCTTGCCGTCCTTGCCCAGCGCTGCATCGATGCAGGCGGTCTTCAGGCCCAGCTGGGCCGCGCGGATGGCAGCGTGGTAACCGGCCGGGCCGGCACCGATGACGACGACGTCGAATTGTTCAGCCATTGAATTATTCCTTGATGCATTACCAGAACCCCTCCGCGCAGGCGCGGAGGGGCGGGAGGTGTCTTACAGGCCGAACAGCATGCGGCCCGGGTTTTCCAGCTGGTTCTTGATGTCCACCAGGAACTGCACCGAGTCCTTGCCGTCGATGATGCGGTGGTCGTAGGACAGCGCCAGGTACATCATCGGCGCGATCACGACCTGGCCGTTCTGGGCGATCGGACGCTCCTTGATGGCGTGCATGCCCAGGATGGCGCTCTGCGGCGGGTTGATGATCGGGGTCGACAGCAGCGAACCGAAGGTGCCGCCGTTGGTCACGGTGAAGGTGCCGCCCTGCAGTTCTTCCAGGCCCAGCTTGCCGTCACGGGCCTTCTTGGCGTAGTCGGCGATGGTCTTCTCGATGTCGGCGAACGACATGCGCTCGACGTTGCGCAGCACTGGCGTGACCAGGCCCTTCTCGGTCGAGACGGCGATCGAGATGTCCGAGTAGCCGTGATAGATGATGTCGTCGCCGTCGATCGAGGCGTTGACCAGCGGGAAGCGCTGCAGCGCGTTGGCGGCGGCCTTCACGAAGAAGCTCATGAAGCCCAGCTTGATGCCGTGTGCCTTGACGAACTCGTCCTGCAGTTCCTTGCGCGCCGCCGACACCTTGGACAGGTCGACTTCGTTGAAGGTGGTCAGCATCGCGGTGGAGTTCTTCGACTCCATCAGGCGCTCGGCGATGCGCTTGCGGATGCGGGTCATCGGCACGCGCTCTTCCGGACGTGCGCCACCGGCCTTGCCGGCGCCGCCGTTGCGGGCGAAGTTGACGATGTCTTCCTTGGTGACCGCGCCGCGACGGCCGGTGCCGTCGACATCGGCCGGGTTCACGCCTTCAGTGATGGCGGTGAAGCGGGCGCCCGGCGGCAGCGCATCGGCGGCCGACTTGGCGGCCGGGGCCGGCGCAGCGGCAGCGGCCGGAGCCGGAGCGGCGGCGGCCGGAGCAGCGGCCGGAGCGGCCTCGGCGGTCGGTGCCGGAGCAGCTGCAACGGCGCCTTCCTCGATGATCGCCACGACCTGGCTGGAGGTCACGGTCGAGCCTTCGGCGAACTTGATTTCCTTCAGCACGCCGTCGACCGGCGACGGCACTTCCAGGACGACCTTGTCGGTTTCCAGGTCAAGCAGGTTTTCGTCGCGCTTGACGGCGTCGCCCACCTTCTTGTGCCAGGTGGCGATGGTGCCGTCGGCGACGGATTCGGGCAGTACCGGGGCTTTGACTTCGGTGGCCATTGCGGGAGCTTCCTGGTTTGTCTTCTAAATAGGGGGGAGGATTATTCAGCGAACGTGTCGTTGAACGGGTTGACCAGTGCGTCGGCGATCAGCTGCTGCTGCTCGCGGACGTGGTCAGCCATGTGACCGGCAGCCGGCGAGGCCGAACGTGCGCGACCGGCGTAGTGCAGGTTCTGGCCATCGGCCAGGCAGAACTGCAGGTGGTGGCGGATCTGGTACCACGCGCCCTGGTTCTGCGGTTCTTCCTGCGTCCACACCACGTCGGTGGCCTTGCCGTACTTCTTCAGTTCGGCCGCCAGCAGCGCACGCGGGAACGGATACAGCTGCTCCACGCGGATGATCGCCACGTCGTCCTGGCCACGCTTGATCTGGTCCTCCAGCAGGTCGTAATAGACCTTGCCCGAGCACAGCACCACGCGCTTGACCTTTTTGGCGTCTGCGTTGGCGTCGCCGATCAGGTGCTGGAACTCGCCGTTGGCCAGCTCGTCCAGGGTCGACACGGCCAGCTTGTGGCGCAGCAGCGACTTCGGCGACATCACCACCAGCGGCTTGCGGGTGGTCATGTGCAGCTGGCGACGCAGCATGTGGAAGGCCTGGGCCGGGGTCGACGGCACGACCACCAGCATGTTCTCCAGCGCACACAGCTGCAGGAAGCGCTCCAGGCGCGCCGAGCTGTGTTCCGGGCCTTGCCCTTCATAGCCATGCGGCAGCAGCAGGGTCAGGCCGGAAATGCGGCCCCACTTGGCTTCACCGGCGGCGATGAACTGGTCGATCACCACCTGGGCACCGTTGGCGAAGTCGCCGAACTGGCCTTCCCAGATGCACAGCGTGTTCGGATCGGTGGTGGAGAAGCCGTACTCGTAGGCCATCACCGCTTCTTCGCTCAGCAGCGAATCGATGACGGTGGCCTTCTCCGGCGAATCCACCAGCTGCCGCAGCGGCATGTAGTAGTTGTCGGTCTTCTGGTCGTGCAGGATCGCGTGGCGATGCGTGAACGTACCGCGGCCCACGTCCTGGCCGACCAGGCGCAGTGCATGGCCTTCGTCGAGCAGGGTGGCGTAGGCCAGGTTCTCGGCAAAGCCCCAGTCGCCCGGGATCTCGCCGGCGGCCATCTTGCGGCGGTCGTCGTAGACCTTGGCCACGCGCGAGTGCAGCTGCACTTCATCGGGAATGGTGTTGATCAGCTTGGCCAGCTCGACCAGCTTGTTCTTCTCGACCTTGGTCGAGACCGGGTCGGACAGCTTGCCTTCCAGCAGCTTCGGCCAATCGACGAACAGCGGGCTGCTCGGCGGGGTCTTCTCGACCTTGGCCAGCTCGGTGGTCACTTCACCGGCGTCCAGCTTCTCGCGGTAGGCATCGACCATCGCCTTGCCGGCGCCGGCGGCGATCACGCCCGCCTTTTCCAGCTGCTCGGCGTACATCTCGCGGGTGGTCGGGTGCTTGCGGATCACCTGGTACATCAGCGGCTGGGTGATCGCCGGTTCGTCGGCCTCGTTGTGGCCCCAGCGGCGGTAGCACATCAGGTCGATGACCACGTCCTTGGCGAACGTCTGGCGGAATTCGAAGGCCAGCTGTGCGGCGAACACCACTGCTTCCGGGTCATCGCCGTTCACGTGCAGCACCGGGGCGGCAATCATCTTCGCCACGTCGGTGGCATAGCGCGTGGAACGCGTATCCAGCGGGTTGGAGGTGGTGAAGCCGACCTGGTTGTTGACCACGATGTGCACGGTGCCGCCGACGGCGAAGCCGCGGGCCTGCGACATCTGGAACAGTTCCATGACCACGCCCTGGCCGGAGAAGGCCGCGTCGCCGTGGATCAGGATCGGCATGACCTGCTTGCGTGCGGTGTCCTTGCGGCGCTCCTGGCGCGAACGCACGGAACCGGCCACGACCGGGTCGGCGATTTCCAGGTGCGACGGGTTGAACGCCAGCGCCAGGTGCACCGGGCCGCCATCGGTGGCGACGTCGGCGGAGAAGCCCATGTGGTACTTCACGTCGCCGGCCGAAGCGTGCTCGTCGTGCTCGAACTTGCCTTCGAACTCGTCGAACAGCTTGCGCGGGTTCTTGCCCAGGGTGTTGACCAGCACGTTCAGGCGGCCACGGTGGGCCATGCCGATCACCACGTCCTTGACGCCATCCTTGCCGGCGTTGCGGATGATGGTGTCCATCATCGGGATCAGCGAATCGCCGCCTTCCAGCGAGAACCGCTTCTGGCCGACGTACTTGGTGTGCAGGTAGCGCTCCAGGCCTTCGGCCGCAGTCAGGCGCTCCAGGGTGCGGCGCTGGGTGTCAGCGTCCAGCTGGTAGTTGCCACCGGCGGCTTCCAGCTTCTTGTAGATCCACTGGCGCTGCTCGACCTCGGAGATGTGCATGAACTCCGCACCGATCGAGCCGGTGTAGGTCGCCTTCAGGCGTGCCAGCAGGTCGCGCAGCTTCATGCGCGGCTGGCCGCCGACGCCGCCAGTGCTGAACTCGCTGTTGAGGTCGGCATCGGACAGGCTGTGGAACGGCAGGCCCAGATCCGGGGTGTTGACCGGTGCGGCCAGGCCCAGCGGATCGAGGCGGGCGTCCAGGTGGCCGCGCGAACGGTAGGCGGTGATCAGACGACCGACATTGCGCTCGCGCTCGTCGCCTGCACCGTTACCGGTACCGGCCTTCAGCGCATCCTTGGCCGCGTCCGCAATGTGGGAGATGACGGCCGAGTGCGGAATGTCACCTGCTTCGCGGCCCTTGAAGCCGTCGAAGTAGGTTTTCCATTTGGGATCGACACTATCCGGGGAGACCAGGTACTGCTCGTACAGGTCCTCGACATAGGAGGCGTTGCCGCCGGCGAGTTGCGAAGATTGCGCAAACTGCTTCAGTTGATTGTCCACGATGGAGGGTGTTGATTCGCTTTGTGGGGTATGGCTTCAGAAGGACCCGGCAGGAAGATGAATAGCCCTGCGCGGGCGCGTTCAAACAGCCAAATTGTACCCCCAACCGGACACGAAGGGGCACCACCACAGGTATCCCGCGTCCGCCGGTGCCGGTTCCAGACAGGTTCGGTCGGCTGTGCCGACTCAGATGCCGAGCGCACGCAGTTCGCTGCAGACGCGCGAACGGTCCCAGACACGCTGCAATTGCTGCTCGAACGGCTGCGAACGTGCTGGCAGCGCGATGCCGGCCTCGCCGTCGAGGCGATGGCCGATCAGACGAAAGTAGAAGTCGCCCGCATCGTTGAGCAGGCAGGCCGAGGCCAGCGCGCGGTCGACCGGATCGCTGACCTCGCGGAACTGGATCACGCTGGGCAGGCGCTGGGCCAGCGCCAGCAGCGGCGACCCGGCAGACGCGATCGCGGCGGCGTCGTGCACGATCACCCGCAGCTGCTTGTCGTGGCGGGCGGTGACGAAGCGGCGCAGGGCGGACTGTACCGGGGGCGCGTCGAGCAGCCCCGGGTCCAGTTGGCGGCTGTGCAGCCACAGCTGGCGACGGGCGCGGTGGATGATGGCCGTGGTGATCGCCACCGCCTCGGCGCGGCTGTCGATGGCGCTGGCCACGCCCAGCCGGCGGCGCATCTGCTGGTGTCCGATGCCGGCTTCCTCGAACACCTCGCCCTCGGGCAGGAAGCCCTGGCGTGCATAGAAATCGCGCGCGGGCAGCTGGGCGTGCAGGTGCAGTTCGGCCAGGCCGAGCCGGCGCCCGGCTTCGACCAGGGCCGCCAGCAGGGCCTCGCCGACCCCGTTGCTGCGATGGGTGGCCAGCACGGCCATGCGGCCGATGCGGCCGTCCGGAGCCAGCCTGCCGGTGCCGACCGGCTGGCCGTCACTGTCCAGCGCCAGCACATGGGCACTGACCGGGTCCAGCGCATCGCGTTCCAGCTCGGCGGCGATGCCCTGTTCCTGCACGAACACGCGTTGGCGCACGTCGTGGATGGCAACGTGGGCGTCGGCGTGGCTGACCTGCTGGACCCGGATCATGACGATGGCTCAGGCCCGGCCGGTGCTGTCGTCTTCGTCGTCGTCCTCGAAGTTGACGATGACCTCGATACCGTCGTCGTGCACGGTCACGGAGTGGACATCGTCGGACACCGCGTCGGCGTCGATCGCCTCGACGCGGTCGCGGCCTTCGACGACCTCGCCGAGCACCACGGCATCCTCGCTGTCTTCCTCGTCTTCGGCCTCGTACACCTCATTCGGGTCGATCAGCTGGAACACACCACCGACCAGCAGCTGCTGGACCACGGCACGTCCCTTGTCGGACAGGCCGCGATAGGCGGCGGCGTCGAGCTGCTCGGCGCCGGCCAGGCGCTGCGCGTCCTTTACCGGCAGCGCGAAGTCCTGGCCGCTGACATACAGGCTGGCGCCACGCTTGGCCCGGCGCCAGGCCAGGCGGGCCCACGGGTGGCGCTGCAGCAGCATGCCCGAGGCCAGCGCTTCGACCACTTGCTCCGCGGCCGGCGCGGCCTGGTGGGCCATTACTTCGCCGGCGGCGCGGTAGGTGGTGATGAAGCGGCCGAACCAGTCACCCAGCTTGTCCGGGTCATTCATGCGGATGGCGTTGAGGGCGGTGATCACCCGCGCCATCGCCACCGTGTCGATTTCGTTCGGGTCGGCCGGCACCTTCAGGTCGGCATCCTGGTAGCGGATGTTCTCATCGGCATCGGCGATCAGGGTGTCCAGATAGTCGCTGATCAGCTCGGCAGAAGACGGCGCACGCATGCCGAACGAGAAGGTCAGGCAGGGGTCTTCGGCGACGCCGTGGTGCGGCACGTTCGGCGGCAGGTACAGCATGTCGCCCGGCGCCAGCACCCAGTCGTGGGTGGGCTTGAACACCTTCAGCAGTTTCAGCTCCACGTCCGGGCGGAAGCCCAGCGGCGGCTGCCTGCCCTTGATCGATTCGCTGGCATCGATCTGCCAGCGGCGGTGGCCGTGGGCCTGCAGCAGGAACACGTCGTACTGGTCGACATGGGCGCCGACCGAGCCGCCGGTGGCGGCGAAGCTGATCATCACGTCATCCATGCGCCAGCGCGGCAGGAAGCTGAAGTGTTGGATCAGGGCGCGCACGTCCGGGTCCCACTTGTCCACGTCCTGCACCAGCAGGGTCCAGTCGTGGTCGGGCAGGGCGGGGAACACGTCTTCCTGGAACGGGCCGGTGCGCACGCGCCAGCCGTCCTGGGCCTTGTCGTGCTCGATCAGGCGCGCCAGCACACCTTCCTCGCAGGCCAGCCCGGCCAGGTCTTCCGGCTGTACCGGGGTCTGGAAATCCGGAAAGGCATTGCGGATCAGCAGCGGGCGCTTCTGCCAGAAGTCGCGCAGGAAGGTGGCCGGCGCCATGCCGAGCGGCTGGCCAGGGCGGGCGGTGACTTCGATCAGGGGGGCGGAGGACTTGCGGGCGGCCATGGGGGAATCCTTGCAGCGGAAAGCGGGAGGGGCGGCGCAGCGGGCCGCCTGAGATCTCCATTGTCCGCCGTTCGCCGGGATTGCGCACGTGCGCGGGTTTGTCGCGGGGTGTCCGGCCAACGGCGGAGCCCCTCGTGGCGGGGTGGTTGGTCGCGCAAAGCGCTGGCTTCATGGGCTGGGCGGGGGGGGGGGGGTTCGCGGGACACGCCGTGAACCCGTCCCTGGGGGCTCGATGGCGCCATCCATGGCGCCAACGGTCCCGCGAACCCACCCCGCCTGGCCCCTGACAGTTTCCTGCGCGGCCCGCCACGGAATGGAAAGAAGAAGATCAAAGGCAACAGCGGGTCGCGCGCTGCGCTTGCTCATCCCAAAACAAAAGAGGGACGCGGCGAAGCCGCGTCCCTCTTTCAAATTCCGTCCCGACAACCCAATGCTCTTCGATCCGTCACCGGGAATCTGTCAGAGGTGGGGCGGGTTGGGTTCGCGGGGGTGTCCGCGGCATGGATGCCGCGGCCAAGCCCCCAGGGACGGGTTCACGGCGTCCCCCGCGAACCCAACCCGCCCCGCCAAGCGAGGCAATAACCCAGAGCCGCTCTTGACGTTGATGTTGCCGTTGCCTGCCGCAGGCAGCGCCCGCGGCCGCCGCCGCAAGCAAACCCCTTAAATCTTCTTCGCCAGCGACTCAGCCAGGCCGGTGTAGCTGCCCGGGGTCATCTCCAGCAGGCGCTGCTTCGCATCCGCCGGCAGCTCCAGCCCCTGCACGAACGCACGCATCGACTCGGCGGTGATGCCCTGGCCGCGGGTCAGCGCCTTCAGCTGCTCGTACGGGTTCGGCAGGCCGTGGCGGCGCATCACCGTCTGCACGGCCTCGGCCAGCACTTCCCAGGCTGCGTCCAGATCGGCATCCAGGCGCTGCGGGTTCACTTCCAGCTTGCCCAGGCCCTTGGCCAGCGAATCCAGTGCCACCTGGCTGTGGCCGAACGCGGTGCCCAGCGCACGCAGCACGGTGGAATCGGTCAGGTCACGCTGCCAGCGGCTGATCGGCAGCTTCGCGCTGAAGTGCTCGAACAGCGCGTTGGCGATGCCGAAGTTGCCTTCCGCATTCTCGAAATCGATCGGGTTGACCTTGTGCGGCATCGTCGACGAACCAACTTCGCCTTCCTTCAGGCGCTGCTTGAAGTAGCCCAGCGAAACGTAGCCCCAGATGTCACGGGCCAGGTCGATCAGGATGATGTTGGCGCGGCGTGCGGCATCACCGATCTCGGCGATGTTGTCGTGCGGCTCGATCTGCGTGGTGTACGGGTTGAACACCAGGCCCAGGCCGGTCACGAAGCGCTCGGCGAAGGCTGGCCAGTCCACGTCCGGGTAGCTGGCGATGTGGGCGTTGTAGTTGCCCACCGCGCCGTTGATCTTGCCGGTCAGTTCGACCGCGGCAATCTGCCGGCGCTGGCGCTCCAGGCGCGCGACCACGTTGGCCAGTTCCTTGCCCAGGGTGGTCGGCGAGGCGGTCTGGCCGTGGGTGCGCGACAGCATCGGCTGGCCAGCCTCGGCGTGGGCCAGGGTGCGCAGGGTGCTGGCGATGCCGTCCAGGGTCGGCAACAGCACCTCGCGGCGCGCCTGTTCCAGCATCAGGCCGTAGCTGAGGTTGTTGATGTCTTCGCTGGTGCAGGCGAAATGCACGAATTCCAGCGCCGGGGCCAGCTCGGCGTCGTCCTTCAGCTGTTCCTTGATGAAGTACTCCACCGCCTTGACGTCATGGTTGGTGGTGCGCTCGATCTCCTTCACGCGCGCGGCCTGGGCCGGGCTGAAGCTGGCGGCCAGCGCGCGCAGGCGGGCGATGGCAGCGTCGGAGAACGGGGCCAGTTCGACGATGCCCGGCTCGGCGGCCAGGGCCAGCAGCCATTCCACCTCGACCGTGATGCGGGCCTTGATCAGGCCGTACTCGGAGAAGATCGGGCGCAGGGCGTCGACCTTGCCGGCATAGCGGCCATCGAGCGGGGACAGGGCGAGCAGGGCGGAATCGGACATGTCGGCAGGGCTGGGACGAGCGGCGGGGCCGATATTCTACGACGTGCCGGTCAGGTAGTGCCGGCCGCTGGCCGGCAACCACGCTCGGCCCACGCCGCCATGGCTTGCCGGCCAGCGGCCGGCACTACCCTTGCGCACGCACAACGGCCCTGCGGACGGAACGATCTGGCCCGTCCTCGTCATCCCACGCTGCGGGCAAGGGAGTATCGTTGGCGCCGCCGCCAGCCCGGGAAGCGACACCCTGCCAGCCGCCGCTTCCCTTTCCCCAACTGAAGTAGTGCGGAGTTGATGCAATGAGCAGAGCTGCAAGCAAGGGTTTCAGAATCGAACACGACAGCATGGGCGAGCTGCAGGTGCCTGCCGACGCCCTGTGGGGCGCGCAGACCCAGCGTGCCGTGCAGAATTTCCCGGTGTCGGGCCAGCGCATGCCGCGCGGTTTCATCCGTGCCCTGGGCCTGGTCAAGGGCGCTGCCGCCGGCGTCAACGCCGAGCTGGGCCATCTGCCCAAGAACGTGGCCAAGGCCATCCAGACCGCTGCCGCCGAAGTGGCCGCCGGCACCTGGGACGCGCAGTTCCCGATCGACGTCTACCAGACCGGTTCTGGCACGTCCTCGAACATGAATGCCAACGAGGTCATCGCCACCCTGGCCAACCGTGCCGGCAAGGCGGGCAAGACCGCGGTGCACCCCAATGACCACGTCAACCAGGGGCAGAGCTCCAATGACGTGATCCCGACCGCGTTGCGCGTATCGGCGGTACTGGCGGCACATGAGCAGCTGCTGCCGGCGCTGGTGCACCTGCGCAAGACCCTCGACAAGAAGGGCCGCAGCCTGCGCAAGGTGGTCAAGACCGGCCGCACGCACCTGATGGATGCGATGCCGCTGACCTTCGAGCAGGAGTTCGGCGCATGGTCGGCACAGCTGGCCTCGGCACAGGAACGCATCGAAGACAGCCTCAAGCGTGTGCGCCGGCTGCCGCTGGGCGGCACCGCCATCGGTACCGGCATCAATGCCGACCCGCGCTTCGGCGCGCAGGTGGCCAAGGCGTTGAAGCAGCAGACCGGGTTCAAGTTCGACAGCGCCGAGAACAAGTTCGAGGGCCTGGCCGCACAGGATGACGCGGTGGAACTGTCGGGCCAGCTCAATGCACTGGCGGTGGCGCTGATCAAGATCGCCAACGATCTTCGCTGGATGAACGCCGGTCCGCTGGCCGGGCTGGGCGAGATCGAACTGCCGGCGCTGCAGCCGGGCAGCTCGATCATGCCGGGCAAGGTCAACCCGGTGATTCCGGAAGCGACGGTGATGGCCTGCGCGCAGGTAATCGGCCACCACACCGCGATCACCGTGGCCGGGCAGACCGGCAACTTCCAGCTCAATGTCACCCTGCCGCTGATCGCGGTGAACCTGCTGGATGGCATTGGCCTGCTGGCCAATGTGTCGCGCCTGCTGGCCGACAGCGCGATTGCCGGGCTGAAGGTGCGTGAGGATCGCGTTGCCGAAGCATTGGCGCGCAACCCGATCCTGGTCACCGCGCTGAACCCGATCATCGGCTACGAGAAGGCGGCGGCGATTGCCAAGCGTGCCTACAAGGAGCAGCGTCCGGTGCTGGATGTCGCGCTGGAGGACAGCGGCCTGGATGAAGCCGAGCTGCGCCGCCTGCTGGACCCGGCCGCACTGACTGCCGGTGGCATCCACGCGGGGGGCGGTGGCGGCGGCGGTTGATCTGCCGGTCGTAGGGCCGAGCCCATGCTCGGCTGCTTCCTGGACCTGGGCCGAGCATGGGCTCGGCTCTACAAGAGGAAACGCCGCCCAGGGGCGGCGTTTTTTCAGCGACGGTCGGCGACGATGTTGCCGAAGGTGTCGGTGTAGTCCTTGAACTCGGGGATGCGCTGGACCAGGTCGGCCGGGATCACTTCCATGCCTTCCGGCGGCTGGATCTTCACCGGCTGCATGTTGGGATCGGCCGGGGCGGCGACCAGGGTGTTCTGGCGCAGCACCTGCAGCTTGCCGAACATGGTCTGCAGCATCTGCTTCTGTGCCTCGTCCAGCGGAATCTGGATCTCGTCCACCTTCATCGAACCATCGCCGAGGATGATGATGTTCGGCGCCGGCGGGCGACGCACAGTGACCATGCCTTCGCTGACGGAGATCTTTGGCTTGCCGCGCTCGGCGCGGTGGTTGCGGTAATCCTTGTCACAGCCGACCAGGCCCAGGCAGAGCAGGGCGGCCAGCAGCAGGAACAACTTCTTCATGGCATTCGGTTCGGGGGCGTCCGGGGCCGCCATTGTAAGCCGGCCGGCGCACGACGGCCGGCAGCGGGGCGCCGCTGCCGGCCGGGTGCGCTGATATGTCACAGGCCTAGCGCTTGACCACGGTGTCCTTGCCGCAGTCGTCGACGTCACTCTGGTCCATCGTTGCGTAGGGCTTGAACGCCGGCAGCTCGCGCGCCAGTGCCTGCTGGCTGGCCAGCATCGCCGGCAAGCGGTTGCAGATGCGCTTGGCCTGGGCTTCGATCTTCTCCGCCTCGGCATTGATCCGCTTCTCGATGCCTTCGCTGTCGCCGCTGAAGATGCCCTTCAGTGCCTCTCCGGCAGCGCTGGCGCCGAGCTTGGCGCCGGCCAGGCCGACATCCATGCCGTCCATCGCAATGGCGACGACGTGGCCGCGGTACTCCAGCAACCGCTGTCGCTGGGCCTCGTTGGCCGGCACGTCCTTGCCGTCGATCAGCAGGTGGCCATCCGGCGTGATCTCCGCACGCGGCTGCTTGTCGGCGGAGATGTTGATGTTGCCCTGGGTAATGTCCTTCCGGGCATCAACCATGGCCTCCTTGACCGTCTGGCCGACGCCGCTGGTGGCTTCGGCGACGCTTTTGCCGACGGTCTTGTCGGGCGTGGAAGAAGTGCCGCCGCAGGCGATCAGCGGCAGGCACAGCAGGGTGGCAGGCAGCAGGCGCAGCAGGTTCATGGCAACTCCCTCGAATTGGTCCGGTGGCGGTTACTTGTTGCGGGGCAGGGTGACCGTGCCGCCGACGTTGCGGTGGCCGACATCGCCGCTGCCGCTGTGGTCGACGGTCAGGCTGCCGCGCACGCCGTCGACCTGGATGTCACCCGAACCATGGCTGCGCACGTGCACGTTGCCGCCGATGTCGGACAGGTCGACATCGCCCGAGCCGACCACGCCGACCTCGACGTTGCCTTGCACGCGCTTGAACCCGATGTCGCCGGAACCGACCGTGTCCAGCCGGGCGTTGCCGCGGACATCGCTGATCTTCAGGTCACCGGAGCCGACGGTGCCGGTGACCGCATCGCCGCCGATGTTGCGCGCCTTGACGTCGCCGGAGCCGAGCGACAGCAGGTTCAGCGAGCCGCCACCGTCGATGTCCAGGTCACCCGAACCCACCGCTGCGTGGATGCTGCCGCGGGTGCCGCGAACGATCGCGTCGCCCGAGCCGACGTCCACGCTCAGCGATTGGGCGTTGTCCACGCTGGCATCGCCGGAGCCGACCTTGAGCTGCAGGGGCAGGTTGTCGGGCACGCTGCCGCGGATGTCCAGCCAGGCATAGCTGTTGCCCAGGCTGATGCCGCTGTGGCGGCCGTCGCGGCGCAGGCTGACGACCAGCTTGTCGCCTTCCCTGCGCTGCTCCAGTACCAGCTGGTCCAGCCATTCCTGGCTGGAGGCGCAGGCGCGGCCATCGAGCTGGCCACCGCCCTTGCTGGCGACGACCTTCAGGTCATGCTGGTTCACCTCCAGCACCACCGCCTTGGCGCCGGCCACATCCAGCTTCAGCGTGCGGGCGGCGGTGAACTTGCAGTTCGGAGCATCGGCGGCCAGCGCCGACAGAGGCAACAGCAACAACGCAGAACAGGCGAGCAGGGAACGCATGGGTGGTGCCTCCGGGTGGATGGAATCAGATCTCGCCGGCGCGCTTGCGCAGGCGGATGGCGAGGACGATGAACACGACACCGACGGCGGCACCGATCCATAGTTCCGGCATCGCCAGCGACTTCAGCTGCGAGGCCGGGGACATCAGGCTGACCACCGATTCGAGATCGCGACGCGTGCCTTCCTCGGCGCTGAGGCGATACACCAGGTCGGTGCCCGGCACGCCACCCAGCAGCAGGCGGCCAACGATGTTCTGCCAGAACCAGCCGGTGGTCAGGCCGATCAACGGCATCACCTTGGTGGTGCTGACAATGACGCCGGCGAACAGCGGCAGCATCACCGCCCACAGGAACGGTTTGGTGCGGGCCCAGGCCGAGCACAGCAGCAGCCAGCCGGCGGTGGGCAGGGCCCA
The DNA here is from genome assembly GCF_049384825.1 of Stenotrophomonas sp. CASM106. Classification (NCBI taxonomy): domain Bacteria; kingdom Pseudomonadati; phylum Pseudomonadota; class Gammaproteobacteria; order Lysobacterales; family Lysobacteraceae; genus Stenotrophomonas; species Stenotrophomonas sp. CASM106. The sequence goes on from NZ_JBMRFS010000003.1 coordinate 352,192, forward strand.
CAGGGCGTAGACCGGAATCCAGGCCAGGTGACCGGCGGCCAGGGTCAACGGGCTGGCCGGGCCCCAGATCAGGGTCATCGGGCTGCCACCGTGCATCAGCGCGACGATGCTGATCACCAGCATGAAGCCGAACATGGTGATGATGCCGGCGATCACCGCGATCAGCGGGGCCACGACCAGTGCGCTGATCACCTTGGACAGCACGGTCTGGGTGTCCGACAGCGGCAGCGACTTCCAGAACAGGATGCTGCGGTCGCGACGGTCGTCGTACAGGGCGCCCAGGCAGTAGAAGAACACCACGAAGGCCAGCACCAGGAACGGCCAGGCCGAGCTGAGCACCAGGGTCAGGTCGAGGCCGTTGCCGAGGTCGGCCAGGTCCTTGGCGCTGATGTCGCGGGTCAGCAGGGCCAGGTCCAGGCCGTTGATGTTCACGCTCTCGCCGTCGACATGCAGTGCGCCGTTGCGTGCTGCACGGTTCAGTGCAAACAGGCCGAAGGCGATGCCGACGGTGCTCATCACCAGCGAGATCAGGCCGGCGATCAGCGGCGCATACAGGAAACCGCCACGGTTCTCCCAGTACTCGCGCTTGAGCAGCCAGCGCAGGGTGCCCATCGGGCTGACGGGGTGGTTGACGGCAGTCATGCGTAGGTCCCCTTCATGATGGCGACGAACAGATCGGCCAGGCCCGGGCTGCGGGTCTCGCCAAGGGTGGAGAGCTGGGTGCGCGGCACACCGTCGAACAGCATTACGGTCTTGCCGAACGTCAGGCTGCGCTCGTCGATCGGCTTCAGCGCACGCGCGGTCTCCAGCTGGTCGGCGTTGACCAGAAGCTCGGTGTAGCGCTGGCCGACATCGTCCATTTCTGCATCGAGCACGATGCGACCATCACGGATGAACATGACGTCGCTGAGGATGTGCTCGATCTCCTCCACCTGGTGGGTGGTGACGATGATGGTCTTCTGTTCGTCGAAATAATCTTCCAGCAGGCGCTGGTAGAACTCCTTGCGGTACAGGATGTCCAGGCCCAGGGTGGGCTCGTCCAGCACCAGGATGCGCGCATCGATGGCCATCACCAGCGCCAGGTGCAGCTGCACGATCATGCCCTTGGACAGTTCGCGCACGCGCTGCTTCGGCTGCAGCTTGGTGTTGGCCAGGAAACGCTCGCAGCGGGCACGGTCGAAGCGCGGATGGACACCGGCGACGAAATCGATCGCTTCACGGACCTTCAGCCAGCGCGGCAGCACGGCGACGTCGGCAATGAAGCAGATGTCGTTCATCAGCGCGTCGCGGTGCTGCCGCGGGTCGCGGCCGAGCACGCTCAACTCACCTTCCACCGAGGTCAGGCCGAGGATGGCCTTCAGCGCGGTGGTCTTGCCGGCGCCGTTGGGCCCGATCAGGCCGACGATGCGCCCGCTCGGAATGCTGAAGCTGGCATTGTCGAGGGCCACGGTGGTCTTGTAGGCCTTGCGCAGGCCTCGGGCGGTGATGACCGGTTCACTTGCAGTGCTATTCATCAGACTTTCCCCTGGGGCAGCAATTCGTCGAGGCTCAGGCCCAGGCGCTGGATGCGCTCCAGCACCGCCGGCCATTCTTCATTGAGAAAGCGCTCGCGCTCGCTGCTGCGCAGCTGCGTGGCCGCCTGCTCGGTCATGAACATGCCCAGGCCGCGGCGCTTCTCGACCAGGCCTTCATCGGCCAGTTCCTGGTAAGCGCGCGAAACGGTGATGGGGTTGAGCTGGTAGTCGGCGGCCACCTGGCGCACCGAAGGCAGGGCATCGCCCGGCTTGAGGATTCCGTCGAGCATCATGGCGATCACGCGCTCCTTCAACTGACGGTAGATGGGAGCGCCGTCGCTCCACTGGATGTCGCTCATATTCAGCTCCGTGGGGTCAGCGGCTGTGCGAACGAGAAATACGGCATGGACAGGGAGCTGTGCAGCCGACGCGGGGGAGGGGGGGAGGAATCGGCGTTCCCGGCCGGCGAAACGGATGCATCCTGCGCACTGTCGGCGGAGGCGGGGGCGGTTGGCATGGCCAGCCAGGCCAGCACGATCAGGGTCGAAACGGCAGCGGCCGCGGGTGCGGTGAGGTTGCGACGGATCCGGGCGTTCATGGCTCCCCCTGTCTCAGGTGACTGGTGTTGTATGCAACTATAACACCGGCACGCCTACGTGCAACCCCTTGCCGTGCCCAACTGATGGCAGGGGTGGTCAAGCCGCTGAAATATCCCCTTATCCCTTTGATTGATAAGGGAAATGGAATTGTCGTGCGGGCCGATCACGCCCTGCCTTCCATTCAGCGTTGTCCATGCTAAGTCATCCCTGCGCCGTTGAGGGTGGGTCCTCCCGGGAAAGGCCACGCCACGCAAAGCCGCCGGCGCCCGCCGCAACAAGGGGCAACGGAGCCCGGTGCTATAGTTCGGCCGATTCCCGGCCGCTATCGGCCGGCCCTGTGAATGGCTACCGCGGACTGCTCTCGATGCCCCTGCCGACCGTTGTCCCGCGCCGACTGCGCGGCCTGTCCCTGTTGACCCTGCTGGTGGCCGGCCTGGCCGGTTCCGCCCATGTGCTGGCGGCCGATCTGCTGGACCTGGACTATCGCCCGCTGGCCAGCAAGCAGCAGGTCAACCTGCAGCAGCGCTACCACGGGCAGGTGCTGCTGGTGGTCAATACCGCAAGCAAGTGCGGCTATACCCCCCAGTACGAAGGCCTGGAGGCGCTGCAGAAGCGTTATGCCGGCCGCGGCTTTGCCGTGCTGGGTTTCCCGTCCAACGATTTCAAGGGCCAGGAACCGGGTGACGAGAAGCAGATCCAGGATTTCTGCACGCTTACCTATGGCGTCAAGTTCCCGATGTTCGAGAAGGTGCACGTCGTCGGTGCGGAGGCCACGCCGCTGTACCAGCGGTTGACCGCAGCCACCGGCGTGGCGCCGGGCTGGAACTTCCACAAATATCTGGTCGGCCGCGATGGCAAGGTCATCGCCCAGTTCGCCAGCAAGGTGACGCCGGACGATCCACAGCTGACCGCCGCCATCGACAAGGCGCTGGCCGTCGCTCCTAAGCATTGATATCCGGCACGGATGCCTCGACATCGACGGCATGCGTGCGACAATGCTTCTTTTCGCGCCGACGTCGGCGCCCAGACACTTCCAGGAATGCAGCGAATGAAGATGGGAATGCGCGGCGCCGCGGCGTCGGTTCTGATTCTGGCGATGGGCACTTCGGGTGTCGCTCTGTCGCAACAACCGGCTGCCCCCGCAGCCGCCAAGGAGACCGCAACCTTGAATTCCCCCAAGCAGAAGCTCGGCTACGCCATCGGCCTGGACGTCGCCAAGTCGTTCACCCCGATCGCCGATGAGATCGATGTGGCCGCGCTGCGCACCGCCGTGGAACGTTCGTTCGAAGGCCTGCAGCCGCAGATCACCCAGGAACAGGCCAAGGCCACCGATGCCGCACTGCGCCAGGTCGTGATGGCCCGCAGCGGGCAGCAGGTGCCGGGCATGGCGCCGGGTTCGCAGCCGCCGAAGGTCGACCGCGTCAAGGTGTCGCAGATGATCGGTTCCTACTCGGTCGGCCCGTCGCTGGCACAGCTGAAGGACGACATCGACGTCGCCTCGCTGTTTGACGCGATCAGCACCGGCCTGAGCAAGGGTCAGCCGAAGATGACGGAAGCTGACGCGACCGCCACCATCCAGGCGTTCATGGGCAGCAAGCAGGCCGAAATGCAGGCCAAGGCCGCCGCTGCCGCGCAGACCAACCGCGAGGAAGGCAATGCGTTCCTGGCCAAGAACAAGACCCAGCCGGGCGTGGTGACCACCCCGTCGGGCCTGCAGTACCAAGTCATCCGCCCGGGCAGCGGTGAGCGTCCGCTGCCGAGCAGCAAGGTGCGCGTGAACTACGAAGGCAAGCTGCTCAACGGCACCGTGTTCGACAGCTCCTATGGGCGCCAGCCGGCCGAGTTCGGCCTGGACCAGGTGATCAAGGGCTGGACCGAAGGCGTCGCGCTGATGCCGGTCGGTTCGAAGTACCGCTTCTGGATCCCGGGCGAGCTCGCCTACGGTGAGAACGGCACCCCGGGTGGCCCGATCGGCCCGAACGCGACTCTGACGTTCGACGTCGAGCTGCTGGGCGTCCTGCCGTAAGCGACCACGGAGCCAGCACGGACATGCGCGTTGCGATTTTCGGTACCGGTTACGTAGGGCTGGTGACCGGTACCTGCCTGGCCGATGTCGGCCACCAGGTGGTCTGCGTCGATATCGACCAGGCCAAGGTCGATGGCCTCAACCAGGGCATCATCCCGATCTATGAGCCGGGCCTGGAACCGATGGTGAAGGCCAATCACGCCGCGTCGCGGCTGACGTTCACCACCGATGCCGCAGCCGCGATCGGCCACGGCCAGGTCGTGTTCATCGCTGTCGGCACGCCGCCGGACGAGGATGGCAGCGCTGATCTGCAGTACGTGCTGGCCGTGGCCCGCACCATCGGCCAGCACATGAGCGTGCCGACCGTGGTGGTCAACAAGTCGACGGTGCCGGTGGGCACCGCCGACAAGGTCCGTGCCGCCATTGCCGCAGAGCTGGCGGCACGTGGCGCCGACATCGCCTTCGACGTGGTGTCCAACCCGGAATTCCTGAAGGAAGGCGACGCCGTTGCCAACTGCATGCGTCCGGATCGCATCATCATCGGTGCGACCAGCGCCGAGTCGGTGGCGGTGATGCGGCGCCTGTATGCACCGTTCAACCGCAACCACGACCGCGTGGTGGAAATGGACGTGCGCTCGGCCGAGCTGACCAAGTACGCCGCCAACGCGATGCTGGCGACCAAGATCTCGTTCATGAACGAAATCGCCAACATCGCCGAACGTGTCGGCGCCGATGTGGAGCAGGTCCGCCAGGGCATCGGCTCGGATCCGCGCATCGGCTGGCATTTCATCTACCCGGGCGCCGGCTATGGTGGCTCATGCTTCCCCAAGGATGTGCAGGCGCTGGCCCGCACCGCGCAGCAGGCCGGCCTGGAGCCTAAACTGCTGAACGCCGTGGAAGCGGTCAACGATGCGCAGAAGGGCCATCTGTTCGCCCTGGTCCAGCGCCATTACGACAAGGGCGAGGATGAAGGCGTGCGTGGCAAGACCTTTGCCGTGTGGGGCCTGGCATTCAAGCCAAACACCGACGACATGCGCGAAGCCTCCAGCCGACGCCTGCTGGCGCAACTGTGGGAAGGCGGTGCGACGGTGCGTGCCTACGATCCGGAAGCGATGCATGAGGCGCAGCGCATCTTCGGTGAACGCGATGACCTGGTGTTCTGCAGCAATGCCAACGAGGCGCTGCAGGGCGCCGATGCACTGGTCGTGGTGACCGAGTGGAAGCAGTTCCGCAGCCCCGATTTCCAGACGCTGCGCGAGCAGTTGAAGGACGCGGTGGTGTTCGACGGCCGCAACCTGTACGAGCCGGCGGACGTGGAAGCAGCGGGCCTGGCGTATTACGGCATTGGCCGGGGGCGCTCGCTGCATGTCTGATCTGCTGCCAACCGAACGCGAGCAGGCGCTGGAAGCGCGCCTGGTCGAACTGGAAATGCGCGTGTCCTTCCAGGAACAGGCGCTGGCCGAACTGAGCGATGCGCTGGCCGATGCCCGCATGCAGGGCATGCGCAACGCCGACGTGCTGCGTGTGCTGCTGGAAGATCTGGGCAAGGTCCGCAACGCGCTGAATTCTTCCGATCCGGCGAGCGAACCGCCGCCGCCGCACTACTGATCCAAATCCTATGAGCGATACCCTCCGCGACCAGCTGATGGGCCTGGGCTTCAAGCCTGCGCCCAAGCCAGAGCGCAAGAATGATGGCCCCCGCCGTGACGGCCGCCCGCAGGGCAAGGGTGGCAACGGCAATGGAAAGCCGCAGGGCGCTGGCAAGGGCGAGCACAAGCCCGGCCAGCGTCGTGGTCCTGGCCATGGCGGCCCGGGCAAGCCCGGCCAGTCGCGTGGCCCGGGCCAGCAGGGCCCGCGCAAGCCGCGCAGCGCAGAAGAGATGGACCTGGCCAAGGCCTACGCCATCCGCGCGCAGAAGGAAAAGGAAGAGCGCATCGAAACCGAGCGCCTGAAGCAGGAAGAGGCGCGTGTGCGCCGCGAGGCCAAGGCCAAGCTGGAAGAACTGCTGAAGGACAAGGGCCTGAATGCCGAAGCGGCGGACATTGCCCGCCACTTCCCCTACGGCGGCAAGATCAAGCGCATCTATGTAACCGCCGAACAGCTGACCGCGCTCAACGCCGGTGAGCTGGGTGTGGTCCAGCTCAATGGCCGCTACCTGCTGGTGACCGCCGAGGTGCTGGCGCAGTGCGAGGCGGTGTTCGCCGCATCGGTGGCGCTGAAGGTCGATCCGAATGCGCCGGCCGAGGAAGATCCGTACGCGGACCCGCAGTACCAGGTGCCGGACGACCTGGTCTGGTAAACGCGTGACCGCCGCGGGCGCGCTGCCGTCGCGGCCGTGGGGGAAGGGATGACCGCTGATCCAAGCCGTGGCTACGTGCCGCACATTGACGGCCTGCGCGCGATCGCTGTGCTGGCCGTCATCGTGTTCCACCTGGACCCGGCCTGGTTGCCAGGCGGGTTCACCGGCGTGGATGTGTTCTTCGTCATCTCCGGTTTCGTGGTCAGCGCGTCGGTACACCGGCTGCCGCCGCTGTCGCTGGGGCAGTCGATGCTGCGCTTCTATGCGCGCCGCATCCGTCGCATCGCGCCGGCGCTGTTGGCCTGCCTGTTGCTGACTGCCGTGGCAAGCGTGCTGTTCATTCCCGAGTCCTGGCTCAGCGAAGCCAGTGACAGGACCGGACTGATGGCGTTCTTCGGCTTCAGCAACTGGGTGCTGGCAGCGATCGGCAACGACTATTTCGCACCCAGGGCCGAATTCAATCCCTACACCCATACCTGGTCGCTGGGCGTGGAAGAGCAGTTCTACCTGCTGTTCCCGCTGCTGTTCCTGGCTTGGGCGCGCGGTGCACGCGGGCGCTGGATCAGCCTGGGCCTGTTCGCCCTGGTCAGCATGGCGTCGCTGCTGCATGCGGCGGTGCTGGGTCTGCGCGAGGCGCCGCCATCGTGGGCGTTCTATGCCACCAGCACCCGCCTCTGGCAACTGGGGGTGGGCGTGCTGCTGTTCCAGCTGCTGCATGTGCGCGAATCGCTGGACCCGGCAACCGGCCAGGCACCGAAGCGCGCCGCGCCGGTGTTCTCCCTGCTGGCCATGGTGGCGCTGGGCCTGCTGGGGTGGGCGTTGTGGTCCGCGCGTGCCGGGCGGTCACCGTGGCCTGACGGCGTGCTGCCGGCCTTCGCCACCGCGGGCCTGCTGTGGGCGCTGCATCATCATCCGCAGGCATGGGTGGCGCGCCTGTTGGCCAGCGCCCCGATGCGCCGTATCGGCCAGCTGTCGTACTCGCTGTACCTGTGGCACTGGCCGGTGTTCGTGCTGATGCGCTGGACCGTGGGCTTGCAGACACCCTTGCAGATGACCGCCGCGATGGCGTTGGTGCTGCTGCTGTCATGGCTGTCGTGGCGCTGGGTGGAACAGCCGTTCCGCGGCACGTTGGCGCAGCGCCTGCGTCCCGGGCGTTGGGTGCTGGCCGGCGCGGTCGTACTGCTGTGCGCCGCCGGCATCCAGACAGTGCTCTACCTGCAGGCGCCGCGGCTGTCGTTGAGTACGGTCAGCCGGCATCCGGCCGATTGGTACCCCAATGGCAAGAGCGTGGCCGGTGACTATCCCGAGTGCGCACTGGTGGTCGCCAAGCATCGTTTCGAAGGCGGTAGTGCGCGCACCTTTGCCCGTGGAGACTGCGACCGCCCGCTACCGGTTGGCGCGCCGAAGCGGGTGTTCGTTGCTGGTGATTCGCATGCGATGGCCTACATCGAGCTGCTGCAGCGACTGGCCCTGGAAACCGGCTCGGCGGTCTCCCTCTATGGCCGCGGCGGATGCCCGCAGGTGAGCCTGCAGAAGTGGCGCGGTGCCGGTGCCGGTTGCGCTGATTTCGACGCCGCGGTGTTCGCCGATATCGCGCGGCGTGCGCAGCCGGGGGATGCCGTGGTGCTGGTGTCGTTGCGCGTGCCACGCCTTTCCGATCAGTTCGTGCTGTTCGATGCGCAGGCGCAGCTGGCGGGCGAACTGACGGCAGAGGCCGCGGCAGGACGCGACGCCGAAGTGGCCGAGACGGTCGCGCAGTGGAGACCCCTGGCCGAGCGTGGCGTGCGCATCGTGCTGGAGGCGCCCAAGCCAGTGCTGCCAGCGCCTCCTTATCGCTGCTCGGACCGCTTCAATGCCCGCAACGAGGTCTGCCGCAACGGCCTGGACAGCACGCGCGTCGCGATGGAAACGTTGCGGGCACCCATGCTGGGCAGCCTGCAGCAGGTGGTCGATGGACTGCCAGGTGGCGTGCTGTGGGACCCGATGCCGGTGCCGTGCGACGACGCGTTATGTCCAGCCCAGCGCGATGGGCGGCCGCTGTTCTTCGATGGCGATCATCTCAGTGCGCATGGCAATCGGGTGCTGCTGCCCTCGCTGCAACAGGTTCTGTTGCAGCGCTGAGCCGGGCAGGGGTCAGCGCGCGTGGCTGTTCCGTCGCGCACGTATGAGCGGCAGGCTCAGTGCGAAGAAACAGAGCAGGGCGCCAATCAGGGCGAAGCCGCTGCCGGCCAGGAACGCGGTGCGACCATCGTCGATCTTCCACAGTTGGCCGGCAATGAGTGCGCCGAGCACACCGCCGACACCGGACGAGAATCCGTACAGCAGCCCCTGGCCATGCCCATTGAGGCGACCGGGGAAGTAGGTCGCCAACATCTGCATCGCTGCTGCGAAGAACGCCGCAAAGCCCAGCGCGTGCGCGCTCTGCGCCAGCAGCATCACCGGCAGGTTTTCCGGGAACAGTGCGGTCACGGCCCAGCGCAGGCAGGAACTGACCAGCGCGATCAACAGCATCCAGCTGGCGTCATAGCGGCGGAAGAAGCGGCCGATGGTGAAGAACACGCCCACTTCGAAGACCACACCGATGGTCCACAACAGGCCCAGGGTGGAGGTGCGGTAGCCGTGATGGTCCATGTAGACCGAAAAGAACGTGTAGTACGGGCCGAAAGACAGTTGCTCCATGAAGGCGGCCAGGAAGAACGCCAGCACCGGCGGTCGGCGCACGATCTGCCAGAAGCCGCTGGCGTCGCCGCCGGTCTTGCCGACGCCGCGCGCGTAGTGGTTGCTGAAGGCCGAGGCGACCAGCAGCGCGAACAGTGGCAGCATCATCCACGGCAGCAGCCCGGCGTGGCTGGCCGTGCCGTCATCTTCGATCAGCCAGCCGAACAGGGTCACGACGGCGATGAAGCCGAGCGAGCCCCAGACCCGGATCAACCCGTAGCGATGGCTGTCGTTGCCCAGATGGGTGAGGGTGATCGACTCGAACTGCGGCATCACCGCGTTGTAGAAGAAGCAGAACACCACCATCGCCGGGTACATCCACGGCTGTGGCAGCGGCAGCAGGAATACCGCGAAGCTGAGCAGGGTCAGCACGCAGCCCGCGCGCAGCAGGCGGATCGGTCGTGGCGATGCGGCCGCCAGCGAGGTCCAGGTGCTGGGCGCGATCACGCGGGTGGCGTACCACAGGCCCATCATCACGCTGATGGCCGTCACGCTCATGCCGCGCGCGCTCAAGAACAGGCTCCAGTACGGCGTGAACGCGCCCAGCGCCGCGTAGTAGAACAGGTAGAAGCTGGAGAGGCGTGCAACGGGAACGGTCATCGCGGAATGATGAGGCAAAAAAGGGGATGGAGGGAATTAAGTCGCGAATGCATAAACGACTTAATCCCCTCCGTCCCCTTTTTGTGTCATTCGGGGTCGTAGTCGAGGTTGGAGGCCAGCCAGCGTTCGGCCTGGGCGCGGTCCACGCCCTTGCGGCGGGCGTAGTCGCTGACCTGTTCGCGGCTGAGCCGGCCGACCACGAAGTACTGGCTCTGCGGATGGCTGAAGTAGTAGCCCGAGACAGCGGCCGTGGGCAGCATCGCGAAGCTCTCGGTCAATTCCATGCCGGCGTTTGCTTCGGCCTGCAGCAGGTCGAACAGGCGCCGTTTCTCGCTGTGTTCCGGGCAGGCCGGATAGCCAGGCGCCGGCCGGATGCCGCGATACTGCTCGTCGATCAGGGCGTCGTTGTCCAGCGCCTCGGCGCGCTCATGGCCCCAGAATTCGGTACGCACGCGCTGGTGCAGGCGCTCGGCCAGCGCCTCGGCGAGGCGGTCGGCCAGTGCTTTCAGCAGGATCGCGTTGTAGTCGTCATGCTCGGCCTCGAAGCGCGCGACGTGCGCGTCGATGCCGATACCGGCAGTGACTGCGAACGCGCCGATCCAGTCCTGCTTGCCACTGTCGAGGGGCGCGATGAAATCGGCCAGGCAGAAGTCCGGGCGCTCGGCCGGCTTGTCTACCTGCTGGCGCAGGAAGTGCAGGGTGGTTTCGCCCTTCGGGTGCTGCACGCGGACGTCGTCGCCGATGCTGTTGGCCGGCCACAGGCCGAACACGGCCTTGGCCGTCAGCCACTTCTCGCCGACGATGCGCTCGAGCATCGCGCGCGCATCGCGGTACAGCTCGCTGGCCTGGGTGCCGACGATCTCGTCGGTGAGGATGGCCGGGAACTTGCCAGCCAGCTCCCAGGCCTGGAAGAACGGCGTCCAGTCGATGTAGTCGACCAGCTCGTCCAGCGGGTAGTCGTCGAATACGTGCAGGCCGGGTTGTTCCGGTGCCGGTGGCGTGTAGCTGTCCCAGCCGCCCTGGAATTTCTGCGCGCGCGCATGTTCCAGCGTCACCAGGCGCTTGGCGTCGCCACGGTTGCGGTGGCGGGCGCGGATCTCGGCATAGTCGGCTTCGTTGGCGGCGACGAAGGCTTCGCGCAGGTCGCGTGAGATCAGCGACTGGGCCACGCCCACCGCGCGCGAGGCGTCCTTCACCCACACCGTAGGCGCTTTGTAGTGCGGGTCGATCTTCAGCGCGGTGTGCGCGCGCGAGGTGGTGGCGCCGCCGATCAGCAGCGGCAGGTCGAAGCCCTGGCGCTCCATCTCGCGGGCGACGTGGCTCATCTCCTCCAGCGACGGGGTGATCAGTCCGGACAGGCCGACCAGGTCGGCGTTGTGCTCGCGGGCGGCATCGAGGATCTTCTGCGCCGGCACCATCACGCCCAGGTCGACCACCTCGAAGTTGTTGCAGGCCAGGACCACGCCGACGATGTTCTTGCCGATGTCATGCACATCGCCCTTCACCGTGGCCATGATGATCTTGCCATTGCTCTTGGCGGTATCACCGCTGCGTGCCTTCTCCGCCTCGATGTACGGCAGCAGGTAGGCCACCGCCTTCTTCATCACGCGTGCGGATTTCACCACCTGCGGCAGGAACATCTTGCCGGCACCGAACAGGTCGCCCACGATGTTCATGCCGTCCATCAGCGGGCCCTCGATCACGTCCAGCGGGCGGCTGGAGGCCTGCCGGGCCAGCTCGGTGTCTTCCTCGACAAAGGCATCCAGGCCGTGCACCAGCGCATGTGCCAGGCGCTGCGCCACCGGCTTCCCGCGCCAGGCCAGGTCCTCGGTCTTCGCCGCGCCCTTGCTGCCCTTGTAGCGCTCGGCGATCTCCAGCAGGCGCTCGGTGGCATCGCTGCGGCGGTTGAGGATCACGTCCTCGACGCGCTCGCGCAGCTCAGGCTCCAGCTCGTCGTAGATCGGCATGGCGCCGACGTTGACGATGCCCATGTCCATGCCGGCGGCGATGGCGTGGTAGAGGAACACCGAGTGGATGGCCTGGCGCACCGTTTCGTTGCCGCGGAACGAGAACGAGACGTTGGAGACGCCGCCGGAGACGTGGCAGTGCGGCAGGGTCTGCTTGATGATGCGGGTGGCTTCGATGAAGTCCACCGCATAGTTGTCGTGCTCTTCGATGCCGGTGGCGACGGCGAAGATGTTCGGGTCGAAGATGATGTCCTGCGGCGGGAAGCCGATCTCGTCGACCAGGATGCGGTAGGCGCGGGTGCAGATCTCGACCTTGCGCGCGCAGGTATCGGCCTGCCCGCTTTCATCGAAGGCCATGACCACCGCGGCGGCGCCATAGCGCAGGACCTTGCGCGCGTGTTCGCGGAACAGCGCCTCGCCTTCCTTCAGCGAGATCGAATTGACCACGCTCTTGCCCTGCAGGCACTTCAGCCCGGCCTCGATCACGCTCCACTTGGAGGAGTCGACCATGACCGGGATGCGGGCGATGTCCGGCTCGGACATGATCAGGTTGAGGTAGCGGGTCATCGCCGCTTCCGAATCGATCAGGCCCTCGTCCATGTTGACGTCGAGGATCTGCGCGCCGCTGGCGACCTGCTGGCGGGCCACGTCCACCGCTTCTTCGTAGCGGCCTTCCTTGATGAGCTTGCGGAACTGCGCACTGCCGGTGACGTTGGTGCGTTCGCCGACGTTGATGAACAGCAGGTCCGGAGTGATGACCAGGGGTTCCAGGCCGGACAGGCGGGTAGGGCGGACAGGCGTCATGGCGGGCGTCGGCTCAACAGCAGGAGGGCGGGAAGTGTGGAACGGTGGCGGCGACATTCATGCGGCCTGCTCCTGGACACCGGGCAGGGCGCGCGGCGGCAGCCCGGCAACGGCGCGGGCGATCGCACGGATGTGGTCGGGGGTGGAGCCGCAGCAGCCGCCGACCAGGTTCAACAGGCCATCCTCGGCGAAGCCGCGCAGGGTGGTGGCCATCTCTTCAGGCGTTTCGTCGTACTCGCCGAAGGCGTTGGGCAGGCCGGCGTTGGGATGTGCGCTGACGTAACAGTCGGCGACCTGCGAGAGGGTTTCCACGTGCGGGCGCATCGCCTCGGCGCCCAGCGCGCAGTTCAAGCCGATCGACAGCGGGCGCGCATGCGCCAGTGACGCATGGAAGGCCTCGGCGGTCTGCCCGGACAGGGTGCGCCCGGAGGCGTCGGTGATGGTGCCGGAGATCATCACCGGCAGGCGTGCACCACGCGCGTCGAAGGCCTCCTCCAGCGCATACAGCGCGGCCTTGGCATTGAGCGTGTCGAAGATGGTCTCGACCATGAGGGTGTCGGCGCCGCCATCGATCAGGCCCTCGATGGCTTCGCGATAGGTGTCGCGCAACTCGTCGAAGCTGGTGTTGCGGAAGCCCGGATCGTTGACGTCGGGACTGATCGAAGCGGTGCGGCTGGTGGGACCGATCACCCCGATCACGAAGCGCGGCTTGCCCGGCGTGGCCGCAGCCACCGCATCGCAGCAGGCGCGTGCAACGGCGGCGCCGGCCTTGTTCAGCTCGTACACCAGGTGTTCGAGGTGGTAGTCGGCCTGGCTGACCGAAGTGGCGTTGAAGGTGTTGGTCTCGACCAGATCCGCCCCGGCGTCCAGGTATGCGGTATGGATGTCGGCGATGACCTGCGGCCGGGTCAGCAGCAGCAGGTCGTTGTTGCCCTTCAGGTCATGGCCTTCCGGCGTGCCGTGGTCGCAGCCGGGACCGTGCGCATGGTCATAGCCACCGGCGAATCGCTCGCCGCGGTAGTCGTCTTCCTGCAGGCCATGGCGCTGGATCATCGTGCCCATCGCGCCGTCGATGATCAGGATCCGCTCGCGCAGGGCGTCGAGCAGGGCGTTGGCACGATCAGGATGCAACCAGGGCAGGGCGGGCATGGTGGTCTCGGGCTCAGGGCTTGTTGGCGATCAGCGAAATCACTTCGAAGTGCGGCGGACGCTTCTCGCGGGTGACCGTTTCCAGGCTGGACACCTGCAGGCCGGCCTTGTCGACGAACTTGCGCAGCTCCTTGTCGCTGAAGCCGAGGTTGACGTGGCCATAGGCCTCCACCGCTGCCTTGTGCTCGTGACGGGCCAGGCTGCACAACAGCAGGCGGCCGCCCGGGCGCAGCACGCGTGCGGCTTCGGTTACGGCCTGCGCCGGCTTGCTGGCATAGGTCAGCGCGTGCATCAGCACCACCAGGTCGAAGCTGCCGTCCTTGAACGGCAGGGCATGCATGTCACCCTCGCGGACTTCCACATTGGGCAGCCGGCGCAGGCGCTCGCTGGCAGCGGCGACCACGCGCGCGCTGGTATCGATGCAGATGTAGCGCTTGGCGTGGGGGGCGACCAGTTCGGCCAGCACGCCGTCACCGGAGGCGATGTCCAGCACGTCGCCGGTCTCCAGCAACGGCAAGGCGGTGCGCGCCAGCGCCTCCCAGGTACGGCCCGGAGAGTAGTGGCGCTCCATGTCGCCGGCCACGCTGTCGGCCCAGTTCTGGTCAGAGGCGCGATGGGCCAGCACTGCAGCCACGCGCTCGGCATCCTGGCGCAGCAACGGGTCGTCGCTTCCGTTGCTCAAGGCATGCCACAATGCACGCTGCGCCGGGTCCAGCTGGGCTTCGTCGAAACGGTAGTAGGCCGACACGCCGGCACGGCGGTCGCGGACCAGGCCGGCTTCCTTCAGGCGCGCCAGGTGGGTGGACACGCGCGGCTGCGCCAGCCGGGTGATTGCCGACAGTTCGGCCACGGTCAGTTCCTCCTGCTCCAGCAGCGCCAGCAGGCGCACGCGGGTGGCATCGGCGAACACCTTCAGGCGGGTCGACCAGTCTTCCAGATCCATAAATATCTACCTATCGCGATATAGAGATATATTCGCCGAAAGGGCCTGCCGCGGTCAAGTCGCCAGCGTACGGAAGCAGCCGGCCCCCGGTACAATCGGAGCACCTGGGCGCGCCGTGTGCGGCCCATAACTTCATGTACCCGGGAGGGTGTTGTGGATTTCAGCTTTACCGAAGAGCAGTTGATGCTGCAGGACGTGGCGCGGCGCATCGCGCAGGAAAAGATCGCCCCCAGCGCGGAGCACCATGACCGCACCGGCGAGTTCCCGCTGGACAACATCCGCCTGCTGGGCGAGAACGGCCTGATGGGCATCGAAGTGCCGACCGAGTACGGCGGTGCGGGCATGGACCCGGTTGCGTACGTGCTGGCGATGGTGGAGGTCGCCGCCGCTGACGCCGCTCACTCGACCATCATGTCGGTCAACAACTCGCTGTTCTGCAACGGCATCCTCACCCACGGTACCGAGCAGCAGAAGCAGACCTACGTGCGTGCCATCGCCGAAGGCACCGCCATCGGCGCGTTCGCGCTGACCGAGCCGCAGTCCGGTTCCGATGCCACTGCCATGCGCTGCCGCGCGGTGAAACAGGCCGACGGCACCTTCGTCATCAATGGCAAGAAGAGCTGGATCACCTCCGGCCCGGTGGCCAAGTACATCGTGCTGTTCGCGATGAGCGAGCCGGACAAGGGCGCGCGCGGCATCACCGCCTTCCTCATCGATACCGACAAGGCCGGTTTCGGTCGTGGCAAGACCGAGCCCAAGCTGGGCATCCGCGCCTCGGCCACCTGCGAGATCGAGTTCAACGATTACGTGGCGCAGGCCGAGGACGTGCTGGGCCAGGAAGGCGAGGGCTTCAAGATCGCCATGAGCGTGCTCGATGCCGGCCGCATCGGTATCGCCTCGCAGGCCATCGGCATCGCCCGTGCCGCCTATGAAGCGACCCTGGAGTACGTGAAGGAGCGCAAGGCCTTCGGTGCCGCCATCGGCACCTTCCAGATGACCCAGGCCAAGATTGCCGACATGAAGTGCAAGCTGGATGCAGCGCTGCTGCTGACGTTGCGCGCGGCTTGGGTGAAGGGCCAGGGCAAGCGCTTCAGCAACGAAGCCGCCATCGCCAAGCTCACCGCCTCGGAAGCGGCGATGTGGATCACCCACCAGGCGGTGCAGATCCACGGCGGCATGGGGTACTCGAAGGAGATGCCGCTGGAGCGTTACTTCCGTGATGCCAAGATCACCGAGATCTATGAAGGCACCTCGGAAATCCAGCGCCTGGTGATCGCCCGCAACGAAACCGGACTGCGCTGAGACGCAACGGCCGCGCCGCTGCAAGGGCGGCGCGGCCGGTCGATCCGCGCCACGCGTGGATGCGCTGTGCTCTTGGCCGAACGATGCCGGATCTGTTCCAATGCAGGCCGTTTCCATACGGTCTGCACAGATGATCTATCGTGGTTGGGGAATCCTGACACTGATCACGCCGATCGCAGCGATCCTGCTGCTGGCGTATTTCTTCCCGCACGCAGGCCCCAAGGGCAACACCCCACTCTCGCAGGTGTTGCTGGGTGCCAGCATTGGCGCGGCGGTGAACGTGCTGCTGGGCCTGTGGCTCAACCGGGCACCCCGGCAGAAGGGCGAAGTGGCGCCCCATCATTTCTTTTTCGTGCCGATGCAGTGGGCTGCACTGGTAATCGTGGCAGTGTGCGTGGTGGTCGCGCTGTTGCGCTGAGACGTGACTCGAACGGAGCCCACCAAGGTTGGCGGCTACCGGGCATGCCGTTGCCCTGGTAGATGCCAACCTTGGTTGGCATGAATTCAAAGGCGGCAAGAAAAAGGCCCCGGATCGCTCCGGGGCCTTTTCGTTTCAGCGCACTGCCGGATCAACGATCCGGGCGGTGTGCAGCATCCGCGTCGCGCTGGCGTTCCATGAACTCTTTGGACGGTTCATCCAGCTTGTCGCCCAGCATGCGGCGCACGACCACGAAGAACACCGGGATCATCAGCAGGCCGAGCAGGGTGGCGAACAGCATGCCGCCGATCACGCCGGTACCGATGGCGTGGCGGGAGTTGGCGCCGGCGCCGGTGGAGATCGCCATCGGGATCACGCCCATGATGAACGCGAACGAGGTCATCAGGATCGGGCGGAAGCGCAGGCGGGCCGCTTCGATGGTGGCATCGCGCAGGTTCTTGCCGGCTGCGCGCTGCTCCACCGCGAACTCCACGATCAGGATCGCGTTCTTCGCGGCCAGGCCGATCACGGTGATCAGGCCGATCTTGAAGAACAGATCGTTGGGCAGGCCGCGCAGCATCGACAGGCCCAGTGCGCCCAGCACGCCCAGCGGCACCACCAGCAGCACCGCCACCGGGATCGACCAGCTTTCATACAGGGCGGCCAGGCACAGGAACACCACCACGATGGACAGCACCAGCAGCAGCGTGGCGGCATTGCCGGCCAGGATTTCCTGGTAGGACATGCCGGACCAGTCGTAGCCGAAGCCGGCCGGCAGGTCGTCGTTGACGATGCTCTCCATGGTCTGCATCGCTTCGCCCGAGCTGGTGCCCGGTGCCTGCGAGCCGACGATGTTGATCGCCGAGTAGCCGTTGTAGCGGCTCAGCGACGGCGGTGCCGACACCCATTCGGACTTGACCACCGTGTTGAGCGGGATCATCGCGTTGGTGCCATCGGCGTTCTGGGTCAGGGTGGAGGGGCTGTAGAAGCTCTTCAGCGACTCCTGGCCGGTGCGGTACGGGCCATCGGCCTGCATGGTCACGCGCTTGATGCGGCCTTCGTAGAAGAAGTCGTTGACATAGACCGGGGCCAGCATCAGCTGGATGGTGCTGTACACGTCCGACACCGACATGCCCATCGACTGCGCCTGCACGCGGTCCACGTGCAGCTGCAGCTGCGGGGCGTTCTCCAGCCCGTTCGGACGCACGCCGACCAGCGCTTCGGGCTTCTGCGCGGCCTTGCCCAGCAGGATGTTGCGCGCCTGGGTCAGCTGTTCGTAGCCGGCACCACTGCGGTCCTGCAGCCACATGTCGAAGCCGCCGAACTGGCCGAGGCCCTGCACGGTGGGCAGGTTGACCACGAAGATCTGCGCTTCCTTGATGCCGTAGAACGCGCCGTTCATGTTCTGGATGAACTCGGGCGCGGTGAACTTGCGTTCCTCCCACGGCTTCAGGCGGATGAAGCCCATGCCCACGTTCTCGCCGGAACCGACGAAGCTGAAGCCGGCCACCTGCAGCATGCCTTCATAGCCATCCTGCTTTTCCAGGATGCCACGCATCTGCGCGAACACTTCGTTGGTCTGGCCCTTGGTCGAGCCCGGCGGCAGCTGCACGATCGCCAGCGCATAGCCCTGGTCTTCTTCCGGCAGGAAGCTGCCCGGCATGCGGGTGAACAGGAAGCCGCACAGCGCGGTCAGCACCACGAACAGGATCATCCAGCGCGGCGCATGGCGCACCGCCGAGGTGATGTGGCCCACGTAGGTGTGGCTGATCTTGTCGTAGTACTTGTTGAAGGTGCGGTAGACGATGTTCGGGTTGTCGTTGTGCGTCGGCTTGAGGAAGGTCGCGCACAGCGCCGGGGTGAAGCCCAGTGCCAGGAACGCCGAGAACGCCATCGAGATGGCGATGGTCAGGGCGAACTGCTTGTAGATCTCACCGGCGGCGCCGCCCTGCAGGGCGGACGGGATGAACACCGCCGCCAGCACGACGGTGATCGCCACCACCGCGCCGGTGATCTGGGTCATCGCCTTCTGCGTGGCCGGCTTCGGCGCCAGGCCTTCCTCGCTCATGATGCGTTCGACGTTCTCGATCACCACGATCGCATCGTCGACCACGATGCCGATCGCCAGCACCATCGCGAACAGGGTCAGCTGGTTGATCGTGAAGCCGATCATCCACATGCCCAGGAAGGTACCGAGCAGGGCGACGGGGATGACCAGGGTCGGGATCAGGGTGGCGCGGAAGTTCTGCAGGAAGATCAGCATCACCAGGAACACCAGCAGGACCGCTTCAAACAGGGTCTTGACCACTTCCTGGATCGAGATCTTGACGAAGGTGGTGCTGTCGTACGGCGAGAACCACGTCACCCCGGACGGGAAACTGGGCTGCAGCTCGTCCATCTTGGCGCGCACCGCTTCGGCCACGTTCAGGGCGTTGGCGCCCGGCAGCAGCTGGATGGCGAAGGCGCCGGTCGGCTTGCCGTTGTACTGGGTGTCGAAGCCGTAGTTGTTGGCACCGAAGGCGACGCGGGCGATGTCCTTGAGCAGCACGCGCGAGCCATCGGCGTTGGCGCGCAGGATGATGTTCTCGAATTCCTGCGGCGAGCTGAAGCGGCCTTCGGCCGAGACCGTGGCGGTGAAGTGCTGGCCTTCCGGCGACGGGTCCGAACCCAGCGCACCGGCGGCGAACTGCACGTTCTGCGCACGTACCGCGGCCAGTACCTGGCTGGCCGACAGGCCATAGCCCTGCATCTTCTCCGGGTTCAGCCAGATGTTCATGGCGTACTCGGAACCGAACTGCTGGGTGCTGCCGACGCCGGGGATACGCGAGACCTGGTCGAGCACGCGCGAGCCGACGATGTCGTTCAGGGCGTCACGGTTGATGGTCGGGGTATCGGACTGCAGCGCCACCACCATCAGGAAGCCGGCATTGGCCTTGGCCACCACCACGCCCTGCTGGGTCACTTCCGAAGGCAGTCGTGGCGTGGCCAGCGACACCTTGTTCTGCACCTGCACCTGGGCGATGTCCGGATCGGTACCGGTCTCGAAGGTCAGGGTGATCTGCGCGCGGCCGTTGGAGGCCGACGAAGAGCTGAAGTACAGCAGGTGATCGATACCGGTCAGCTGCTGCTCGATCACCTGGGTGACCGATTTCTCGGTGGTGTCCGCGCTGGCGCCCGGGTAGGTCGCCGAGACGGTGACCTGCGGCGGGGCGATGTTGGGATAGGACTCCACGCCCAGGTTGAGGATCGCGATCACGCCGCTGAGCGAGATCAGGATCGCAACCACCCAGGCGAAGACTGGATGTTCGATGAAAAATTTAGGCATGACGGAAGGTTCCCGTTACTGCTTGTTCGAATCGGTGGCGGCCGGCTTGGCCGCATCGGCCTGTTCCGGCTTGGCCGCGTCGGCCGGTGCCTTGCCTGCCGCCGGTGCTGCGCCCGCCGGAGCGGCGCCGCCTGCGGCAGGCTTGCCGTTGGCGTCCTGCCCCGGGGTCCACGGCTTGGCCACCGCCGGTGCACCTTCCTTGACCTTCTGCACGCCGGCCACGATCACCTTGTCACCGGCGGCCAGACCGTCGCTGACCAGCCAGTTGCCGTTCTGCGCGCCATCGGTCTTCACGTTCTTGCGCACCACCTTTCCGTCGGCACCGACCACCATCACGTAGCCGCCGGTGGTGTCACGCAGCAGCGCCTGCTGCGGCACCAGGTAGGCATTGTTGCGCTCGCCCAGGTTGGCCTGGAAGCTGACGAAGGCGCCCGGCAGCAGGATCTGCTGGGGGTTCGGCAGCAGCGCACGCAGCGACACCGCACCGGTGGCCGGGTCGACCGTGGTCGAGGAGAAGTCCAGCGTGCCCGGCTCACCATAGGTGCTGCCGTCGGCCAGCTTGACGTTGACCGTGGCCTTGCCGTCGCCGGACAGCGCCAGCGAGCCCTTGGCCTGCTGCGCGCGAAGCTGGGTCAGCTCATCCACGCTCAGCGAGAAGTTCACATACAGCGGGTCGAGCTGGTCAACGGTGGTCAGCAGGGTCACATCGCCCTGGCCGACCAGCGCGCCCTCGGTGACCTGCTGCTTGTTGGCCACGCCACTGATCGGCGCGGTCACTTCGGCGTAGCCCAGGTTGATCCGCGAAGAGGTCACTGCCGCTTCGGCCTGCTTGACGGCGGCCAGGGCGGTGCGCTCGGCCGATTCGGCGTTGTCCAGGTCGGACTTGGAGACGAACTGCTGCGGCGCCAGCGAGCGCGCGCGATCGGCGGCGACCTTGGCATTGGCGTAGGTGGCGCGGGCCGAAGCCAGCTGGGCCTCGGAGGCGTTGAGCGAGGCACGCAACGGCGCCGGGTCGATCAGGAACAGGGTCTGGCCCTGCTTGACCTGCGAACCTTCCTGGTAAACGCGCTTGAGCAGCACGCCGGGTACGCGTGCGCGGACGTCGGCGCTGCGGAACGGCGACAGGCGGCCGACCAGCTCGCGCTGCAGCGGCAGGGTCTGCGGCTTGGCGTCGATCACGCCCACCTCCGGCGGCGGGGGCGTCTGCTGTTCCGGCTTCTTGCAGGCAGCCAGCGCGACAGCAACGGCGCACGTCAAGGCAAGGGTGCGGAGTGGGGCGGTCATCAGGAGGAACTCCGGGGTTGGTTTGTAGACGGGGCCGGCGACGGCTGTGGCGCGAACGCGCGCAGGAAGCTGTCGACGGAGAACTCTGCCCAGCGCCGACGCAGGAGCGCGTCATCACGATGGGGGGTATGGAAGCGCTGTTTGTCGAAATCCTGACCGGCGATCATGCTCAGCAGCAGTTCGGCCATGAAGTGCGGGTCGTCATGCCGGAGCTGGCCTTGCATGCAAACGGTTTCAATCCATTCAGCAAGATGAAGCGTCAGCGCGCCGGCACCGTGCCGGTAAAGCGTACGCGCCTCTTCGGGAAACTGGGCTGCCTCGGCTGCAATCAGCCGGCAGGCCTGTCCTACGTGCGGTTGGTTGAAATGCTCCAGGAAGTCGGTGGCGAACTGGAGAAGGCTGGCACGCAGGTCGTCACCGCGGAGTGCACGCAGCATGGCCCCGGTGGCGTGGCCGACGTGGCGCTGCATCACCCGGCGCAGCAGTTCCTGCTTGCTGCCGTAGCGCGAGTACAGGGTCTGCTTGGAGCAGCCGGCATGCTGGGCCACCGCGTCCATGCTCATCTGCATGCCCTGCTCGGCCAGCAGTCTGCGCACGGCATCGAACACGCGCTCATCGCGCGCGTCGAGGGCAACGGGGAGGTAGGCCGGGTTCACGCGGTGGACTATACCGTCCAGTTCAGGATTGTGGAATCGAATCGGCGTCGCCGCGTGTGTCTTCCGGTAACACGCTTTGCCGATCCTGTCGGCAGTGCTGAAGCAGACGCCAGCTCCATACCGGAGCGAACTGAATAGGCGTCTAAACCGCAGCAAACCCGAATCTGCTTATTCCGTCCTGCAGCAAGGCCTTTTCGTGCGGTAGGGCTACAATTTCATTTTCCCAACTGAGCAAGCGCATCGCTCTGCCATGAAACCGCAAAAAACCGCAGCCAAGACCGTGAAAAACAAGACGAAACCAGCAGAGTCGGAGGTCGCAGTGACCGCTGGTTTCTCCCTGGAGCCGGTGTACACGGCCTTGCGCAAGCGCTACCCCGCGGCCGCACAGGCCGAAGCGGTGGCCTTCGCCACTGACTTCTACAAGCGCATGGAATCGGACGAGTTCCCGCACCACAGCGCTGAAGAGTGGGCCGCGCTCGCGGCTGAGACGCTGGAATTCGCCCGTGCCCGCAAGGCCGGCAAGGCCAACGTCCGCGTGTTCAATCCGACTGCGAAGGCCAACGGTTGGGAATCGCCGCACACCGTGCTGCAGATCGTCAACGACGACATGCCGTTCCTGGTCGATACCGTCACCATGTCGCTGGCCGAGCAGGGCGTGGGTGTCCACGTGCTGGGCCACCCGGTGCTGCGCTTCACCCGCGACAAGGCCGGCAAGCTGGTCAAGGTCGGCGAGGGCGATGCCGAGTCGGTGATGCTGCTGGAGATCGACCGCCAGCCGGCCGACGCCATGGCTGCCATCGAACAGGCCATCAACAAGGCGCTGGACGAAGTGCGTGCGATCGTGCGCGACTGGCAGCCGATGAAGGACAAGGCGCTGGCGCTGGCCGACGACCTCGGCAGCCGCCAGCTGCCGGTCGACGACGCATCGCGCAAGGAAGCACAGGAGTTCCTGCGCTGGGCCGCCGACAACCACTTCACCTTCTTCGGCTACCGCGAGTACCGCGTCGAGAAGCAGGGCAAGGAAGAGGTGCTGGCGCCGCTGAACGACACCGGCCTGGGCCTGATGCGCGGCAAGGACAAGTCCGCCGCCCGTCCGGTCAAGACCCTGGCCGCGCAGGGCCTGAACACCACGTCCGGTCTGAAGGATGCGCTGATCCTGACCAAGACCAATGCCCGTTCGCGCGTGCATCGCGCTGGCTACATGGATTACATCGGCGTGCTGGAATTCGACGCCAAGGGCAAGATCATCGGCGAGCAGCGCTTCCTCGGCCTGTTCACCTCCAGCGCCTACAACCGCCGCCCGTGGGAAATCCCGCTGGTGCGCCAGCGCCACGAGCACGTGATGAAGCAGTCGGGCCTGGCCCCGGCCAGCCACAGTGGCAAGGCCCTGCGCCACATCCTGGAAACCCTGCCGCGCGAAGAACTGTTCCAGTCCAGCGAGGACGAACTGTTCCGCACCGCGATGGGCGTGCTGGGCCTGCAGGAGCGCGTGCGCAGCCGCCTGTTCCTGCGCCGCGACAAGTACAGCCGTTTCATCTCCGCGCTGGTCTACCTGCCGCGTGAGCGCTTCAACACCGACGTGCGCCTGCGCATCGAAGCGATGCTGAAGGACGCGCTGCACGGCGAGTACGTCGACAGCTCGGTGGTGCTGGGCGAATCGCCGCTGGCCCAGGTGCACCTGATCGTGCGCCCGAAGCCGGGTGAGATGCTCGACGTCGATACCGCCGAACTGGAGCAGAAGCTGGCCCAGGTGCTGCGCAACTGGCAGGACGACCTGCGCGAAGCGCTGGTGGCCCGCCACGGCGAGACCGAAGGCCTGCGCATCGCCGCCCGTATCGGCAAGGCGCTGCCGGCCGGCTACATCGAAGACAACAGCACCGCGGTTGCCGCCAACGATGTCAGCCAGCTCGACGCCCTGACCGGCCCGGACGACCTGCGCCTGAGCCTGCAGGCCGTGCCGCGCGAAAGCGGTGATGGCCTGCGCCTGAAGCTGTATCGCCAGCTGGACGACATTCCGCTGTCGGACGCGCTGCCGATGATGGAAAACATGGGCCTGCGCGTGATCGCCGAGCGTCCGTACCGCCTGTCGGTCGACAACGCCCCGGTGTACGTGCAGGACTTCGAGGTCGAGTCGACCGCCGGCGCGATCGATGCCGCCAGTGTCGATGAAGCCTTCGGCGAGACCTTCGCCCGCGTCTGGCACGGCGATGCCGAGAACGACGGCTTCAACCGCCTGGTGCTGGCTGCCGGCCTGCACTGGCGCCAGGTCGCCATGCTGCGCGGCTACTGCAAGTACCTGCTGCAGACCGGCGTGCCGTTCTCCCAGGCCTACGTGGAAGGCACCTTCGCGCGCTACCCGCTGCTGGCCCGCCTGCTGGTCGAGCTGTTCGAAGCCCGCTTCGATCCGGCCACCGGCCACGAAAGCAAGGACGACATCGCCGCCGGCCAGGCCCAGCTGAAGGCCCACTTCGACGTGCTGGCTGCCGGTGACGATGCCACCTTGAAGGTGCTCAAGACCGTGGTCGACGCCCGCAAGGGTGACCGCGACGCGCAGATGCAGGCCGCGCGCGATGCGCTGCTGAAGCTGATGGACCGCGTGTCCAGCCTGGACGAGGACCGCATCCTGCGCTCGTTCATGGGCGTGATCGACGCGACCCTGCGTACCAGCTACTACCAGACCGATGCCAACGGCCAGCACGGCCATGTCATCAGCTTCAAGTTCGATTCGGCGCTGGTGCCGGACCTGCCGAAGCCGCGCCCGTACCGCGAGATCTTCGTCTACGGCCCGCGCGTGGAAGGTACCCACCTGCGCTTCGGCGCGGTCGCCCGTGGTGGCCTGCGCTGGTCGGACCGTCGCGAAGACTTCCGTACCGAAGTGCTGGGCCTGGTCAAGGCACAGATGGTCAAGAACACCGTCATCGTGCCGGTCGGCGCGAAGGGCGGCTTCTTCGCCAAGACCCCGCCGGTGAACGGCGACCGTGATGCGATCTTCGCCAACGGCGTGGCCTGCTACAAGCTGTTCATCCAGGGCCTGCTGGACATCACCGACAACATCGTCAACAACAAGATCGTGCCGCCGGTGGATGTCGTGCGCCACGACATGGACGATCCGTACCTGGTGGTGGCCGCCGACAAGGGCACTGCGACCTTCTCCGACATCGCCAACGGCCTGGCCATCGCGCACGGCTTCTGGATGGGCGATGCGTTCGCCTCCGGTGGTTCGGTCGGTTACGACCACAAGGGCATGGGCATCACCGCACGCGGTGCGTGGGAGTCGGTCAAGCGCCACTTCCGTGCGCTGGGCCGTGACAGCCAGAGCCAGGACTTCACCGCGGTCGGCGTCGGCGACATGTCCGGCGACGTGTTCGGCAACGGCATGCTGCTGTCGCGCCACATCCGCCTGGTGGCTGCGTTCGATCACCGCCACATCTTCCTGGACCCGAACCCGGATGCGGCCACCACGTTCGTCGAACGTGAGCGCCTGTTCACCGTGCCGCGTTCGAGCTGGGCGGACTACGATGCCAAGCTGATCAGCAAGGGCGGCGGCGTGTACCCGCGCAGCCTGAAGTCGATCGAGATCACCCCGCAGGTGCGTGAAGCGCTGGGCCTGGACGAGAACGTCAAGGCGCTGTCGCCGAACGAACTGATGAGCGCGATCCTGAAGGCACCGGTCGACCTGCTGTGGAACGGCGGCATCGGTACCTACGTCAAGGCCGCCAGCGAGCAGCACAGCGATGTCGGCGACCGTGCCAACAACGCGCTGCGCGTGAACGGTGGCGAGCTGCGCTGCAAGGTGGTGGGCGAGGGCGGCAACCTGGGCATGACCCAGCTGGGCCGCATCGAAGCCGCGCAGGCCGGCGTGCTGCTCAACACCGACTTCATCGACAACTCGGCCGGTGTCGACACCTCCGACCATGAAGTCAACATCAAGATCCTGCTCAACGATGTGGTGCGGGCCAAGAAGCTGACCGTCGAGCAGCGCAACAAGCTGCTGGCCTCGATGACCGATGAAGTCGCCGAGCTGGTGCTCAACGACAACTACCGCCAGAACCAGGCGCTGAGCCTGATGGAGCGGATGGCGGTCAAGCGCCTGGGTTCCAAGCAGCACTTCATCCGTACCCTGGAACAGCAGGGCCTGCTTGATCGCCAGATCGAGTTCCTGCCGTCCGATGCCGAGCTGTCGCAGCGCAAGGCGCGCGGCCAGGGCCTGACCCGTCCGGAACTGTCGGTGCTGCTGTCCTACTCCAAGCTGGTGGCATTCGCCCAGCTGCTGGATTCGGACATCCCGGAAGATCCGTACCTGTCCAAGGAACTGCAGCGCTACTTCCCGACCCCGCTGCAGAAGAAGTATGCCGACGCAATGGAGCGTCACCGCCTGAAGCGCGAAATCATCGCCACGGCCGTGACCAACCAGACCATCAACCGCATGGGCGCCACATTCCTGATGCGCATGCAGGAAGACACCGGCCGTTCCATCGCCGAGGTCGCCAAGGCCTACACCATCAGCCGTGAAACGCTGGATGCACGCGCGCTGTGGGCGCAGATCGATGCCCTCGACGGCAAGGTGCCGGAGTCGGTGCAGATCGACGCCCTGGAAGTGATCTGGAAGCTGCAGCGCTCGTTCGTGCGCTGGCTGCTGTCGCGCCCCGGCGCGATGCCCGGCATCACCGAAGCGGTCAACCGCTACCAGGGCCCGTTCAACGACATCCGCGTTGCCTCGGGTGTGCTGCCGGATTCGCAGCGTCCGACCTACGAAGCCCTGGTGGCCGAGTGGAAGGAAAAGGGCCTGCCGTCCGCGCTGGCGCAGCAGCTGGCCGAACTGCACTTCCTGGAGCCGGCGTTCGACATCATCGAACTGGCCCGTACCCGCAAGCTGAAGCCGGTGGACGTGTCCAAGGTCCACTTCCGCCTGGGCGATGCCCTGCAGCTGCCGTGGCTGTTCGAGCAGGTCGATGCGCTGGAGGTCAATGGCCGTTGGCACGCGGTGGCACGTGGCGTGCTGCGTGACGAGCTGGCCGCCAACCACCGCAACCTGGCGGGCCAGGTGCTGGG
Organism: Stenotrophomonas sp. CASM106; assembly: GCF_049384825.1. Classification (NCBI taxonomy): domain Bacteria; kingdom Pseudomonadati; phylum Pseudomonadota; class Gammaproteobacteria; order Lysobacterales; family Lysobacteraceae; genus Stenotrophomonas; species Stenotrophomonas sp. CASM106. The sequence continues at coordinate 378,848 of NZ_JBMRFS010000003.1, forward strand.
TACCAAGGGCAGCAGTGCCGAAGCAAAGGTGGCGGCCTGGATGGGTCGCGACGACAGCAGCCTGCGCTTCACCCTGGCGATGCTGGCCGAACTGGCCGAGCAGAAGACCCTGGACTACCCGACCGTTTCGGTCGCGGTGCAGCGCCTGGGCCAGCTGGCTGCGCATGGTGCGTAAGCGCATTCGCGCTGACGCCCCACGGTTTGCTCTGCAAACCGTGGGCCCCATGCCAACCATGCTCCCAGACCCCCGCGCCGTTGGCGCGCCCCCCTGACTCAGGGGGGCTCCTGATCTGCAGCAGTTGGAGGAACGGCCCCGCGAAAGCGGGGCCGTTCTGCATTGCCCGGTAGTGCCGGCCGCTGGCCGGCAGCTGCACCGATTGCGGTCCATGCGGTTGCCGGCCAGCGGCCGGCACTACCGGGTATGCTCTTGCTGGCATACCCACCCGGATCCACCGATGAGCGACACCCCCCGCATCGCTTTCCTGGCCAGCGCCACCGAACCTGCACAGATGGCCCGCGCCGCGATGGTCTCGCGTTATGGCGATCACGCGCCGGAGCAGGCCGACGTGCTGTGTCCGCTGGGGGGCGACGGCTTCATGCTGCAGACCCTGCACCGGCATGGGCACCTGGGCAAGCCGGTGTTCGGCATGAAGCTGGGCACCGTCGGCTTCCTGATGAACCAGTACCGTGGCGACGACGACGTGCAGGCCCGCATTGCGCGTGCCGAACCGGCCAACCTGCGCCCGCTGGAAATGGTGGCGCTGACCGAGTCGGGCACCAGTACCGGTTCGCTGGCCTACAACGATGTCTCGCTGCTGCGCCAGACCCGGCAGGCCGCGCATATCGGCATCGACCTCAACGGCCAGGAACGCGTGGCCGAGCTGATCGGTGACGGCGTGCTGGTGGCCACCCCGGCGGGCAGCACCGCCTACAACTATTCCGCGCATGGCCCGGTATTGCCGCTGGGCTCGCACACCATCGCGCTGACGCCGTTGGCCCCGTACCGGCCGCGTCGCTGGCGCGGGGCGATCCTCAAGGCCGATACCGAGGTGCGCTTCCGCGTGCTCGATCCGTACAAGCGCCCGGTCAGCGTCACGGCGGATTCGCACGAGACCCGCGACGTGGTCGAGGTGACCATCCGCGAGTCGAAGGACCGCCGCGTGACCCTGCTGTTCGACCCGGAGCACAACCTGGAAGACCGGATCCTGAGCGAACAGTTCGTTTTTTGAGGACAATGGGCGGCCGGCCCCGCCGACCGCTTGAAGGACCCCCACCGATGGGCGACAACTCCCCCCGTTTGCTGACCGTCGCGGTGACCTCGCGCGCGCTGTTCGACCTCGAGGAAAGCCATGCGCTGTTCGAAAGTGATGGAGTGGAGGCCTACGCCGAATTCCAGCGCCAGCACGAGGACGATATCCTCGGCCCCGGCGTGGCCTTCCCGGTGGTGCGCAAGCTGCTGGCGCTGAACCAGGGCGCCAGCCCGGAGAACCCGCGGGTCGAGGTGATCCTGCTGTCGCGCAACTCGGCCGATACCGGCCTGCGCATCTTCAATTCGATCCAGCATTACGGCCTGGGCATCATCCGTGCGACCTTCACCGCCGGCGAGCCGACCTGGCCGTACGTGAAGCCGTTCGGTACCGACCTGTTCCTGTCGGCCAACCCCGAATCGGTGCGCAGCGCGCTGCGTCATGGCATCGCGGCGGCAACCATCCTGCCCAAGCCGCCGGGCGAGACCGCTGCGGCAGCCGCCGACCAGATCGATACTGGTCGCCCGGCCGGCCAGCTGCGCATCGCCTTCGATGGTGACGCGGTGATCTTCGGTGACGAGAGCGAGCGCATCTCGCGCGAGCAGGGCGTGGAAGCGTTTGGCCGCCACGAGCGCGAGCGCGCCCGCGAGCCGCTCAGCGGCGGACCCTTCCGTGGCTTCCTGTCGGCCCTGCATACGCTGCAGGAAGTGTTCCCGGCCGGCGAGAGCGCGCCGATCCGTACCGCGCTCGTCACCGCGCGTTCGGCACCGGCGCATGAGCGGGTGATCCGCACCCTGCGCGAGTGGGGCGTGCGCCTGGACGAGGCACTGTTCCTGGGCGGCCGTCACAAGGGCCCGTTCCTCCAGGCCTTCGGTGCCGACATCTTCTTCGACGATTCGCAGCACAACATCGACAGCGCCCGCGAGCATGTGGCCGCCGGCCACGTGCCGCACGGCGTCGCCAACGAGGGGTAGGGCGGACTCGACCGGTAGGTGCCAACCGCTGGTTGGCGCTGCCTAGGACCCATGCCCACCAAGGTGGGCATCTACCACAGCGACATGCCCACCAAGGTGGGCATCTACCACAGCCACATGCCCACCAAGGTGGGCATCTACCAGAGCCACATGCCCCGGTAGTTGCCAACCTTGGTTGGCACTGCCGTCAGGCCACGGGTCCGATCAAGGGCTGCCCGACATTCCCAGCTGCAGGTCCACCACCTTCCAGCGCAGGCCCTGCGGCTCCAGCACCACCTTCAACGGTGGCTGGCCGGGGCCGCGATCGACGTCGATCACGAATCGGTCCAGTGCTTCGAAATGATGCTCGGCATGCTTCAGCGGCCGCGCCGGTTCGGTCGCACCGAAGGCATCGCCGCCCTGCAGTTCATTGCGGCCACGCTTCCACAGCACGTGGCCCTGCAGCATCGCGCCGATCCCGGTCGGGGTCACCATGGTCTCCACTGCGGCACCGCCAAGCTGGTCGCCCAGCCCATAGAGCAGGGCGCCGAACGGGCTGGATGCCACGTCGGGGCCGGCCTGGCGCACCAGGTAGTCGTTGAGCTGCGCACGCAGGCTGCTGCGCACGCGGGGGAAGTCGACGTAACGCTCCAGTCGGGCGGTGTCGCGCTGCTCGATGGCCTTGGACAGGCCATTGACGGTCATGTAGGGGCCGCCGAACCACCAGGCGGCGACGGCCAGGACCAGCAGCACAATGAGTGCGGTGAGTTTCTTCATGTTGACCAGACTGCCGCAATGGCGGCAGTACCGGGTGAAGACTCAATGACTGGGCGAGCCACGGCCGTCACCGAAGGCATCGACCAGCTGTTGCCGTTCGGCCGGGGTCAGCGCTTCCAGCCGCGTCGCCAGCACCTCGTCGAGGCTGCGGGTACGGGTGGTGCCAAGGATGCCGCTGGCCACGCCGGGATGGCCCAGCGCATAGGCGAAGGCGGTCTGGGCCGGGCGTTGGCTGCGGATCGCGGCCACTGCCCGGCGCATCTGGCGGGCACTGCGCATCAGCTGCCGGCTGCTGGGCTTCAGCCAGGCGCGCGCCAGGTACCAGCCATCGGCCAGCCGTGGCAGGCGCGGGCGCGCGGGCAGCAGGTGGCCCTGCGCCAGCACGGTCCCGGCCAGCACGCCGATGCCCACCGCCTGCAACTGGTCGATCAGCGGTTCGCGGTCCTGCTGCAGGGCGTTGTAGTCCAGCAGCACCACATCGAAGGCGTCGGGATGGGCGATCATCCAGCGCAGGGTCGAGGCCGAGTGGGTGTTGATGCCGGTGTGCCGGATCAACCCGCGTTCGCGCAGGCGCTGCAGCGCGGCCAGCAGGTCGTCGTTGATGTCGTGCTGGCTGGCGCCATGCAACTGGTAGATATCCAGGTGATCCAGGCCGAGATTGCGCAGCGAAGCCTCGCAGCTGGCGATGATGGCTGCCGGCGAGAAGTTGCGTTGCTCGGCGCCGCTGACGCCGGCCTGGCCGGTCAGCGTGCCGCCCTTGCTGGAAATCACCAGTGCGTCGCGCGGGTATTGTTTCAGCAACGGGCGCAGGATGCGGCCCAGCCGCGGCTCGGCGTGGAAACCGGAGTAGTTGTGGCCGGTGTCCAACAGGTTCACGCCCTGTGCCAGTGCATGCTCGACCACGTTCGCGGCCGATTGTTCCGGGAATCGGCGATGCCCCCAGAAGCCGGAACAGCCCAGGCCCACCGGCGAAACCGCCAGGCCGGTGCGGCCCAGCGTGCGGCGTTGCTGTGCCAATGGCATCAGAATTCCAGGTCCAGCGCCGCGCACAGGTAGTCGACGAACGGGCCGAGCGCGGCCAGATCCTTGCCCAGCGTGGACAGCAGGCGCGGACCGGTCATGGTGGCGTCGTCCAGCGAGCGCCACATCACCCAGTTGCGGTGCTTGAGGTCGTCGATGAACTCGAAGTCGGCGGGGAAGCCACGCGGCGGACGCACCAGCTTTTCGCTCTCCTCGAAATCGAAGCGCTTGCGCAGGCCCGGTGCGTGCGCGGCGGCCTTCCAGCTGCCCGGGTTGTCGAGGATGAAGTGGCGCACGCGGCGCTGGGTTTCCGGTTCCGGATGCCACAGGCCGGCACCGACGAAGCTCTCGCCCGGCTGCAGGTGCACGTAGAACGAAGGCGCGGCTACTTCACGGCGGCGCTCATGGAACAGGCGCGCGCCCTGCCAGGTCTTGTACGGTGACTTGTCGTTGGAGAAGCGCGCGTCGCGGTGGATGCGGAACAGCGAGCCGCCGACGCCGCGCGTATCGGCACGGAAGTGTTCGCTGACCTCGGCCAGGGCCGGTTGCAGGTCGCCCAGCAGGCGCAGGAACGGCTGCCGTACGTGGTCTTCATACTGCTGGCGGTGGTCGTTGAACCAGGCCTTGTCGTTGTGCCGCGCCAGGCTGCGCAGGAACCTGAAACTGGCGTCCGAGAAGTAGGTGCTCACAGCGTCTCCTGCAGGTGCTGGCCCCAGTCGCGCAGCGATTGCAGCAGGGCCTGGCGCCGCGCGTCGTCGGGCGCTTCGGCGGCCAGTGCATCGAGCTGCTGCAGGTACTGGGGCAGGTTGAGTTCGCCCAGCCCGCCGTCGCCGAGCAGGCGCTGGCGGCGGTAATCCTGCCAGCGCTGGCGTTCCGCCGGCGCGAGGCTGTCGGGGTGGTTGCGCGCGCGGTAGCGGAACAGCAGCTCCGGCAGGCGCGGGTCGCGGAAACGGCCTTCCAGCGCGGCCAGCTGCTCGGGCGCGGTGGTGCGTGCCAGCGCAAGCAGCGGTTTGTCGCCGTTGCCGAGGAAACCGTCGTACAGCGAGGCATCGACGTCGGCCACGGTGGCGACGCGGGGTTGGTTGTAGACCTGGCGCGCCTTCTCGGCCAGCTGCGGGGCGAACGCGCGCAGCCGTTCCACCTTGGCCTCGATCGCGGCCACGTCCAGGCCGAGGCGCGCGTGGTCATCGGCGCGCAGGTGGTTCCAGGCGATCAGCGCTGGCACCTTGTTCAGATGCACTTCCTTCAGCGGCACCCGCGCCACGCCTTCGGGCAGCTCGCTGGCGCGCAGGTAAAGGCGCTGTGCGATCACCTCGGCCGGCAGTGCCAGCAGGTCGTCGATGTCACCGTCCAGGTCGAACACGATCACCCGGTTGTTGATGGTCGGGTGCACGGCCAGCGGCAGTACTGGCGCCGCGCACAGGCGACTGGCCGGGTAGCGCATGGAAATGTGCAGTACCGGCTTCATCGCGGCCACGTCCAGCAGGCCGCCGACGAAGCGCTTGTCACGCAGCTTCAGCGCGTACTCCCACAGGCGCGGCTGCGACTGCTTGAACAGGCGTGCCATGCCGATGGTGGCACGTACGTCGGACAGCGCTTCGTGCGCATCGCCCTCGCGCACGTTGTTGGCCTCGGCCAGGTGTTCGAGCTTGAACGAGGTGGCGCCGTCCTCGCGCAGCGGCCACTGGATGCCGTCCGGGCGCATCGCGCGCATCAGGCGCAGCATGTCCAGCAGGTCCCAGCGCGAATTGCCGTTGCGCCACTCGCGCTCGTACGGGTCGTGGAAATTGCGGAACAGCCCGTAGCGGACGAATTCATCGTCGAAGCGCAGCGTGTTGTAGCCCAGCGCGCAGGTGCCGGGGCGCGACAGCTGTTCGTTGATGCGGTCGAAGGCCTCGGCCTCGCTGATGCCCTCGGCCAGGGCCTGCTGCGGGGTGATGCCGGTAACCAGGGTGGCCATCGGCGAGGGCAGCAGGTCATCGGCCGGGCGCACGAAGAAGCTGACCGGCGTATCGATCTCGTTGAGGTCGGCATCGGTACGGATCGCGGCGTACTGCGAGATGCGCGTGCGCCGCGGGTCCTGGCCGAAGGTTTCCAGGTCGTAGAACAGGAAGCTGTCGGCCATCAGTGCGCGCCCTCCAGGACCGGCAGCTGCGCGTTGATCTGCGCTTCCAGCGCGGCCCAGTCGATGTTGTCCAGTGAATCGTGACCGGTGGTGGCGGCCACCAGCATGTCGCGTTGCAGTTCGGTGCGGCGCAGCGCCTCGGCGTACGGTGTGTGCAGGAAGGTGACCATCGTGTAGTGCGGCACGAAGCGGGTCGGCCAGCGCCGCTGCAGTTCCTGCTCCAGTTCGCGCTGCAGCAGGAACGCAGGATCGGCGACACGGTCACGCATCTCCAGGTAGTTCTCCAGCGCCATCTGCTGGATGGCACGTGCATTCGGCTTGCGCTCGGCTTCGAACGCGGCGAACGCGCCTTCCAGGTCATCCGCTTCCATCAGGTGGCGGGCCAGCGCAACGCAGTCCTCGAACGCGCAGTTCATGCCCTGGCCGTGGAACGGCACCATCGCATGCGCGGCATCGCCGATCAGTACGGCGCGACCGTGCTGGTGCCAGCGCTCCAGGGTGAGCGTGCCGAGCAGCCCCGGCGGGTGCTGTTCCCAGTCCGCGCGCAGGTTCGGGATCAGCGGCAGGGTGTCGGCGAACTCCCGTGCGAACAGCGCCTCGGCCTGCGCGCCGGTGTTGACCGTGGCGAAGCTGGGATCGCCCTGGTTGGGCAGGAACAGGGTGACGGTGAAGGTGCCTTCGTGGTTGGGCAGGGCGATGCACATGTAATGGCCGCGTGGCCAGATGTGCAGCGCATTGCGCTCGATGCGGAAGCTGCCGTCGGCGGCCGGAGGGATCTCCAGCTCCTTGTAGGAGTGGTCGAGGAAGGCGATGTCCTCGCCCAGCGGGGCACGGCGGTTCATCGCCGCGCGCAGGGCCGAACCGGCGCCGTCGGCACCGATCAGGGTGTCGAAGCGGATGTCGTGCGGGCTGTCGTCGCGGTCATCGATGAAACGCGCGTAACCGGCGTCGAAATCAACGGTGTGCAGGCGCCGATGGAAGTGCACGGTGGCGCCGGCCTGCTCGGCCAGTTCCAGCAACGTGGTGTTCAGATCGCTGCGGTGGATCGACCAGATCACTTCGCTGTCATCACGGCCATAGCGCTGCAGCTGCGGTTCGCCGTCGCGGGGGTGCACCATGCGGCCGCGCATCATCACCGCGCGTGCCATCACTTCGTCCTCCACACCTGCCTGGCGCAGCGCATTGCGCCCACGCTCGGCCAATGCCAGGTTGATCGAGCGGCCACTCTCGTAATCAGCCACGCGCGGATCACCGCGGCGTTCGTACAGGGTGATGCGCCAGCCTTGCCGCGACAGCAGGATGGCCAGCAGGGACCCGGCCAGGCCGGCACCGATAATGCTCAACGAGCGGGAAGCATGTGCGATCAACGAACTGTCCAGCAGCAGGGGAGGGACCGGCTCAAAGGCCGGCCCAGGCTTCCACTTCCTCGACGAAGTGGTGCACGTCCAGGTAGCGGTTGTAGAGCGGGGTGGGCGAGATGCGGATCACGTCGGGTTCGCGCCAGTCGCCGAGCACACCGATGCCGCGCAGGTGCTCGAACAGTGCGCGGCCACGCTCGCGGCCACCGATCACGCGCAGCGACAACTGGCAGCCGCGGCGCTGCGGATCGGCCGGGGTGATGATGTCCAGCACCTGCGGCAGGCGCGCGCGCACCAGTGCTTCGAGCATGCCGGTGAGCGCCAGCGATTTGCTGCGCAGCGCCTCCATGCCGGCGCGCTCGAACAGGTCCAGCGAGGCACGCAGCGGTGCCAGGCCGAGAATCGGTGGATTGCTCAGCTGCCAACCCTCGGCGCCGATGGCCGGAGTGAACTGCGGCGCCATCTGGAAGCGGGTGGCTTCCTCATGGCCCCACCAGCCAGCAAAGCGTGGCAGGGTGGTGTCGCGGTGGTGGCGCTCGTGCACGAAGGCGCCAGCCACTGCGCCCGGGCCGCTGTTGAGGTACTTGTAATGGCACCACACGGCGAAATCGGGGGCCACGTCATGCAGGCGCAGCGGCAGGTTGCCGACCGAGTGCGCCAGGTCGAAGCCGATGCGTGCGCCCTGCAGGCGGGCGGCGCGGGTGATCGCATCGAGGTCGAAGGCCTGGCCGGTGCGGTACTGCACGCCAGGCCACAGCACCAGTGCCAGGCGCGGGCCGTGTTCGGTCATGGCGCGCTCGATGGCGTTCAGTGAAATCGTGCCGTTGGCTTCGTCCGGCTGCACTTCCACCAGGCACTCGGCCGGGTCGAAGCCATGGAAGCGGATCTGGGCTTCCACCGCGTGGCGATCGGTCGGGAACGCGCCGGCTTCCATCAGGATCACCGGGCGCTGCGTGGTCGGCCGGTAGAAGCTGACCATCATCAGATGCAGGTTTACGCTCAGCGTGTTCATCGCCACCACTTCGCTGGGCAGCGCGCCAACCACGCGGGCCAGCTGCGCGCTCACCAGGCGGTGGTAGGACAGCCATTGCGTCGGGCCGGTGAAGTGGCCTTCCACCGCCAGTTCGCCCCACTGCTTCATCACTTCCTGCACCGCTGCCTGCGCGCCGCGCGGCTGCAGGCCCAGCGAGTTGCCCACGAAGTAGGTCTGCTCGCCGCCCTCATGGCGCGGAATCAGGAATTCATTGCGCAGCGGGCGCAGCGGATCGGCGGCGTCCAGGGCGATGGCGTGGGTGCGGCTGAGCAGGTCGGACATGGTCGGGCAACAGGCTGCAACGGGACCGCCAGTGTAGCGCCTGGGGCATGGCCCGGTAGCAGCCGGCCCGGCACCAGCGCCGTGTGATCCGGTAGTCGCCAACCTTGGTTGGCGCACGTACAAGAAAGCGCCCACCAAGGTGGGCATCTACCAGGGCGGGAGCGAGCAAGCGCCCACCAAGGTGGGCGACTACCGTTCGAGGGGTTCAGCCCACCGCCGGCGCCGGCAGCGGATCCACGTGCCCGCACTGGCTGCAGGTGCGCAGCTCCAGGCTGGCGTGGTAGCGCGCAAACATCTTGGGCAGATCGGTCTCGATGTTCTGCAGCGGGAAGAACTCTTCGTGCAGCTTGTGGTTGCAGCGCTCGCAGTGCCAGATCACGCCGTCCATCTCGTGCGGCAGGCGCTTGCGCTCGACCACCAGGCCGATGCCACCGGGCGGGCGCCGCGGCGAGTGCGGAACCTTTGCCGGCAGCAGGAAGATCTCGCCGGCGCGGATCGGGATGTCGCGCACCGCGCCGTCTTCCTGCACCTTCAGCACCATCTCGCCTTCGAGCTGGTAGAACCACTCGGGGCCTTCGTCGTAGTGATAGTCGGTGCGCGAATTCGGCCCGCCGACCACCATCACGATGAAATCGCCGTTGTCGATCATCTTGTTGCCCACCGGCGGCTTCAGCAGGTGGCGGTTCTCTTCGATCCAGGCGTGCAGGTTGATCGGCGAAGCGAGCATGATGGTCATCCGTAAGGGATCAGTCGCGCTTGCCCTTGCGCGGGATGTAGGACAGGGCCTTTTCATATGCAGGCTGCAGCTCTTCCTGCGAACCGACGTCGATGCCCATCTCGCGCACGCGTCCGTCCTTCAGGCTGTAGACCCAGCCATGCACCATCAGCTTCTGGCCGCGGGCCCACGCATCCTGCACGATGGTCGAGCGGCACAGGTTGGCCACCTGCTCGATCACGTTCAGTTCGCACAGGCGCGCGTGCTTGAGCTCATCGGTCTCGATCGCATCGAGGATGCCGGTGTGCTTCTGCATCACGTCACCGACGTGGCGCAGCCAGTTGTCGGCCAGGCCGACGCGGGTGTTGTGCAGGCAGGCATGCACACCGCCGCAGCCGTAGTGGCCAACGATCAGGATGTGCTTCACCTTCAGCTGGTCCACCGCGTACTGCACCACGCTCAGGCAGTTCAGGTCGGTGTGCGCGACCACGTTGGCGACGTTGCGGTGCACGAACACTTCGCCCGGGGCCATGCCGATGATCTGGTTGGCCGGCACGCGCGAATCGGAGCAGCCGATCCACAGGTATTCCGGGTGCTGCTGCTTGGCCAGCTGGTGGAAGAACTCGGGGTCTTCCTTCTCGATCCGGTCGGCCCAGTCGCGGTTGTTCTGCAGCAGCTTGTGGATGTCTTTCATGTTCGGGTCCCTGGCGTCGGGTGGGGGCGCGCCGCAGCCGTCCGGCTGCGTCGTCGCGGGAATCTGCGGCGTTCAGTCGCTGCGGGCGGCCTGTTCGCGGTGCCAGCGCATCCACTGCGCCAACTCGGTGGAAGAGGGGGTGCCCAGCTGTTCCAGTTCGGCGATCACCGCACGCTGGTTGGCGTCGGGATGGTTCTGGCTCAGCTTGAGCTTCATCTGCACATGTTCGACCTGGAAACGGAAGCCGATGATGGCGCGCAGCTCCGGGCCATGTTCGGCACGCGTGGCATCGAACTGCCAGGCCTGGCCGACACTGGCTTCGAAGCGGTCGCTGATCGCGCCGACCAGCTCCGCCAGCGCGCCGGCATCGTCGAAGGTCTGCAGCTGGCCACGCAGCTCGGCAGCCGCATAGTTCCAGGTGGGTACCCGCGCGGCGGGCTCCTTGTCCGGATACCAGCTGGCCGAGACGTAACCGTGCGGTCCATCGACCAGCACCTTGGCCGCGCCGCTGTGGCGCGACTGCGGGTTGGCGCGGGCCCAGTGCCCGCGCAGTTCGATCTGGTCGCCGTCACGCCGGTACAGCACCGGCATCCGGGTCAGCTCCGGCAGGCCATCGCTGCCGGGGGTGAGCACGGCAACGAACGGGTCGCGCGCCAGCAGGCGGTCCAGCCAGAGCAGGTCGGTCTCGGCGAAGGCGCGCGGGGTGAACATGCAGGGGTCAGGCGCGCCCGCCGAGTGACTGGATCATGCGGCCACGCAGGCCCTCGTCGCTGTCGGCCTGCGGCGGCTGCACTTCGTGCAGACTGAAGCCGCGCACCAGTGCGTCCTCCTCGTCCAGGCCGTCGTACTCGACGAACTCGGCGTCGAACAACTGCGAACGGGCGGTGTCTTCGCTGTCGTAGCTCAGCGTGTTGCCATCGCTGTCGAGCACTTCGGCAGTGCCGGCCGGGCGAACGCGCAGGCGCGCCCAGATGAGGGTGTTGCCGAGGCTGGCCAGCCACCAGCTGTCGCGCGAGGCGGTGATGTCATTCATGAGCGTATTACCAGAGCGAGGCCAGCCAGAGCAGGGCGGCCATGCCCAGTCCGGCCAGCAGGGTCAGCAGCGATACCCAGGCCGGTGTCGCCAGCCCGGACAGCGAGCGGTCCGGTTGCTGCCGATAGTCGCGTCGCAGCAGCCAGGCCAGGGCATCGGGCTTGAGGAAGGCGCCGCTGCCGAAGCGCGCGGCGAGCGCCGGATGGCGGTCGCGCACGTGCACCAGGGTCAGCGGCCAGAAGATCACGAAGGCACTGAACCCGGCCACTGCAACGCCGACGAAACAGAGGGCGAAGAACAGGGTCATGGGGGCGGTACCTCCGTGGTCGTGTGGGGCTTAGAAGTCCGCGCTGCCCGGCGCGCGCGGGTAGGGGATCGCATCGCGGATGTTGGACAGCCCGCAGACGTACACCACCAGGCGTTCGAAGCCCAGGCCGAAGCCGGCGTGCGGCACCGAACCATAGCGGCGGAAATCGCGGTACCAGCTGTAGTGCTCGCGATCCAGGCCGAACTGGGCCATGCGCGCGTCCAGCACGTCCAGGCGCTCTTCGCGCTGGCTGCCGCCGATGATCTCGCCGATGCCCGGGGCCAGCACGTCCATCGCGGCAACGGTCCTGCCGTCGTCGTTCAGGCGCATGTAGAAGGCCTTGATGTGCTCCGGATAGTTGGTCACCACCACCGGGCGGCCGACGTGTTCCTCGGTCAGCCAGCGCTCGTGCTCGGTCTGCAGGTCCAGGCCCCATTCGACCGGGAAGTCGAACTTCCTGCCGGACTTCTGCAGCAGGCTGACCGCGTCGGTGTAGTCGATGCGCTCGAACGGTGCGTTGATGAAGTCTTCCAGCTTGGTGATCGCGTTCTTGTCCACGCGCTCGGCAATGAAGGCCAGGTCGTCGCTGCGTTCGTTCAGCACTGCGCGGAACAGGTACTTCAGGAACTCTTCGGCCAGGCGCGCGTCTTCGGCCAGGTCGGCGAAGGCGATTTCCGGCTCGATCATCCAGAACTCCGCCAGGTGGCGGGTGGTGTGGCTGTTCTCGGCGCGGAAGGTCGGGCCGAAGGTGTAGACCTTGCTCAGCGCCAGGCAGTAAGCCTCGACGTTCAGCTGGCCGGACACGGTCAGGAAGGTTTCCTTGCCGAAGAAGTCGCGGCTGAAATCGATCGCGCCCTTCTCGTCACGCGGCAGGTTCACCATGTCCAGGGTGGACACACGGAACATCTGCCCGGCGCCTTCGGCGTCGGAGGTGGTGATGATCGGGGTGCTGATCCAGTTGAAGCCGTTCTCGTGGAAGAAGCGGTGCACGGCCTGGGCCAGGCAGTTGCGGATGCGGGTGACCGCGCCGAACAGGTTGGTGCGCGGACGCAGGTGCGCCACTTCGCGCAGGAACTCCGGCGACATCGGCTTGGGCTGGATCGGGTAGGTGAGCGGGTCTTCGACCCAGCCGACCACGTCCAGCGTGCTGGCCTGGATCTCGAACGACTGGCCCTTGCCCTGCGACTTCACCAGCGTGCCGGTGGCGATGACCGAGCAGCCGCTGGTCAGGCGCTTGATCTCATCGAAGTTGGCCAGGCTGTCGCCGGCCACGACCTGGATCGGGGCGAAGCAGGAGCCGTCGCTCACATTCACGAAGGCCAGATTCGCTGAACCGCGCACCGTGCGCACCCATCCGCGTACCGTGACTTCGCCGCCTTCCGGGATCTTCCCGGCAAGCGCATGTTCAACGCTGACCACCGTCATGACTTGAATCCTCTGCTGATCGACTCGATCTGTGAACACGGGAGTTTACCGGTTGCAGCGTTCTGCTTGCGAGGCATTTTTCGTGGCAACGGCTCCTTATAATGTCCCCGTACCTCTGGAGTAGCCCCATGGCCGTCAGCCTGACCCCCATTGCCTTCGAGCGCGTGCAGCGCTTCGTCGCCCAGACCCCCGGCGCGCTGGGCCTGCGTTTCGGCGTGACCAAGACCGGCTGCTCCGGCTGGGGCCACGTGACCGACCTGGCCCGCGAAGAGCGCGAGGGCGACACGGTGTTCGAGCAGGAGGGCGTGAAGATCTACGTCGACGCCAAGAGCCTGGCGCTGGTGGACGGCACCGTGATCGACTTCGGCAAGCATGGCCTGAGCGAGACCTTCACGTTCAGCAACCCGAACGCCACCGCCGAGTGTGGCTGCGGCGAGAGCTTCACCACCGACGCCGACAAGGCCTGAGGGCCGGCCACCGGGCATGGCCCGGCGCTGACCAGGCGTGCTCTGGTGGGCGCCGACCTTGGTCGGCACGCTGGGCTCGGCAGGGACCCCACGGATGGAACGACCGCTTTTCACCTATCACCCCAACGCCTACGACCTCTCCTTCGAAGAGGTCGAGGGGATCTGCGACTGCTGCGGCCAGGCGCGCGCACTGCGCTATCGCGGACCGTTCTATACCCGCCTGCGCCCGGATTACCTGTGCCCCTGGTGTATCGCCAATGGCAGGGCTGCGGCCAGTTACGAGGGCGAGTTCACCGGCTGGAGCGATATCGAGGGGGTATCCCCGGATCCGGCTGATCCGCCGCCGACCATCGCCCGTGAGCTGCTGCTGGAGATCTGCGAGCGCACCCCGGGCTACTCCTCCTGGCAGCAATCGGTCTGGTTGAGCCATTGCGAACGGCCCTGCGCCTTCCTCGGCTACGCCGGCAGCGACGATCTGCTGCCGATCCTCGACCAGGTCCGGCCGGACGTGGCGGCGGTCAATCCGCGCGACGCCGACTGGGTGCTGGAGCATCTGAGCCGGGACGGGATGATGGTCGGCTGCCTGTTCCAATGCCTGGAATGCGGCCAGCATCGTCTTCACGTCGATCTGGAATGAGCACGTGCCGGACATGGGCCGGCGCTCCCGTTCAGGTTGCCCGGTTTGCGCCCGGTTGCCCGGTGGCGCCGCTTGCCGCATAATGCGCGGCTTCCTGCCTTCCCGGCGGGAATCCTTGCCCCACCGCGGTCTCAACGGCGGGGGGCTGTCCGGCCGCAAGGCCACATCCGAAAGGTAGAAAAAACATGAGTCGTCATTACGAAATCGTGTTCATGGTCCACCCGGACCAGAGCGAGCAGGTCCCGGCCATGATCGAGCGCTACAAGTCGCTGGTCGAGAACGGCAACGGCACCATCCACCGTCTGGAAGACTGGGGCCGCCGCCAGCTGGCGTACCCGATCCAGAACCTGGTGAAGGCCCACTACGTGCTGATGAACATCGAAGCCGACCAGGCCGTTCTGAACGAACTGACCGAAAGCTTCCGCTTCAACGATGCCGTGCTGCGCAACCTGGTCATCAAGCGTGACGAGGCTGACACCGAGCAGTCGCTGATCATGAAGAGCAAGGACGAGAAGGGTGACAAGCCGGAGCGCGGTGAGCGCCGTCGTCGTGACGACGAAGAAGGCGAGTCCACCACCACCGCTGACAACGAAGCCGGCGACGACGCCGCTTCCGCCGCCTAAGGAGCCTTCCCATGTCCAAGTTCTTCCGTCGCCGCAAGTTCTGCAAGTTCACGGCTGAAGGTGTGAAGGAGATCGACTACAAGGATCTCAACACCCTGCGCCAGTACCTGACCGAGAACGGCAAGATCGTGCCGAGCCGCGTCACCGGTACCAAGTCGAAGTACCAGCGCCAGCTGGCGACCGCCGTCAAGCGCGCTCGCTTCCTGGCCCTGATCCCGTACACCGACAACCACGACGTCTGATGCCCGGCGGGGCGGCCCGGTGCCGCCCCCGCTGTGCCAGCTATTCGGACAGCCTTTGTTGCGGGGCATCGCCTCGCTAACGAATAACTCATCTGGAGCAATACCATGCAGCTGATCCTCCTGCAGAAAGTCACCAACCTCGGCAACCTGGGCGACCTGGTCGACGTGAAGCCGGGCTACGGCCGTAACTTCCTCGTGCCGCAGGGCAAGGCCGTTCCGGCCACCGAGAGCAACAAGGCCGAGTTCGAAGCCAAGCGCGCCGAATACGAAGCCAAGGCCCAGGCCATCCACGCCGACGCTGACGCCCGCAAGGCCAAGCTGGACGGCGCGAGCGTGACCATCCCGGCCAACGCTTCGACCGAAGGCAAGCTGTACGGCTCGGTCGGCGCCCGCGAAATCGCCGATGCCTTCACCGCTGCCGGCCTGCCGGTCAGCAAGAGCGAAGTCATCCTGGGCGAAGGCGCCTTCCGCAACATCGGCGAGTACGACGTGCTGATCCACCTGCACGCCGACGTCGAGACCACCGTCAAGGTCGTCGTCGTCGCCGAAGCCTGATCCCACGCCGCAAGGCCTGGCATCACCGCAGAACGGGCGCCCGCAAGGGTGCCCGTTTTGTTTTATGGCTCCGTTTCGTGGCGTGCGGCCACGTCCGGCCGACGGGGTGGGGCCGGACAATGTTCCACGCCCATTCGTAGAACACGGCCACATCGGTATACTCAGGGCGTCACACCCGTTCCACGGGCATCGATCCCAGCAGGATCAATGACTTGGAGGGTAAACGCAGGCCGCTTGCCGGCCCCAGTCCGGAACCCCTATGCGTCTTTCCACGATCAAGCTGTCCGGCTTCAAGTCGTTCGTCGATCCGACCACCCTGCACCTGCCGACCAACATGACCGGCGTGGTGGGCCCCAATGGCTGCGGCAAGTCGAACATCATCGATGCCGTGCGCTGGGTCATGGGCGAGAGTTCGGCCAGCCGCCTGCGTGGCGACTCGCTGACCGACGTGATCTTCTCTGGGTCCAATGCCCGCAAGCCGGTCTCGCAGGCTACCGTCGAGCTGATCTTCGACAACTCCGACCACACGATCTCCGGCGAATACGCCTCGTTCAACGAAATCTCGGTCAAGCGCACGGTCAGCCGCGACGGCACCAGCAACTATTACCTGAACGGCACCAAGTGCCGCCGTCGCGACATCACCGACCTGTTCCTCGGCACCGGCCTGGGCCCGCGCAGCTACTCGATCATCGAGCAGGGCATGATCAGCCAGATCATCGAGGCGCGCCCGGAAGACCTGCGCGTGTACCTGGAAGAGGCAGCCGGCATCTCCAAGTACAAGGAGCGCCGCAAGGAGACCGAGACCCGCATCCGCCACACCCGCGAGAACCTGGACCGGCTGGGCGACCTGCGCGACGAGATCAGCAAGCAGCTCGAACACCTCAAGCGCCAGGCCAGGCAGGCCGAGCAGTACCAGGCCCTGCAGGAAGAGCGCCGGGTCAAGGATGCCGAGTGGAAGGCGCTGGAATTCCGTGGTCTCGACGGACGCCTGTCGAAGCTGCGCGAAGGCCTGTCGCAGGAAGAGACCAAGCTGCAGCAGCTGATCGCCGACCAGCGTGATGCCGAGGCCCGCATCGAGACCTCGCGCGCGCGGCGCGAAGAGGCCGCCGACGCGCTCAACACCGCGCAGGCCGCGGTCTACCAGGTCGGCAGCACGCTGGCGCGCCTGGAACAGCAGATCCAGCACCAGCGCGAGCTGTCGCAGCGCCTGCACAAGGCGCGCGATGAAACCCAGCAGGCCCTGGCCGAACTGGGCCAGCACATCAGCGGCGACGAGGCCAAACTGAGGGTGCTGCGCGAGGCAGTGGAGGCCGCCACCCCGCAGCTGGAGGCGCTGCAGGAAGAGAACGAGATCAAGCAGGAAAGCCTGCGCGAGGCCGAAGACCGGCTGGCCAGTTGGCAGCAGCGCTGGGAGCAGCACACCTCGCAGAGTTCGGAGGCGTCGCGCGCCGGTGATGTCGAGCGCACGCGCGTGGACTACCTGGACAAGCAGATCCTCGACGCCGACCGGCGTCGCGAGGCCCTGGCCGCCGAGCGCGCCGGGCTGGACGTGGACGCGCTGGAAGAAGCCTTCGAGCAGCTGCACCTGCAGCACGACACGCAGAAGGCCGCGCTGGATGAACTGAGCGAAGACGTCGAGCTGCGCAAGCAGGGCGTGGCGGCCGTGCAGGAACAGCAGCGCAATGGCCAGAACGAACTGGCCGAACTGCGCAAGCAGGCCAACGGCCTGCGCGGTCGCCTGGCCTCGCTGGAAACCCTGCAGCAGGCCGCGCTGGGCCAGGAGCAGGGCGCGGCCGTCGCGTGGCTGAAGGCGCGCGGGCTGGATTCGGCGGCACGTGTCGGCGAACGCCTGGACGTCGATGCCGGTTGGGAAAACGCGGTGGAAAGTGCGCTCGGCCAGCTGATCGAAGGCGTGCTGGTCGATGACCCGGGCAGCCTGGTCAACGCCCTCGGCGAACTCGGCGACGGCCACATTGCGCTGGTCGCCAGCGCGGATGCCGAGGTCAAGGCTGCACCGACGTCGCTGGCCGCACGCGTGCGTGGCCCGGCGGCGATCCGTCGCCTGCTGGCGCACCTGCATGGTGCCAAGGACCTGTCCGAGGCGAAGGCCCTGCAGGCCAGCCTTCCGGAAGGCGATTCGATCATCACCCAGAGCGGCGAGCGCCTGGGCCAGGGCTGGCTGCGCGTGTCGCGCTCCGGTGCAGCCCAGCAGGGCGCGCTGCTGCGCGAACGCGAGATCAACGAGCTGCGCGAGCAGATCGAGCAGCTGCAGGACCGCGAGGCCGAGCTGGAAGAACAGCTGGCCGGTTTCCGTGAGCAGCTGCAGGCGGCTGAACAGCAGCGCGAGGACGCGCAGCGCGCGCTGTACCAGGCCCACCGCGCGGTGTCCGAGCTGGCCGGCCAGCTGCAGGGCCAGCAGGGCAAGGTAGAGGCTGCACGCACGCGCATCGACCGCATCGAAGGCGAGTTGAAGCAACTGCAGGAAACGATTGAAGCCAACAACGCGCAGGCGCGCGAAGCGCGCTCGCGGTTGGAGAACGCGGTCAGCAGCATGGGTGATCTGGAGTCGACCCGGCAGCGGCTGGAGGGCGAGCGCCGCCAGCTGACCGAGGCGCGCGACCTGGCCCGCGATGCTGCCCGTGCAGTGCGCGAGCGCTCGCATTCGCTGGCCCTGACCCTGGAATCGCAGCGTGCGCAGCTGGCCTCGTTGAGCCAGGCGCTGGAGCGCATGGGCACCCAGCGTGGGCAGTTGGATTCGCGGCTGGGCGA
This sequence comes from Stenotrophomonas sp. CASM106, assembly GCF_049384825.1. Classification (NCBI taxonomy): domain Bacteria; kingdom Pseudomonadati; phylum Pseudomonadota; class Gammaproteobacteria; order Lysobacterales; family Lysobacteraceae; genus Stenotrophomonas; species Stenotrophomonas sp. CASM106. Next base: position 397,110 of record NZ_JBMRFS010000003.1, read on the forward strand.
GCTGCACTCGCAGCTGGACGAAGGTGATTCGCCGGTCGAAGCGCTGCAGGCCGAACACCAGAATGCACTGGAAGAGCGCGTGCGGGCTGATCGCGTGCTGACCGAAGCGCGGACGCTGCTGGACGGCATCGACGCCGAGCTGCGCAATTACGAGCAGACCCGTCACCAGCGTGACGAACAGGCGCTGGCCCAGCGCGAGCGTATTTCGCAGCGCAAGCTGGACCAGCAGGCACTGGTGCTCAGCGCGGACACCCTGCAGGCGGCGGTGGAAAAGGCCGGCTTCGTGCTGCAGGACGTGCTCAACGCACTCCCCGAGGATGCGCGCCTGGGCGACTGGGAGCAGGCCGTGCATCAGATCGACGCACGCATGCGCCGGCTGGAGCCGGTCAACCTGGCCGCCATCCACGAGTACGGCGAGGCTTCGCAGCGCTCGGATTACCTGGATTCGCAGCACACCGACCTGACTACGGCGCTGGAAACCCTCGAGGATGCCATCCGCAAGATCGACCGCGAGACCCGCGGCCGTTTCAAGGACACCTTCGACCGCGTCAATGCTGGCGTGCAGGCGCTGTACCCGCGCCTGTTCGGTGGCGGCCAAGCCTACCTGGAGCTGACCGGTGAAGACCTGCTCGACACCGGTGTGACCATCATGGCGCGCCCGCCGGGCAAGCGCGTGTCCAGCATCTCGCTGCTGTCCGGCGGCGAGAAGGCGATGACGGCAGTGGCGCTGGTGTTCGCCATCTTCCAGCTGAACCCCGCGCCGTTCTGCCTGCTGGACGAGGTGGACGCGCCGCTGGACGAAGCCAACGTCGGCCGGCTGGCCAACATGGTCAAGGAAATGAGCGAGAAGGTGCAGTTCCTGTTCGTCAGCCACAACAAGGCGACGATGGAGGCCGCGCACCAGCTCTCGGGCGTGACCATGCGTGAACCGGGCGTCAGCCGCCTGGTCAGCGTGGACCTGGAAGAAGCCGCGCGATTGGCGGGCGCGGCCTGACGTGCCATCCTAGTTACCTGAATGAACTAGCCGGAGAACCTATCGAATGTCCGACACGGCACTGTTGCGCATCGGCATCCTGGCCGCCGGCCTGCTGTTGATCGCCGCGATCTTCCTGTTTGGCCGTCCGAAGAAGAAGCCCCAGGGACGGCGCGTGGAAAGCGCGGAACCGGCCAGCGGCGAGCGCCGCGAACCGGTATTGGGCGAGGACGGCGTTGTCGTAGCCGATGGCCGCGTCGAACCGGGCATGGGCACGGAAGGCGAACAGGCCGAACTCGGCCTGGGCGATACCGACCCGGGCGCCAGCGATCTCGGCAAGCGCGCCACCCAGGATTTCGACAAGATCGTTTCGCTGTTCGTGGCCGCCCGTGCCGGTGAGCAGCTGCGCGGCGAAGACATCGTGGTAGCGGCGGAGAAGACCGGCCTGGTGTTCGGCCACATGAACGTGTTCCACCGTCTGGTGGAAGGCCATCCCGAGCGCGGGCCGATCTTCTCGATGGCCAGCATCATGAAGCCAGGCAGCTTCGACATGGCCAACATCCGTGCCATGGAAACCCCGGCCATCGCCTTCTTCCTGACCCTGCCGGCGCCGCTGACCGCGCTGGATGCCTGGGAGAAGATGCTGCCGACGGTGCAGCGCATGGCCGAACTGCTGGATGGCGTGGTGCTGGATGACAGCCGCAACGCCCTGGGTCGCCAGCGCATCGCGCACATCCGTGACGAACTGCGCGCCTACGACCGCCAGCACCAGGCGCCGCCGCTGACCAAGACCCCGCGCTGGTGAGCGCCATGGCGTGCCGACCAACGGTCGGCACCCACCCTGACCAACGGTCGGCACCCACAACAGTAGATCCACGCCCTGCGTGGATGGGGTCTACGCCGGTACGCCGGCCACCTTGGCAAACGCGCGGCGGAACGCGGCCATCTCGTCCTCGCTGCCGACGGTCACGCGCACGTGCTGCGGCCAGATCGGCCAGCTGCGCCCGATCACCACACCGTTGTCGGCCATCGCCTTGGCGAACGTGCTGCCGTCGCGTTGCACGTCGACCACGAAGCAGTTCGCTTCCGACGGCAGGCAGCTGAAACCACGCTTGCCCAGCCATGCGATGGTGGCCTGGCGCACCTTGGCGTTCTGCAGGCGACGCTGCGGAATCAGCTGCGGATCCTGCAGGCTGGCCAGCGCCGCCGCCAGCGCGGGCACCGGTAGCGGGTTGTCGCCGGGGCTGGCCAGCTCGCGCAGACGCTCGGGATGTGCGGCCGCCAGGCCCAGGCGCAGGCCGGCCATGCCGTACAGCTTGGAGAATGTACGCAGCACGATCAGATCGTCGCGCTGTGCCACCTGCGCGATCAGGCTGGGCTGCTCGCTGTATTGCAGGTAGGCCTCGTCGACCAGCACGCGGGTGGAAGCAGGCTTGTGGGCCAGCAGCCAGGCGAGCTCATCCGGTGGGCTGATCGAACCGGTCGGGTTGTTCGGATTGCACACGTACAGCAGCCCGGTCGGGCGCGCATGCGCGGCTGCGACCATCGCACGCAGGTCGTGTGCGCCGTCATTGCGCAGCGGCACCTTCTGCACGTGTGCACCATGTGCGGCAGCGACCTCGCCCAGGGTCTCGAAGGTGGGGTCGGCCACCACCAGTCCCGCCTGCGGGCCGGTCCACAACGTGGCGGCGCGGTTCAACGGTTCGCTCGAGCCCGGATAGAGGCGCACATGGTCGGCCGGGATACGGGCCTGCTCGATGAAGGCATCGCGCACCTGTGCCGCCAGGGCGAAGCGGTAGCGGCCGCAGCTGGCGATGCTGTCGCGCGCCGCCTGCTGGGCAGCGGGGGAGGGGCCGTAGGGGCATTCGTTGAAGTTCAGTAGTACCGCGCCTTCGGCAGGGGCCGCACCGACGGTGGCCGCGGATTGGGCCTGGCCACGCAGCGGCAGGCCGCTGCCGGCGACGGCAAGGCTGGCACCGGCCAGCTGCAGGAAGCGTCTACGGGAGTCAGGCAGGGTCATGGGCAGGATTCCGATGGGGCCGTCGCACGCTAGCGCCGGCGTGAGCGGGCGGCAAGGTGCTTTTTGTGGTGTCGAGCCATGCAGATGTGCCAACCAAGGTTGGCACCTACCGGAATGAGAGAGAAGGTTGGCACCGGAGCGGGGAGCGCCCGTCGAGCACGCTCGACGCTGCAAGGGCGGGGCGTTACAGGGCTTGACGGCCGGGCGCGGTAGAATCCCCGGCCATCCCAGAACCACCAGATCCCGATGAGCCCCAGCCCCGCCGAACGCGCCGAAGATCTCCGCCGGCAGATCGCCCAGGCCAACCGCGCCTACCACGAGCTGGACGCGCCGGAGATCCCCGACGTCGACTACGACCGGATGGTGCGCGAGCTGGAAGCGTTGGAGCGCGAGCACCCGGAACTGGCCCGTGCCGACAGCCCGACCCAACAGGTTGGTGCACGCCCGTCCGGCCGCTTCCCCGAAGTGCGCCATGCGGTGCCGATGCTGTCGCTGTCCAATGCCTTCAGCGATGAGGAAGTGGCCGACTTCGTGCGCCGCATCGATGAGCGCCTGGGCCGCCGCAGCCTGCAGTTCTCGGCCGAACCGAAGATGGATGGCCTGGCGATCAGCCTGCGCTACGAGGACGGTCATTTCGTACTCGGCGCAACCCGCGGTGATGGCAGTACCGGCGAGGACGTGACCGCCAACCTGCGTGAAATCGGCGATGTTCCCAAGCGCCTGCACGGCAAGGACTGGCCGGATGTGCTGGAGGTGCGTGGCGAGGTGTACATGGCCCGCGCCGATTTCGAGGCCTACAACGAACGTGCGCGCCAGCAGGGCGGCAAGGTGCTGGCCAACCCGCGCAACGCGGCAGCGGGTTCACTGCGCCAGCTCGATCCGAAGATCAGTGCGCAGCGCCGGCTGAGTTTCTTCGCCTACGGCACCGGTGAAGTGCAGGGCGGCGAGCTGCCGGACACCCATTCGGGCACGCTGGCCCAGCTCGGCGCCTGGGGCTTCCCGGTCAGCGGGTTGTGCAAGGTGGTGCAAGGCGCCGACGGCCTGCTCGGCTACTACCGTGACATCGGCGAGCGTCGCGATGGCCTGCCGTTCGACATCGATGGTGTGGTCTACAAGCTGGATGACCGCGCCGGCCAGCAGGCCATGGGTTTTGTCTCGCGTGCACCGCGCTGGGCCATCGCGCACAAGTTCCCGGCGCAGGAACAGAGCACCACGGTGGAGGCGATCGAGATCCAGATCGGCCGCACCGGTGCCGCCACGCCGGTCGCGCGGCTGGCACCGGTGGCTGTGGCCGGCGTGATCGTGTCCAATGCCACGTTGCACAATGCCGATCAGATCGCGCGTCTCGATGTGCGTGTCGGTGACAGCGTGATCGTGCGACGTGCTGGCGACGTGATTCCGGAAGTGGTCAGCGTCATCCTCGACCGCCGTCCACAGGGCACCTCGCCCTGGCAGATGCCGACGCGCTGCCCGGTGTGCGGCTCGGAAATCGTGCGCGAGGAAGGTGCAGCCGCGTGGCGCTGTTCGGGCGAACTGTCCTGCCCTGCGCAGCGCAAGGAGGCCATTGCCCATTTCGCTTCGCGTCGTGCGATGGATATCGACGGCCTCGGCGACAAGTACATCGAAACCCTGGTCGACGCCGGCATCGTCAGGAGCGTGGCCGATCTGTACCGGCTCAACCGCGACCAGCTGTTGCATCTGAAGCTGGTGCTGGATGCCGAGGACCCTTCCGCACTGGCCGCCGCGCTGAAGCTGCACCTGCCGGCAGAAGGCAGCGGCGCGGTGCTCAATGCGGTGCTCAAGCTGGATGGCAACGATCCGGCGTGGCGCGCGCAGGCGCTGGCACAGCCGGCCAGCTTCGAATGGAACACGAAGAAGATCGCCACCAAATGGGCCGACAACCTGATCGCGGCAATCGACGCCAGTCGCGCAGCCACGCTGGAGCGCCTGCTGTTCGCGCTTGGCATCGAGCACGTCGGCGAGAGCACGGCCAAGGCGCTGGCGCAGTGGTTCGGTGACCTGGAACTGATCCGCCACCTGCCATGGCCGTTGTTCAAGCGCGTGCCGGACATCGGTGGCGAAGTGGCGCGTTCTCTCGGCCATTTCTTCGAGCAGCAGGGCAACCAGCAGGCCATCGACGACCTGCTGCAGGTCGGGCAGGTGCGCATCAGTGATGTGCACGCGCCCAGTGCCAAGCTGCGCGAAGGCCTGGATCTGGCGCAACTGCTGGTCGAATCGGAAATCCCCGGCATCACCCGCCTGCGTGCGGAGAAGCTGGTGGCTGCCTTGCCGGGTGCCCAGGCGGTGCTGGATGCCGAGCATGGCCAGTTCGTCAACGCCGGCCTGCCGGACGACACTGCGCGCGGTCTGGCCGACTGGCTCGATGCCGATGGCCATGGCGCGATGCTGCTGGCAGCCGAGAAGGCGATGCAGCAGATCCTGGCCAAGGCGCCGGCGCTGGCCGAGATCGTTGCCGGCCCGCTGGATGGGCAGACCGTGGTGCTGACCGGCACCCTGGCCCAGCTCACCCGCGATGCCGCCAAGGAACGCCTGGAAGCGCTGGGTGCCAAGGTTTCCGGCAGCGTGTCGAAGAAGACCAGCTTCGTGGTCGCCGGCACCGAGGCCGGCTCCAAGCTGGACAAGGCGCAATCGCTGGGCGTGCCGGTGTGGGACGAAGACCGCCTGCTGGCCTACCTCGCCGAACACGAATGATGACCCGCCGGGTGCCTGGCGCCCGGCATGAAAGACAAAGGAACACCGATGCAGACCGCCCCGCTGGATTTCCGCCTGGCCACCCGTGCCGACGAAGAACTGTTGATCGCGTTGATGCGCGAGTTCTACGCCGAAGACAGGATCGACTTCGATGACGCGCGCGTGCGTCGCGGCGTGGACGCGCTGCTGGCCGATCCGCGCAATGGCGAAGTGCTGCTGTGGCTGGACGAGGCGGGCGAGGTGGTCGGCTACGCGGTGATCGCGATGGGCTTCAGCCTGGAGCAGGGCGGCCACTTCATGCTGCTGGACGAGCTGTACCTGAGTCATCGCGCGCGCGGTCGTGGTCGCGGCAAGCAGGCGCTGGCCATCTGTGAACAGCGCGCTCGCGGGCGTGGTGTCAGCCGCCTGCGCCTGGAGGTGAACCACCACAACGAACTGGCCCGCCGCCTGTACCTGGCCAGCGGCTACATCGACGACACCCGCGATCTGCTGACCCTGCCGCTCGACCATCCGCGCCCGGAGGGTATCCTGTGAGCGAGGCCCTGCTGCGCGCGCTGCAGCAGCGCGCCACGCTCAACGCGCTGGTGCGCCGCTTCTTCGCCGAGCGCGATGTGCTGGAGGTGGAAACGCCGATCCTGTCGGTGGCAGGCAACACCGAGCCGAACATCGACAGCTTCCATACCGATTTCACCGGCCATGTCGATGCCGGTGGCCGTCGTCGCTGGCTGCGCACTTCGCCGGAATATCCGCTCAAGCGCCTGCTGGCGGCCGGTGTGGGCGACTGCTACGAACTGGGCCGGGTGTTCCGCAACGGCGAGGCCGGCGGCCGCCACAACCCGGAATTCACCATGCTGGAGTGGTATCGGGTCGGCTGGGACCACCACCGGTTGATGGAGGAAACCGCCGAGTTGGTCGGCCAGGCGCTGGCCCTGGTCGGACGCCGTGCAACGCTGCGTGTGTTGAGTTACCGCGAGCTGTTCCAGCAGCACGTGGGCCTGGATCCGTTCGAGGCCGATGAAGCCGCGCTGCGTGTTGCGCTTGGCGACGTGCACATCGACCCGGTCGGGTTGACCCGTGATGACTGGCTGGACCTGTTGATGACCCACCACATCCAGCCGCAGTTCGATGACGCGGTGATGACCGTGGTGCATGACTGGCCGGCCAGCCAGGCCGCGCTGGCCCGCATCCGTCCGGGCACGCCGCCGCTGGCCGAGCGTTTCGAGCTGTACCTGGGTGCAGTGGAGCTGGCCAACGGCTATCACGAACTGAACGACGCCCACGAGCAGCGCGCCCGGTTCCAGCGGGACCAGCAGCGCCGCCACGAACGTGGACAGGTGCAGCCGGCCGTGGACGAGGCACTGTTGTCGGCGTTGCCGTCGATGCCTGCCTGTGCCGGCGTGGCGGTGGGTGTCGATCGCCTGTTGATGGCGATGAACCGCACGCCACGCATCGCCGATGTGCTGGCCTACGACTTCGCCCACGCGTGATCCCCGCGTGTTGCTGAACATCGCAGGCTGAACGAAACGCGGGTTCGGTGCGCTTGCGTCGGTAAGCACGATGATGCTCTTATCACGGCCAATGCCGGACACTGGCATCCAGTTCATCCATTCCTGCTGGGGAAGGCTTTGGTCAAGTGGTTCGCGGTTGTCGCTGCACCGGTGTACTCCATTGCGCTCTGGGGTGCCTGGCTGCCGTCGCCGGCGTCGGCCCAGCAGGTGGGCTACGACGATGAAGTGGTGACCTGCGAATCACGCGACATGGGTTGGGTGCACTGCGATATCGAGGTTGCCAACGGCGTCGACCTGGTGCGCCAGCTGTCCAGCAACAGCTGCATCCGCGGCAGCGAGTGGGGTACTGACCGCAGTGGTGTGTGGGTCACCCTGGGCTGCCGTGCCGAGTTCCGCGCCAGGCGCGCAGCGGGCGCGGCGCCGCCGGCTGACAGCTCGGGCAAGCGCCTGGTGCGCCGTGTGGTGCGCTGCGAGTCCAATGGCCGTCCGCAGAGTTGCCCGGTACGACTCGATGGCGCGCCGGTGCGCCTGCTGCGCCAGTTGTCGGTGTTGCCGTGCCGCGAAGGGCAGGGCTGGGGCTACAAGCGCAATGAAGTCTGGACCAGCCGTGGCTGCCAGGGTGACTTCGAGGTGGCCGATGACGATGGCCGCTTCGTCGACATGCCGCGCCGCCTGACCTGCGAATCGAAGTCGAAGAAGCGGCGCTTCTGCGGTGCCAGCATCTCGGTTGGCGCCGTGGTCTCCGAGCAGCTGTCCAGCACGCCCTGCGAGGAAGGCAGTACCTGGGGCTGGAGCCGCAACGGGATCTGGGTGGACGGCGGCTGCCGCGCCGAATTCTCGGTGAATTGAGCCCGGGCAGGCTCCAACCCTGCGGGGCGTGGCCCTACAATGGGCCCATGAACACTGCCTCTGACATCGACTACGCCCGTTACGACCACATCCGCCCGATCCTGTGGACCGGCGATGCCCTGCAACTGCTGGACCAGCGCAAGCTGCCGTTCGTGGTCGAGCACGTGGTCTGCCATGACAGCGACGAGGTTGCCAGCGCGATCCACGCATTGACCGTGCGTGGCGCGCCGGCGATCGGCATTGCCGCTGCCTGGGGTGTCGTGCTGGCTGCACGCGAGGTGCAGGCCGCCGATGGTGCGCACGCCCTGCAGCAGCTGGAACCGGCCCTGCAGCGCCTCAATGCATCGCGCCCGACTGCGGTCAACCTGGCCTGGGCGCTGGCGCGCATGCGCCGTTGCCTGAACGCCGCCGGCGCCGACTGGAAGGCGTTGCTGGAATCGGAAGCGCAGGCCATCGCCGAGGAAGACCTGGCCGCCAACCGCCACATGGGTGCACTGGGCGCGGGCCTGATCGAGGCTGGCAGCGGCGTGCTGACCCACTGCAATACCGGCTCGCTGGCCACTGCGGGGTTCGGTACCGCACTGGGCGTGATCCGCGCCGGCATGGCCCAGCACCGCATCGCCCGCGTGTTCGCCGGCGAGACCCGGCCGTGGCTGCAGGGGGCACGCCTGACCGTGTGGGAACTGCAGCAGGACGGCATCGATGCCACCCTGATCGCCGATTCGGCTGCCTCGCACCTGATGAAGACCGGCGCCGTGCAATGGGTGATCGTGGGCGCGGACCGCATCTGCGCCAATGGCGATACCGCCAACAAGATCGGCACCTACCAGCTGGCCATCGCCGCCCGCCACCACGGGGTCAAGTTCATGGTGGTCGCTCCGTCCTCGACCGTGGACATGGAGACCGTGGACGGCAGCCAGATCGAGATCGAGCAGCGCGACCCGGGTGAGCTGTACGGCGTGGGGGGTACCCGTACCGTCGCCGAGGGCATTGCTGCCTGGAACCCGGTGTTCGACGTCACCCCGGGCGAGCTGATCGACGCCATCGTGACCGAGCGCGGGGTCATCCTGAACCCGACCGCCGGGAACATGCGCACCGCCTTCGGCGGCTGAGGCGCGGGGGAGGGGCCGCGTGACCTCCGCCCCGGTAGTGCCGGCCGCTGGCCGGCAACCCCTAAGTTCCTGATTTGTGCCGGTAAAATCCCCGTAAAGGGAGGCGGAAAACGGCCTGTTGTGGTAGTATCCACAGGTTGAATCGAGGTTCCGGCGCGACCCCCTCCCGCAGAGGGCTGCGCCGGACTGGACCGCTACCAGACAACGGAACCCGAATGGCAGAAACCGCCAAGGAAATCATCCAGGTCAACCTGGAAGACGAGATGCGCAAGAGCTACCTCGATTACGCCATGAGCGTGATCGTGGGCCGCGCGCTGCCGGATGCGCGCGACGGCCTCAAGCCGGTGCATCGCCGCGTGCTGTACGCGATGAACGAACTCAACGCGCACAGCAACAAGCCCTACTTCAAGTCGGCGCGTATCGTCGGTGACGTCATCGGTAAGTACCACCCGCATGGCGATCAGTCGGTGTACGACACGCTGGTGCGCTTGGCACAGCCGTTCTCGCTGCGCTACATGCTGGTCGACGGCCAGGGTAACTTCGGTTCGATCGACGGCGACTCCGCTGCAGCAATGCGATACACCGAGGCGCGCATGTCGCGCCTGGCGCATGAGCTGATGGCGGACATCGACAAGGAAACCGTCGATTTCCAGCCCAACTACGATGAGAAGGAACTGGAGCCGACGGTCATGCCGACCCGGTTCCCGAACCTGCTGGTCAATGGTTCGGCTGGCATCGCGGTGGGCATGGCGACCAATATTCCGCCGCACAACCTGAGCGAATCGATCAACGCCTGCATCGCGCTGATCGACAACCCGGACATCGATGTCGACGGCCTGATGGAATACATCCCGGGCCCGGATTTCCCGACTGCCGGCATCATCAACGGCACTGCCGGCATCGTCGCCGGCTACCGCACCGGCCGTGGCCGCGTGCGCATCCGTGCCAAGGCCGATATCGAAGTGGCCGACAACGGCCGCGAATCGATCATCGTCACTGAAATTCCTTACCAGGTGAACAAGGCGCGTCTGATCGAGAAGATCGCCGAGCTGGTCAAGGAAAAGAAGATCGAAGGCATCAGCGAGCTGCGCGATGAGTCCGACAAGGACGGCATGCGCATCTACATCGAGATCAAGCGCGGTGAATCTGCCGAGGTTGTGCTGAACAACCTGTACCAGCAGACGCAGATGGAATCGGTGTTCGGCATCAACATGGTGGCGCTGGTCGATGGCCGCCCGCAGTTGATGAACCTCAAGCAGATGCTGGAGGCGTTCGTCCGCCACCGTCGCGAAGTGGTCACCCGCCGCACCGTGTTCGAGCTGCGCAAGGCGCGCGCCCGTGCCCACGTGCTGGAAGGCCTGACCGTTGCGTTGGCCAACATCGACGAGATGATCGAACTGATCAAGACCTCGCCGAACCCGAACGAAGCCCGCGAGCGCATGCTGGCCCGCGTGTGGGAGCCGGGCCTGGTCGGTGCGATGCTGGGTGCGGCCGGTGCCGAGGCCTCCCGTCCGGAAGACCTGCCCAAGGGCGTGGGCCTGATCGAGGGCGGCTACCAGCTGACCGAGATCCAGGCCACGCAGATCCTGGAGATGCGGCTGCACCGCCTGACCGGGCTGGAGCAGGACCGCCTGACCGACGAGTACAAGCAGCTGCTGGAAGTGATCGCCGGGCTGATCCACATCCTGGAAGATCCCGACCGCCTGCTGCAGGTGATCCGCGAGGAGCTGGTCAACGTCAAGGCCGAATTCGGCGACGAACGTCGTACCGAAATCCGCCACAGCGAAGAGGACCTGGACATCCTCGACCTGATCGCGCCGGAAGACGTGGTGGTTACCGTGTCGCATGCCGGTTACGTGAAGCGGCAGCCGGTGAGCGTGTACCGCGCACAGCGCCGTGGTGGCCGTGGCCGCAGCGCGGCGGCGACCAAGGAAGAGGATTTCATCGAACAGCTGTGGCTGGTCAACACGCACGACACGCTGCTGACCTTCACCAGTTCGGGCAAGGTGTTCTGGCTGCCGGTCTACCAGCTGCCCGAAGCCGGTTCCAACGCCCGCGGCCGTCCGATCATCAACTGGATCCCGCTGGAGCCGGGCGAACGCGTGCAGGCCGTGCTGCCGGTGCGCGAGTACGCCGATGGCCAGTTCGTGTTCTTCGCCACCAAGAACGGTACGGTCAAGAAGACCCCGCTGAGCGAGTTCGCCTTCCGCCTCGCCCGCGGCAAGATCGCGATCAACCTGGACGAGGGCGATGCGCTGGTCGGTGTCGGCCTGACCGATGGCGAGCGTGACATCCTGCTGTTCGCCTCCAACGGCAAGACCGTGCGCTTCGGTGAGGACAAGGTCCGCTCGATGGGCCGTACCGCCACCGGCGTGCGCGGCATCAAGATGCCGCCGGGCGAGGAAGTGGTCAGCCTGATCGTGGCCGAGAGTGCCGGTGGCATTGAGGACGAGAACGAGGACGACAACGGTGCCGAGGAAGCCGTCGCCACGGGCGATGCGGTGATCGACGGCGCCGATGACGCCAGCGTTCAGTACATCCTTACCGCCACCGAGAACGGCTACGGCAAGCGCACCCCGCTGCCGGACTACCCGCGCAAGGGCCGTGGTACGCAGGGCGTGATCGGCATCCAGACCACCGAGCGCAACGGCAAGCTGGTCGCCGCAGTGCTGATGGGCTCCAGCGACGAAGTCCTGCTGATCTCCGATGGTGGCACCCTGGTGCGTACGCGTGGCTCGGAAATCAGCCGCGTCGGCCGCAACACCCAGGGCGTGACCCTGATCCGCCTGTCCAAGGACGAGAAGCTGCAGGCGGTGGAGCGCATGGATGCCTCGATCGACGAGGACGAGGATGAGGTGGCAGTGCCTGCCTCTGCCCCGGCCGCGACCACGACCGATGGCGCCCCGGCGGCTTCCAGCAGCGAGGACGCCGCACAGGAGTGATCCTGCCGCAAGGTTGAGTTACGCGACGACGCCGGCCCTGTGCCGGCGTCGTCGTATCCGGATGCCGCACATACGCGCGCGCTTCACGTCGGCGGTGGGATAACGGCGCATGCTGCCCCCGGAGATCGACGATGTCCGCCACGCCGCCGTCCGCTCCTGCTCCCGTCCGCGCCTCCCGGCATCCTCTCGTTACCGTGCTGTCGCTGCTGCTGGTCCTGCTCGGCCTGGTCATCGGCGGGCTCGGCGCATGGCTGCTCAGCCTGGGCGGCTCGGCGTACTACGCCATCGCCGGGGCCGGCCTGCTGGCCAGTGGCCTCCTGTTGTTCGGCAATCGCCGCAGCGGCGCGCTGCTGTATGCGCTGGTGTTCGCCGGTACGCTGTTGTGGACCTGGTGGGAGTCGGGCAGCGACTACTGGCGCTGGGTACCGCGGCTCGGCCTGGTGACCGCGCTTGGCATCGTGCTGGCGCTGCTGGCGCCCACCCTCCACCAACCGGTTTCCAGGCGCCTGTCGCGCAGCGTGGCCGGCGTGCTGATGCTGGTGTTCGTCGCTGCCTTCGGATTGGCGTTCGCGCCGCACGGCGAAGTGGACGGGCACCAGCCGTTCCCGGAAGGCGCGGCCAGCGTCGGGCTGGAACCGACCCGCGACACCACCGGCCTGCAGCCGGCCGACCAGCCTGCCGAAGGGGACTGGCCGGCGTGGGGGCGCAGCAATGCCGCCACCCGCTATTCGCCGCTGCAGCAGATCACCCCGGCCAACGTGGCCACGCTGCAGCTGGCCTGGCAGTTCCGCACCGGCGATATGCCGAACAAGCGCTGGGGTGCGGAAACCACGCCACTGAAGATCGGCGACCGTCTGTACCTGTGCACCGCCCGCAACCGCCTGATCGCACTGGATGCGGCCAGCGGCAAGGAAGTGTGGCGGTTCGATCCGAAGGTAAAGGACGCTTCGATTCCATACACCGCCGCCTGCCGAGGCGTGAGTTATTACGAGCAGCCGGCCACGCCGATCCTCGCCGATGCCGCATTGGCCGATGCCGCTGCTGATCTGGCGTTGCCGGAACCGCCGCCCACTGCCAACCGCAGCGCTGCACCGGGCAGTCGTCCGGCATGCTGGGCGCGCATCATCGAGGGCACGCTGGACGGGCGCATCATCGCGGTGGATGCCGACAGTGGCCGCCCCTGCGCGAATTTCGGCAACAACGGCCAGGTCGACATCACCCTGGGCATGGGCGAGGTGCCACCGGGCTATGTGTCGATCACCTCGCCACCGGCCATCGTGCGCGGGGTGATCGTCACCGGCCACCAGGTGCTGGATGGTCAGCGCCGCGACGCGCCATCGGGGGTGATCCAGGCCTACGATGCGATCACCGGCAAGCTGCGCTGGGCGTGGGACATGGACCAGCCCGAACGCAGCGGCCTGCCGCCGCATGAGCAGACCTACACGCGCGGCACGCCGAACATGTGGACCACCGCGACCGGTGATGAGGCGCTGGGGCTGGTCTATCTGCCGCTGGGCAATTCCGCTGGCGATTACTGGAGTGGCTCACGCACGGAAAACCAGAACCGCTATGCGACGTCGCTGGTGGCGATCGATGTGGCCACCGGCAAGCCGGCCTGGCATTTCCAGGCGGTGCGCAAGGATGTGTGGGACTACGACCTGGGTTCGCAGGCCAGCCTGATCGATTACCCGACGGCGGCTGGCAAGGTGCCGGCGCTCCTGCTGCCGACCAAGCAGGGTGATCTCTACATCCTTGACCGCCGCAACGGCCAGCTGCTGACCGCCGCCGAAGAGCGCAGGGTGCCGGTCGGCGGTGTCGAACCGGAACAACGCTCACCCACGCAGCTGTTCTCGCTGTATCACACGCTGCGCCGGCAGCATGACCTGACCGAGCGCGACATGTGGGGCATCACCCCGGTCGACCAGCTGATCTGCCGCATCCAGTTCCGCAAGGCGTACTACGAAGGCTTCTACACCCCGCCGAGCAGTGATCGCCATTCCATCGAATATCCCGGCTACAACGGCGGTTCGGATTGGGGAAGTGTGTCCATCGATACGCGCCGCGGCGTGATCGTGGCCAACTACAACGACATGCCCAACTACAACCGGCTGGTGCCACGCGCCGAGGCCGACAGGCTGGGCTGGCTGCCACGCGAGAAGGTCCGGTTCGACAAGGGCGGCGCCGAAGGCGCGGGCGACCCACAGGTGGGCACGCCCTACGCCATCCAGGTAAACGCCGGTTGGCGCCTGCCGTTCACTGGTCTGCTGTGCAAGCAGCCACCCTATGGCGGCATCCGGGCCATCGACCTGCGCACCGGCAAGCTGCTGTGGGACCGTCCGTTCGGCAGTGCGCGCGGCAACGGACCATTCGGCATCCGTTCGGGCCTGCCCATCGAGATCGGCACGCCGAACAATGGCGGTTCGGTAGTCACCGCCAGCGGCCTGATCTTCATCGCCGCCGCCACTGATGACCTGCTGCGCGCCATCGACCTGAAGACCGGCAAGGAGCTGTGGCATGCCAAGCTGCCCGCGGGTGGCCAGGCCAATCCGATGGTGTACGCGCAGGGCGGGCGCCAGTACGTGGTGATCATGGCTGGCGGCCACCATTTCATGGAAACCCCGAACGGCGATTACGTGATGGCCTACGCGCTGCCGAAATAGCGCTGCCGGCCTGAATGCGACCTGCGGGCTGTGACCGCTGTCGCTGAAGTTGCGCTGGCGACCGGGCAGCATCCATCATCGGAACAGGACGGGGCCGGCCAACGCCCGCAGGGAAGGAAACGCATGCTGAACTCCGAACGCCTGCCGGGGCGTGCCACCCGGCTGCTGGCAGGACTGCTTCTGCTTGGCCCTTGCCTGTGGGCAAGCGCGCAGGCGTCGCCCCAGCCCGCCGCACGCAAGGTGCCCAGCGGTGCCGAACTGATCGCAGGCGATGCGCGCTCTCTGAGCCCCGCCCATGCGCCTTGCATGGCGGCCGCAGGCACCGCGCTGGACGCCCGTCGCCGTTGTGCCGACGCTGAACTCAAGGTGCACGACGATGCACTCAATGCCGCCTACAGCGCGGCGCGCTCCACACTGACCGCCCGTGATCAGCAGGTGCTGCGCGATCTGCAGCGGCAATGGCTGCGCCAGCGCGACAACCGGTGCCCGGAAGGCAGCACGGCCGTTGCCCAGCTGGATTCACAGCAGTGCCGCACGCACATGACCCTGCTGCGTGCCCGCCAGTTGCAGGGCGGCGGTGCGGCGGCGCTGGTGGCGGAAGCCAAGGCGGCCCCGGCGCCGGCGCAGGCCGCTGTGCATGCCGCCGATGCCGCGCCCGACAAGCAGGGCAGGATCGTCCTGCGGCCCGGCGAGGGCAGGCTCACACCGGCACTGCAGGTGGTCTTCCAGGTGACCGATTGCAGCGGCACCGACAGCGTGACGACCTGCCAGGTGCGAAGCATGGGCGTGACCCGTGGTGGGCGCAACGTGGTGGTCACGGACGTGCAGCCGCGCCTGACCCGCGCCGGCACCGGTGCCCAGGGTGCGACCGCCGTGCTGCTGACCGTTTCGGATTTCAATGGTGATGGCGTGCCGGACCTGCAGGTGTGGCAGGACAACAGCGGTGTCTACAACGTTCCGGTGCATGCGTTCTACCTGTTCGATGCCAAGCGCAACCGCTATGTGCGTGCCAAGGCGTTGGAAGCGGCCATCGGTGGGCGCGACATCGACCATATCGACAATGGGCGGTTCGTGCTTCGCGCGAAGGTCAGCCCGTGCGAGCGCGAGGACAAGGTCATCCAGCTGCGCGGAACCGGCACGCGCACGCTGCTGCAGCGCCGCTATGACACCTGCAGGGGCGAGGCCCCTACCGAATCGGACCTGCTGAAGTAGGTCTTCCCCCGACGAATGGATGCGTTCCGGAACTGGAGAGCTGAAGGATGAGCGAAGGCTATGGAAAAGGTGGGTCGGGCTTCGGCCTGACCCGGGACCAGTCGGTCGAGATGATCGTGCGTACCTGCATCGACAACGGCGTTACCGACCATCGGCAGATTGCCTATGTGCTGGCCACGGCGCAGCACGAATCGCGTGATTTCGCCGCGCCCGAGGAAGACTGGGGCAGGAAGCAGGCGGTGGACCTGCGCTACTTCGGCGGCGAGGAGTATTTCGGCCGGGGCTTTGCCCACCTCACCCACGTCAACAACTACGAGCGGCTGGGCGAGGCGCTGGGGATGGGCCGCGAGCTGGTCGAGCATCCGGAACGGGCTGCCCGGGCAGACATCGCCACCAAGGTGCTGGTGGTGGGGATGCGCGACGGCCTGTTCGGTGCGCGGCTGTCCGACAACGTCAACGCCAGCCATGCCGACTACCGGCAGGCGCGGGCCTCGGTCAATGGCGGTGAGCTGAACAACGGCAGTCCCTATCCAGACGCCATCGCCACACGGGCCACTGAATGGGAATCCCAGGTTGCCGGCCTGGTCCAGCGTGTGCAGCAACCAGGCTTCCAGATGCCGATGCCGACCCCCCAGGCGCCCGCCGGGGCGATGGACCTGCACCGGGGTGACGCCAACCAGCACGTGCTGGAAGCGCAGCAGTACCTGCAGCGCTTGGACATCCGCAACAACGCCAATGCCGCGATCAAGCCCGACGGTGATTTCGGCGCCTCCACCGAGCAGGCCGTGCGCCGCTTCCAGACCGAGCGGGGTATCAGCCCGGCCAATGGCCGCATCGACGATGCGCTGCTGGAACGCATGCGCAGCGACACGCTGGCGGTCGATCCGGACTTCAGGCGCCGGACGGTGACTGACCTGACCGGCCCGCTGGCCGACGGCAACCTGGGCCCCGGTGAGAAGGGCGAGCCGGTGTTCGAAATGCGCCGGCAGCTGGAGGCGTTGGGGTACCTGACCGAACCGAACCCACGTGCCGAGCGCGATGCGCGCACGTTTGATGCCGGCATGCAGGCGGCCATGCGCAACTTCCAGCAGGACTATGGCCTGCCGCTGCGCCCCGGCGGCGTCATCGACGCGGATGCGCGCCGGCAGTTGAACGATGCCGCCGTCGCTCGCGAGCATGCGCCGACCACCGAGTTCGACCGCGCGGAGAACTGGCCGCCGCAGCGTCCGCCCTATACGCGGGCGGAGTTCCAGCCGGAGCAGGTGCAGGCGCGGCAGCAGGCAGCGGCGAATGCACCGGTCGCTGGTCCGGCCGCGCCGGAGCCCGCACCGCAGCCCAATGGCATGGAATCGCTGTCGCCCAGGGACGCCGCGCTGTTCGAGCGCATCCGCCAGGGGGTACCTGGCACCATCGGCGACGAGCACGTCATGCAGGCAGTGCTGGAGTCCAAGCGCAACGGCATCGATGATGCCGCGCGCGTCGACCGGGTGATGATGGCCGGAGATCGCCTGTGGGTTGCCGGGTTGATTCCCGGTGAGCGCGCCAGTGTGGATACGGCACAGCCCGCGCGCTCGATGGAGGAAACGGTGAATGATCTGGCCGGTGACGACCGGCAGCGCGAGCACCAGCTCACCCTCGAAAGCCGCCAGCATGAGAACCGCGGGCCTTCAATGGCCTGAGCCTGCGGCAGCGACGTGCCCGCAGTGGGTCCGTCGCTGCCGGCAGGGTGTTTACAGCGTCACCACCACTTTGCCGATCTGTTCGTTCGATTCCAGGTAGCGGTGGGCGTCCTGGATCTGCGCGAAGGGGAACACCTTCGCGATCTTCGGCGCCAGCGTGCCCTTGTCCAGGCCGTCGACGATGAACGCCTTGGCACGTGCCAGCGCGGCATCGTCGGAGACGATTTCCGAGTACAGGTAGCCCTTCAGCGTCAGCGACTTGCCCAGCACGTTGAACAACGGGAACGGAGTGGGTTCGCTGCTCAGCGCGCCGTATTCCAGCAGGATGCCGCCACGGGCCATTGCCTCGGTCAGCGGCACGAACTGCGGGCCACCGATCGGGTCGAACACCACGCGGGCGCCGGCACCGCCGGTGATGCGCGCCACTTCGGCTGCCAGGTCCTGTTCCTGGGTGGCGATGACATGGGCGGCACCGGCATCGAGCAAGGCCTGGCGCTTGCCCGGGCCACGGGTGACCGCAATCGGCGTGGCACCCACTGCATTGGCGATCTGGATCGCGGCCAGGCCGACGCTGCTGCTGGCAGCGGTGATGATGACGGAATCCCCGGCGGCCAGCTGCGCCTGCTCCAACAGTGCGCCCCAGGCGGTGACGTACTGCATCCACACCGCAGCCGCCGTTTCGAAGCCCAGCGCCTGCGGGTGCTTGACCAGCAGTCGCGCCGGCACGTTGGCCAGCTCGCCGTAGGTGCCCCAGCGGGCGATGTCCAGCGGCGGCACCACGCTCACCGCATCGCCAGCAGCGAATCCGCTCACCGCACTGCCGACCGCCTCGACCATGCCGGCCGCTTCATAGCCCAGCCGGCTGGGGAACTGCGCCTCCTGCAGATAGGCGCCGTTGCGGAACATCACCTCGGCACGGTTCAGGCCGATGGCCTTGACCCGGATCTGGACCTCGTCGGCGGCGGGGGCGGGAACATCGATGTCGTCGATGCGCAGCACATCGGCGCTGCCATATTCGTGGATGCGGACAACCTGGCTCATGGGGGACTCCTGGGCAAGGCCGGCGCAGGGCCGGCGGAAAGGTGGAGGCTACTGTGCGCGTGGCCTGCCTCCAGAATAAGGGGTAATCTGGCGTTTCATTGAAAACCAATTGTTTGCAATGGACCTGATCGCTCCCCTGCGGACCTTCGTCAAAGTGGCCGAGGTCGGCTCCTTCGCCGCTGCCGCCGACGCGCTGGACCTGTCGCCGCAGCTGGTCGGCAAACACGTGCAGTCGCTGGAACAACACCTGGGCGTGCGCCTGCTCAACCGCACCACGCGCAAGCAGAGCCTGACCGACTTCGGCCAGGCCTATCTGGCCCGTGCGCGGGTGATCCTGGAGGAGGTGGAAGGCGCCGAGCAGCTGGCCGAAGTGGCGCGCGGGCGGCCGATGGGGCGCCTGCGCGTCAGCGCACCGGTCACCTTCGGCGTGCATGCACTGGGACCGGCGGTGGTGGCCTACCTGCAGCAGTACCCGGACGTGCAGGTTGATCTGAACCTGTCCAACAGCCTGGTGGACATCGTCGAGGACGGCTTTGATCTTGTGTTCCGCACCGGTGATCTGGCCGACAGTGGGCTGGTGGCGCGACGGCTGGGGCCGTATCCGCTGGTGCTGTGTGCATCGCCGGCGTACCTCGCATCGCGCCCGGCCATTGTCCATCCGGCCGATCTGAGTCGGCACGAGTGCCTGGGCTTCGCCCATTCGATCATCCGCACGCGCTGGAGTTTCCGCGATGCTGACGGCAGCGTGCTGAGCGTGCCGGTGTCCAGCCGCTTCATGGTCAACCAGGCCGAGCCGTTGTTGACCGCGGCAGTCGGTGGGCTGGGGTTGATCCTGCAGCCCCATGAAATGCTTGCCGCCGCGCTGGCGCGTGGTGAACTGGTGGAAGTGCTGCCGGACTACGTGCCGGTGTCGACGTGGATCAACCTGGTGTACCCGCGCGACCGCCAGCTGACGCCCAAGCTGCGCAGTTTCCTGGACTTCTGCGTGGCACGCTTCAGCGAGCAGACGATGGCACGGCGATAGCACGGCATCGGTTGGCATTCCTGTGACTGCCTGCGAAGGATCGCCCTGAGACGATTGGCCGGTTGCCGCTGCGTAGCGCGCGCTTGCTGCTGGGGCTGGCGGCATTGCTGTTCGCCGCCAACGTGATTGCGCAGCAGACGACTGCGCAGGCGCTGGCCGCGTGGGAAGCGCAGGGGCGTGCGGATGGCCTGGCGCGACCGGATATCGAATGCCAGGATTTCCTGCAGGCGATGGGCCGGAAGCCTGCGGGACCGGAATACAGCGGCTGCAGCCAGGACGACGCGTCCTGCATCAAACCCATGCAGGCCCACTACCGCGTTCCAGGTACCCAGGCAGTGAAGGTGGAAGCCTATCTGCGCGATACCTTTGGCATGCCTGCATTGCGCTACGCCTGTTGCGGCTGGAGCAATGGCGCGCCGTACTACTGGCGCGACGGCCCGGATGCGGTGAGGTACCAGATCGGCATGGGCGTGGAATCGCTGCCGCATGAGCGGGGCGATTGGCATCGCATCGAGGCGTTCATCGTCACGGTTGAGGTGCTGCGGCAGGGTCCCTGGCATGGATGCAGCGGGCGGTTCCATGATCTAGGATGCGCCCAGGGATACCCGCAAAGGAACTGCCATGAAGGCTGTTGGCCGCCTGCTGCTCTGCAAAGTACTGGCCTGTTCGGTGCTGATGACGCCTTGGGCTGTTCCGGCAGTGGGCGCCCCCTCCAGCGTGCGTGCACATCCGCGTGCGCAGGACGCCATCGGTGACTGGCTTGCGGCCTTCAATGCGGGCAGCCTCGAGGGGTTGCAGGCATTCGCCGATAGATACGCGAAGAAGCAAGGCAGTGGTCCCAAGGACTATCTCGAATTCCGCGAAAGCACAGGCCCCTTGCGCGTACTCGAATCAACCGAGAGTGCGCCCGGCCAAGCGAAGCTGCTGGTGATGGGCCAGATGAACGAACGCGCGATGTGGGTGACCGCCGTCATGGACCCGGCCAATCCGTCGCACCTGATGCAGTTCCAGATCGAGGGCACTGAAACGCCGGACAAGCACAAGCCGGCACGGGTTGCATTGCCTGCCCTGATGGCCGACGTCACAGCAAAGCTGGAGGCGCTGCGGGCACAGGACGCGCTGTCGGGCGCGTTGCAGGTGGCACAGAATGGGAAGGTGCTGCTGGACTGGCGCGGTGGTGATGCCGATCGCAGCACTGGAATTGCAGTGGGCGTGGAGACGCAGTTCCGCCTTGCGTCCTCCAACAAGATGTTCACCGCCGTGGCCATCCTGCAGCTGGTGCAGGATGGCAGGCTCAGTCTCGATGACACGATCGGCAAGCACTTGCCGGACTATCCGAACAAGGCTGTCGCCAGCAGCGTGACCGTGCGCGAGTTGCTGTCACACACCAGTGGCCTGGGGGACTTCTTTGGCGATGGTTTCGAACAGTATTCCGCGTCCCTGAAGACGCTGGATGACTACGTGCAGCGGTTCGCCAGGGATGCGCCGCAGTTCACGCCCGGCAGCCAGGACAGCTACTCCAACTATGGCTTCATCGTATTGGGACGCATCATCGAGGCGGTATCGGGGCAGTCGTACTACGCATATGTGGAGGAGCACATCCTGCACCCGGTGGGCATGACCGGCACCGGCTTCGAGCCGGAAACAGCGAGCGTTCCAAAGCGTGCCGTCGCTTACACGAAGCACGATGGGCAATGGGTCCGTGAAACGAAGTCGCTGCCCTGGCGCGGCATGTCGGCCGGTGGTGGCTACAGCACAGTGGCCGATATGGTGAAATTCGCCGAGGCACTGCAAGGCGGGAAGCTGGTTTCACCTGCATTGCTGCAGCAGGCCACCACGGCGCAGAACCACAAGGGCTGGTATGGCTTTGGTTTCGTGGTTCAGGGCGAGGGCAGGGAGCATCAGTACGGCCACGAAGGCGGTGCGCCCGGATCGAACAGTGCCATCGTGGTGCTGCCGGCGCAGGGCTACGTGATCGTTGGCCTGGCCAATGTCGATCCGGATGCGATCGGTAATGTGGTCAACTACATCGCGCGAAGGTTGCCACTGTGAACGCGGCAGGTGCCGTTCATTCCGGTACCCGCACCATCTTCGTCATCAAGTGTTCCACCACACCCGCCGGGTCCGCAGTGCGGCCGACATGCGTGCTCGACATCTGCACAACCGAGCTGCGCTTGGCGGTGAGGAAATGAAAGCGGGCGCGCGCGGGCAGCTTTGCGATGGGTCCGGCGCTGGCGTCGCCACGGCAGATGGCCACGATTGCATCCAGCCATGGCTGCAGCGCGTCCTGGTCCAGCGCCGGCGCGAAGGCACGCAGGCGCTCAGGATCGATTTCGATGGCCGCCTCCAGATGGCGCGCGCCCGGGCAGGAGACGATCACCCCGACGTTGATGAATTCCTCGCGTTCCACCCGCGGCACGACGCGGATGACCGCATAGTCATACGTGTGCAGCGTGGGCACGGATGGCCTCCTGCACGAACACTGCACGCACTTTCAGGCGGTGCTTGAGATAGTCGATATAGCCCTGGCGATAGGCCTGTGGGCTGTCGAACGCCGGTTCGTCCACCAGCCAGCTGTCCGGCACCAGGCCAACGATGCGCTCGATTTCGGCATCGGTCAGGCACGCAGCCAGTTCTGCGTCCACCTCGGCAATGCGGCTGGCGAACGACAGCAGCACGTGGTCGCGGATCAGCACGAACGGCTTCTCGCAGGCATCGCCGGCGCTGGCCCAGTCGTGGTGGAAGTACATGGCCGCACCGTGGTCGATCAGGTACAGCTTGCGATGCCATACCATCAGGTTGGGGTTGCGGGTGGTGCGATCGACGTTGCTGGTGAATGCATCGAACCAGACGATGCGCGAGGCCAGCTCGGCATCCACCGGCATCGCGGCCGGGTCGTAATTGATTGCACCGGGCAGATAGTCCAGGCCCAGGTTCAGGCCCTCGCTGGCGCGGATCAGCTCCTGGATTTCCGGGTCGGGCTCGGTGCGGGCGAACTCGCGGTCCAGTTCGACGAACAGGATTTCCGGAATCGGCAGGCCCAGCGTGCGTGCCATCTCGCCGGCGATCAGCTCGGCGATCAACGCCTTCGGGCCTTGGCCGGCTCCACGGAATTTCAGCACGGCCATGCCGTCGTCGTCGGTCTCGACCACGGCGGGCAGGGAGCCGCCTTCCCGTAACGGGGTGATGTAGCGGAGGGCATGTACGGTGCGCATGGACGCATTCTAGCGTCCTGCCAGGGCAGGCGTGCCGCAGCAGAGCGGGGCGCCAGCTTAATGAACGGGTACCGCGCGAACCGCTTGTTGCAGGTCGCCTGCAATCTTCACTTGTTCCTTCCGCGTGGAGTGGCAGCATTCGTTCCAACGGAGCAACGCACCCGCGTGTGACCTTCAACAGGAGGCGCTCATGCCACTACAGTGCAGCTGTCACGCTTCACCGTGTATGCAACGCAACGCGTGGTGTTGATCTTGACCTGACACGGTCACGCCATCGGCGCAGATGGCCATCCGCCGCAGTTCCAGCCAAGTTCCAGACACCTTTCACCCATCGCACCCCCGCGTTGCCCGGTCGGGCCTGCGATCCAGCTACTTGCGCCCCGAGAGAGATTCCTGCGTTGCCGTCGACGCTGGCAGCGTGGGACCGCCGAACCCACGCTATCCCCACAGGCTTTGGAGGTGCACCGATGAACGACGAATTCAATGCCATGCTGCCCCCACTGGACGATGCCAAGGCCGAGGAAATGATCGGCAAGGTCGTGCTGGTGGGTGTCACCCGCTATGGTGGCGACGGCCAAGTGCAGGGTCTGGAGCAGTACGCGGGCACCGTGCTGCGCATCAGCGCCGACGAAGGCGTGGTGCTGGCCGACGAAGACGATGGTCATGAGCGCTACCTGCCGCCCATGCTCGACCAGTACCAGCGGGCCGAGCCAGGCGAATACCGCATGCGGAACAGTGGCATGATCGTGGTCGACCCCGATTACCTGACCGCCTGGGACCTGCACGCCCAGCAGTGACGACAGACCACGCCTGGCAGATGCCGGTCCATCGCCGGCCTCTCCGGGCGTGTCCCACTTTGCCCCATCCGGCCTCTAGCCCTTCCGGCCCATTCACCCCATCCCCTGCGGTGCTAGATTCGGGTCCATGCCCGATTCCGGGTACCCATTCACACCCAGGGGATAAGGATGCTGATCCGTCGAACCTCTCTGGCGGCGGCTGTTGCCGTTGCCACCGTCGGCCTGTTGGCCGCTGGCCCGGCCTTGGCCGACTACGCCAAGCCGCCGGAACACCTGCTCAAGGTGCTGAAGGCACCGCCACCGCCGGCGCCGAACGTGGCCCCGGGCGGCCAGCGCCTGCTGCTGACCACCGCGCAGACCTACCCCTCGATCAGCCGCGTGGCCCAGCCCTACCTGAAGCTGGCCGGCGTGCGGCTGGAGCCGAAGAACCGCAGCCGCCATGACACGCCGGGTGGCTACGGCATTCCGGCCTGCGTGGCCGACTTCACCCTGGTCGACATCGGCAGTGGCAAGGAGACCAAGGTCAACCTGCCGCAGGGCTGCGCCACCGGCGCGCTGTGGTCGGCCGATGGCAGCCACTTCGCCTTCCAGAATGCGGTCGATACCAGCGTGCAGCTGTGGGTGGGCGATGCGTCCACCGGCCAGGTGAAGCAGGTGCCGAACGTGCAGTTGAACCCCATCTTCGGCAACACCGTGCAGTGGCTGGGCGGCAGCCAGAACCTGCTGGTGAAGCTGGTCCCGGCCAACCAGGGCCCGGCGCCGTCCAACGGTGGCGTGCCGACCGGCCCGGATGCGCAGGAGTCGCTGGGCAGCAGTGGCGAGAGCAGCACCTATGAGGCCCGCGACACGCTGACCAGCGTGCACGACGAAAAGCTGTTCGCTTACTACGGTGCCTCGCAGTTGGCCGTGGTAGATACCGCCGCAGGCAGCGTGCGCCCGGTCGGGCAGCCGGCACTGTTCAACGAAGTCAGCGCCGCGCCCGATGGCGTGCACGTGCTGACTGAATCGATCAAGGCACCGTATTCGCACGCGGTGACCTACCAGCGTTTCGCCAACGACGTGGCCGTGCTGGATATCAGCAGTGGCCGCAGCACGCCGATCGCCAGCCTGCCGCTGGCCGACCGCGTGCCGGTGCACGGCGTGCCGGAAGGCCCGCGCGGTTTCGACTGGCGCGCCACCGATCCGGCTACCCTGGTCTACGCCGAAGCGCTGGACAAGGGCGACTGGAAGGTCAACGTGCCGCATCGCGATCGCGTGCTGATGCTGAAGGCGCCGTTCAACGGCAAGCCGACCGAAATCACCCGCACCGCGCAGCGCTTCGAAGGCTTCGCGTGGACCGCCGATCCGGCCGTGGCCTTCCAGTACGAGAACGACGAGAATCGTCACTGGATGCAGACCCGCATCGTCGATGTGGACCAGCCGAAGAAGGAAGGCCGCCTGCTGTGGGACATGTCCAGCGATGAGCTGTACGGCAACCCTGGCAATCTGGTCTTCACCCGCCTGCCGAATGGCGCGCAGGTGGTGCGCCGTGAGGGCAACCATGTGTTCCTCAGCGGCCGCGGTGCCTCGCCGCAGGGCGACCGTCCGTTCCTCGACCGCCTCGACCTGGCCACGTTGAAGAGCGAGCGCCTGTTCCGCAGCAGTGCAGACGCCTACGAACAGTTCCTCGGTTTCAGCAACACGCCGGGCCGCTACCTGACATGGCATCAGTCGGTGATCGATCCGCCGAATGCCTTCGTCCGCCAGCAGGGTGAGGCGGTGGCTGATGCGAAGGCCGGCGAGGCGCAGTTCGCGTCCACCGCGACCGCACTGACCAAGCTGGTCGACCCGACACCGGAAGTGCGCCAGATCAAGAAGCAGCTGGTGACCTACAAGCGCGCCGACGGCGTGGACCTGTCGTTCACCCTGTACACGCCGCCGGGCTACAAGGAAGGCCAGCGCGTGCCGGCGATCCTGTACGCCTATCCGGCCGACTTCGCCAACGCCGCGCAGGCGGGGCAGGTGTCCGGTTCGCAGCAGACCTTCACCCGCCTGCAGCCGTACCGCCTGATGCTGCTGGCCGGCTACGCGATCATCGACAACGCCTCGTTCCCGATCGTGGGCGATCCGAAGAACGCCTACGACACCTACCTGGAGCAGCTGGAAGCCGACGCCAAGGCGGCGGTGGACAAGGCCGTGGACATGGGCGTGGTTGACCGCAACCGCATCGGCGTGACCGGCCACAGCCACGGTGGCCTGATGACCGCCAACCTGATCGCGCACACCAAGCTGTTCAAGGCCGGTGTGGCGACCAGCGGTTCGTACAACAAGACCTTTACCCCGTTCGGCTTCCAGAACGAGCGTCGCTCGGTGTGGCAGGCGCAGGACGTGTACCTGAAGGCCTCGCCGTTCTTCTATGCCGACAAGATCAAGCTGCCGCTGCTGCTGGTCCACGGCGAGGACGACGCCAACCCGGGCACCGAGCCGTTCCAGTCGCGCAAGCTGTACCAGGCGATCCGCGGCAACGGCGGCATCACCCGGCTGGTGATGCTGCCGAACGAGCCGCACTGGTACACCGCGCTGGAATCGAACGAACAGTTGGTGGCGGAAATGCTGAACTGGTTCGATACCTACGTGAAGAACGCCAAGTGAAGGAACAGGAAGGCCGCCTCAGAGCGGCCTTCCTGCATTCTGTAGAGCCGAGCCCATGCTCGGCTGCCGTTCGTCGGAACCCCAGAGGCAAGGCAGCTCCATGAAGATTTGGTTGTTGGGACTGACAGCGGTGTGCGCATCGTCTGCGGCGATGGCGGCACAGCCACAGATGAGCGTCGATGTGAGATACGACTGGTACGGCTGGGGCTCGGTATCAGAGCACTGGGTGATCCGGCGCGATGCCTATGGCCTGACCACCCGCGTGCAGGTGGTGGAGACGCCCGACGGCAAGGCGCGATTGCCGGAGCTGCTGCCGTTTGGCGCCATGGCGGCGCTCGACACCGCGCTGCAGACCGCCCCGCTGACCAGGGCGGCCGCGGTGCAGCGGATCGCTTCGCGGCTGGATCGCGCCGAAATACTGTCCCTGGACCCGGGGCTGCACAGCTTGGACACGGATGCCTGTTCGTTCGCACAGCAGCGCGCGTGGGCGCGCAAGGCGCTGTCCGGACGGAGCCTGCAGTCGCGTGTCGACCGGCATTTCTCCGGGCTCTGGACCGATGATGTGCCGATGATGACGGTTGTCGTGAGCCGGCCGGGGCGTCCGGATGTGGTGCTGGTGTCGACCTCACAGAAGGTAATGATGCTGCCCTGGAAACGCCTGCCCTCGGTGGTCTTCGAGCAGCAGGACCTGGACAACGCGCAGGAGCAGTGGCACCCGGAACTGAGCGAAGCGGTGATTGCCCTGCTGCCGGAAGGGGAAGACTCACGCAGGCGTTTCCAGACTCGCTGGTTGCATGACCGGCTGCGCAGGGATCTCGCGATGGAGTCGCTGGACTGTGGCGCCAGGGGCAGGGATTCCGCCATGTGATCAATCGCACATGCCCTGCAATCAACTGTGGAGACTCGGTAACGACGTGTTACCGGCACATTCGCACGCCACGCAAATGATCTAGGCTGAACCTGATAGCTCGTTTCAGGTCACTGCGATGAAAGCCATTCTTCTTGCTGCAACGTTGTCGTTGGCCCTGGTTTCAACGGCCCATGCCCAGTCGTTTCCTGCTGAGCTGACGCAATTGGGCATCGTCGCCGGCATGCCCTATGCCAAGGCCAAGCGCCTGCTGGATGCGGCAGGTTGGCGGGCGAGTCCGGCACAGGGCGCCCCCGAGTCACTTGAGGGCTTTCCGGAAGTCGGATGCCAGAAGGGCGGAAAGCAGTGCGCGACAACCTTCGAGAAGGGCGGGCAGCAGATCGCGGTGCAGCTGGGCACTACCTTGGCAGGGCAGCCGTTCGTGCAGGGCGCTGATTGAGCGTCTGCCACTCTCACGCCAGCGGTAGGCGATCCTGCGCGCGTGACAGCCGGTCATGCAGGTCACGCACATGCTCGGCCTTGGCATGCACCCGGGTGGTATCACCGAAGCTGCGCAGGTAGGCGCAGGCGGCGAATCCGGCACTCTTCTTTTCATAGTCGGCAATCCAGGCCAACCGGTCCGGGTTGTTGGCCTGTTCGGCTGACCACGCGGCCACCGGCGGCCTGATGCGATAACGCAGGCCGACGCGCCACGGCTTCGGTGTCAGTCGCGCACGGAAGCAATGCTGCAGCCGGCACATGCGCGCGTACAGGGTGTCGGTGCCCAGTGCCTTGAAGAATGACTGGAGCTGCTCGTCCTCGGGTGAGAACGTGGCATGCATCGCCAGCACGCGCAGCCCCGCCGGGGTGCGGTAGACGCGCAGATGCCAATCGGGATGCTGTTCGCTGAAGGCGTCCACGCGCTTCAGCGCAAGCCCTTCAGCACCGCCGGCAGCGGCCAGGCGCTGCTTCCGCCGCATCAGCAGTGCCGCGTTGACCAGCAGCACTGCCGCCACGCCCAGTACCAGGCCCACCAGCCAATGCCAGAGCACGGTGCCGATGACGGCGCCGGCAAGCAGCACGAGCGCCGCGACGATGGCCGGTATCACGCATCCAGCCGGTGGCTGCGCATGGTCGATGTCGGCGAACAGCACGTCGGGGCTGTTGAGGCACAGCGCGCCATAGCTGTTGCGGGTGATGATGACATCGCCATCGCGCTGCACGATCTGCTCGCGGATCGGCACGCCCTCCACACCGTAGTTGCTGCGCACTTCACGACGCGGCAGCACCTGCCCGGCGATGATGGCGTTGAGGGCTTCATGGGCACGTGCGTCGGCGTGGGCCTGGGCTTGGGCAGGCCCCTCGTCGGACCAGCCGAAGCGGCGCACGACCATCGGCCGGCCACGGAAACGGGCCTGCAGGCGGGCTTCGGCCCAGTACGCGGGAACGATCATCATCGTGCGGTGCTCCATCATCCATGGCAGGTGCCTGAGTGAGTCTGGCACAGCCCCGAAGGGCCTGCATGTGCCCGCTGCGGTGGCCGGGGCGGAGTGGTAGATTGCGCGCTTCGCATGCACTCCACCAAGGACGGAGCGATGTCCAGTTTCCTGCGTTGCCTGCTTGCCCTGGCCTGTGCCGGGGCGGTCGGCGTGGCGTCGGCGGGAACCCCGCCGGGGCCGCAGATCCTCACCACCGATGCCAGCCGCTTCTACGCGCTCTACGACAGCACCGGCGGCAAGCCCAGCATCGCCCAGCTGGCCGGTTACCTGGCCGAAGGCAGTCCGGGCCTGGGTGAACTGGCGAAGGCGCGCCGGGTCACGCCCGAGCGTATGGCCGAGGCCATTGCCAGCCAGCCCGGGGTGTATGCGCAGGGACGCGGTTGCCTTGCAGAGCTGCCGGCGGTGAAGCAGCGCCTGGTGCAGGTGTTCGGCAACCTGCAGGCGATCTATCCGCAGGCCGCGTTTCCGCCGGTGACCATCGCGGTCGGCCGCGGCCGACCGGTCGGGTTGACCTCCAAGAGCGGGGTGATCATCGGCCTGGAAGCGCTGTGCGCAGCCGATTTCATGAATCCCAATGTGCAGGACCGCTTCGTGCACGTGATCGCGCACGAGTACGTGCACATCCAGCAGACCGGCCTGACCGACGTCGAGCCGGGCGACCCGCATGCGACGGTGCTGCGTGTTTCACTGGGCGAAGGCATCGCCGAGTTCATCGGCGAGCTGATTTCCGGCAATGTCGGCAACGGTCGCCACGCGGCCTGGACCCGTGGCCGGGAAGTGCATATCGAAAGCGCCTTCGCACTGGATGTGGACAGCACCGATCTGTCGCCGTGGCTGTACAACTACAAGCCCGGTTCGCAGGAACCCTATGATCTGGGCTACTGGGTGGGCTATCGCATCGCCAAGGCCTATTACCTGCAGGCCAAGGACAAGCGTGACGCGGTGCGTGCGCTGATCCAGCAGGACAACCCGAAGGCGATCCTGGCCGCCAGTGGCTGGACGCCAGGCATGTGGATGCCGGCCAAGGTGACCGGCGTGGCGGCGCGGTCGGCGGCACGCTGAGCGCGGGGCCGCGCGCTAGACTGGCGCAGACATTCAACGGAGAGACCCCATGCGTTCCTTGTCCGCTGGCCTGGCCGCGGTTGCCCTCGGTAGCGCGATGAGCGTCCATGGGATGGCGGCCGACGTGCCCGCCGTCAACCCGTTGTTGGTGGAACCTGTCGAGCGACTGCGCCCGGACGAGGTGCGCTTCATGCAGCAGCGCCTGGCCGATTGGCCGGAACTGCAGCGTTACCGCGATGCCAACGCGCGACTGCCTGCCGCCGTACCGGGGCAACCACGCGTGGTGCTCTTCGGTGACTCGATCACCGAAGGCTGGGGCGGGGAGGGCAGCGCGACGTTCTTTCCCGGCAAGGGTTGGTTCAATCGCGGGATCAGCGGCCAGACCACGGCGCAGATGCTGGTGCGTTTCCCGCAGGACGTGCTGGCACTCAAGCCGCAGGTGGTGGTGATCCTGGCTGGCACCAACGACATCGCCGGCAACACCGGCCCGTCCACGCAGGCGATGATCGAAGACAACCTGCACGCGATGGTGGACCTGGCTCGTGCACATGGCATTGCCGTGGTGCTGGCATCGGTGCTGCCGGTCAGCGATTACCCGTGGTTGCCGGGCACGGCACCTGCGCCCAAGGTGCGCGCATTGAACGCGGCATTGAAGCGCTATGCCGATGCGAAGCAGCTGGTCTATCTGGACTACTACACGCCGATGGCCAATGCCGCCGGAGGGCTGGATCCGCAGCTGGCCGACGACGGCGTGCATCCCACGGCGAAGGGCTATGCGGTGATGGCGCCGTTGGCCGAGGCGGCGGTCAAGCGCGCAATGGCGCTGGAGTAGGCACAGTACCCGCACTGCACAGGATCCAGCCCGCCAAGGTACAGTGGCGCCGAAGCTGGCCACGCCGCGTGGCCGCCAGGGACGATGGGGTGGGTGATGCGGAAGGGAATCCAGGGATGGCTTTGCCGCAGTGGCGCAACGATGGCCTTGCTGCTGGCCGCCGTGCCGGCGTTCAGTGCAGACACGGCGGTGCCTTCGCCGCTGACGCGTGAACCGGTGGGCGGCGTTTCGTTGGCCGAATGGACCGCCCGCTGGTGGCGCTGGGCCGACGCCCAGGGCGGGGCGCCCTATCTCGACCCGGATGGCCGTGTGTGTGATCTGGGCCAGGAAGGCCCGGTCTGGAACCTGGCCGGCACCAATGGCCGTTTCCGGCCACATCGCGAATGCGTGGTGCCGGCTGGCAAGTACCTGTTGCTGCCGATCATCAACATGGCGCACTACCAGGTGGATGAGGCTGTGTCCTGCAAGGAGCTGCAGGCGGGGGCGGCGGTCAACAACGATTACCTGATCAGCGCGGTGGTGCTGCTGGACGGCCAGCCACTGGGCGACATGCGCAGGCATCGGGTCCGCAGCGAAGGCTGCTTCCGCATGGATGCCGACGACGAACACTCTCGGCTGGCCGCCGCCGACGGCTACTGGGTAATGCTCAAGCCGTTGCCGCCGGGCCGGCATACCCTCAGCGTGGGTGCCAACTACGGCGTGCCGGATGGCGGCGCATACAGCCGCATGCGGCAGTCCTTCGAGTACGTGCTGCACGTGGGAGGGCGCACCCAGGTCGTGTCGCGCGAACCGCACGCGGTGCCGGTGGCGGCCCCCTGAAGCTCAGGCGTCGTCCTGCTTCAACGCCGCATCGGCGGCCAGCAACGCTTCGGCGGCCGCACTGAGCGGCGGCGACGGCGGGGCGACCACGCCGATCGCTTCCATCATCTTCGGCATGCCCAGGAACTGCCGCGCACGCCGGTCGTAGATGCCGGTGACCAGCAGCGCGCGCGTGGCGATCTTCTGCTCGGGCCCGATCAGCACGCGCTGCTCCATGATGCCGCGCGAGCCGACCCAGCCCACCAGGCGCGTTTCCAGGGTGAAGCGCTGGAACGGCTTCAGCTCGCGACGGAACTGGATGGTGCCGGCGCCTACGATGGGCGCCCACTTCTCGCGCAGCGCCACCCGGCCCAGGCCCATGCGCAGGATCAGGTCCAGCCGGCCCAGGTCGAAGATGTTCCAGTAGCGACCGTTGGTCATGTGCAGGTTGCTGTCCAGATCGTTGGGCAGCACCCGGAACTGCAGGCGCGAGACCCCGAACGGGGCCTCCAGCTTCGGCCGGAACAGGCTGCACAGCAGCAGGTGGAGCAGGCGGAACCAGAGATTCATGGCTATGACGACTGTTATAGAATCGCCGGTACGCTAATCTATGACGACTGTCTTAGCAAGGAGCCCACCGTGAGCCCGCGTCCCTCTGATGCGCCACAACGCGTGATTGATGCTGCGGCACAGATGCTGGCGCGCGTGGGTCTCAATGCCACCAGCATCCGTGAGGTGACCAAGCTGGCCGAGGCACCGCTGGGCTCCACCTATCACCACTTTCCCGGCGGCAAGCAAGAGTTGCTGGCGCGCGCCACCCACATGGCTGGCGACAAGGTAGAAACGCTGCTGGTGGAGCTGCTGAAGGGTGGGGCGGTGCAGGGCCTGCAGCAGTTCCTGGCGATGTGGCGTGAGCGCTTGCTGCGTTCCGGGTTCCGCGCGGGCTGTCCGGTGCTGGCCGCGGCAGTGGAAGAGCCGGTGGAGGCCGTGCCCAGCCAGGCACGCGTTGCCGCTGCCGAAGTGTTCGCGCGCTGGCAGGGGCATCTCGCCGCAGCCTTCATTGCCGACGGCCACGAACAGTCGGCTGCGAACGGGCTGGCCAGCCTGGTGATTGCCAGCGTGGAAGGCGCAGTGGCGATGTGCCGCGCACTGCAGGACATCGCCCCGTTCGACCAGGTGACCGCGCAGTTGCTGAAGGCGGCCGCGCGTCCTTGATCCGGCTATCCGCGTGCGGAAGACGCGCAGCAGGTCATCGGAAGATCATCAGATAGCCCCAGCCGAGCACGATGGGCAGGAAGGCAGCGATGGCCGACGCGCCCAACCAACGCAGGTAGCTGCGGGAGGCGGGGGATCCCTGCCGCTTGAGGGCCCAGGCATGCGTCGGGAGCACCAGCAACGCCTGCACCGCAAAGGTGGCCACGGCGGCAAGCCATGCCACCAGGACGCCGAGGCAGCCATCGCTGATGCAGCGGCTACCAAACCACGAACCCCAACCGGCGAGGCCAATCATTGGAACGAACATCACGAGGGCGGTGGAGCGGGTGAGCTGGGAGACGTGCATGCCGTAGAGCATGCTTTTTCGTGGCGGAAAGTCATGATCCAGCCGCCGGCGCGCGGGTACAAGGCCGGCGCCAGTGCGGCCTGTGGGTGATGGACCCACGGCCCCATCGCGCTGGAATCCGTCCACCACCGCCTACGCGTGCCCGGCGAGGATGTCCGCATGCAGCATCAGGTTCCCGAGGTCCCTTGCCGCGCTGCCTCCCGCCCCCTCGCGGCGGCATGAAGCGATCGCGCCATTTTTCACGCAGCCCAACATTGCCGATGAATCACGGCAGCGAAGTCGTGCGTGCGCGCCGGTACCTGCAGCAGCGGGGTTGGCCACGCCTGCAGATGGCGCTGATCGTCGTCCTGACCGGTGCGGCCGGTTTCCTTGCCTCGAACCTGTTGCGCCTGGCCGGCATCGACGCGATGCTGCTTCGCTGCCCGATGGCTGTAGTGCTGGCCTATGGCGTGTTCCTGCTGCTGGTGTGGATCTGGATCCGCTGGCGCTGGGCAACGTACTGGAGGGACTGTCGCAGGATGTGGGCGGTGGCAGCCCATCGCCTCGCATGCAGGGCATGCAGGAACAGGGATGGTGGCGGGTATGCGTGTCGCATACGATCTGGCCGCTGCTCGGCCTGCTGCTGTTTTTCGCCGTACTGGGCTGGCTCGCGCAGGAATGCGTGCCGGGTGCGAGCCATCTGCTGCAGGTCATCCAGGGGGGGAGTGCGGTTGGCTCCTTCATATCGCCTGGACCCGCCCCGTTTTCAGCTGCACTGAACAGTGGGCTATGATCGCGGTCGGCCGGGATTCGTGTCCCGGCGGTGTCACCTATCGGGAGCTTGTCGTACTGCATCTGAAACAGGGGCGCTGGATGGCCGAACGCCCACTGGGACACACAACCACTGACGAGGAAGAGCGCATGGATGTCGCTGCACGCAGGAACAGGACGTTGTTTCGTTGGATCATGGTGACGCTGCTGGCGGCGTTGTTGCCGTTTGCAGCACTGGCGCAGCCCGCAGCCGGGCAGGCCGATGGTGCCGAAGCCGCCACCGCCGCGGAAGAGGCGCAGTGCCGCGCCTGTACCTATGAGCGCATTGGAACCAAGGTCGATATCGGCCTGGTGGCACTGGTGTCGCTGCTGGTGGTGGGCCTGCTGACCGCGGCGTCGCGGGAATGGGGCACTACCTCGCAGCGCTGGACCTGCCGCACGCTGGCCCTGCTGCTGGTGGGTGTCGGTGTGGCGTTGCTGTGGTGGGCTGGCAGCGTCGTCTACCTGGGCTACAACCCGTGGCAGGAAATGGCCGCCCCCGCCGATGGCTCGCTCACCTCGACACTGCTCAGTACCTCGCCGAAGTGGTTGGCGGCACTGGTGCTGATCGGCTTGGCGCCTTCCATCTGGAAGCGCAGCGAGCGCCTGCCGGCCTGGCGTATCGGCTGACACTGGAACGGCGGCGCCGGATCACACCCGGCGCCGCCTGCGGCAATCAGTCAAAGCGCCAGCGCATGCCCGCATAGACGCCACGACCTTCGCCCGGGGTCGAGCGCGCGACATCCTTGCCGGCGTCGTCGTAACCCGGCGTGACCGTAGCGGCGTAGTGGCGGTTGCCGATGTTGCGCATCTCCACCCAGGCCTGCCAGCGGCCACCGGGTGCGTCGTAGCCGATGCGGCTGCCGAAGATCACATGGCTGTCGGCCCAGTAGCTGTTGGCGTAGTCGACGGCGATGCGCGAGGCGTATTCGGTATTGAGCGCAGCGTACAGGCCGGATGCATGATCGAAGCGCAGCTCGGCCTGGTAGGCGTGGCGCGGCAGGCCGGGCAGGCGGTTGCTGCCGAAACGCGCGTCGTGGCGGTAGCGGAAATCGCTGAAGGTATAGGCCTGGCGAAGCGACAGCCGGCCCGGTGCAGCCTGCCACAGCGTGCTGTCCAATCCGGCCTCGATGCCGCGGTGAACGGTGGGGCTGGCGTTGTTCTCGGCGATGAACAGGTTCGGCACCGGTTGCAGTTCAACGCTCAGCAGTTCGTGGTTCACGTGCGCGTAGTAGCCGGTCAGTTCCCAGCGGCCCAGCGCCGCGTCACCGCGCGCGCCCAGTTCCAGCGTGGTGGCGGTCTGGTTCTGCATCGGCACCGGCGCGCGCTGGCGGCCGGTAGACGGGCCATTGCCTGGCCCGAAGTACTGGTTCGAGCCCCAGATCATCGACCACGGGTGCGGCGCCTCCACCGAGCGGCTGAGGTTGCCGAACCACTGGGTCTGGGCGCTGTGCTGCCAGGTGAAGCCCAGTCGCGGCGCATGGTCCCAGTCGTGGTCGCGCAGGCGGCCGCCGCTGCTCGGCCAGGTCACCTGCACATCGCGACGGGTGTTGATCAGTGCCAGCCCGGTCTGCATCCGCAGGCGGTCATTGAAGGTGAGGGTATTGCCGACGTGCAGCGTGCTGTCGGTGCCGTGGTGCCGGAAATCACGCGTGCGCGTGCCGGCGGCATAGCCGTTGCTGGCAAAGCGCAGCGACTCGCGCACATCGGCGTCCAGATCGTGGGTGATGCGCAGGCCGACCGTGGTTTCGCTGTCCAGGCCGAACAGCCGGTGGCGGCGGCGGTAGTCCAGCGTGGCGTTGAGGTTGGCGT
Source organism: Stenotrophomonas sp. CASM106 (assembly GCF_049384825.1). Classification (NCBI taxonomy): domain Bacteria; kingdom Pseudomonadati; phylum Pseudomonadota; class Gammaproteobacteria; order Lysobacterales; family Lysobacteraceae; genus Stenotrophomonas; species Stenotrophomonas sp. CASM106. The sequence continues at coordinate 432,685 of NZ_JBMRFS010000003.1, forward strand.
AGTCCAGCTGCTGCCGGTACAGGCTCTCGTTCAAGTCCATCGGGTACGTGTGATAGACCAGCCCGGCCTGCAACGAGGAATCTTCATCGATCTGCAGCGTGGTGACGTTGCCCACCCAGGTGCTGCCCGGCTGCGGGCGACGCGCATCGATGGCCAGGTTGGCCGCATTCGCGGCACGCGGATCGTTACGGATCTGATCGCGGGTCAGGCGACCGGGCGTTTCATGATTGGTTTCGCGGTAGCGCACGAAGAAACGCGTCTGCAGGTCGGGCGTGATCTGCCAGCCGATGTTGGCCATCGCGCCCTTGCCGTCGCCGCGCGCATGACGCTGGTAACCGTCGAATTCGGTATCGGTGTAGGCCAGGAAGTAGTCGACATCACCACTGACGCCGCCCCAGCTGATGCCGCGCTTCTGGTAGCCACGGCTGCCGGCTTCGTAGTGCAGCTGCACGCCCGCCGAATCACGACCGCTGCGGCTGACGTAGTCGATGGCACCACCCAGCGCCAACGCACCGCGCTCGAAGCCGTTGGCGCCGCGCAGCACTTCCACGCGCGACAGCCACAGTGGTTCCAGCAGCTCGTAGGGCGTGCCGCCCGGGCCGGTCAGTGGCAGGCCGTCGATCGACACCGCAATGCCCGAGGCGTGCGCGCCCGGGCCACGATTGATGCCCGAGCCACGGATCGAGATCCTGGTGCCTTCGTTGCCCGGCGACTGCGCGCTGATACCCGGCTGATAGGCCAGCACATCCGCACTGGTGGATAGGCGGCTGTCGGCCTTGGCCACGTCGATGACGTTACTGGCGCCCGGCACGCGCTTCAGCGCTTCGCGCGCCTGCGCGTTGGCACCGGCGGCGGTGACCTGTACGGCGTCCAGCGTGGTGGCCTGTGGGGCGGCGGCGGCGGTGGAAGCCAGGGCGAGGGAAACAGCCAGGAACAGCAGCGACGGGTGAGGGCGGTACGACGGAAGCGACATGCGGGAATGCTGTAAACCACAAAAGTGGCGCGCAAGTTAACAGGTCGGCAGCGCCGCGTCACCCGCCGGCGGCGTATGGCCGCCCGCCGTGTTCCTGTAGAGCCGAGCCCACGCTCGGCTAATCGCGCGCAGCGCGGGTTGTCTGCCATCGCGGCGAAGATCAGCCGAGCACGGGCTCGGCTCTACAGCAGGGTTTATGGCGAGGGCTTCGCCAGCTTCTTGGCCTTCGCGTACAGCCGATCAGCCGCTTCCCTCTCCCCCAATGCAGCGTGGCACTCGGCCAGGCTGTCCCACGTGTTGGCGGACTGCGGATACAGCTCGGTGTTCAGCGCGAACACCTTCAGCGCCTTGCGTGCACCGAGGCTTTCGCGGATGGCATAGCCATCACTGTTGATCGCACGTTCCAGTTCGCCGGTGGGAACGCCATTGCTGTCGCGCAGCCAGCTACGCATCTGCGGTTTCGCATCGGTGCTGTCATCCAGCGCATAGCCGATCAGCCGCTCGGACAACACCGCATGCGGAAACTCCCCGGGCGCAACCTCCGCCATCGTGCTCTCCACCAGCGTGCTGGACCAGACATTGCGGGCGCTGCCATTGGTCAGGTACACGAACACCCAGTAACCGTTGGCCAGCGTGCCCTTGTAGGCCAACCGCGCACGAACGCGGGTGCCGCCATCATGACCGACCTGGGTGTAGCCATCGCTGCGGGTGGTATCCCAACCGGTGGAGAAGAAATTGCTGCCGCCACCGCTCAGCTTCCGCGGCTGCCAGAGTTTTTCCAGGGTCGCCGTGCGCACCAGCTTGCCGGTCGCCAGCGCCTGCAGGAAACGGTTCATGTCGCCTATGGTGGTCTGCAGATCAGCATGGCCCCAGCCGTAGTCCGGCCAAGGGTCTTCATCGGCCGGCTGTAGTTGACCATCCTTACCGATGTAAGGCACGGCCGCGCGCGTGGCTGGCACGCTGGTGACGCCCCATGAGGTGCTCGCCATCTTCAATGGCTGCAGGATGCGTTCGCGCGCGATGGCCGGGTAGGGCGTGCGGTAATGCGCTTCCAGCAAGGCGGTCAGCACCAGGTAGTTGGCCTGGGTGTACTGCACGCGACTGCCGGTGGCGAACTGCATCGGTGCCGCACCGGCCACCTTCAGTGCCGCGCCAAGGTCAGGCGCTACACCGGGGTAGCCCTTGCTGACCCAGCGGTTATCCACCCGGTCGTAGTACTCGCCGATGCCGGAGCTGTGGTTGAGGAAATCACGCAGGCGGATCGCCTGCCATGTGGTCGGCAGGTCCGGAACATAGCGACTGGCCGGCGCATCCAGATCCACCTTGCCCTGATCGACCAGTTGCATCACCAGCGTGCTGGTCAGCAGCTTGGCCATCGACTGCGCGGCGAAGATGGTCTCGACGGTGGCAGGGGCATGGGCAGCGGGATCACGTTCACCGCTGGCGCCCTGGTAGAGCACCTGGCCGTTGTGTGCGACCAGTACCGCCTGGCCGGCAATGCCGTAGCGCTCGCGGTTGCTCTGCAGTTGGGCGTCTAGCTGAGTGGAGAGAGTGGTGGGGACGTCACGCGCCGAAGCGGGCGGGATCGCAAACAGCGTGCAGAGCAATGCGGCAGCGAGCGTGCGGTACATCGCGGTGATCCATCAGCGGTGATGGCGCATGTTGGTCACGACCGACGAGCGGGTCAAGGCCGCCGATTCCCGCATCGGGGAGAGCCGGCCAGCGGCCGGCACTACCACACGTTTCGGTAGTGCCGGCCGCTGGCCGGCACCTCCGTGATCAGCCGAGGATCCCCGGCAGATCCAGTCCCTTTTCCTTCGCGCAGTCGATCGCTACTTCATACCCCGCATCGGCATGGCGCATCACGCCAGTGGCCGGGTCGTTCCACAGCACGCGGCCAATCCGCTTCGCCGCCGCTTCGGTGCCATCACACACAATCACCATACCGGCGTGCTGCGAGAAGCCCATGCCCACGCCGCCACCGTGGTGCAGCGACACCCACGTCGCGCCGCTGGCGGTGTTGAGCAGGGCGTTCAGCAGCGGCCAGTCGGACACCGCATCGGAGCCGTCGGCCATCGCTTCGGTTTCGCGGTTCGGCGAGGCGACGCTGCCACTGTCCAGATGGTCGCGACCGATCACCACCGGTGCCTTCAGTTCGCCGTTGGCCACCATTTCATTGAAGGCCAGGCCGAGTCGATCACGATCACCCAGGCCGACCCAGCAGATGCGTGCCGGCAGGCCCTGGAACTTGATCTTCTCGGCGGCCATGTCCAGCCAGCGGTGCAGGTGCGGGTTGTCCGGAATCAGTTCCTTCACCTTTGCATCGGTCTTGGCGATGTCTTCCGGATCACCGCTCAGTGCCGCCCAGCGGAACGGGCCGATGCCGCGGCAGAACAGTGGACGGATATAGGCCGGCACGAAACCCGGGAAATCGAAGGCATTGGACACACCTTCTTCCAGCGCCATCTGCCGCAGGTTGTTGCCGTAATCCACGGTGGGCACGCCCAGCGCATGGAAGCCGAGCATGGCGCGGATGTGGTTGGCCATCGATGCACGCGCGGCCTTCTCCACTTCCTTGGGGGCGGAAGCGCGCTTCTCATCCCACTGTTCGACCGTCCAGCCCTGCGGCAGGTAGCCGTTCACCGGGTCGTGCGCGGAGGTCTGGTCGGTCAGCAGGTCCGGCTTCACGCCACGCTTGAGCAGTTCGGCCAGCACGTCAGCCACATTGCCGAGCAGGCCCACCGACTTCGGCGTGCCGGCCTTGCACGACTCGTCGATCAGGCGCAGCGCTTCGTCCAGATTATCGGTCCAAGTGTCGAGGTAGCCGGTGCGCAGGCGCATGTCGATGCTGCTCTTGCGGCACTCGACGGCCAGGCAGGAGGCGCCGGCCATCACGGCAGCCAGCGGCTGTGCACCACCCATGCCGCCGAGGCCACCGGTGAACAGCCACTTGCCGGTCAGGTCGCCGCCGAAATGCTGGCGCCCCATTTCCACGAAAGTCTCGTAGGTGCCCTGCACGATGCCCTGCGCGCCGATGTAGATCCAGCTGCCGGCGGTCATCTGGCCGTACATGGCCAGGCCCTTCTTATCCAGCTCGTTGAAGTGGTCCCAGTTGGCCCAGCGCGGCACCAGGTTGGAATTGGCGATCAGCACGCGCGGCGCGTCGGCGTGGGTGCGGAACACGCCTACCGGCTTGCCCGACTGCACCAGCAGGGTCTGGTCGTCGTCCAGGCGCTTGAGCGTCTCGACGATGGCATCGAAGCTTTCCCAGTCGCGCGCGGCGCGGCCGATGCCGCCGTACACCACCAGTTCCTGCGGGCGCTCGGCCACGTCCGGGTGCAGGTTGTTCATCAGCATGCGCAGCGGCGCTTCGGTCAGCCAGCTTTTGGCGTTGAGCGTGGTGCCGGTCGGCGCGGCAATGGTGCGGGACGGGTCGTTGCGGGTCATGCGGCGCTCCGGTTCGTAGCGAATTCAAGGCAGGCGTTGAGCACCTGCGCCAGGGTGTGGCGCAGCGGTGCGGCGTGGGCGGGGTCGAGCGGGGTGGGCCAGCTGTGTTCGTCCACCTGGTCGGGCAGCGGCTCGTGCATGTAGCCGCGGCAGGCAAGTTCCATCTGCAGGCTGTGCACGCCGCCCGGGATGTTGCTGTAGTGGCGGGTGATCCAGCCGCCCTTGAAGCGGCCGTTGCGCACCTGGCTCATGCCACTGAGCGCCAGCAGGTTCTCCACCACATCGCTCAAGGCGTTGTCGCAGGAGGTGTCCGGTGCACCGGACGGGCCGGCGGTACCCAGGTTGAACTGCGGCAGCTCGCCTTCGAACAGGTGCGGGATGTGTGAGCGGATCGAGTGCGCGTCGTACACCACCACGGTACCGTGGTGTGCGCGCAGGCGCGTGATCTGCGCCGCCAGCGCATCGTGGTAAGGCAGGAAATACGTGTCGCGGCGACGGGCGATTTCCGCTTCGTCTGGTTCGCGCCCGGCGAGGTACAGCGGCTGGTTGTCGAAGGTGGTCAGCGGGCACAGGCCGGTGGTGTTCTGGCCCGGGTACAGGGAGACGCCGCTGGGATCGCGGTTGAGGTCGATTACCGAACGCGAGATCGCCGAGCGCACCGTGGTCGCGCCCATGCCACGCACGAAGTCGTACAGTTCGTGTACCCACCAGTCTGCGTCGCGGCGGGCCAGCCACGGTGAGTGGTAGTCGCCGATCAGGTCGTGCGGCAGCTCGCTGCCCGTATGCGGAAAGCTGACGATGAGGGGGGCGTCGCCTTCGTGCACCGTCAGCCATTCGGGATGGGTATTCATGCCTGCGGTTCCACGGTTGGCAGCAGGTCGGTCAGGTCCTGCGCCAGCGCGCCACTGCGCACCAGATTCGTGGCGGTCACCATGTCCGGATGGAAGTAGCGGTCTTCTTCCAGCGTCGGCACCTGCGCACGCAGGGTGGCGCGCACGGTTTCCAGTGCGGCGCTGGAGCGCAGCGGGGCGTGGAAGTCACAGCCCTGCGCAGCGGCCAGCAGCTCGATGCCGATCACGTTGGCCGCGTTCTCGGCCATCTGCATCAGCCGGCGCGCGCCATGGGCGGCCATCGACACATGGTCTTCCTGGTTGGCCGAGGTCGGGATCGAATCAACACTGGCCGGGTAGGCGCGCTGCTTGTTTTCCGAGACCAGCGCGGCGGCGGTCACCTGCGGAATCATGAAACCGGAATTCAAACCGGGACGCGGGGTCAGGAACGCCGGCAGGCCAGACAGTGCCGGGTCCACCAGCATCGCCAGGCGGCGCTCGCTGATCGAACCGATCTCGCACACGGCCATGGCCAGCATGTCGGCAGCGAAGGCCACCGGCTCGGCGTGGAAGTTGCCACCGGACAGCGCTTCGCCGGTGTCGGTGAACACCAGCGGATTGTCGGACACGCCGTTGGCTTCGATTTCCAGCGTGGTAGCGGCCTGGCGCAGGATGTCCAGCGCCGCGCCCATCACCTGCGGCTGGCAGCGCAGGCAGTAGGGATCCTGCACGCGCACGTCGTTGTCACGGTGTGATTCGCGGATGTCCGAGCCCTGCATCAGCGCGCGCAGAGTGGCGGCGGTGGCGATCTGCCCGCGCTGGCCGCGGATCGCGTGGATGCGCGGGTCGAAGGGCGTGTCGGAACCCTTGGCAGCTTCCACCGACAGCGCGCCGGTCACCAGTGCGGCCTGGAACACGGTTTCGATCTCGAACAGGCCGGCCAACGCATAGGCGGTGGAGAACTGGGTGCCGTTGAGCAGCGCCAGGCCTTCCTTCGCGCCCAGTTCGATCGGCTGCAGGCCGGCACGTGCCAGTGCGTCGGCTGCCGGTAGGCGCTCGTCACCGATGAAGGCTTCGCCTACGCCCAGCATCACGCTGGCCAGGTGCGAGAGCGGCGCCAGGTCACCCGAGGCACCCACCGAGCCCTGTGCGGGCACGACCGGCAGCACGCCCTTGACCAGCATCGCTTCCAGCAGCAGCAGGGTCTCCTCGCGAATGCCTGACGCACCCTGCGCCAGGCTGACCAGCTTCAGCGCCATCATCAGGCGCACCACGCTGGCCGGCATCGGCTCGCCCACGCCGGCGGCATGCGAGAGCACGATGTTCCGCTGCAGGGTGGCCAGGTCTTCGCGCTCGATGCGCACGCTGGCCAGCTTGCCGAAGCCGGTATTGATGCCATACACCGGCGCGCCCTTGGCGACGATGGCGGCCACCGCCGCCGCACTGGCGCGCACCACCGGCAGCGCGGCCGGGTCCAGTGCGAGCGGCGCACCGCGATAGACCTGCCGCCACTGGGCGAGAGTGACATGGCCGGGGCGAAGAACCAGGGTGTTGCTCATGTGTTGCTCCAGGAGGCAGGCAGGTCGGGCTGTCCGCGCACCACGCGCGCGTGCAGCGGGTTGAATCCAATGCGATAGACCAGGTCGGCGGGGGCATCGATGTCCCAGATCGCCAGGTCGCAGTCCATGCCCACCGCCAGGCGGCCGATGCGCTCGCCATGGCCCAGTGCGCGCGCCGCTTCACGGGTGAAGCCGGCGATGCACTCGTCCACGGTCAGGCGGAACAGGGTGGCGCCCATGTTCATCGCCAGCAGTGGGCTGGTCAGCGGCGAAGTGCCCGGGTTGCTGTCGGTGGCCAGCGCCAGCGGTACGCCGGCCGCACGCAGCGCGGCGATCGGCGGCAGGGTGGTATCGCGGGTGAAATAGAAGGCACCGGGCAGCAGCACGGCGACGGTACCGGCAGCGGCCATCGCGGCGATGCCGGCATCGTCCAGATGTTCGATATGGTCGGCCGACAGTGCCCCGAAGCGGGCCGCCAGTTCGGCGCCATGCTGGTTGCTCAGCTGCTCGGCGTGGATCTTCACCGACAGCCCGTTGGCGCGCGCCGCTTCAAAGACCTGGCGCGCCTGCGCCGGCGAGAAGGCGATGTTCTCGCAGAACACATCCACCGCTTCGGCCAGGCCTTCGGCGGCGATGGCCGGAATCATCACGTTGCACACCTCGTCGGTGTATTCCTGTGCTTCGCGGCCTGGCGGAACCGCGTGTGCGCCGAGGAAGGTGGTCACCACGTTGACCCGGCATTCCTCGCCCAGCGCGCGTGCGACCTGCAGCTGCTTGCGTTCGTCGGGCAGGGTCAGGCCGTAGCCGGACTTGATCTCGATCGTGGTCACGCCTTCGGCACGCATCGCCAGCAGGCGCGGCCGGCTTTCGCTGGCCAGCTGTTCCGGGGTGGCAGCACGGGTGGCGCGCACGGTGGAGACGATGCCGCCGCCGGCACGGGCGATCTCGGCATAACTGACGCCCTGCAGGCGCTGCTCGAATTCATTGGCGCGGTTGCCGGCGTAGACCAGGTGGGTGTGGCAGTCGATCAGGCCGGGCGAGATCCAGCGGCCTTCGCCATCGATGCGGGTGGTCGGCTGCAGGTGGGCGTCGCTGCCGGCCGCGCCGACGTGGACGATGCGGCCGTCGGCGCAGGCCAGGACGCCATCGCGGATGACACCCAGCCCTTCGCCATCAAGGGTGATCAGGTGGACGTTGGACCAGAGGGTATCGACGTGCATGGCATCCACAACGCGGCTGTGCTTATATGTCTATACAATATAGGCGTCCATTTCGGGTTGTCCAGCCATGTCCGATTCGCGTTCCCCGCACAGTTTCCATGCCGCCCACGCCCTGCTGGCCGAGGGTTGGGTCCGCGATGTCCGCCTGCAGGTGCAGGACGGTCGCATCGCGGCCATCAGCACGGGGCAGGGCGCGCAGTCGGGCGACACCCGCGTCGGCATCCTGGTGCCGGGCCTGCCCAACCTGCACAGCCATGCTTTCCAGCGCGGCATGGCCGGGCTGACCGAGATCGGCGGCGGCGACGGTGACAGCTTCTGGAGCTGGCGCGAGCTGATGTACCGTTTCCTGGCCCACCTGCGCCCAGACGCGGTGCAGGCCATTGCCGCCCAGGCCTATATGGAAATGCTGGAAAGTGGCTTCACCCGCGTCGGTGAATTCCATTACCTGCACCACGACGCCGAGGGCCACGCCTATGCCAACCGCGCCGAGATGAGTGCGCGGATTGCCGCCGCCGCCGACCAGACCGGCATCGGCCTGACCCTGCTGCCGGTGTTCTATGCGCATGCCGATTTCGGCGGGGCGGCGCCGAATCCAGCGCAGCGGCGCCTGATCCACGACGTGGACGCCTTCTCGCAGCTGCTGGAGGCCGCAAAGCCGGCCTTGGCCGCGCTGCCCGACGCGGTGCTCGGCATCGCACCGCACAGCCTGCGTGCGGTCACCGGCGAGGAACTGAGTGCGTTGCTGCCGCTGACCGACGGCCCGGTGCACATCCATATCGCCGAGCAGGTGCGCGAAGTGGAGGCCTGCCTGGCCTGGAGCGGCCAGCGCCCGGTGCAGTGGCTGTACAACCATGCGCCGGTGGATGCGCGCTGGTGCCTGGTGCATGCCACCCACATCACCGATGACGAGCGCGCGGCCATCGTCGCCAGCCAGGCCGTGGCCGGCCTGTGCCCGATCACCGAGGCCAACCTGGGCGACGGCCTGTTCCCGATGCAGGCGTTCGCGCGCGAGGGCGGACGCTTCGGCGTCGGCTCCGATTCCAATGTGCTGATCGACGCGGCCGAAGAACTGCGCCTGCTCGAGTACGGCCAGCGGCTTACCCTGCGCGGGCGCAACGTGCTGGCGCCGGATGCCACCCGCAGCAGCGGTCGTTTCCTGTTTGAAGGTGCACTGCACGGTGGCGCACAGGCGCTGGGCGTGGCCGCCGGCCTGCAGGTCGGCGCCAGTGCCGACCTGGTTGAACTGGACGCCGCACACCCGGCGCTGCAGGCGCGACAGGATGACGCATGGCTTGACAGCTGGGTGTTCGCCGCACGTAATGGCGCGCTGCGATCGGTCTGGCGCCATGGCCGCCAGTGCGTGGCCGAGGGCCGCCACCTGCAGCGCGAGGCGATCACCAGCGCCTTCGCTGCCGCCCTGCGCGGCGTGCTGGGCTGATCGCCTCCCGCCACCGAGACCCCATTACGTGAAGGCCAGCAAGTCCGCCACGCTCAACCAGCGTATCCGCAGCGATCTGGAAAGCCGCATCCTCAGTGGAGAGTGGGCGCCGGGCTTCCGGATTCCGTACGAGCACGAGTTGATGGAGCAGTACGGATGCTCGCGGATGACAGTGAACAAGGTGCTGACCGCACTGGCCGAGAGCGGCATGATCGAGCGCCGCCGTCGTGCCGGTTCCTTCGTGGCGCGGCAGCCGCCGCACCTGGAGCAGGTGGCGCTGGAGATTCCCGACATCGCGATGGAAGTCGGCTCGCGCGGCCATCAGTACGCCTATCGACTGCTGCAGCGCGATCTGCGCCTGGCCGATGCCGGCAATGCCGGCGAAGTCGAGCTGGCCGGCAGCGAAATGCTGCTGGCGATGCGCTGCCTGCACCTGGCCGATGGCCGCCCGCTGGCACTGGAGCACCGCCTGATCAGCCCGGTGGGCGTGCCCGAGGTGTTGGAGGTCGACTTCAGCACCACCGCCCCGGGCAGCTGGCTGCTGCAGAACGTGTCCTGGACCCGCGCCCAGCATCGCATCAGTGCCTGGGGCGCGGATACTGCCACCGCCAGGCTGCTGGATGTGAAGCCCGGTACCGCCTGCCTGGTGATCGAACGCCTGACCTGGCGTGGCGAACAGCCGATCACCCGCGTGCGCCAGGTGTTCCTGGGGGATGCCTGGGACTTGGTGGCGCGCTTCGCGCCGGGCGCGCGATAGGGATTCCATCCACGCATGGCGTGGATCTACTCTGCCGAAACGACTGTCGCCTTGAACTCTGTCGGGGCGTGTGTACGATGTGTATCGTCCCTGCATGAAGGGCAGGGACCTCATCCGGGAACTGGAAGCGGCAGGTTGGATCTGTCGTCGGATCCGCGGATCCCATCATGTATTCGTGCACTCGCAGCACCCTCACATCATCACCGTTCCTCACCCAAGGAAGGATCTGGGGAAAGGGCTGGTGCAGGCGTTGCGGAAGCTCGCAGGACTGACGTAGGAGGGCCCATGCGATATCCAGTCTTGATCGAGGCGGGCGATGAGCGCACCGCGTGGGGTGTGGTCGTTCCAGATCTGCCGGGGTGCTTCTCAGCGGCCGACACGCTTGATGATGCGCTCAGTGCGGCGGAAGAGGCGGCGCTCGCCTGGATTGATGTGGCCCTGGATGAGGGGCGCTCAATTCCGACACCTTCCGCGCCGCAGAAGATCGCCGCGGAGGCATCCAAGGACATCTGTTGGATTCTTGCGTACATCTGCATTGATCCGGCTCTGCTGGACGACACCATCGAGCGGGTCAATATCAGCCTGCCACGCCGGATCCTGGCGAGGCTGGATGCGCAGGCCAGAGCGGCGGGTGAATCGCGCTCCAGTTACATCGCCCATCTCGCGGCATTGGGCTGAGCAGGCGCCATGTGGAGCCGAGCCCATGCTCGGCTGCTGTTCGCGCGTGGCTCAACTCTGCAAAGGCATCCACGCGTGGCGTGGATCTATCAAGGGGTCGCGCATCGGGATTCAGTAGATCCACGCCATGCGCGGATGCTGCGCCATCAATACGTAGCGCACTGCCGCCAGCGCACCGGCTCATCCACGCCGGGGCGGGCATTGAGCTGGATGCGCACGTTGCGCAGCGCGGGGTAGTGCAGCACTTCCTCGCAGACCAGCGGCCACACCGCGTCCAGTTCGCCGGTGCGGTTGATCGCCAGTGTCTGCCGGGTCAGCCAGACACCGCTGGCGATGCCGGGCTTGCCGGCCAGGGCGCGGGCCAGATCGGCCTGGAAGCGCTCCAGCGTGGCGGCATCGGGGTCGGGATTGCTGCGCGCGTCGGTCGCGGGGGCGACGGCAGGCGTGGGAGCGGGGGCGGCCGCAGGGACTGCTTCGATCGGGGCGGGTGCGGCTGAAGGTGCGGCCGAAGGCGCGGCCGAAGGCGTTGCCACCACCGGCGCCGCAGCGACCGGAGGGGCCTCTTCCACATGCAGGCCCTGCAGACCCAGGCCGACAAGCAGCCCCAGCGTGGCCGAACCCAGTGCGGCAATGGCAATGCGGCGCAGCGCTTCGTGCCGGGCGCTGGCGCGCACGCGCGCTTCGATGTCGCCGGGCAGGTAGGGCTGCAGCAACGGCCACAGGCGCGGCCCGTCCAGCACTTCAACCGCCTGCTTCTCGGCGGCGCCACGGCCGTCGCGTTCGATACGGCCTTCGGTCAGCAGTACGCCCCCCTTGGCGCCGGCCAGGCGCGCGGCCGCACCCAGTTCGTTCACTGCGGCGGTGCCGATGCGGTAGGCCAGGCCGTGCTTGCACGACACCAGCCATTGATTGGGGCCATCGCTGAGCAGGAAGTCGCTGCTCGGCTCGCGGGCATCTTCGGCCGGATCGACCAGCTCGCGCAGGCCACGCTGCTCGCGCAGCATGCGCTTGACGAGTACCGAAAATTCGCGCCAGTGCATGCCTGCCAGGGCCTGCAGGCCGAGTTGCATCTCCTTCTGCCGCCGCTTGATCCACCACAGATAGACAACGGCCAGGGAACAGGTAAGCAGGGCCGACAGCAGGGCCAGGATCCAGGGGAGCATGCAGGAGTAGGGCGGAAGGGGCGAAAGCGGAGAGCGACAGTGTAAAGGTCGCGGTGCCCGGCTGGGTCAGGATGTTCCTGACAGGAAGCGTGATGGAGCGCGCAGATCGGTATACGGCGGACACGAAAAACCCGCCAATCCTGAAGCCGTGAGGGGAGGGAACAAACGGCAGCCGAAGCGATTGGCGGGTTGCTCGCGATTGTCAATCAAAATTTATTGCATTGCAACAATTGCGCTCAGGGAATGCTGTCCGGCGATTGATGGCTGCCCGGGGCGGGGGCATCTGCACCCGAAGCTGCCCGGTTTTCCAGCCTGGCCAGGCGCGCGTGCAGGGCATCGATGCGGGCTTCCAGCGCGGTCACCTCGTCGGCAGTGGGTACATGCAGGCGCTTGAGCACGCCCTGTACCTGGTCATCAAAGGCCTTCTCGACTTTGTTCCAGGTGCCGGAGGCCTTCTCGCGGGCCTCGTCCAGTGAGGTTTCGACGTTGTCACGCCAGCCCGGGCCCTGTTCGCCGCTGCGTTCACGGCGGCGGGCTTCCCAGGCTTCGCCTTCCTTCACCAGGCCGTCGAAGAAGCGGCTGCCCTCGGCCTGCGCGCGCCCCAGCGCACCCAGCCCGGCCAGCCAGACCTGTTGCGCCGAATCGCTGAGCTTGCGCGAGAAGCGCTCGGCCTGGTCACCGAAAGAGGCGTCGTCGTTGCGGCGGTCGTCGTTCTCGTAGTGGTTCATCGCACTTCCCGTGGGAGTTGGGCCTGCCCCGAGAGTAGCGCGCGGTGGCGTTGCACGGCCGTGATGGCCGCCGCCAGGATTCAGCCCAGCTTTTCCTTCAGCACGCGCTGGATCTCGCCTTCGACCATGCCCTTCATCGCCGACAGCAGGAAACCGAGCTTGGCGGTCACGCGCACGGCGCCCGGCTGCAGTTCGATCGCACCGTCCACACCGCTGCCGGAGAAGTTCAGGACGTCGGCGGTCCAGGACGACTTCAGGCCGAAGCGCTCGGACAGCTTGGCAGCGACCTGTTCGATCGCGGCGCGCGCCTGTGCGTCGGGCAGGGCGTGGGCGTGGCGGACATCGATGGTGGACATGCAGGCTCCTGGCGCAGGGCGGGGATGATCAAAGAGGGCGAGCATTGTGCGCATCAAGGGCCGCCGCGCCAAGCACTCATCGTGGGTTCTTCTTCGTTGGCGACCAACCTGCTAGGCTGCGCCGCGTGCAGAACCTGCTAGTTCACTTCAGTCAGCAACAACAGCCCGACCAGCCCCTGCGGCCCGGGGTGCAGCGCATCGTGCGCCAGGCCAACGGCAGCGTGCGGCTCGGTGATGCCGGCCACGGCGCCCTGCTGCTGGCCCAGTTCTGCATGGACGATCGCGGCCTCTGGCTGCAGGTCGGCAATGGCATCCGCGGCATCCACGTCAATGGTCGACCGGTGCGCCGGATGGCCCTGCTGCGCGCGGGCGATGCGGTATACGTGGATGGCGTGGAGATGGTGCTGCAGGGCGAAGTCGAGAGCCTGCTGCAGGCGCCTGCGCCGAAGAACGAGGATGGCAGCGACGAGCAGCAACGACTGCTGCGCGGTGTCGGTGGCCTGCACCATGGCCGCAGTTTCACCCTGTCGCGGGCCCGCCTGATCGGCCGCGGCAACGAGGCCGACATCGCCATTGATGACCCGGCCTTCGCCGAACAGCATGCCCGCGTGGAAGTGCACGGCGAGCGCGTGCTGCTGCGCGACCTCGGCAGCGCCGACGGTACCCGGGTCAACGGCGTGGCCGTGCGCCACTGCTGGCTGCAGGCCGGCGACCAGGTCGTGTTCGATGGCCAGCACCGGTTCGTGCTGGAAGTGCCGCACGATCCGCGCCGGCGGCCGCTGCCCGCCGAGGACGACGCCAGCCACGAGGCCGAGCAGGCGCCGGTGCTGCCGGCCGCGCCGCGCAGGGTCCGGCGCTGGCCGTGGCTGCTGGTGAGTGCGCTGCTGCTGGCCGCACTGCTCAGCCTGCTGCTCTGGTTCGGCGCGCGCTGATCTGAATCCGCTGGGTCCGCGCCCTGGTGGGTGCCGACCTTGATCGGCACGCTCCGTCGGCGGGCTTGACGCCTGGCAGCACACGGCTTTGGTAGGTGCCGACCTTGGTCGGCACGCTCCGTCGGCGGGCTTGACGCCTGGCAGCACACGGCTTTGGTAGGTGCCGACCTTGGTCGGCACGCTTCGTCGGCGGGCATGACGCCTGACGGCGTACGCCGACCAAGGTCGGCGACTACCGGGGGCTTTGCTGCTGATCTGAATCCGCTGGGTCCGCGCGCTGGTGGGTGCCGACCTTAGATCGGCACGCTCCGTATGCGGGCTTGACGCCTGACGGCGCATGGCTTTGGTAGGTGCCGACCTTGGTCGGCACGCTTTTTCGGCGGGCATGACGCCTGACGGCGTACGCCGACCGAGGTCGGCGACTACCGGCGCCACGCCGGCGGCGAATGGATTCCAATGAAACCAAATTTCCCTTGCCGCACTAGGCCGCAAGGCTGGTGCACTGCGGCATACTAGGGGTCTTGCCCCACAGGTGTGACATGACGCGCGCGTTCAACTTCAGTGCCGGCCCTGCGACCTTGCCGGAATCGGTCCTGCGCCAGGCGCAGGCGGAAATGCTGGACTGGCACGGTAGTGGTGCCTCGATCGTGGAAATGAGCCATCGCGGCGCGGAATTCATGTCCGTGGCCGCCGAGGCCGAGGCCGACCTGCGCCGCCTGCTCGATATCCCCGACGACTACGCGGTGCTGTTCCTGTCCGGTGGTGCCACCACCCAGCAGGCGCTCATCCCGCTCAACTTCGCCAGCCCCGGCCAGCGCGCCGACTACGTGGTCAGTGGCCATTGGGGAAAGACTGCGGTCAAGCAGGCCGGCGTCTACGTCGACGTCAACATTGCCGCCAGCAGCGAGCCCGACGGCTACCGCACGCTGCCGCCCCGCGCCGACTGGCAGCTCTCGCCCGACGCCGCCTATGTGCACATCACCGCCAACGAGACCATCCACGGCGTCGAGTTCCGTGATGTGCCGGATACCGGCGATGTGCCGCTGGTGGCGGACTTCAGCTCGTCCATCGCCAGCGAGCCGCTGGATGTACGCCGCTACGGTGTGATCTATGCCGGCGCGCAGAAGAACCTGGGCCCGGTCGGCATCGCAGTGATGATCGTCCGCCGCGATCTGCTCGAGCGCACTGGCCAGCCGCGCGCGGACATCTTCGATTACCGCTCGCATGTCGCCCGCGATTCGATGCTCAACACCCCGCCGACCTGGAACTGGTACCTGGCCGGCCTGGTGTTCAAGTGGATGCTGGCCGAAGGCGGCGTGGCCGAATTCGCCAGGCGCAATGCCGCCAAGGCGGCACTGGTGTACGGCGCCATCGATGGCTCCGGCGGCTTCTACCGCAACGAGGTCGCGCATGCGGCACGCTCGCGGATGAACATCCCGTTCTTCCTGCCCGATGCCGGGCTTGATGCCCGCTTCGTCGCCGAAGCGAAGGCTGCCGGCCTGCTGGCGCTGAAGGGACACAAGGTGGTCGGGGGCATCCGTGCCTCGCTGTACAACGCCATGCCGCTGGCCGGGGCCGAGGCGCTGGTCGCCTTCATGGCCGATTTCCAGCAGCGTCACGGCTGAGCAATGAACGGCGCGCACCGTCGGGTGCGGGTCCCGCAACAAGGAATTCCGATGGCAAGCAGCAAATCCAGCAAGAAGGCGCCGAAGAAGGCCGAACCGGCCAAGGACAGCGCGCCCAGCAAGGCGAAGGGCAAGGCCAAGGCCGCCTCGAACCCGGCACCCACCCTGGCACCGCTGGCGCTGGCCGATGTGCGCTCGAAGATCGACCAGATCGACCGTGACATCCAGAGCCTGATCGCCGAGCGCGCGCGCTTCGCCCACCAGGTCGGCAAGGCCAAGGGCAAGCTGGCCGCCGCTGTCGACTACTACCGCCCCGAGCGCGAAGCGCAGGTGCTGCGCATGGTGGTGGACCGCAATGAAGGCCCGCTCAGCGACGAGCTGCTGGTGCATGTCTATCGCGAGATCATGTCGGCCTGCCTGGCCCAGCAGGAGCCGCTGAAGATCGGCTACCTCGGCCCGGAAGGCACCTTCAGCCAGCAGGCCGTGCTCAAGCACTTCGGCCGCTCCGCGCTGGGCCTGCCGATGGCCAGCATCGAGGAAGTGTTCCAGGAAGTGGAAGCGGGCAACGCCGATTTCGGCGTGGTGCCGGTGGAGAATTCGGGACAGGGCACCATCCAGATCACCCTGGACATGTTCCTGACCTCCAACCTGAAGATCTGTGGCGAAGTGGAACTGCGCGTGCAGCAGTTCCTGATGTCGCGCAGCGGCCGCATCGAGGACATCGAGCGCATCTACGCGCATCCGCAGTCGTTCATGCAGACCTCGGCGTGGCTGCGCGCCAACCTGCCGAAGGCCGAGAAGATTCCGGTGTCGAGCAATGCCGAGGGTGCGCGTCGCGCGCGCAACGCCGACGACGCAGCGGCCATCGGCGGCGAGAGTGCCGGCCACGTGTACGGGCTGAAGAAGGTGGTCACCAAGCCGATCCAGAATGATGCCGACAACACCACCCGCTTCCTGGTGGTGGGCCGCAACATCTTCCCGACCTCCGGTCACGACCGCACCTCGGTGCTGGTGTTCATCCATGACAAGCCCGGTGCGCTGTTCGATGTGCTCAGCCCGTTCGCCCGCCACGGCATCAGCATGAACCGCATCGAGTCGCGGCCGTCGCACCACGGCAAGTGGGAATACGGCTTCTTCATCGACCTGGCCGGCCACATCGACGACGCGCCGATGCAGGCGGCGCTGGCCGAACTGGAAGCGCACTCGGCGCAGATCAAGGTGCTGGGCTCCTACCCGGTGGCCGTGCCCTGAGTGCTGCTGTGGCGGCCCTGGCCGCCGCTCCCTGATGCATCGCCGGCGCTGCCGGCGTTTACGGAACGATCGAACGATGAGCAACGCGCAACACTGGATCGCCCGCAAGGGCCAGCCGCTGCAGGGCAGCCTGACCATTCCCGGCGACAAGTCGGTCTCGCACCGCTCGGTGATGTTCGCCGCGCTGGCCGATGGCACTTCGCATATCGAAGGCTTCCTGGAAGGCGAGGACACCCGCGCCACCGCGCGCATCTTCAGCCAGCTGGGTGTGCGCATCGAAACCCCCAGCCCGTCGCAGCGCATCGTGCATGGCGTCGGTATCGACGGCCTGAAAGCACCGGAGGCACCGCTGGACTGCGGCAATGCCGGCACCGGCATGCGCCTGCTGGCCGGCCTGCTGGCGGGCCAGGCGTTCGACTGCACGCTGATCGGCGATGAGTCGCTGTCCGGCCGCCCGATGCGCCGTGTCACCGGCCCGCTGTCGCAGATGGGCGCAAGGATCGATACCCAGGACGACGGCACGCCGCCGCTGCACGTGCATGGCGGCCAGACGCTGCATGGCATCGACTTCGCCTCGCCGGTGGCCAGCGCACAGATCAAGTCGGCCGTGCTGCTGGCCGGCCTGTACGCGCAGGGCGAAACCCGCGTGGTGGAACCCCACCCGACCCGCGACTACACCGAACGCATGCTGTCCGCGTTCGGCGTGGACATCGAATTCTCGCCGGGCAAGGCGCGCCTGCGGGGCGGCCAGCGCCTGCGCGCCACGGACATCGTAGTGCCGGCCGATTTTTCCTCGGCGGCGTTCTACCTGGTCGCCGCCAGCATCATTCCCGGCTCCGAGCTGCGCCTGAAGCAGGTCGGCCTGAACCCGCGTCGCACCGGCCTGCTGCACGCGCTGCGCCTGATGGGGGCGGATATCACCGAAGAGAATCCGGCCGAGCAGGGCGGTGAGCCGGTGGCCGATCTGGTGGTGCGCTACGCTCCGCTGAAGGGCGCGCGTATTCCCGAAGCACTGGTGCCGGACATGATCGACGAGTTCCCGGCGCTGTTCGTGGCCGCCGCCGCCGCCGAAGGCCAGACCGTGGTGAGCGGTGCTGCCGAACTGCGGGTGAAGGAATCCGATCGTCTTGCGGCGATGGCCACTGGCCTGCGCGCGCTGGGCATGCAGGTGAACGAGACCGAGGATGGCGCCACCCTGCATGGCGGGGCTCGGCTGGGGAGTGGCACCATCGAAAGCCACGGCGACCATCGCATCGCCATGGCATTCGCCATTGCCGGCCAGATCAGCGACGGCGAAGTGCGCATCAACGACATCGCCAACGTCGCCACGTCCTTCCCGGACTTCGATGGCCTGGCGCGCAGCGCCGGCTTCAACCTGGCCTGATCGGCGGATCGCGTTTTCCGGTAGGTGCCAACCCTGGTTGGCACGCTCACATCACCGGGTAGGTGCCAACCTTGGTTGGCACGCTCACATCGCCCGGTAGGTGCCAACCCTGGTTGGCACGCTCACATCACCCGGTAGGTGCCAACCCTGGTTGGCACGCTCACATCACCCGGTAGGTGCCAACCCTGGTTGGCACGCCTCTCCAGATAAAAGGACGGAGGCCGAAGCCTCCGTCTAAACATCACGAACCCCTCGTCCGCGATCAACGCTGTTCGGTACGGAAATCCACCGGGACCCGCACCACACTGGCCACTGCACGACCTTCATGCATCGCCGGCTGGAACTTCCAGTTCTGCACGGCGCTCAGCACCGCGCGATCCAGGTCACGGCTGCGTTCGCCGCTGCGCGAAACAATCGCGGCATTGGTCACCTGGCCGCGGCTATCGACATTCAGGCTGGCGATCACGCTGCCCTGTACGCCATTACGCAGCGCGGCGGCGGGGTAGGTCGGCTTGATGTTGCCTGCCAGCGGGCGCGCCTCGCGATTGCGTACCGCAGGGGCGGCTTTGCGCTGGTTGCCGACCGGTGCGGCCTGGCGGGCCGCCGGCTCCTGCGCGTCGGCCACCGGCGCCTGCTCGGGGGCGGGCAGCATGCGCTCGCCGACCGGTGCCGGCGCCACGTCTTCCTGATTCGAGTGACGCAGCCAGAGCAGCGCGGCGGCAAACATCGCCACGATCAGCGCGATCCACATCCAGGGCGACGTGGGCTTGTGCTGTTCGCTGGCGTCCTGCTGCAGCTGCGGCGAATGAAGGTCTTCGTGGGTGGTGGCGGTCATCGCAAACTCCTTCCGTCAATGGACGACGGGGAGAGTGTTGCGCGGGCCAGTGGCGGGAAGTGTCAGCGTTGCGTCAACGCCACCGGCAGGGTTCAGGTTGCCTGCCGGGAATCGTTCAGTTACTGGGTCTTGAAGTCGAACGGCACTTCAATGCTGCCCGGTACGGCCTGGCCGTTGCTCTGCGCCGGGGTGAAGCGCCAGCGGCGCACGGCGTCGGTGGCGGCACGGTCGAGCTCGCGTGAGCCGCTGCGCTGGATGACCGTGGCATTGTTCGGGTAGCCGGTGGCATCCACGTCCACGCGCACCACCACGCTGCCGGTCTCGCCCGCGCGCAGGGCCGCGGCCGGGTAGGCCGGCGGCGGCGACTGGCCGGCAATCGGCATCGGCTGGCTGTTGCCGGTGGCGGCTGGCGCAGGGGTCGGCGTGGCCGGGGCCGGTTCAGCGATGGGCGCCGGCGGCGGCGGTGCGGTTTCGACCAGCTTCGGGGCGTCCTCTACCGGGGCCGGCTTGGCATCGGGCATGTCACTGGAGCCTGCGGCGGCGGCCAGCGGTTCCGGCAGCGGTTCCACCTGCGCGGTCTCCTGCGGTGTCTGCGCGGCCGGATCGGCACGGAAGAATTCCTTGTCGCGGCCGGTCAACCAGACCAGCACGAACAACAGCACGCCCACGCCGAAGGCGATGCCGGCGATCTTCAGGGCGTTGCGCGGGATATGCACAGTGAACGACTTGGCGGACGACGAGCGGGGTGCAGACATGGACCGGACCAGTACGGAATAGCCCGATTCTGCCACGCCAGGAATGAACCGGGCGGCAGAAAACCGTATAACAAGCGATAATCCCATCCCTGATACCCACCACGACACCTGCCATGCTTGATCCAGCCCTGCTCCGCCACCAGCCCGCCGACCTCGCCGAACGCCTGCGCACCAGCCGCGGCTTCGAGCTCGACGTGTCTGCCCTGGAGTCCCTGGAGGCGGATCGCAAGCGCATCCAGGTGCGGACCCAGGAGCTGCAGAGCCTGCGCAACAGCCGTTCCAAGGCCATCGGCCAGGCCAAGGCCAAGGGCGAGGACGTCTCGGCCATCATGGCCGAGGTCGCTGCCTTCGCCGACGAGCTGAAGGCTTCGGAAGTGGCGCTGGACGAGCTGCGCGAGAAGATCGAAGCGATCTCGATGGGCATTCCGAACCTGCCGGCCGACGACGTGCCGGCCGGTGCCGACGAGAACGACAACGTCGAGCAGGCGCGCTGGGGTACCCCGCGCCAGTTCGATTTCAAGGTGCTCGACCACGTCGAACTGGGCGCCCGCAACGGCTGGCTGGACGGCGAGACCGCGGCCAAGCTGTCCGGTTCGCGCTTCACCGTGCTGCGTGGCCCGATCGCGCGCCTGCACCGCGCCCTGGCCCAGTTCATGGTCGACCTGCACACCGGCGAGCACGGCTACGAGGAGACCAACGTGCCGCTGCTGGTCAACGCCGACTCGCTGCGCGGCACCAGCCAGCTGCCGAAGTTCGAAGACGACCTGTTCAAGACCGCCGTGGGCGACTCCACGCGTTACCTGATCCCGACCTCGGAAGTGCCGCTGACCAACATCGTGCGCGATGAGATCGTCGACGCCGAGCGCCTGCCGCTGCGCATGACCGCCCACTCGATGTGCTTCCGTGCCGAGGCCGGCAGTGGTGGCCGCGACGTGCGCGGCATGATCCGTCAGCATCAGTTCGAGAAGGTCGAGCTGGTCTCGATCAGCCGCCCGGAAGACAGCGACGCCGAACACCAGCGCATGACCCGCTGCGCCGAAGTGGTGCTGGAAAAGCTGGGCCTGCCCTACCGCAAGGTGCTGCTGTGCACCGGCGACATGGGCTTCTCGGCGGTGAAGACCTATGACCTGGAAGTCTGGCTGCCGTCGCAGGAGACCTACCGTGAGATCTCCTCGTGCTCGAACTGTGGTGACTTCCAGGCCCGCCGCATGCAGGCGCGCTGGCGCAACCCGGCCACCGGCAAGCCGGAGCTGGCGCACACGCTGAACGGCTCGGGTGTGGCCGTTGGCCGCGCGATGATCGCGGTGATGGAGAACTACCAGAACGCCGACGGCAGCATCACCGTGCCGGAGGCCCTGCGCCCGTACATGGGTGGCCTGGAAACCATTGGCTGATAGCCGGCGCAATGCGCCGCCGCCCGAGCATGGGCTCGGGCGCTACAGATCTGTGTAGAGCCGAGCCTATGCTCGGCTCTCCTTTATGGCCCGCAGCTTCTCCAGCGGCACCCATCCCGGTTCGCCGTTCTCCGGCACGCACCATGCCCAGCCATTGAGCGTGCGCATCCCGCGCAGCGTCTGCCCGGGGTCCACATCCAGTTCGCGCGCGCAGTAATCCTGCGTGGCAAACGCGCCACCCTGCGCATCGCGGCCGATCACCGGCGCCGGCACGAATCCGGGCTGCTGCCCCTCGGCCTCGCAGAGGAACCAGTCGTCCCAGCCCTCCGGGCCTTCATAACGTTCGCCCACCACCAGCGCCTGGCCGCGGCGCAGGATGATCGGGTGCGGAAATTCGCTGCGGTGCGCAGCCGTCACGATGTAGTTCATGCCCCCAGCCTAGCGCGCCGCAAAAGAAAACGGCCCCGCACAGCGGGGCCGCCAGGGTGGGCCGGGAGGGGGAGGGGATCCCGGCCCGCGTTCAGCGCCCAGACGAGGAGAGAGGGGCGCCGAACGTTGGAACGCGTTACGCCGCGACGGCTTCGGCCACGTCGTGCGACGGCAGCGCCGCCAGCGCACCGGCGATGGCGTCTTCACGGTGCTGCGGCGAGTAGGCGATGCCCTCGGCGCGCACGAACTCGACTTCGTTGATGCCCATGAAGGCGAACACCTGGCGCAGGAACGGCTCCTGGAAGTCGGCCGGCGAGTCGGTGTAGATGCCGCCGCGGCTGCTGGCAATGATCACCCGCTTGCCACCGGCCAGGCCCACCGGGCCGTTCTCGGTGTACTTGAAGGTGCGGCCGGCCACGGCCACGCGGTCGATCCAGGCCTTCAGCGTGGACGGGATGCTGAAGTTGTACATCGGCGCGCCGATCACCACGATGTCGGCCTCCAGGAACTGCTGCATCACCTGTTCAGCATCGGTCGCTTCAGCGGCGTCGGTCTTGGCCAGCGAGCTGCTGCGCAGGTGCGGTACCGGATTGGCGTCAAGATCGCGATAATCGACCTGCAGGCCATCGATCTGGCTGGCGAGGCGGGCGACCACGGCGGCCGACAGCTGGCGCGAGACGGAGTTGTCGCCAAGCACGCTGGCGTCGAGATGCAGAAGCTTCATGGCAGTCACCTATGTTCTGGGAGGAAGGAGCGGGGTGGCCCCGCCGACGGAGAGAACGATAGGTTGTTGCAAAGGCGGAATAAAGGTGATTGAATGCCACGTATTGTTCTAGATATGGAACTCGGGCATGCATGACCTGAATGACCTGTACTACTTCGCGATGGTGGTCGACCACGGCGGATTCGCCGCCGCCGAGCGCGCTTTGGGCATCCCCAAGTCGCGACTGAGCCGCCGCATCAGCCAGCTGGAAACCGACCTGGGCGTGCGCCTGCTGCAGCGCTCCACGCGCCGTTTCGCGGTCACCGATGTCGGCACCAGCGTGCACCGACATGCGCAGACGATGCTGGCCGAAGCGCAGGCCGCACGCGAAGTAGTGGACCGCCTCAGCGCGGAACCGCGCGGCGTGGTGCGCGCCAGCGTGCCGGTGTCACTGGCGCAGATGCAGCTGCCCAAGCTGCTGCCCAAGTTCCTTGAGCAGTATCCGAAGGTGCGGTTGCAGCTGAACATCAGCAACCGCCGCGTGGACATCATCAACGAAGGCTACGACGTGGCCCTGCGCGTGCGTTCGCGCCTGGACGACGACGGCAGCCTGGTGATGCGCAGCTTCGGCCAGGTGCAGGAACTGCTGGTGGCCAGCCCGAAGTACCTGGACCGCGCCGGTCGCCCCAAGGACCCGGAAGAGCTGACCCAGCACGTGACCCTCAGCATCAGCGAAGACGAAGCCCGCCAGCGCTGGGAACTGCATGGCCCGGAAGGCGAAGTGCGCCGGGTCGACCTGCAGCCGCGCGTGGCCGGCTTTGACTTCCCGCTGCTGCAGAGCATGGTGAAGGACGGTTTTGGCATCACCATGCTGCCGGAAACCGTGTGCGCCGACGCCGTGCGTAATGGCGAGCTGGAAGTGGTACTGCCGGACTGGTCGCTGCCGCAGGGCGTGTGCCACGCCGTGTTCGCCTCGCGCCGCGGCCTGCTGCCGGCGGTGCGCGTGTTCATCGACTTCCTGGCCGAGCACCTGCCGCCGCAGCTGGAGGCCTCGCGCCTGGATTGCGGTGGCGCCTGTGAAAAGGCCAAGGAGCGGATCAAGGCCAGTGCACTGGGTGCGCTGGCGGTGGATGCCGGCTGAGAAGGCGGGTAGGTAGCGCCGGGCCATGCCCGGCGTTGCTGTATTCCGGCGCCGATCAGTTCCGGCCGAACAGCCGGTCCCAGAAACTACGGCGTCGCGGTGCGGCCGGTGGCGGTCCGGCTGCAACGACGGGCGCTTCCAGCACCGCCATCAGCTCCGCGCTGCGCGGCTTCTTCAGGAATCGCGCATAGTCCAGATAGCTGGTCACCATGCTCATGTGCAGGGGTTCGGGCATTGCCGGCAATGCGCCGCACTGCAACAGCACCCGCAATGCCTGCGGACGATCCAGGCGGATCGCCTCGTACAGGGCGGTGCCGCCACAGCCCGGTTCGATCAGGTTGGCGCGCTGCGGCGCATCCTCCAACAGGGTTTGCAATGCCTCCGCGTCGTCTCGTTCTACTGCAGCCACCAGCCGCGCCAGCGCCTCGGCTTCCGCAGCTGGCAGGTTGTCGCGATAGGCCTGGTCGGCAATCTCGCGCTCGTCGCGCCCATCGCCGCCCTGGATGCACAGGAAATCGGTGACCAGGGCGACCGGAATGCCGGACGTATCCAGCGCCCAGTAGCTGGGATAGACACCGTCGCCCCAGCCGCTGGTGAACACCACCAGGCCGTGCGGCGAGTCCTCGCCCCAGGGGCGGTACTCGGCGCCTTCATCCAGGCCATCGTGGTCGATCAGTGCATCCGACCATTCACTCTCTTCGTCGCCATCGGCCTGTTCGATCAGGGCCAGCAGCGCCTGCTGGGTGTCGGTGTCCATGAAACAACCGATGCCGGCGTCGACCGGGTAGCCGATGAAGCTGTCCTCATCCAGGCCGGTCAGGTCCTGCGTGGTCCAGCGCGCCATCTGCCAGTGCAGGGCGGTCGCGGTGAGAGCTTCGCGTGGCTTGAACCAGACCACGGCCAACGCCGGGCGGCCGCTGTGCACGATGATCTCGACCGGATGCCGGCCCAGCGGGGCGGTGTAGTCGGCCAGCGCAGGCGCCTCGGCCTGGACCAGCGGATCGCAGACCACCACGTGCCCGCTGCTGACCGGCAGGTGCCCGGCGAAGGTGCGGTGCAGGGCCACAGCGGCCAGCTGGGTGTCGTCCAGCAGGCAGGTGCGCAGGTTGGCCAGATCGAGATGGGCCATGGCGGCTCCGAGTGCGGTGAAGGCCCCCACCGTGCCGGATGCGAAGGGCAGGGGCAAGGTGGTCTTGGGCAAATGCCCTTCACGTGCGAGAATACGGCGCTGCCCGGGCGACCGGGACCCGATTGGAGAGATGGCCGAGCGGTTTAAGGCACCGGTCTTGAAAACCGGCGAAGGGTTAAACCTTCCGTGGGTTCGAATCCCACTCTCTCCGCCAAGATGTGGCGCATGTTGTTGATTTTAATGGTTATTGGCCCACTTGTTGGAGGCTGTTCCCATCGCTGTTCCCAATGCGGTGCATCGGCTGCAGTCTAATAGGGGAAGTAGATGGCGCAGGAAGGAAAGTTCGACGTTCTTTACGGGCCGCTTGTAGATGTGTGCAAAGCCCACGGCATATCAAGAACTAATGCATTCAAGCTCGCCAATGAGGGGCTACTGGAGACCTTCATGTACGGGAACCGGCGCTACGTATATGTAAGTAGCGTTCATTCTCTGCCCGAGCGCCTCGGATTGGTCGTCAGAACGCCGCCTGTTGGCGACTAGAGCGAACACTCTGTCATTACGCCTCAACCAGCCGAGGCGGACCTTAGTTCATTCTTCTATTCTGAGTCGGGGGCGCTTTCGCTGCCTCCTAGCAAGTTCCGCTGCCTCAACCGTGCAAGCATCCGGTTGAAAGACTTCTTCGTCCAGGGGCGTTTTCTTAGCGTGTGCACGCCGTTGGCATTCAGCCACGCGCGCCAGCTTGCCTTGTCGTGCCCATCGTCGGCACTGTCTATTGCCCCGTCCTTCATTGCAGCAAGCAGTGCTTCATAGACGGTCTTTGCATGCTTGTCTGCGTTGAGCTGCAACTGTCGCGTGGCAGCTGCCGTGTCGCTGTTGCGGACTGCCTTCAGATTTGGATTCCCACCGGGTCTTGCCATGCCTATTGGTTCCCAAATTGCGGAATGTCCCCCCTTGAGAAGATACCTGTGAGAGCAAAAACGCACAACGCTCTTGCAGGTACAAGCAATGGATGACACGAATAATTATTCAAGAACTGAGCTTCAACGACAGACCGCAGAGTGGCTTCTCAGAGAAGAGTGCAACGCGATGGTCACGTTAACTTTCAGCGGCGAAAAAGGAGTGAGCTATCAGTTTGCGGAGAAGGCATTTGGTTCCTTTACGCACAAGCTGAAGTGTCGTCTATTTGGTCGGAACTCGAAGAAGCGGATTCGTATGTGTCCAATAGTTGAAGACTTTGGTGGGGAACAGATGTGGAGTACATCGGCTCAAGGTGTTCGACGAGGAACGCACATTCATTGCTTAATGCGATTGCCTGGCGACCCGATGGACTACAAGGAAGTAGTCCGGAACCTATGGTGTTCTTCGGGCGAGTTGTGCGGAGACCCAAACGTGAACTGTCCGAATAGTAGCGATTGGTTCGTCGATATTAGCAATGAGCAAGACAGGCGCGAAGTGACCCACTACGTCCTGAAAAAGTGCGCGCAAGACATCGACGGAGTACTTGTAAAATTTATGCCAACTCGGTCTGCGATTTAAGAACTGGATTCACTTCGTAGGAGGCAAATGCCTCTGGTATATTGCTATCATCAGCGAAGGGGAGTCAGCTCTCCCCTGATTTATCTATGGGGAATATATAAGGTCACGGTAGTGAGTTGGGATTCTTCTGGCTCTTCAAATAGACACTGATAACGAGTTCCGTAAGGCCTCCAGCACGTGAGTGTCTTCTTCGATAGAGAAGCCTGTTGTGGATGCCGTGCCGGATGACGCGAGCACGACAGTCCCTCTATGGTCAACGCGTTGATGCTTAACGCGGACCTTTTCGATGACGTACGGTCTGGCTGACGTCAAGGACTTCAGTGCGGTCTGTGCGTCGCCTCTTCCTGCCTTAACCAACGCTCTCGCGCTCGCTCCATCCGAAAATGCGATGCTTCCAACTTGGAAGGCGTCAACAGTAAACGGCATGCTTGTGGAGGCTGCGAAGACCTCAAGCCAATGATTGACGTCGACCTTCACGGGTTTCACGGCTATTCTAAAGTCGGTAGTTTGGCTTAGCAGTGCCAGACAGGCATGCAAATGCCGGACTCCCTGTCGAAGCTCTATGCAAGGTAGGTCATCAGCAATAAAAAAATGCTGTTCGGAATACTTAACGGAGGAGAACTCTGCTTCGTTTCCGAATGGGTCGACTATGACCTCCGTTACGTTGACTCGTTGAACATAGCGGGCTTCAACAGAGTTTCGTCGCGCTCTGTCAACTACAAATCCTTCCTCGGAATCCTTAGTGAACTGCGCTTGTTGGAGTAGTCTTGCTAGCTGCCGAGCCGATACGTCCAAATCCGCCGAAAGCCATTTTACCTTGCTCATAACTAAGGGGCCTCTCCCGCCTCGGTCGGTGAAGCGCTCGAAAGGGCAGCTTCCTTCACAAGTGCATTCAGTGTTTCGCGAGCGAATACTTCCAATGCCTGGAGGTGCTGTTCCCTTTCCAGGGTGTCGAGCGTTCGGAAACTGGTAGCGTAGTGCCCGGCCTTCGTGCGTGGTGCATATTTAACGGCGTAACGGAAGCCAGTGCCATCTGCGCCATTCTCGAAGCCGGCTTCAAAGCGCATAAGGTGGTACGGTGGAGAGCGATGTTCTGTATGCCAGGTAATAGAAGTTACGAAGTACCCGCTATCCAGCAGACTCTTGTATTCAGGAGAGACAGCCAAGTTTTCGCCAGACATTGCGACACTTCGTACGAATGACAGAATTTCAGACTGCGCTCCTTCATCGTCCTCTTCAAGTAGAAGCTCTTCATCTTCATCTGCCTTGACTCCTGGTGATACTCGAACGTTCGATACGGTTCTGTATGTGTATCCAGGGAGCTTCGCTATCAGTGTCGTGAAGAATCTCGTGCGAAGTTCAGGCGATAACGTGGTTACCTCAATCTGAGTTGCCTCCACATCCTTCTTCTTGATTTGGCCCAGCTTTTCCTGCAGCTGTCCGATTACATGGCGTGCCTTCTCGTTGGCGGGCATTCTGACAGCCAGTTTGCCATCAGAGATTCTTAGTTCAATGCGCGCGTCTTTCGGCTGGCGCTGCGCCAAGCGCGTCTTGGAGAAGTCAAACTCTTCGTAGTCAATCTCCAGAACCGCAGCATCGGCGCCCGCAATATTGAACTTGACGGACTCTGAGCCGTTCTTCTCGTCTTTGTAAGAGCCGAGGACAGTCTTCAGGTCGTCCGTGGTCACAGCGACGTCAAGCGTCATCGTGGTGGTCTTTTCGCCGCGATTTGATGGTTGTCGACGTTCGATTATGTCAACAATATCAAAATAGTCATGGGGCAGGATTGATAGCTTATCAGCAATCTGCTCTCTTGTCTCATTCGCGGAGTAGAAGATTCCCCTGTCTCTTGCTAGCTCGCGCAATACGGGTAGGGTAATGCGCTGCTTGCTGGAGACAAGTAGGTCGTGAATTTCACGGTCTGTTGCGCTAAGAATTTCAATCCTACGCCTCATATTCCATTCCTATTTCAACATTGGAAAATGTTGATTTGACTTGAGGGATGTTTGACAATTCTATGGAAGTGATGCGGCTTCCTAGTTCGTTGCTGTCTTCAGCGCCATTGGTCATCTCCTCCACATAGCGCTGAGAAGCTTTCTGGAAGTTGGCGTTGATTGCTTTGTCAGCGTCGAATGATTTTATGCGTATCCGGCGGTCGTCATCGAACGCCCCGTGCTGTCGGAGATAGTCCAAGAGATACATGAACTCATCGGTGGTCTCTCCCTTCCTTTTATAGAAGACGACCATGCCGGGGCCTTCTTTGGGTGCCTTGTGTTCAAGGATTACCCACGGTGAAGTAAGCATTTCGAGGGTCGCGGCAACGGCGCTATCAGGCTGAACGTTTGCTCGACTGGCAAGCTGAGGGAAATAGAAGTTGCAATGCTCTGCTGCAGGAAGCTTGTCGGTTCCTGCGGAGCCGCGCATCTGCCGAATATCGTAGCGAATGTTGTCCAGCCAGAAAACTTCCTTCGGGCCGAGTACGACAATCTTCGAGTCCAAAGGAATCTGGATTTCGCTTGATTTAACAAGCTCTAAATTGCTGCTGAAATTAGAGTCATACTCCCCATCATGGTTGTAGACGATGAGGAGGCCTGTGACCGTGTAGGTCACGTGGTCATGTGCGTAGTATTTCCTCCACTCTTCGCTCTTCTCAGCGCACGATACCTGCTTTGCAAGGCTCTCAATCGCGCCTCTAATAGCGGTCGACGTTATGCTTCCCTTTGCGTAGCTCTTCAGGTCGCACTGTAGATACGTGCGGCGCACAGAATAGGGTTCATCGTAGAAGTAGACGACATCTGATGGGTGTGTTTCTACATTGTGCGCTTCAGGTGTTGCGCAGCTCCAGTTGACGTTGGTTGGGCCAACCTTTTTCCACAAGAACTCGGCAAACAATTCATCGCAGAGCTTCTCCGCCATCTTTGCCGTGTTGACAGTCTCGCCCATCTCTCACTTCCTCTGTGACACGTAGGTCTTCACGTTAATCTAACAGAGACGACCAATTAGACAAGCCGGCTTAGGCCGGGGTGCAGCAAGGCCTGCCTGAAGAGGCGCTCTGGTCGTCTAGTCGACAACCGCCCGGAGCTACGGGCGGGCTTAGAGTACATCCCAGATTGAAGCGCGCTGACCGTATGGTGCCTGGACCGCATGCCCCGGTCAGTACTGGACCTTGCCAAGACTACCGAGCGACTTAAGAAAAGGGGCATCAGCCTCCCTGTACTCGACAAAGCTGTGGATGAGACCACGTCAGGAAGGCTGGTGTTCAACTTACTTGGAGCCTTCGAAGGGTTCGAGGCGGACATGCTCGACGAACGCCAAAGAGAGTGAATCGCTCGCGCTCAACAGAAGGGGGGCGCTCTTCTTGAACCCAAGAGGGCGCTCACGGGTGCAGGGGAGGAGCATATTTGTAGGGTGAGGCTGAGGCTGAGGCTGAGGCTGAGGCTGAAAGAGGGAGTCGGTACCAACTGACTGAGCCATTCTTCGTTAGACGTAGCAGCGTGTACCGTGCCCTACAGGCCGGCACTACGGCTTAAGGACTTCAAGTAGAGCTTCACGCTTCCTGGCTCGGAGCGCTCGAAAGCGGACCAATAAGGCCTCTTCCTGGGCATTACTGGCACGTAGCTCGCCTTCCTTAGTGGCCGCAGGCTCGGCTACGGCGCTCAGGCTGCCGCAAATGAGTTCGTCCAAGGACCTGTTCAAGGCATCACGTAGGTCAGCCAAGACACGGAAGCTGGGCGTTTCGCGCCCATTCTCCCAGGCCGAAACCGAAGCCTTGGTGACACCAATAGCAAAGCCCAGTTGCTCCTGTGTCAGGCCGGAAGCTGCCCGCGCTTCCCGCAATCTATCGCCAAAGCTCTTCATTTCGGTTGCCTGCTGAACTAGGCAACCAAAATATGGAGAGTCCACACCGCTGTCGTTCGGCTAGGCTTGACTCCGTGTGTTCGGACTATCCATACTTCTGCGGTGCGGGCATCCCAGACAAGCTAACCCGGTAGAAGCATTTGATTGTTTGCGCGGGAAGGTGCACTCGAATGCCCCCCGAAACCCTCGCCTATGAGGAATTAGAGGCGGCTGACTGGCCCGTAAGGTGCTTGTGAGTCAATCAAAGTTTGCTAGGGCGGGATACAGCCATCATTCGATAGGGGTCGTCTATGAACGGGAATGAGTCGCCCTCTGGCAGTACCGCAACGTTCGTGCTGCCAGACCACATTCGCAAGAACCTAAAGAAGTGCCAACGGCACGCACCTGGTATGACATGCCTAGAGTGCGGATACACCGGTCTCATGGGCATCAAATCCAGCTGGAAGCCGTGGTACGCAACTTGGTGGGGAAGCACGCTTCTCTCAGCCGTAGCGGCATGCGTCGCATTTGTCCTG
Organism: Stenotrophomonas sp. CASM106; assembly: GCF_049384825.1. Taxonomy (NCBI): domain Bacteria; kingdom Pseudomonadati; phylum Pseudomonadota; class Gammaproteobacteria; order Lysobacterales; family Lysobacteraceae; genus Stenotrophomonas; species Stenotrophomonas sp. CASM106. The sequence goes on from NZ_JBMRFS010000003.1 coordinate 463,321, forward strand.
TTCGGTGGCATTGGGATGGTGGCTGCATTCGTTGTTGGTGCCCTGGTCAGCGGATTGGCGATGTCTGGAAGCCGTGACATCTACTCCTGCCCGAGTTGCGAGGCAGACCTCCAGCGCCGCTGAGCGGGCTTCTCTTCTCTTAGAACATCCTTGCGCTGAAGGAGAACCATGCGCGCCGTCTTTCCTATCTGCACCGTACTACTTCCCATCCTCCTCGCTGGTTGTGACCAGCTCACGGCGATGGCTGGTCCGAGTGAAATGGTCTCATTCGGATTCATTAGGCCGACGTCATGCGAGAGGCGTGGCCCTGTCAGCTTCAACTGTGTGATGCGCAATCACATGAATGCTCCTAGGGAGGCCAACATGGAGTGTGCTGGTTTCGACGGTCAGAAACGCATGGTTGGTAGACCCAAGAATGTGCACGCAATGTTGGGAGTTACCTTGATGCCAGGAGAAGAGCGAGTTGCCACTGTCTTCTATGAAAAGGGGGTCGTCCGCTTGGTATGCGTAGATGTGAAGGACAGCATCCCAACATTCAGTAGGGTGGAACAGCTGATTGCCGACCCTGGTGCCAACGACATCACCTCAGTTCTTGCTCTATAGCGGGCAAGTGGGACAGCGGAAAACAAAGCAACATCCGAGCTAAAGGCTCAACAAGTTTGGCTTTTCGCGGGTTCACGCAGATAGGGACTCCTCTCAGCGGGGAGCGTAGCTGCTAAGCGAAGCAAAAAAATCCCCATGTTCTTACATTCATTGCATTCAAGGACAACTCATATGCTGACCCGGCTCGCCATAGTGGCTTCCCTTGCAATTGTTCCACTGCCCTCGGTGGCACAAGGGCTTCTTACCGTTACCGGTCAGTGGGAGTACCGCGACGCATCCCGAATGGAAACGGACGAAGGACTCAACGTCTGCTTTCAGTTGGATGCCGCCTCAGTGGCACGGAATCCGCAGTTGCAGCAATTGGGAGGTGCCTTGTGCCTTTCGAACCCCTCGGACGCGGCCAAGCTTCTTGGAGTCGTACCGTCCGGGCAGAAGCCAGGATGCAAGTACGTAGCAAAGGGAACGGCAAGCGTTGTACTAGCCAATGTCAAGTTGCAGCCCGAAGATGAGATGTATGACGAGCGCATAGAAGCTCGCCTCATGCAGGTGCGGGTGAATCGTGTGACATCCCCACTTGGCAGTGACTGTGACCGCCGCAGCACCTCGCAGGGATTCGCCTCTATCAACGAGGCCATCGCTGCACTAGGAACTCATCCAGGCTATGTAGGTGTGTCGGCGTCAGATTTCGTGCGTATAGATGCCAGCAATGGCTACGCTGAGCTTGATGCGAGCACGCAGATGTGGTTGCCGCGAGGTGCCTCAAACATGCTGGTGACGTACTACGAAGGCAATTCCGGTTTGCATGAGCTGGGCGTCTATCGGTATGAAGGGGGCCGGTGGCACAACGCAAGTAGTGATGTGCTGCCTGGGTACACCGAGAGCGCCAAGCACTTCAAAGGGACCAACTTCTACTTGGATAGCAGCAACGGAAGGCCGGTACTGAGAAGCCTTCCGGGGAGGGAGGCATGGACTTACGCAAATGGTCGCTTTGCGCGGCAGAAGTAGGCTTAGCTAGGGCCGCGCTGGTCCTAGCCTAGCCGCTACGGCTCGGCGTGGCAGTAGTCCGCCCAGTCTTGCATCAGTGGGATTCGCTTCTTGAGCATTTCCGAGCGGAAATAGGCCGCCTCGGTCTTGGATTTGACGACATGGCCGAGCGCTAGCTCTGCGGCCTCTCGGCTGTGATGGGAGACCTCCGCAGCCCAGTCTCGGAAGGAGCTTCGGAATCCATGACAAGTCTGCCCCGGCCGTAGCGACTTCAGAAGTTTCAAGGGCGCCGCAGTCGTGATGGGCTTGCCTGGCTTTCCAGGAAACAGGAAATTGTCCCCGGACGTCGGAAGGTGGGTCAGTAGAGCAACTGCTTGGGTCGACAAGGGGACGGTGTGGTCCCTTCCAGTTTTCGTGCGTGCCCCCGGAATCAACCAAGTTCGGTTGTCCAGATTGAATTCGGCCCATCGGGCCGCTGATGCCTCGCCTGGTCGGGTTGCTGTAAGAATCTGGAGCCGCAAGCAGGATGCAGAGAAGTCCGCCCTTGGTGCCAGCTCCCGCATCAAAGCTGGCACTTCGTTGTAGTTCAACGCAGCTCTGTGCACGACCTTTTTAACCTTTGCGGGAGAGGGGAGCAGGCTCCGTAGATTTCCTCGCCACGCGGCAGGGTTCTCGCCTTGGCGAAAGTTGTTGGCTTTCGCCCAATCCAGCACTCGTTCAATGCGCGCTCTCACCCTGGTGGCCGTTTCAGTCTTTGTGAGCCATATGCGCTCCAGCACGTCGCGGATGTGCTCCACACTAATGTCCGACACCGGAATGTCCTCAATGCCGGCGCAGTATGTACTGAGGGTCGACGTCCATTGAGCCTTGTGCTTGGCGTTTCGCCATTCGTGCTCATGAGTCTCAATGCAGCGTCGTGCACACTCTCCGAAAGTCAATTGTCTGGCCAAGCCACGCCGCGCTGCTGCCAAGGCATCTCTCTTGGCGCGGAGGGGGTCTATACCTGCTGCGAGGTCGGTTCGGAGCTGCTGGGCGCGCTGCCTCGCTTGCGCGAGGCTTACATCTCTGGCCGAGCCTAGACCCAAGTCTTTCGCTTTCCCCGTGAGCCGGTCTCGGTAGCGGAAGACCCAAGTCTTACGGCCGCTGTTCTTCTTGACGTACAGATATAGGTTGCCGCCGTCACTGTGTCTGCCAGGGCCTGCGTTTTTGACTGCCACTGCTGTGAGCATTGCCTGATGTTGTTCCCATCGCTGTTCCCTACATGGTAGCCTGGCTGAGTGGGGACGGTCTAGGCTTTATTTGTATTTTTAAGCTGTCAAGTGTTTGATTTATAAGATTAAATGTGAGTTTTGAAGATGGCCTGGAAATAATTTGAATTATGGTTTGGCAGACACTCTCTCCGCCAAGAAGTTCAGAAGAGCCCCTGGAAGCAGGGGCGTTTCTGTTTCTACGGCCCTTGCTGGCCAGCCATCCGGCAACCAAGGTCAGGTGAACGAATGAACCGGTGCATTCCTCTGACAAACGGGGAATTGCTTCATTCAAGGACGTAATCGTTGCAGGTGCACAAGCGCTGACGTTGGCGCCGGGCAATTTGAATGTGCCAGACACCCGCGCTAGGCTTCGGATGCCCAAGGAGGGCGACCAACGGAGTCATGGCATGAAGATTGGATTCAAGCTTTCTGTTGCTGTTGCGGCCTGTGCGTTGACCTTTGGAATCAGCAGCGCCACGGCGAAAGCCCCTGGCCCATGTTCCGTCTGCGAGGTCCAATACATTGCGTGCGAGGCGTCAGGTACAAACTTGAGTATCTGTACCCGCAACTATATGCAATGCCTGCGTCTGAACGGCTGCATTATCCCGTAGCAGGGCGCGGCGGGGACGTCTGGGGACCTTGCGATACCCTGCAACCTTGCCACCCTCCAGACAAAAGCCTCGGTCCTGCCGGGGCTTTTTCGCTTCCGGAAACGCCATGGCGCGCATCGTGCCGGGGGCGAAACCGAGACGGTGCCTATGTGCCCTGATGCAGGCAGGCATATGTGGAGGGAGCGGCATTCAGCCCCGACGCCCACCTGTTGGCTTGTTGTGGCACAACGGGTAACTCGAGCACGACCGGAAAGCCCCATGTGGCCCATTCCGGTCCACGAATACGCCCACCCTGCACACCGGGCAGCGCTCATCGTGGATGGCCGCGCCTGAAATCGCGGTTACTTCCACTGCCCCGTCCTTCACCAGCTCATCCAGGAATGGCGAGTGCTTGCCCTGCAGGGTGAACATCGCGACCGACCGTCGCGCACGCGTCAGCGCGACATAGAACAGGCGCCGTTCTTCGCTCAGCGGATAGGTATCGCCGTCCGGCATTGCCAGCGAAAGCACCGGGTCATCCGCGCGCAGGCTCGGGAAGCTGCGGTTGATCATGCCCGGCAGGATCACGTAGTCCGCCTCGCGCCCCTTCGATCGATGTGCGGTAAGGAACTCGACGTCCATCGTGCTGCCGAAGGCCGTCTTCCAATCCGAAGGCATCGCACCGCGATCCGCGCGATACCGCCCCAGAACAAAGACCGTCACGCGCCCGGTGCGGCCCTGCGGCACCGCACCTGACAACAGTTGCTGGTGCAGCTTCGCAAGGTACTGGCGAACGCCATCCTGCACCTCCTCGCGCCGGTTCATCTGGAACGCCTGCAGCACCGGGCGCATTGCCGGCGCAGCAGAGCGAACGTTTTTGGCGATCTGCGCGGGGTTGCGGCTGATGAAGCGGCTGGAAACATCACACAGTGCCTGTGGGCAGCGGAACGTCTGCTCCAGTTTCAGCACCTGGCCATGGCCCATCCATTCGCGGAATCCAGTCATCACCGCAACGTCGGCGCCAGCGAAGCGATTGATCGATTGCCAGTCATCGCCCACCGCAAACAGATGGCGGCCCGGTTGGCTGACCAGCGCACGGCAGAGGCGCGCGCGGGCGCGCGATGCGTCCTGGAATTCGTCGGCCATCACCAGTTCGTAGGGCGATTCATAGTGGCCCTGTTCCAGCAGCCCGGCCGCCATGTTGAGCATGTCCTCGAAATCGATGCTGCGCTCGTCAGCCAGTGCGTTGTCCCAGGCCCGGAAAACCGGCCCGGCGATCTCCAGGAAGCGCCGGTAGCGTTCCTTGAACTGATCCTCGGGCATCTGCCGCAGGCGCGCCGCCATATCGTCCAGTGTCAGGCAGTTGCTCTTGGCATGGGCAATGAAGGTGCGCATCAGGCCAATCAGGTCTGCGTCCGGCATCGGCTTGGCGCCTTGATCAGGCAGCTCGCGGTCCGGGTTCGGGTCGAGCTCGACATCAGACGCGCCAAGCCGCTCGGCAAGATGCTGCAGGGCCTGTCCACTGCGCAGGCCAAACGACGTCGTCTCGACCAGAGCGGTGCCGCGCGCCACATGCTGCTGGCGCTTCCAGTGCATCCCTTCGCTGTAGTTGGCAAAGTGCTTCGGCGGCTGGCCATCGGCATCCAGCGCAAAGTGCTCGTGATACAGCTGGGCGTCCGGATAGTAGAAGTCCGGGCGATACTGGCGATGGGTGTCTGTCGCGGTATCGAATTCGTAGCGCCGCTCGTAGTCGTACGCCACGCCGTTGTAGAACAGCCAGTCGGCGATGACGCACTCCTCCAGGCTCTTCACCCGCTCACCCTTCAGGGTGCGGATGTAGGGCGTGCCATCGCGGTCGTAACCATCGGCCATCATGTCGGCACCGAACGGCGGCAGGTCGCGCCCGAACACCAGGCGGAACATGTCCCACTGGGTGCGGAAATGGGTCGAGTGGTCCTTCAGGTCGTCCACCAGTTCGGCCAGCTTGTTGAAGCCCAGCGTCGCGTCGACCGCCCATTCCGGGATATCCGGCTTGCGCCCTGTGGCTTTGGCGATGATGGACAGGCCCAGGGCGTGGAAAGTCCGGGCTTCCACCACGGTGTCGCCCATGCCGAGCCGGTCGAAGCATCGCTGCGCGCGCTCCTTCAGCTCCTGGGCGGCGTCCTTGTTGAAGGCGAGCATCACGATCCGTTCGGGTTCGACAAAGCCGCGGTCGATGGCATACGCGGCCTTGGCGACCATTGTGGAGGTCTTGCCAGAGCCGGCCGCGGCCACGACCTGCACCCGGTTGTCGAAGCAGATGACGGCGCGGGCTTGTTCCTCGGTCAGGGGCTTGCTCTCGACCCGGTCCAGGAAGTCCTTGGCCAGCACCCGCTCGCGCTCTGCCATGGTCGCGTTGGCCTCGGCCCAGACGGCGGGCCAATCCAGCTGCCAGTCGTGCAGGGCGTCCAGCGCCATGCGGTGGCCGGGCGCGTGCAGGTCGTCGTGCACCTCCTCGTCGAGGAACAGCTGCTCCAGCTCGGCGGGCGGCAGGGGCAGGGCGGGGCGGTCGGCCAGCAACGCCTGCTGCTGTTCGTGGGTGATCCAGCGGCGTCCGGTGGTGCCTCGGTCGGTAAGCGCGTCTGCTTCGGCCAGCCACGCCTGGATCTGCTCCAGGATCGTGTCAAACAGGGCCTTGCGTCCCCGTGTGGTGCGCGCAAAGCGCACCTGCTGCAGCGCCGCCGCAAGCCGGGAGCCCTGGCTGTTGGGCAGCCCATCCACGGACAGTGCTTCACCGCGCTCGGTCGTCAGTTCGACCCGGGACCAGAGCACGCCGCGAACGACCCGCACGCTGTGTTCGTTCGCCACATGCTGGTGGTATTGCCTGCCGTCGATCAAAAGCGCGAGCTGTTCGCCATCCAGCCGCAACTGCCAGTCCGGCGAGCGGGTCACACGCTGGCCCCAGCCCGAGGGGCGCCATTCCATAGACATCCAGATACTGCCTTGCGTACGTCACCGGGCGTAAAGTGCCCTTGCCGCCCCATGATAAGGCCGCTTGGCATGGCACGCTGGGTTTCCGGTCACTCGCGCACGCGCGCCAGCGATGGCATTGCACCCTCGCCGGCGCGGCAGGCGTCAGGCGTTCACATCCACGACAATGCGGCCACGCACCTTGCCGGGGATGATCTGCTCATGGACATCCAGCACCTCGGCGAGGCCGATCTGCTGCACGGTGCTTTCCAGCTTCTGCGGGTCCAGGTCGGTCGCGAGCCGATCCCAGGCGCGCTGGCGAACCTCTTGTGGGGCATTCACCGAATCCACACCCGCAAGGGTCACGTTGCGCAGGATGAAGGGCAGCACCGAGCCGTGCAGTGCATCGCTCTGGGCCAGGCCACAGGCGGCCACGGCACCGCGGTACTTCGTTTCGGCGATGGCATTGACCAGCGTTGGGCCGCCGGCCACATCCACCACACCGGCCCATCGCTCGGCACTCACCGGCCGCTCGCGCGGCTCCGAAAGCTGCGCACGATCGATGATCTCGGCCGCACCCAGGTTGTGCAGATACTCAGCATGCTCCGGGCGTCCGGTGGCGGCCACCACGCGATAGCCCAGCTTCGACAGGATCGCCACCGCGATCGAGCCGACGCCACCGTTGGCGCCGGTCACCAGCACATCGCCCTTCTCGGGCGTCACGCCGGCATGTTCCAGGGCGAGCACGCACAGCATCGCAGTATAGCCAGCGGTGCCGATGGCCATGGCGTCGCGGGTGCTCAGGTTGCCGGGAATCCGGTTGAGCCATTCGCCGCGTACGCGGGCGCGCTGTGCCAGGCCGCCGTGGTGGCCCATGCTCAGGTCCCAGCCATTGAGCACAACGCGGTCGCCTGGCTTGAAGTCGGGCGTGCTGGATTCCAGCACCACGCCTGCCAGATCGATGCCGGGAATGAGCGGGAACGTCCGGATGACCGGACTCTTGCCGGTGAGGGCAAGCGCATCCTTGTAGTTGAGCGTGGAGTACTCGACCTGTACCAGGACGTCGCCGTCCACCAGGTCGGCTTCATTGAAATCGACCAGTTCCGTGGATACGCCGTCGTTCGTCTTGCGGGTCAGCAGTGCCTTGAAACTCATGGTGGGGGCTCACGTTCAGTGGATGGCCCCATGCTAGGCTCGCACCGTTATCGCAACAAGAACGACGATTTCCCGTAGGTACTATGGTTTTCCGGAGTATGCATGCGTAGCAAGCGTTGGGATGGCAAGAGCGGTTGCGCGGTGGAAGTCACGCTGTCGGTGATCGGCGGCGTGTGGAAGCCGATCATTTTGTTTCACCTGATGACCGGCAAGCGGCGTTTCATGGAATTGACGCGACGGGTGCCCAATGCCACCCAGTCCATGCTCACCAGCCAGCTGCGTGAACTGGAAGCCGATGGCGTGGTGATCCGCCACGTGTACCCGGAAGTGCCGCCGAAAGTGGAATACGAGCTGTCCGAGTTCGGGCGCACGCTGGTACCGGTGCTGCTGGCCATGCGCGAGTGGGGCGAGACCTATCGCGGCCATGGAAGCACGGAAGGCGATTGCCAGAGTTGAAGACACTTTTGGCTCTGCGCGAGCGCATTCTGGATGCGCCCGCGCCTGGATGGCTCAGGCCGGCTGCGCTTTCCGGCCCTGCACCACCCGGGTGGCCAGCAGTGCCAGGGTGACCAGCGCGGAGGCGATTGCCAGCCACAACAACAGCAGGGAGTTGTCCGCTTCGCCCGCGGCCACAGCCACAGCCACCGATGGATCCTCGGCGTTGTAGCGGATATCAATCTCTTCCGCCTCGTCGGTGGCACGCATCCGATTGCCAAGGTCGTTGGAGACCGCGATCTTCTCGACGCGTGATTGGCCGTCTTCGGTTTCGAACTCGACATTCAGGACGAAGTTGCTCTTTCTGCCCCTTTTCTCATCCCAATGCACCTCGGTGACGAGGCCCACTGCATCGCGCCCTTCGGCACCGTCAGTGAGGGCATGACGGTGATGGTCGTTGTAGGCGGCCACGGAAAGTGCGACCGCCACGCCAGCGGCAACAAGAATGTTGCGCCAGGAAGTGAATTCCATAATGAGCTCTTGATCCATTGAGGTCGGCGACTATAGTCCTCACCTCGCGGATCTCGTACGAAAATGGCGTGGCGCAGACATTTCGTTGTGATCAGATCGCGCTCGAATGTGCCTGTGGGCTCCTCCATGCAAGCGTTCCCGGTGTGCATCCAGCGCGGAACGTCTGTGCTCGAGCTGAGGACGAAGGCCGTGCGTATTGCGACTTTCTGCGCGATCACCACAGCCGGTGTGTCGCGTTCGGCTCGATGTGATCGTTGGGCAGCACGCGCAGGCAGGCGCGATGTACCAACGAAACACGTCAGTCGGTGGACGGTTCGCCATCCTGTGACGCAACCAGCGTAGGAACGCGTCAGCGCGGACTTTTCCTACTTTGCTTCGGTGATGGAGTGCGCCCATCATCGCCGCGCCAAGGCACTCGCCCTGGCCGGGATTGGCGTCCCGAACTTACGTACCGCTACCGGTCGCGATTGCAGCCGAAGCTGCAACCGCGACAATGCACCGCCTACCGGCTCATGGTGGACGGTGCGTGGGGATCTTCCGATCCGCCGGCTTTAGCGGTACGTATCCGGCACGCCAACCCGCACCGTCCGCCACCTTGCATCTGCAGGTGGCCACATCGTGAGGTTGCCGTCATGCCCGAACGTCTTCCCGACCATCCCCGCCTGCACGCGCTGCTGGGTGCCGCTGTACTTGATCTTCCCGCTGCCTTGGCCGAAACGCTGGAGGACGCGCTCCGCGAATCAGCCGAGTTCGTCACCCCATCGGCATTCTTTGCACAACTGAAAGGCCACGGCAGGAACCTGCGCGCTGATGGCGAGGCCTGGAGTGAAATGTGCCTGAGCCCCGGCCGCGCCTTCGACATGGCCCTGGCGACCCGCAGCGTTTCGGGCATCACGGCGTTGACCGCGGTGCTGCATGCCACGCATGTGGCACGGGAGAACGACGATCCTGCCTGCTGTCCCTCCGCCGCCGTGGTCGAAGGTCTGTTCAACGCCTGCCAGGCGCTGTCGCTGCAGGTGGAACGCTGCCTGGTGCCGTGAAGGGCTGCGACGCGGTTCCTGTTCCGTTGACGCCCGGTTCCCTATAGTGGCGCTGGAACCCTGCAATGGAATGCCCATGCACGTGATGTCCCCCGGCCGTTGCCTGACGCTTGCACTCGCCGTCGCAACGAGTGCCAGCGCGTGTGCACGGCCGCCGTCCACCGAACACGAAAGGAATCCCGCCATGTCCGGCGCACCCCAGACCGGCCGCACGATCAACGGCCACACCTATACCGATGCGCCCGTGGACGTGAAGCTCGGGCCGAACACTTTCCGCATTCCGGCCAACTACCTGGACAGCCAGATCGCACCGTGGCCCGGCGAGGGCGTGACGCTGGTCATCGAGTGGCCGGACATGAAGCCGACGCCGCCGGGTGCCCGGGCCAATCCGCGTACGAATGATTTCCGGAAGGAGATTGCTGTTCGTATCAACTACATCGATCGCATTCCAATTGAGACTTCGCTTTCAAGGCTTTCCTCAAATGAAGCCATCACGGAGGAGGGTTCTGTGGAAAGGGAGGATCCCAGGGACCGTCTCGATCAACGCGTTGCACAGCCGGAGACCTTGGGCCTGACGCCCTATGCAATCGATGAAGCGAAGATGGTGTTGTACGCGAAGAAGTACGAGGCCCGGTATGGGAAGCCGCCTGTCCGCAATCCGGCATTCGAGCGCGACTGGTATGTTGCACGGGACGGTGCTGGGGGACTGACAAGCTTCATCAAGTGCGATAGCGCAACGTTCCTGGGGGACGGAGTGCGCCTGACGCAGGATGAGGTCATTGATCTGGACGATCCTGTGGCTGCCGGATGCGTTCACTACTTTGTCGATATCTCTGACAGCCTATCCATCTCCCTGCATTACAAGAGAGCTTTCTTGAAAGACTGGAAACGCATGGAAGATGCTGTTCGCGATGTTCTTGCTGCAGCACGGACGCGCTAAACGACGAGGCTCAAGGAGAAAGCAATGAGCGGCCTGACCCAGAAGGACATCAGAATCCTCATCGATTATGCAGATGCCGGTAATCGTGAGCTGTACTGGAACTACCTGTCGCAACTGCCGGGTTCGGACGGCTACGGTACGCTGGCGCTAGGTGTGGTACGTAATGACAGTTTGCCTGGACGCGTGGCCAATGCCTACGCGCAAAGCCATGCCAGATCTCAGAATGACGAAGGTTCGCGCTTTCCAAATGCCGAGCTGAGCGAGCGCCAGTGGGAAGCATTCGGGCGGACACTGCTGCGGGAAGATCTGGAGCTTCGACAGGCGTGGATGGGAAACGGACGTGCGGATCTCGCGCTGAATCTGCCTGGCGCTGACGTCATGCTGGCTCATGACCGCGCTTTCGAGCAGCACAGACTGGACCCCAATTGCTGGACTCCTCGAGTGCTCCTGCAAGCCGCCTCGGACAAGAGCGGCCCCGCGAAGCTGGAGCAGATCTGGACCAACATGCTCAACAACGACTACGCCGGCGGCCCGCGCGTAGGCAACACCAGTGTCGATGCCATCAGCCAGATGGGATGGACGAAAGGCGGCCAGTACTTGACCCGGTTGAGCGTGCTGGAAGCTACCCAGGCATTGGAAGGACGCTCGGCGGTCGATCCGAACGTCATCGGTGGCAACAGCTACTACGCGATGTACTTCGAAGCGGACAGGAAGTGGGCCAGTGTCAGCGCGGGTGGCGGCCATATGTCGATGCGGGAGATCACTGACCCCGCCCGCATCGCTGAACTCAACGACGCGCGGGACGTTCGTCTGGAACGGCAGGAAAAACGTACCCAGTTCCACCCGGACGACCCGTACCGGACCATCACCCGCAGCCCGCTGACCGCAGCCGTGGACGACGTGCCGGATCCCGCGCAGGTAGCGACCCGTCTGGCCGACATTGGACCCGGCCACCGTGAGTACGCATTGATGCAGCAGGTGCGCGAAGGCGTGGCCGCGATCGATGCCGGCGCCGGGCGTACCCACGACGAGAACAGCGAGCGCCTGGTGGCGAGCGTGATGGCCTTGGCGCGCCACAACCAGCTCGAACGCGCCGACCATGTGCTGCTGAGCGCGCAGACTGCCGATCACCCGGCCGGCCGCAACGTGTTCGTGGTGCAGGGCGAGTTGAATGATCCGGCGCATCTGCGGGCCTCCATGCCCACGGACCGGGCGGTGCAGACGCCGGTCGAGCAGTCACTGCAGGCCCTGCAGGCAGTCGGTGCGGATCGTGAACAGGCACACGCGCAGCGCCAGCAGGAGGTCGATGCGCAGGCGCGCGACATCCCGGCCATGCGGATGGCCTGACCGGCCTCCCGGGTGAGCCGGTCACGGGCTCGGGTCTAAAGTGGTTTTCGCCTAGGCCTTTAAGCCTTGGGGCGCGGACCCTTCGTTCGCCTCCGCAGTTTTACCTATAATCGATTGGGAACTCTGCAATGGAATGCCCATGCACGTGATGTCCCCCGGCCGTTGCCTGACGCTTGCACTTGCCGTCGCGGTGAGTGCCGGCGCGTGTGCGCGGCCGCCGTCCACCGAACACGAAAGGAATCCCGCCATGTCCGGCGCAACGCAGACCGGCCGCACGATCAACGGCCACACCTATACCGATGCGCCCGTGGACGTGAAGCTCGGGCCGAACACTTTCCGCATTCCGGCCAACTACCTGGACAGCCAGATCGCACCGTGGCCCGGCGAGGGCGTGACGCTGGTCATCGAGTGGCCGGACATGAAGCCGACGCCGCCGGGTGCCCGGGCGAATCCGCGTACGAATGATTTCCGGAAGGAAATTGCTGTGGCGATCGACTACATCGATCGTGCGCCAATCGAAACATCATTGGAGCGATTGTCCTCCAACCAGGCATCCGCCGAGGAAGGATCGGTGGAGCGAGGGGATCCTCGGGATCGACTCGATCTGCGTATTGCGCGGCCCGACGTCATGGGACTGACGCCTTACGCCATTGATGAAACGAGGATGGGGATTTTCTCGAAGGAATACGAGGCACGCTATGGAAAACCGCCCACCCGTAATCCTGCCTATGAAGATGACTGGTACATCGCGCGCGCTCCCAACGGCAGCCTGACCACATTCATCAAATGCGAAAGCACGGCGTTTCGGGGGGATGGCGTTCGCCTGCAGGGCGATCAGGTCATCAGTGAGCAAGGGCAAGCCGCTGCGGGGTGCTTCCACTATTTCTCGGATGTGGAGAACAAGCTTTCCATCTCGCTGAACTACAAGCGGGCCTTCCTGGCGGACTGGAAGCGGATGGAAGATGCGGTGCGGGATCTTCTCGCGCGCTCCCGCGTCCGGCAGTGAGTGCATTCAGGAGCAGGCGATGGGCGGATTGACGCAAGAGAATCTCAGGATTCTGGCCAGCTATGCCAAGGCCGGAAACCGTGAGTTGTACTGGAACTATCTGTCGCAGCTGCCAGATGCGGATGGCTATGGCACGCTTGCGCTGGGTGTTGTTCGCAACGACAGCCTGCCAGGCCGCGTTGCAAACAGCTACGCACAGGATTACGCCCAAGATCAGGAAGGCAAGGGCTCCGGCTTTCCCGATGCGCAGCTGAGCGAGCGGCAATGGGAGATGTTTGGGCAGACGCTTCTGCGCCAGGACCTGGAGCGACGCCTGTTCTGGATGGAGCAGGGGCGTCCCGAATTTGCACTGAATCTTCCCGGCAAGGATGTAATGCTGGCACACGACCGGGCATTCGAACGGCATGAACTCGATCCGAACTGCTGGACGCCGCGCGTGTTGCTGCAGGCGGCTGAGCAGAAGAGCGGCCCCGCGAAGCTGGAGCAGATCTGGACCAACATGCTCAACAACGACTACGCCGGCGGCCCGCGCGTAGGCAACACCAGCGTCGATGCCATCAGCCAGATGGGATGGACGAAAGGCGGCCAGTACTTGACCCGGTTGAGCGTGCTGGAAGCCACCCAGGCACTGGAAGGGCGCTCGGCGGTCGATCCGAACGTCATCGGTGGCAACAGCTACTACGCGATGTACTTCGAAGCGGACAGGAAATGGGCCAGTGTCAGCGCGGGTGGTGGCCACATGTCGATGCGTGAGATCACCGATCCGGCCCGCATCGCTGAACTCAACGACGCGCGGGACGTTCGTCTGGAACGGCAGGAAAAACGTACCCAGTTCCACCCGGACGACCCGTACCGGACCATCACCCGCAGCCCGCTGACCGCAGCCGTGGACGACGTGCCGGATCCCGCGCAGGTAGCGACCCGTCTGGCCGACATTGGACCCGGCCACCGTGAGTACGCATTGATGCAGCAGGTGCGCGAAGGCGTGGCCGCGATCGATGCCGGCGCCGGGCGTACCCACGACGAGAACAGCGAGCGCCTGGTGGCGAGCGTGATGGCCTTGGCGCGCCACAACCAGCTCGAACGCGCCGACCATGTGCTGCTGAGCGCGCAGACTGCCGATCACCCGGCCGGCCGCAACGTGTTCGTGGTGCAGGGCGAGTTGAATGATCCGGCGCATCTGCGGGCCTCCATGCCCACGGACCGGGCGGTGCAGACGCCGGTCGAGCAGTCACTGCAGGCCCTGCAGGCAGTCGGTGCGGATCGTGAACAGGCACACGCGCAGCGCCAGCAGGAGGTCGATGCGCAGGCGCGCGACATCCCGGCGATACGGATGGGCTAGGGTCCCGGCCTGTCGCAGCTTCGCCGCACGCGGTCTTTGCAACTCGGTGCGCGGGCATTGCTAAGTTCGCTTGGCGACCGACGCGTACCAGCCGGGTAGATGTCCGCCTGGGTGGATGCCATTTCACCGCTGCGGTAGCCGCCCACTTTGGTGGGCATTCTGGCCCTGGCGCGCGGTGACGCAGCCGTGCCCACCAAGGTGGGCACCCACCAAGGCGATGTGGATTGGCATCCAGTACCGGGGCGCTACCTCGCCGGGGCGTCTGCCGTCTGCGCGGCCACCATGGCCTGCTGCATCTCCTTCAGCGACAGATAGCCATCACCATCGGTGTCCAGGCCCGCAAAGTACTTCGCAATCTCCGGCACCAACGTGGCTTCATCCTTGCTGATCCTGCCATCCTTGTTCGTGTCCATGGCACTGAACGCGGCGTCGATCGAATCGGCCTGCTTGCTGAAGCGCCCCTGCTGGAATCTGGTGTATTCGGCCTTGTCGACACGCCCATCCTTGTTGGTGTCCATCGCTGTGAACGTGGAATCGATGTAGGCCTGCTTCGGGTCAGCCGGCGCGGCCTGGGAGGCCAGCGGAGCGGCGCACAATGCGATCAACAGAGCGGTCTTCTTCATGGGTCGTATGTCCTTGAGATGTGCAGGTCAGCGGCAGGGATAGGTGTAGCCGTCGGCGCCGCGATAGGTATCGTTGCGGCGGTCATAATTGCCGTAGCGGCGAATGCAGTAGTCGGCGCGTTCGCGGGTCTCGCGTTCGCGCTTGGCGGCTGCGGCAATCACACCGGCCACGACGGCTGCGCCCACCACGCCCACCACCACACCGGTGGTCTTGGCATCGTGGCGGCGCTCACGTTCCCGGTCACGCTCACGCTCGCGTTCACGACGCTCCCATGCATCACGATCGCGGTCACGGTAGTCCTGGTCCCACTGCGGGTTGTAGCGGTTACCGCGTTGCGCATGGGCGTCGCCGGAGTAGGGCAACAGCAGCATCAGTTGTGCAGCCGCTGCCAGCAGCAGTGCGGTTCTTCCTGGTTTCAGAGACATCGTCCAGCTCCTGTGCGGACATTGTTGGTAGCTCCAGTAGAGCCCGCAGACATTGCGCGAACCTGCCGTCACTGCAGGTAACGTCACTGGCTATCGAACCAGTGCTTCGACCGGGTCCAGCTGCGCGGCGCGGCGTGCTGGCAGGAAGCCGAAGCCAATACCGATCAGGCTGGAACAGGCGAAGGCGGCCAGGATCGAATTGGCGGAGAACACCAGGCTGAAACCCACGTTGGCCAGCGCCAACCCTGCCCCCAATGCCAGGGCCACGCCGATGCCGAGCACGCCACCGAGCAGGCAGACCAGGACCGATTCGATCAGGAACTGTTGCAGGATGTCGCTGCGCCGCGCGCCCACCGCCATGCGCACGCCGATCTCGCGTGTTCGCTCGGTCACCGACACCAGCATGATGTTCATCACTCCGATTCCGCCCACTACCAGCGCGATGGCGGCGATGGAGCTGATCATCATGGTCAGGATGCCGGTGGTCTGTTCGATGGACTGGCGGATCTGCGCGTTGTTGCTCATGTAGAAATCGGTGCTGCCATGGCGGCGTGCCAGCAATCGTCCGATGGCGCGCTCGGCCGCCTCCATGCTGATGGCATCGGAGACACGCACGGTGATGCTGGAAACGTGGCTCTGCCCGAGCATGCGCGCCATGGTGGTGGTGTAGGGCAGCCACACCCGCAGCAGCGAGGCATCGCCGACCGCGCCGGCGTCCTTCTTCACCACGCCCACCACGCGCACCGGCACGTTGCCCAGCAGCAGGGTCTGGCCGATGGGATTGTCCACCGCAGCGAAGAAGCGGGCGCGGGTATTGGCATCGATCACCACTACCTGCTGGTAGCCGGCCACGGCGGCCGGGCCGAAGAAGGCACCTTCGCCCAGCTTCAGGCCATGCACGCGGAAGTACTGCTCGCTGACGCCCTGCACCTGCACGCTGGCCGAGCGGTTGCCGCGCAGCGCGGTGCCGGTGGTGGCCACGCCGGGTGTAGCGCTGTCCACGAACGGCTGCCCGGCCAGGGCCACGCTGTCGCCGGGGGTGAGCGTTTCCACCCGCGCCGAGTGCAGGTCGCCGAAGCCGGACCCGGGATAGATCTCGATGGTGTTGGTGCCCAGCGAGGAAATGTTGGACAGGATGGCCTGGCGCGCGCCGGTACCCAGCGCGACCACGGAGACGACCGACGCAATGCCGATGATGATGCCGAGCATGGTCAGGAAGGTGCGCATGCGGTGCGCGTTCATTGCGCGCAGGGCCATGCGTAACGCCTCCGTAAAGCGGTCACGCACCGCCTGCCAGCCGCTGCCACCGCCGCGCTGCGGCGGGGCCGCCGCTGACCCATCCGCGGCAGAGACCTTGCCCGTGGCGCGATCATCGACAATCCGGCCATCGCGGATCTCGATGATGCGATGAGCATGTTCGGCCATGGCCATGTCGTGCGTCACCAGCACCACGGTGTGGCCCTCGGCATGCAGCTCGCCCAGGATCTTCATCACCTCCCTGCCGGAGTGGGTGTCCAGTGCACCCGTCGGCTCATCGGCGAAGATCACCGCGCCGCCGTTCATCAGTGCGCGCGCAATCGAAACACGCTGCTGCTGGCCACCTGACAGCTCGCCAGGCAGATGCTGCATACGTTCGCTCAGGCCCAGCCGCGCCAACAGCTCGGCCGCGCGGGCGCGGCGGGTGGCCCCCGCCATGCCGGCATAGATCGCTGGCACTTCTACATTGCCCAATGCGGTCAGGTCGGTCAGCAGGTGATAGCGCTGGAAGATGAAGCCGAAGTGCTCGCGGCGTAGTTCGGCCAGTTCATCGGGCGACATCTGAGCGGTTTCGCGTCCGGCGATCTGGTATGCACCGGCGGAAGGGCGATCGAGGCAGCCGAGGATGTTCATCAACGTGGACTTGCCCGAGCCGGACTGGCCCACGATGGCCACCAGTTCGCCTGCGTGGATGTCCAGGTCCACGCCATCGAGCACGACCAGGGTCTGTTCGCCGGCCGCGAACTCGCGGCGGATGCCGCGTACGCGCAGCAAAGGGGCGGTGGTGGATGTGCTCATTTCGACGGCGCGTGTGCGGTAGCGGCTTCGTCCCGGGCCTGCGCCAGCACCACCTGTTCGCCCTCTTTCAGGCCGCTGCGTACCTCCACCTGGATCTGGTCGTCCAGCCCGATGGTGATGCGGCGCGCATGGGCGTGCCCGTCCGCGCCACGCACCTGTACGCTGTAGCTGCCATCGGCCGCGCGTGCACCGAGCGCAGCGGAGGGCAGCGTCAGTACGTTGTCGGCGCGACCCAGCACGATGCGCACCTGCGCGGTCATGTAGCTGCGCAGGCGGCCATCGGCGTTGGCGACGTCGAACTGCCCGTTGTAGTACATGGCGGTGCGGCTGCCACCGCCGGTCGCGGGTGAAGCAAGGGCGGAGGCGTCTTCCTGGGTGATCGATTCCGGAGCCGGGGCGATGTCGCGCAGCGTGCTCCTGTAGCGACGTCCCGCGTCGCCAAGAATGGTGAAGTACGCTTCCTGACCAACGGACGTGTGCACAACATCCGCCTCGGAGATTTCCGCGTAGACCGTCATCACGTCCTGGTTGCCCAGCATCACGATGGTCGGTGCGCTCTGTACCGCGTTCACGGTCTGCCCCTGGCGCGCCACCACGGCCAGCACGGTGCCGTCGGTGGGGGCGGTGATACGGGTGTACTCGAGGTTGGTCTGTGCGATATCCACGTCGGTCTGCCGCTGCACGATCTCACCCTCCAGCGCGGCGATCTGTTCCCGGGTGGCATCGACCTTGGCCTTGGCCGCATCGACGTCGGCGCGTGCCACCAACTGCGAGGTCACCAGCTGCTGCTGTCGATGCAATGTCAGCTCGAACTGGCGCAGGTCGGTGGCCAGCGCATCGCGGTTGGCGCGCGCGGTGCGCTGTGCTGCCTGCGCACTCAGCAATGCGTTGCGCTGGGTGCGCGAATCGATATCGGCAATCGGATCGCCGGCCTTCACCTTGTCGCCCAGCTTCACATGCAGGGCCTCGATGCGGCCGGATACCTGCGCGCCCACGCTCACCAGCCGCGAGGGCTTCAGTGTTCCGGTGGCTTCAACGACCTGTTCAATGTTGCCCCGGGTTACCGGTGCCACCTGCAGCTTCGGTGGTGGTACGGGCCGGAGCCAAGCGAAGAGTGCCAACGTTGTGCAGAGGAGTGCGGCAGCAATGATCAGCACACGGCGGCGGCTGCGCGGTGTGGCGCTCATCGGCGCGGCATCCGGAAGAGACAGGGCATCGTGGATCCTCGAGACTGTTGGAATGCACGCCTGGGGCGACAGGTGTGGATGGTGGTCGAGTCTCGATGCGCTGGATTGCGCGAACCTTGCGATGGTGCAGGCGTGTCAGTGGGCAATGCCCTGCGTGAGCAGTGCCATCGCGATGAACTGGATCATGCTACCGAGCGCCAACAGCACGTGGCGGAGGCGTTGCGCCGGCGTGGGCAAGGTCGAAAGGTGGCACAATGCGCCGACCAGCAGCACGGCGCAGACCGCAATCGGCAGCGTTGCGGTGGCGGCGATGATCGCGATGATCATCAACGTGGCAGCAAGCATCACGGTGGCTGCATGCGTATCCAGGGCCCGCAGCAGCGGGGGAGCCGGGCGCAGTGCAGCCCCTCGCCACACGACCAGCATGTGCAGTGCGGCATGCACGGCGACGAACACCAGCACGGCAGTGGCCGTTGCATGCGCGTGCCGATACGCGGAAGCCACCAGCGCAAGGCCGGGGAGCAGCAGGAACAGCGCGGCGAACAGGCGGATCAGCACGCCGGCCCGCTCGCGTTCGGGAATCATCCGCAGCCAGTGCGGCCAGTGTTCCAACCCACGCGTGCGGCCTGCATGCGCGCGGCAGTTCCATGCTGCGGCGGTCAGGCTGGGCGTATTCCGAGGCGGCGGGGCAGGGGGGGAAGAGGGCGGTGGAGGAGCTCCCTGTGTCACATGCAGGCTTCCTGTCAGTTCCGGACGCAGCACCTGCTGTGCCGCTCACCTGGATGCTGGGCAGCGAACATTGCCGCAACCTTGCGCATCAACCGCAGTCCTGGCGCGCGGACAGCCAGTAGTCATCCGCGCATAGTCATCCACGTGGAAGCGATGCGCTCAGTACTCCGGCGCCAATGCGCTGGTGACGCCTGGATGCACGGGGAACTCGACGCGGATCAGGGCGCCACCACCGGGCGCATCCAGAATCGTGACGTGGCCGCCGTGGCGGTCGATCACCTGCCGCACCAGGTTCAATCCCAATCCGGCGCCTGTCTGCCGGGGCCGCAGGCGTTGGAAGGGCTCGAACACGCGTTCGCGCTGGTCGACCGGAATGCCGGGTCCATCGTCTTCCACCTCAAGGCAGCTGCCCTGCACGCGCACGATGATATGACGTCCACCGTGCTCGGCGGCATTCAGTACCAGGTTGGAGAGCACCCGTTCGATGGCACCGGACTCGCCCAGCACCGGGAAGTTCGGTTCCACTGCCACGGCGACCGTCTTGTCGGACTGGATCAGCAGGGGGGCCAGATCGGCGACGACCCGCTTGGCCACGCGGGCCAGGTTGAGGGAGTCCTTCGGTCCATCGGCTTCCATGCGGTGCAGGTCCAGGAGCTGCTCGGCAAGCGTTGCCAGCCGAGCGACTTCCACCGCCAGGCTGCGTGAGGTGGAATCGTCGGTGGCATCGATCTTCACCCGCAGGATGGCGATCGGTGTACGCAGCTCATGGGCGGCGGCGGCGATGAAGCGGCGCTGCCGTTCGTGCCCTTCGTCCAGTCGGTCCAGCGCTTCGTTCACCGCGGTCACGAGGGGGGCGATCTCTACCGGTACGGCGGTCTCTGTCAGACGGATGCCGCGACGGCTGGCAGAGATGTTGCGGGCTTCCTGCGCGATGCGCTCCACGCCAGCCAGGGCGCGGCGCACGATGATCGGGGTCAGGATGATGGTGGCCAGGCCCAGCAGCAGGAAGATCGGCAGGGTGATGATGTGTGCGGCCAGCGCCATCTGCCAGGTCAGCGAATCGGTTTCGCCATGGGCCATGATGGTCAGCTTGCCGGCCGGACCGCTGTGCTGGCGTATCACCACGGCCAGGCCGTCGTTGCGGCCGCGTCCGCGCAGGTCGCCATAGGGAATGCCGTCGAGGGCGCCGACCAGCGAGGCGTAGGCGGGCGGAACGTGGCCGAATGTCACATGTTGGCCCTGCTCATCCTCGGCGATGAACCACGCGCCGGGGACGATCTTCAGCAGCTCGTCCAGCGCCGGCGTGCGTTCCACATACAGCTCGCCCTTGCTGTCCCGACGAACGGCCTCTGCCGCCACCGGGGCGAAGGTCTGGATGGTGTAGTAGCCGCCGCTGTCGACACGCACCAGCACCATCAGCAATGCGAAGAAGGCCACCAGCAGTGCGAGCAGCTGGTAGATCAGGGTTTTGACGATCAGCGGGCGCTTCAGTGAGGGACGAAGCGCCATTACTTCGTTTCCCGCATCAGATAGCCGACACCGCGGATGGCATGGATTTCCACCCCCGCATCCGCGTCGGCCAGCTTGCGCCGCAGGCGTGAGACATGCGAGTCCAGCGTGTTGGAATGGATGCCGTCGTCGAAGCCGTACACCGCCATCTCGATGGATTCGCGAAGCACGGTGCGGCCCAGCCGGCGGGCGAGGGCCGCCAGCACGCGGATCTCGCGGCGCGGAAGCTCCAGTCGCTGTCCGCCCACGCTGGCTTCGCCCGAGGTGGGGTCGAACAGCAGCCGGCCGATGCTCACCGGCTCCACCTGCATGCCGCTCGGCCGGCGCCCGGCCGCGCGGATCCGCGCGAACAGTTCTTCCAGCGCGAAGGGCTTGGCCAGGTAGTCGTCGGCGCCCTCATCCAGGCCGGCGATGCGGTCCGGCAACTGTCCCAGTGCGCTGAGCACGATGATCGGCACCCCCGGATTGCGCCCGCGCAGCACGGGAATGAGCCCCAGCCCGTCACCATCGGGCAGGGTGCGGTCCAGCAGCACCAGGTCGTGTGATCCGGAAAGTGCTGCTTGGCGGGCCAGTGCCAGGGTGCTGGCCAGGTCCACGACGTAGCGCTCCCGCTGCAGGGCAGACTTCAGGGTGGCAGCCAGTTCGGCTTCGTCTTCGATCAGCAGGATGTGCATCGGCAGGCGTCAGGCGGGAAGGAGGCATAAGGCGGGCGGCAAGCGCCGGCACCGTATTACAGGAACATTGCGTGAACATGGCGTTCCTTCGGGGCCTGCCGGTGACGCCGCAACACCCGCTGCGGCGCGGGCCGCCCGGCGCAAGGTTCGCGCAATCCGCGCACTCCAGCCTTGGCGCCCGTTCGCTGATCCCCAACCCCTGGAGTGCCCATGAAGTTGTTCGTCCCGCTGTTGCTGGTTGCCGCCTTGAGTGGCTGCACCACTGCCAAAATGACCGTCACCCCCGATGGCCGCCGTGGTGTTTCCATCGACTGCAGCGGTTCCAGTTCCTGGAGTGGCTGCTACGAAAAGGCCGGGCAGATGTGCCCAGGCGGCTATGTGGTCTTCAGCAAGGATGGCGATGAAGGAAATGCCATCGCGGTGGGCAACAGGAACGGCTTCACCTCTACCCAGATGGCCACCCGCTCGATGCTGGTGTCCTGCTCGCACTGACCTGGGCAGGGGAGGTGGGTTGCCACCTCCCCCTCGATATCCAATACAACGATGCCCCTCGAAAGGGGCATTGTTGGGGGTTACGGCGCTGTCTTCGCTTGTCGCGGATCGGCAATGATGCGCGAGGGCGATCCATACAGCACCAGGACCCGCATGCCGGTGGTGAACACCGGATCGGGGCCCTGCACAACCGTCATCAGGTTGCCGTTCTCCGTCTGCACAACATATTCCAGGCCCTTGGCCTGCGAGAGTGCGCGTTCGGAGGCTGCACCGGCAATAGCTCCGACCACGAGGCCGCCAATGGCACCGATGGCCGCCCCCTGGTCGCTGCCACCGATGGTGGAGCCGGCCCCACCGCCAGCCGCAGCGCCGGCAACGGCACCACCGCCCTGTGAACCGTCAATACTGACCGCGCGGACGCTGATGACCGTACCGCCGACAGTTCGATTGACCTGTCCCACTGAACCGATGGAATAACTGTCCGTACGCACATTTGGCGCGCAGGCCGTCAGCATCGCAGCAACGGATGCAGCCACCAGCAGGCGCTTCATGGCGCTTCCTGCTTGTTCGGGAACATCGGCTTGGTAATGTCCACGGTTTCCAGCGCCTGCAGGAACTGGGCGATGTTGTTCTGTGCTGAGCGGCTGATCGACTCGCGGGCACGGATTACCCCTGCGAAGGCATAGTTGAACGGAACTTCGCCGGATGCGCTGACATCCTGGGTGTAGACGATGCTGCCGGTTGCACGATCGATCAGCTCGTAGCGGGCGATCGTCTTGGTGGTCATTGATGCACCGAAGCTGGGAATGTCGATCGCCAGAATCTTCACCGACAGGCTCAACTTCACCGGTGCATCGTCGCGGAACACCGCCATCTTATTGAGCGCTTCGGTCAGCGCGTTCTGCCACATCTGCGGCACTTCGTGCTGGGCCTGCGCGGGAATCTTGCCCTTGGCCTCATCCGGACGTGCCAGCGTGACCGTCAGCGACTTCAGTTCGCCATCAATCTTCTTGCTGCTGACCCCGACGTTCGGGACCGAGAAATTGAGCGGCGGATTGGTGGTACAACCCGCCAGCGACACGGCGATGATCGCCGCGAACAGGAACTTCTTCATCCATTTTCCCCTGTGACTACGTTGAAACATCCATGGTGAATCGTATGTTCGTCGGCAACGTCGATGCTGCACCGCAGCGGTCGCATGAAGACGTGGCTGACTGCGCGCAAGGATACCTGAATTGGGGTGGTCTACCGTCCGGGCAGGCGGCACGCTGGCACGAGATGCCGGCGACGCAGGTGGCTCCGCTCAGAAGCTGTAAGCCGCCTGCACATACACCCGCCGCGGCTCGCCCGGGAAATGCCCGTTGCGCTCGATGAAGCCGCTGGCCGCGTACACCTTGTCGAACAGGTTCTTGACGTTGGCCTGGAACTGCCACTGCTTCCACGTGGTCTTCCAGCTCATGTCGAATACCGTGTATGCCTTGACCGCCTGCCCATCCAGGCTGACACGCTCGCCCACATGGTCGGCGCCGAAGCCGATGGCCGAGTTGATCGACGGCAGGTCGTAGCGCGTCCACACGCCGAGCTTGTTGCGTGGCGCATTGGCGAAGCGGTCGCCGGAGGCATTGGTGATGCCGTTCGGTCCGGCATCCTTCACCCGTGCGTCGTTGTAGGCGTAGGTCAGGTTCACCACCCAGCGCTCGGTCACGTCGGCCAGCAGGTCCAGTTCCATGCCCGTGCTGCGTACCAGGCCCAGTGCAGCGAGTTGGTTTACCCCGCCGATCACCTCGCCGGTGGCCTGCACGATGTTGCTGCGGTCGATGCGGTAGGCCGCCATGTTCAGGGTCACACGGTCGGCCAGCAGGGACTTCAGACCGACTTCCCATTGCCTGCTGCGCTCCGCGTCGAACGGTCCGCCGGCCGCCGGGTTCTGGTTGGTGGCACTCTGCGGCACGAAGCCGCTGGCGATGTTGGCGTACAGGTTCACGCCGTCCCGGACGGTAAAGGTACTGCCCAGGCGCCAGCTGAGATCGTTGCCATCCACGCTGCCGCCACCCATGCGGTCCTGATCCTTGAAGCCATCCCAGCGCAGCCCGGCCAGCACATGCCAGCGCGCGCCCAGTGCCAGCTCATCCTGCAGATATCCGCCGTAGCGCTTGCTGCGGGTGGCGGTGCTGCGCCAGGGCAGAGCGGCCAGGTTGTAGTCATGCCAGGTGCTCGCGCCATAGACCGGGTTGAACAGGTCAATGCCCCGCACCGGGCCGGCGCCGCGTGCCAGGTCGGCGCTGTTGGCGGTCTGCGCGGTGAAGTCGGCGTCGAGCTGGTACACGTCGGCGCCGAACAGCACCTTGTGTTCGATACGGCCGGTGTTGATCCGCCATACGGCATTGCCGCTGGCGGTGAAGGCAGTGTTGTCACGGATCTGGTTGCGCAGCTGGCGCGTCATCCACTCGGCCACGCCGTCGCGGTCACGATCAATCAGCCCCATCGGCTCGTGGTACATCTGGTGCTCGTTGTTGCTGAACCAGCGCGCAGCAAGGTCCACGTCCAGGTTGTCGCGCGGTGCGAAGCGATACTGCGCCAGTGCGACCTTGGCGCGCATGTCGAGGAAGTCACTGGCCTCGTTGTGGTTCCAGCGGCGGTCGGTCAGGAAGCTGCCGGCATCGTTCACCGGCACGCCGCGCAGGCGGTTGCCGCCCAGGTTCTGGGTGATGTCGGTGAACTGCAGCACCAGTTCGCCGGTCTGGCCGACATCGAAGGCCAGCGAGGCATCGCCGATCACGCTTTCGCTGTCGGCATTCCAGCGCACGCCCTGCTCGCTGTCGGCATACAGGCCGGCGCGATAGCGAATGCTGCCGCTGGCATTCAAGGGGCCGGTGCCTTCGATCGATCCGGCGCGGAAGTCCTTGTCGCCTGCCTGCAGCTCGATGCGGCGTTCGGCGCGCGCCTTGGGCTTGCGCGTTACATAGTTGATGACACCGCCCGCATCACCACCGCCGTACATCGCACCGGCCGGACCTTTCAGTACTTCCACGCGTTCGATATTGAACAGTTGCGGCACCGAGAAGCCCGCATAGGGATCACCACGCAGGCCGTCGTAGAGAACGTTCTCCTGGCGGAACCCGCGCAGGGTGACGCCGGCATAGCTGAAGAAGCTGATGCCGCTGATGCTGCGGTACAGATCGGTGACCTGGCGCGCGGCCTGGTCGTCGATCAGCTCGCGCGGCACGACCTGGATCGACTGCGGCACCAGTTCCAACGGGGTATCGGTGCGGGTGCCGACGGCCGCATCGTTGGCACGGTACAGGGTCTGCGCGCGGCCGCGGACTTCGACCTTGTCCAGGTCCTTCAGGGTGTCAGCGGAGGCCTCGGAGGCCAGTGCAGGCGTAGCCAGGGAAAGGGGCAGCGCCAGGCAGAGGGCGTGCTTGAGCGGGGTTGGAAGCGGCATGAGGGGGTCGGGGCGGGCTACAAATGAGAAAGATTAGCATTTGCAATGCTTCGTGACCTATCCCCCGAGTGCGCTATGGACGCAGGCCCGGGTCGGTATATGGGGTGCCGGCCAAGCCCACCAGCACGCCGGTGCCACCGCGCACGATCAGCTGCAGCATCGCTTGGCGCGGATCCTCGCCCCTCTGCTGGCTGGCCAGTCCACTCTCATAGGCGGCCACCATCGACGCCAGCAGCATGGCTGCGCCCAGGCGTGCCTCCGCGTCCTGCGCGGGCCGACCGGCCGCGTCGGCCATCAGCTGGGCCAGGTCGTCGGCCAGCTGTGCCTGCAGCCGTCGCGCGTGCGCCACCAGCACCGGACTGTCGGCCACGGTTGCCCAGAAGGCCGCTGCACCGGAGTTGATCCGTAACAGCGGATGGCCGCTGTCCAGCAGCTCCCGCACCAGCGATTGGAAGGCGGCCAGCGGGGCCATGCCACGGCGCGCCGCCATGCCTTCGCGAAGCAGGGTCCGGGCCTCCTCATCGCGGTCGAACACCAGGTCTTCCTTGCTGGCGAAATAATTGAAGACCGTCTTGCGCGAGACCCCCGCCGCATTGGCAATCTCGGACATGGACACGGCTTCGAAGCCGCGGCGGATGATCAGTTCGGTGGCGACGTCCGAAATGGTCTGTCGGGTCTCGGTCTTGCGCTGCTCGCGGCGGCCCCGGGGCGGGATCATGGGCGGTTCACTGGTGGAAACGTACACCGAGTGTAACATTGGCGTCGCCAGAGCGCCGGCCCGGCGCTCACAGGGAAATCCCATGCTGTACGACGTCGTCATCGCCGGGGCCGGCCCGGTCGGCCTGTTCCTGTCGTGCGAGCTGGCCCAGGCCGGCTGTTCGGTCCTGTTGCTGGAGCAGGCAGCGTCGCCCGAGACGCCCTTGAAACGCCTGCCCTTTGGCTTGCGCGGCTTGAATGCGCCCACCCTGGAGGCCCTGGATCGACGTGGCCTGCTGGATGCGGTTGCCGCCAGTCAGGTGCTGAAGCCGGACAACGGCGCACCGCCGCCCGGCACCGCCCATTGGCTGGCGCAACCGCGGCCACTGGGCGGCCACTTCGCCGGCATTCCTTTTGCGCTGGACAACGTGGACAGTGCGCGCTGGCGCCATCGCCTGCCGACGCCGGTGCCCACCCAGATGGCGGTCGAGCTGCAGTCGCTGGAGGCGGTGCTGGCCGAGCGTGCGGTGTCGCTGGGTGTACAGATCGAGCGTGGCTGCACGGTGCAGGCGGTGCACGCACGCGAAGCACAGATGGTGGTCCAGACCGGTCGCGGGCTGATGCGGGGCCGCTGGCTGGTCGGTTGCGATGGCGCCCGCAGCACGGTACGCAAGCAATCGGGGTTCGTGTTCGCAGGGACGGCGCCGGAGTTCACCGGGCACACGCTGCAGGTCGAACTGGCAGACCCGTCGGTGCTCGTCCCGGGGCGTCAGTTCACCGAACACGGCATGTGCAATTTCAATCCGCCGGGCATGCTGGCGCTGGCCGATTTCGACGGTGGCGCCGGCCATCGCACGCCGCTGGACCGGCACACCGCCCAGGCGCTGCTGCGGCGTGTGTCCGGGCGAGAGGCAACGATCACGGCGTTGCATCTGGCCACCACATGGACCGATGCCGCGCGCCAGGCCACGGCCTATCGCAGCGGCCGCGTGCTGTTGGCCGGTGATGCCGCGCACATGCATTCGCCGTTGGGCGGGCAGGGGCTGAACCTCGGCATCGGCGATGCGATGAACCTGGGGTGGAAGCTGGCCGCGGTGGTGCGAGGTGATGTGGCAGAGTCGCTGTTGGACAGCTATCAGGCTGAGCGCCATCCGATCGGCGCCCAGGTGCTCGACTGGTCACGTGCGCAGGTGGCGTTGATGCGGCCAGGCCCCGGGTCGCGCGCGCTGGCGGCGGTCATCGCCGACCTGGCCGCGACCCGCGACGGTGCCACCTATCTCGCCGAGCGGCTGTGGGGTGTGGCACCGCCACCGGTGCTCGACGGCAGCCATCCGCGGGTTGGCCGAAGCGCACCGGACGTCCAACTGGCTGATGACCGTCGGATGGGAGAGCTGCTGCGTGCAGGGCAGGGCGTGCTGCTGGGGCTCGATACCGGCGATTCGCTCGGTCCGATCATTGAGCGCTGGCAGCGGTCGGTCACCTGCGTGATGTCTACGGCGCGCGACACGCTGGGACTGGGCGCCGTGCTGGTCCGCCCCGACGGTATCGTCGCCTGGGCCTGCGATGCTGGCGGTGACACGTCGGGGCTGGAGCCTTCGCTGGAACGCTGGTTCGGTTCGCTGCGGTGACCGCCCGCTAGGGCGACGCTACCACGGCCTGCGCGCAGCGCCCGGCTTCGGTCATCACCGAGGCCAGCTGCTTCAATGAGTAAGGCTTGCGCAGCAGGGTGAAGCCATGGCCAGGGTCCCGGGCCAGCAGTTCGCTGTAGCCGCTGGTAAGGATCACTGGAAGCCCAGGCAGGCGGCTGCGGATGGTACGGGCCAGATCCAGGCCGTTCATGCCAGGCATCACTACGTCGCTGAACACTACATCGAAGCGGGAGGCATCCCGTTCGAGCTCCGCCAGGGCCTCGTCCGCATTGTGCGCAAGTACCACGTTGTAATCGAGCTCGCGCAGGGCGCCGACGGCAAATTCGGCCACATCGACGTTGTCTTCCACAACCAGCACGCAGACACCGTGACCATGCTGCAGCCCCGGTAGCGTCGCCGGCCGTTCCGTCATTTCTCTCGCCTGCGCCAGCGGCAGGTACAGGGTGAAGCGGGTACCGGCGCCCGCCTGGCTCTGCACGTCCACCTCGCCTTCCGACTGCTTGACGAAGCCGAACACCTGGCTGAGGCCGAGGCCGGTTCCGGCGCCGACGCTCTTGGTGGTGAAGAAGGGCTCGAAGATGCGGTCGACGACGGCGGGGTCGATGCCTGCTCCGGTGTCGGTCACGCTGATCGCGGCGAAGTCGCCCTTCATCGGCGCGGCGAAGCGCACCGAAGGCACCGCGGTTACCTGCTCCACCTCGATGGTCACCCTGCCGTGTCCCTCGATCGCATCGCGCGCGTTGACCGCGATGTTGATCAATGCAGTGTCCAGCTGGGTCCGGTCCAGCAGCACCGGCAACGGCGTGCCGGGCAACGTCAACGACACCTGGATGCGTGCACCCAGTACCGTGGTGATGATGTCCGAAAGCGCGTGCACGCTCTCGCAGAGATCGAAGACCTCCGGCGACAGGCTCTGGCGACGCGAGAACGCAAGCAGTTGCGCGGTCAGCTTGGTGGCGCGGTCCGAGGCTGTGGCAATGGCCTGGATGTAGCGGCGCCGGGTGTCGTCTGACGGCCACGTGTGCAGGAGCATGTCCACCGAACCGGTGATGACCTGCAGCAGGTTGTTGAAGTCGTGGGCCACACCGCCGGTGAGCTGGCCGATCGCCTCCAGCTTCTGCGACTGGCGCAGCTGCTCGCGGGCGCGCACCAGTTCCAGATGGGCCTCCCGCGCCTGCTCGGTGATCGCCGCGACCTGGCGGCTGTGCAGGTCGCGCTCGATCACCCGTTCGGTCTGCTCGCTGACCACGCACAGGATACCGGCGACACTGCCGCAGCCGACGCGCAGCGGTGAATAGGAAAACGTCCAGAAAGTTTCGCGCAGCGTGCCGTCGCGATCCATCATCAATGGCAGGTTCTTGAAGCTGCGGCTGGTGCCGGCAAAGGCGTCGTCGACGGCATGCACCACGTCCGGCCATACGTCCGCCCAGACATCCTCCAGACGGTTGCCCATCGCGCCGTGCAGCTTTTCCCCCAGCATCGGCAGATAGGCATCATTGAAGAAGAACGCCTTGTCTTCCTTGCCCCAGGCAAGCCACAGGGGTTCCGGCGAATCCAGGATCATCGCCAGCAAGGTGCGAAGTTCGGCGGGTGCGCTTGCGGCAGTGGCCGAGCGGGCCCAGTCACTGTCCTGCAGCAGTCGGTAGGCGAGCTGATCAGGTGCAGAGACTGGCAGGGGAAAAGGATGCATGGCCGCCATTGGCGCAGGGAGGTGGCGCAGCATAGCCGAGCGCATGTCATGATGCCCTGCACACCCTCGGCATGAAGGGCCTCGCCACTTCGCCGTTGACGTGGCAGGGATGCACCCTTTGTTCAGCAGGTTGCCGCTATCGCGGCGCAGCGCGGAGGGAGGCGAAGCTGGCCTGATCGGCGGGTCTAGCCCTTACGACCTGCCTGCGCGGTGAGCGCATCCCGGCCAGCCTCGGTCAGATCGATATCCCCGTCTTCCGCCTGTACCGCCCATCCGGCGGTCACCGCCCACGTTGCGGCATCGCCGCGCACCGGCTCTGCAGCGGCGATTGCCTGGAGTATTTTCCGCTGTTCCGCAGTCATTTCCACGTGGCGGCCCTCAGATACCCAGCAACGACGCCGGTTGCCAGTCCGACAGGCGGGCGTGGCTGACCGGTTGATGGCAGCCGCACCCGTCACAACGGAACAACGCCCCGCCCGGAAGTTGCACCAGGTTGTCTTCGCTGGCAGAGCTGGTCGACGAGCAATGCCGGCAGGTGACCGTGAGCGCAGTGATGCGCTGCACGCTGCCTGATAGATCGAACACGGCCTCGAACGCGCGAATGACAGGGTGGGCAGTGTCCGGCATCTGAGTCTCGACAGGGTGGGGAGACCTCATCGTCGCGCGCCGGCTGTGATGGAGCAGTCAGCCGGATGCATGGGCGCGATCAAGACAGGCGCGGCAACCGGGCGCGCACCTTCGTCAGGGATTGTTCTTCTTTCCGCTCAGGTCCAGCGGCTTGTCACTGCCCTTGCGCTCGCTCGACCACACTTCCATGCCCTTGTTGCAGCGGCTCTCGCGGGCAGCGACCTCGGGCGGCAGGTCCTTCAGGTGCGGCGACTCCTGGCAGGCTTGATGCATGTTGCTGTCGTCATAGGTGGCGCAGGCGCTGAGCGATGCGAGGGCGATGGCAATGAGGGTCGCGCGGAGCGGGGGCTGCAGGTTCATGGGGGGCCTCGGGTGATGCCAGGATGGCCATGGAATTCAAATCCGTGACACCGGGCATGCACAATCGGACCAACCGCACTTGTTATCCTATAACAGATGCGCGATAGTCCGGCCCCTGCCGGCGTCAGGCGATGCAGATCACCAGTACCGTGCACAGCACCAGCATCAGCACGAACACGCGTCGGCTCAGTGCCAGGCAGGCCAGATAGGCTGCGAGCGCCCACGCTGCCAGCAGCGCGCAGGCCATCACCCATAGCCCGATACCCATCATCGAACCCGTCGCCAACGCAGACAGTGCGATGGCCTTGAACAGCGCCACGCCCAACACGCTGCCCAGCATGCCGGCCTGCAAGGCGATGGCATCATGGCGGGCAGGTGCGCGATGGGGGTGCATTGCGGGTCCGGTACGGGCCGAGAGCGCGGCGTCGGCTGCACTGTGCCCAAATGCACATCCACGAAATGTGTTCATCGCGCGCGAAGACCGCGATGAAGCCCGTTCAGTCGAACTCACCCTCGGCCGATT
The DNA here is from genome assembly GCF_049384825.1 of Stenotrophomonas sp. CASM106. Taxonomy (NCBI): domain Bacteria; kingdom Pseudomonadati; phylum Pseudomonadota; class Gammaproteobacteria; order Lysobacterales; family Lysobacteraceae; genus Stenotrophomonas; species Stenotrophomonas sp. CASM106. The sequence goes on from NZ_JBMRFS010000003.1 coordinate 494,178, forward strand.
CCAGGCGCTGCCGGTACGCCGCGCGGTGCTGGTACAGGCGCTGGCACTCGGCCGACCTGTGGATGCGGCTGCCGGGTTCATTGGCCACCGAGTCGCACATCCGCGCGATGTGATTGTTCTCCGCCAGTTCGGTGACGAAGAACACGGCAGTGATGCCGGTGCCAAGCAGCACGACATACAGCAGACGGCTGAGCCAGCGTGACAATTTCCGCTCGAAGTGCTGCTGGATGGTCAGGTCGAAGCGGATGATGCTGAGCACGATCCAGACGATGGCGACCAGGAAGCAGAGCGTGGGCAGCAGGTCGCGCCAGATGCCTGCTTCGTAGACCGACTCGCTGTAATGGACCGCAGCTCCGGCACCCGCGATGGCAATGGCCAGCGCCCAGTTGCGGCCCAGTGAGAGCAGGTCATCGAGCAGCTTTTCGTGGTTCCTGGTTGGTCCTGCTGCCACGAGGGTTCCTTCTGCGTGTTGCGACCGGCGACGGGCTGCCGCCGATCGTGCAGATGGTGAAGCATCGATTCGGTGATGAGAAGCCTGCCCGCTCAGTATCCTCCTGCGCGTGCACCGATCCAGCGCCGGTAGCGGCGGGTCCGGCACTTTGCGGCCGCCTGTGCCAGCAGCAGTGCCCAGACGGGCGAAACACCCGGCGCCGTGGGCCGGAGCCTGCTCAGCCGCGCCAACTGGTACTTCACTGCGGCCATGTGTGCGCTGGCGGCCAACGGTTTGTTGCGCCAGTCGATGGTGCGCAGTGTCGGCACCGGGTCGCGGCCCTGCTGCCAGCGGTGTGGCAGATCCGGCTCGATCGCCAGCGCGGTTGCGACGCCGACCATGGCCACACCGCTGTCAAGTACCTGATCGGCCACGGCGCGACGGCGGATGCCACCGGTGACCATCAGCGGCATGGTTGCCACCGTGGCGATCTCACGCGCGAACTCAAGGAAGTAGGCCTCGCGGGCCAGGCTGCGCTGGTCGCGTGCGGCACCGGTCATGGCCGGTGCTTCGTAGCTGCCACCGGACAGTTCGACCAGGTCCACGCCGAGCGGCGCCAGCATTTCCACCACTGCGCGCGCATCCTCGGGCGAGAAGCCACCGCGCTGGAAATCGGCGGAATTGAGCTTCACGGCCACCGCGAACGTGGGCGACACGGTGGCGCGCACCCCCTGCACGATCTCCAGCAGCAGGCGCGCACGGTTGTGCAGGCTGCCGCCCCAGCGGTCGTCGCGGCGGTTGGACAGCGGCGACAGGAACTGGCTGAGCAGGTAACCGTGCGCGGCATGGATCTGCACGCCACTGAACCCGGCGCGCTCGGCCAGCTCGGCGCTGCGGATGAAGCGGGCGATCACCTCTTCGATGTCCGCCTCGGTCATCGCCCGCGGCGGTGCGAACTGCCTGGACAGCGCGCCCATCTCCAGGGCGACGGCTGACGGCGCGAGTGCCGGTTGGCCGAGTGCGGCCGGCATCTGCCTCCCGGGATGGTTGATCTGCATCCACATCTGCGCGCCCCGTGAGCGTGCCGTTTCGGCCCAGGCGATGAAGCGGTCAAGGTGGCGGTCGTCTTCCAGCACCACGCCGCCGGGGCCGGTCATGGCGCGGCCATCGACCATCACGTTGCCGGTGATGATCAGTCCTGCGCCGCCATCGGCCCAACGCTGGTAGAGCTGCAGCAGCGCAGCGGACGGCGCGTGGTCGGCGTCGGCCATGTTTTCCTCCATCGCGGCCTTGGCAATGCGGTTGCGGATGATGGCACCGGAGGGTAGTGCCAGGGGCGAGAACAGCGACATCGGACAGCTCCAGGACAGGGGAATGGCGCTACGCTAACCTTCAAGTTTTATTGAAGGTCAACAGACTCCCATGGCGAGGATTCAGGCAGATGAAGATCGGTGAGCTGGCCCGCCTCACGGGCCTCGCGGCGTCGCGCATTCGCTTCTATGAAGACGCGGGGCTGCTGGTGGTGCAGCGCCAGGCCAATGGCTACCGTGACTATCCGGAACAGGCGGTGCTGTTGCTGGAGTTGATCACGGGCGCGCAGCGTGCAGGCTTCAGCCTGGAAGAGATCCGCGCCCTGCTGCCACCGGACATGGGCCAGTGGCAGCATGAGGCGTTGATCACGATGCTGCAGCAGAAGGTGGCTGACATCGAAGCGTTGCAGCTGCGGCTGGCAGAGAGCCGGGCGCATCTGCTGGCCCTGATCGAGGACATCCAGGCGCGGCCGGACGGCATCGACTGTGCAGCCAATTCGCGGCGGGTGCTGGACCGTGTGAAGCGCGGTGAGCTGGCGCGGCCGACCCTGGTGGCCGGCGATACAGCGTTGCTGCGACCAGATCGCCGTCGCCGCAGAGGCAGCGACTGACGATCCGGCGCAATGTTCAGTGGCTGCCGACGACGGCGGTGCTGCGCTTCTTGTCCAGCATCACCGCCACGCACCACAGCAGCAGGCCGCCGATCGCGGTAGCCGCGCCGACATAGCCGGTACTGGCCGGGCTGAAGCCGGCGCTGATTGCCATGCCGCCCAGCCACGGGCCGAGTGCGTTGGCAGTATTGAAAGCGGCGTGGTTGGAGGCCGCCGCCAGCGTCTGCGCCTCACCGGCCACGTCCATCAGGCGGGTCTGCAGCACCGCCGCCAGTGCGCCCATGGTGCCGACAGTGATGATCATCGGGCCGATGGTCCACACCGACTGTGCGGCCAGCGGATACAGCAGCAGCATCACGATCGACCACAGCAGCACCACGGCGGCGGCCTTGAAGTGGAACTTGTCCACCAGCCAGCCACCGGCGATGTTGCCGATGATCGCGCCGATGCCGAACACGCCCACCGCCAGCGGCATCCACGATTCGGCCACGCCGGTGACCTGCACCAGGGTCGGTGCCAGGTAGGTGAACACGCAGAACATGCCGGCGAAGCCGACCGCGCCGATCGCCAGCGCCAGCCACACCTGGGACGTGTTGAAGGCGCGCAGCTCGCGCATCGGCGAGGTACGTACTTCATCCGGGTCCGGCAGCAGGAAGCGCGCGATCATCGCCACGGTGGCGATGGCCAGCACGCTGACCAGGGCAAAGGCGGTGCGCCAGCTCAGCTGCTGACCCAGCCAGGTCGTCAGCGGGTTGCCGACCAGGATCGCGATAGACAGGCCCAGCAGCACGCGTGACATCGCCTGGCCGCGCTGGCCTGCGGGACTGATCGCCGCGGCCACCAGCATCGCCACGCCGAAGTAGGCGCCATGCGGCAGGCCGGCGACGAAGCGCGCCACCAGCATCGTGCCGTAGTTCGGTGCCAGCGCGCTGGCCAGGTTGCCGACCGCGTAGAAGCCCATCAGTGCCAGCAGCAGCTTGCGGCGCGGGAAGCTGGCGCCGACGAAGGCGAGGATCGGGGCGCCGACCACCACGCCGATGGCATAGGCGCTGATCAGATGCCCGACCTGGGTTTCGGAAATCGACAGGCCGCGGCTGATCTCCAGCATCAGGCCCATGCTGGCGAACTCGCTGGTGCCGATGGCGAAGCCACCCAGTGAAAGGGCGAGGATGATCAGGGTGCGCTGGCGGGGCGTCAGCCGCGCAGCCAGGGAAGAGGTGGGGCTCATGCGGGGGCGCGATGGGGGGCGGGAGCCGCCCATTGTACTGCTGCACTGCAGCAGGAGCAGCAGCACTCAGGGTAAATCAGCGTTTGATCGGTGACACGCCGGCCCGCCGCGCCTCGTCGCGTCCGGCTCAGATGCCCAGCGCCGCCCGGGCATGAGCGTACTTTCCGTGCAGGCGTGCGGCCGTCGCCGCATCGAGCATCGCCAGCCGCTGCGGATCGGCGTTGTCATCCAGATCGGCGCGCTTCACTTTCAGTGCCAGCGGGTGGGCGGCAATGCGCGCGTAGTAGCTGTCCGCGTCGGGTGCTGCATCGCGGTTGAGCAGTTGCACCGCCTCGCGCAGCGGTGCGGGAAATACCTCGATCCGCGCGGCAAACGCCGGGCAGTCCTCGGCCACGTCATGCAGCCAGGCCACCACTTCGGCGTCATCGTCGCCGCGCACCGCAGCCGCCACCCGCGCCACATGGCCGATGTAAGGCTGGCCGGCCTTGTCGATCTGCCCCGCGTGGGCCTCGGTGGCCAGCGTGCGGGCAAGTGCTACCCAGTCCATTGCGGTCTCCTTGGATATCCGCGCACAGTTTCGCGCAGAAGCCGCAGCGGTTGTGGATGCGCCCATGACGCTGCCACCGGCATGATGGCGGGGCAGGGGGCGCAGTGTTGCCCCGACAAGGAGGAGTGCGATGCAGGAATTCAGGCATGTGCTGGAAACCCGTGGCCGCTACCAGCTGGTAGCGGTGTCCCACGAGCCGGTGTACGCTCCCGGCGATGTGGTCGGCCATGCGGTCGTCGCCGACGATGGGGATCGTCTGACCGACCTGATATCACTGGCCGAAGCGCGCCAACGCTTGCTGCAACTGGTGCGTGAAGAGGGCGAGGAGCCCGGGCTGGAAAACGAGAACCACCTGCGGAAGAAGGCGTCGCGCTGGCGCCACCGCTAGGCCGTCGCGCCGCGTGCGCATCATGGAGGATTCGGGTGTTGCCCAGTAAGAAGTATCTGCTCATCGCCATCATCACGCTGGCGACCCTGTTGCTTGGTTTCGTGTTTTCCGGCTACTTGACCTTGCTGTTCCTGGGGCTGGACACCCAGCTGTTCACCTGGAACACCTACTACCAGTACGTCCACGCCATCGGCCAACCGCAGGTCGCGCCCTTCGTGGGCAAGATCAAATGGGCGGGCTACGTAGGCTTCGGCCTGCCCCTGCTGGTGCTGCTGGTGGCCGGCCTGGTGCTGCTGCTGAAGAAGGACAAGCGCTCGCTGCACGGCGACGCGCGCTTCGCCACCGGCGCCGACCTGGCCAAGCACGGCATGTTCAAGAAGACCGGCCAGAGCATCGTGGTCGGCAGCCATGGCGGCAAGCTGGTGCGCCTGGATGGCCAGCAGTTCGTGATCCTGGCCGCGCCCACCCGCTCGGGCAAGGGCGTGGGCGTGGTCATCCCGAACCTGCTGGAGTACGGCGAATCGCTGGTGGTGCTGGACATCAAGCAGGAGAACTTCGACCTGACCAGCGGCTGGCGCGCCAGCCAGGGCCAGGAGATCTACCTGTTCAACCCCTTCGCCGAGGACCGGCGCACGCACCGCTGGAACCCGCTCAGCTACGTCTCCGACGATCCGGCCTTCCGGGTGTCGGACCTGATGAGCATCGCCGCGATGCTGTACCCAGACGGGGCCGAGGACCAGAAGTTCTGGGTCAGCCAGGCACGCAACGCGTTCATGGCCTTTACCCTGTACCTGTTCGAGAACTGGGACGACGAGCGCAGCAGCGGTTTCCCGGGCGGCGCCGGCACGCCCACGCTCGGTGCGGTGTACCGTCTGTCCTCCGGCGACGGCACCGACCTGAAGAAGTACCTCAAGACCCTGTCGGAGCGACCGTTCCTCAGTGCCAATGCCCGTTCGGCGTTCGCCAACATGCTGTCGCAGGCCGATGAGACCTTCGCCTCGATCCTGGGCACCTTCAAGGAGCCGCTCAATCCCTGGATCAACCCGGTGCTGGACAAGGCCACCAGCAGCAACGACTTCCTGCTGACCGACGTCCGCAAGAAGAAGATGACCATCTACATCGGCATCCAGCCCAACAAGCTGGCCGAGAGCCGGCTGATCATCAACCTGTTCTTCAGCCAGCTGATCAACCTCAACACCAAGGAACTGCCCAAGTCCAACCCGGACCTGAAGTACCAGTGCCTGCTGCTGATGGACGAATTCACCTCGATCGGCAAAGTGGAGATCATCGCCTCGGCGGTCTCCTACATGGCCGGCTACAACATCCGCCTGCTGCCGATCATCCAGAGCATGTCCCAGCTCGACGCCACCTACGGCCGGGAAGTCTCTCGCACGATCATCACCAACCACGCGCTGCAGATCCTGTACGCGCCGCGCGAACAGCAGGATGCCAACGACTACTCGGACATGCTGGGCTACACCACGGTGCGCAGGAAGAACGTCACCCATGCCCGCGAGAAGACCCACAACTTCACCGAGGAACGGCGCGCGCTGATGCTGCCGCAGGAGCTGAAGGCGATGGGGCCGGACATGGAGGTGTTCCTGTACGAGGGGATACCTCACCCGGTGAAGTGCGACAAGATCCGGTACTACAAGGATCGCTACTTCACCTCGAGGCTGCTGCCGAAGGTGGACGTTCCGATGCTGAACGTCTAATTCACGTCGCTGAATTTGTGATCACAATTCGTAGTTAAGAATGTGAATTCGTGATTTCGGTCAAGAATTTGGCATTTGTTCATGGATTTTCAGACTTGTCTGACATGGAATTGACGCGTGGTTGTGCGACCCTGTGCATGTCGTTCAGAAATGTGTGATGGATGGCAGATGTTGTAGAGCAGGGTGGCCAGGAGTTTGTGCCATGAAACAAGGATGGTTTCGACGTTGGTGAGGTATGCGGGTGTGTCGTCGGCAGTGTCTGGCGGCCCCGCGACTTGGTTGGCAGCCGTTGGCTGCAGGGGAGCCGGAGCAGGTGTGCTGCCAGTCAGTGCGTCGCTCCGATTCCGGCGTGCGCGACGCAGCGCCGGACGACCAGGGGGCCAATGCTCGGGACTGCTTTTTCGTACGTCAAAGTGAAGCCCGTATGAATCAGGCGTTTATCGCGAAAATGTCCATCGCCGCAGTGGCGGCGTTGATGGTGGCCGGTTGCGCCACCAAGTCCGCTCCCGATTTCGGAGGCCGCTGGAAGCCGGTCAACCGCTTTGCTGCGGCACCCACCGAGATCCCGCTGTACTCCAGCTACGTCTACCAGGCCTCGCCGATGGATGGCACGCTCAAAGCCATGCTCGAGCGCTGGGCCAAGGATTCCGGACGCACGCTGGATTACCGCCTGAGCTCGGACTTCACCCTGTACGGCGCGGTCTCCAGCATCGACACCACCAACGCTCAGCAGGCCGTGATCGATCTGACGGCGGCCTATGCAGCGCAGGGCATCTCCGTCTCCATCGTTGGCAACCAGATCGTTGTGCAGAGCGCTGGCTCGACGCCGACCGCGTCGGCACAGGGCGCTGATTCAAACAGCGGCACCTGAGTCCACCTCGAAATCATCGAACGTGCCGCTCCCCGCGCCTGTCGCAGGGGTGCCACGCCCATTGATGTTTCAGCAGTACGGAAGAATCCATGTTCCGCAAGAAGGATCCCGGCAATAGTCCCAAGGTCGAGCAGTCGGTCGCCAAGGCGGTCAGCTACGAGATCACCGTGGCCGACATGGCGCGCCGCAGCGAGCGGCGTGCGTGGTGGGTCGCCACAGGCTCGTTGCTGATGTCGCTCGCACTGGCGGGCGGCTACTACTACATGCTGCCGCTGAAGGAAAAGGTGCCGTTCCTGGTCATGGCCGATGCCTACACGGGTACGGCGACCGTCGCGCGGTTGAGTGGCACGTTCCAGGGCGAGACGATCACCACCAACGAAGCGATCAATCGCAGCAACGTTGCCCAGTACGTGCTCGCGCGCGAATCGTATGACTCGGCGGTGATGGGCCTGCGTGACTGGGAACTGGTGTTCGTGATGTCCACCGATCCGGTGGCGCAGTCCATGCGTGTCCGCTATGCCGGCAACAATCCGCAGAACCCGTTCGTGATGTACGGTCGCGAGCGCGCCATCCGGGTCAAGATCCTCAGCATCACGCCACTGGGGGCCGAGCCGAACGGCAGCTTCCGCGGCGCTTCGGTGCGCATACAGCGCAGCCTGCTGGACAAGCGCACCGGCGTCTCTACCTACCTGGACAACCAGCTGGTGACGATGCGCTTCAGCTACAACCAGAACCTGGCGCTGTCCGAACAGGATCGCATCCTGAACCCACTGGCGTTCCAGGTCACCGAGTACCGCGTCGACAACGACTACTCGCGTGGCGTGCCGGTGCCGGATGACGGCGCCATGCAGGCGCAGGCGCAGCAGGCCGCACAGGCGGCGCAGCAGGCACAGGGTGTCTACGATCCCAACAATCCGGCCGCGGCCACCATGATCGATCCGGCCACCGGCCAGCCGGTCGCGGCTCCGGTCAACGGCCAGGTGCCGGGCCAGGCAATGCCGGGCCAGCCGGTACAGGGTCAACCCATGCCGGGTCAGCCGGTGCAGGGGCAAGCAATGCCGGGGCAGGCCATGCCCGGACAGCCGGCCATGAGGCCGGCGCAGAACAATTCCACCGGAACTGCTGATGGAGCAAGCAACCGATGAGTAGTCGAAATATCAGGGGAAGCGCGCTGGCGCTGCTGTCGATGTTGTCGTTGCTGTTCTCAGCAGCGGCGATGGCGCAGGCGGTTGACCACTACGAGTACGAGAAGGACCGTATCTATCCGGTTCGCACCGGCCTGGGCCTGACCACCCAGATCGAGTTGAGCCCGAACGAGAAGATCCTCGACTACAGCACCGGCTTCAGCAGCGGCTGGGAACTGACCCGTCGCGAGAACGTGTTCTACCTCAAGCCGAAGAACGTCGACGTCGACACCAACATGATGGTGCGCACCGAGACCCATTCCTACATCTTCGAGCTGAAGGTGGTGGCCACCGACTGGCGCCAGCTGGAACAGGCCCGTCGTGCCGGTGTGCAGTACAAGATCGCCTTCGTCTATCCGAACGACACCGTGTTCGGCGTCGCCCAGGAAGCGGTCGAGGAAGAGGCCAAGCCGTTGCTGAGCTCGGAACTGGCCAAGGACCGCCAGTACAACTTCAACTACTCCTATTCGACCAGCAAGGCGAAGAAGATGGGGTGGCTGATCCCGGTCAACGCCTATGACGATGGTCGTTTCACCTACCTGAAACTGCCGAATTCGCCGGAGTACAAGACCGGCATCTTCCCGGCGGTGTTTGGTCGTGAAACAGAATACGGTGAAGACTTCGTGGTCAACACCACGGTTGAAGGCAATACGCTGATCGTGCACGGGACACACCCGTACCTGGTCATCCGCCACGGCGACTTCGTCGTCGGCCTGCGAAGGAACGTGAAGAAATGAGCCAGCAGAACACTCCCGGAAACGACCCGAACAACGGACGCGACGAGAGCCAGAGCCCGTACGGCGCACAGGGTGCCGCGGACGCGCCGTCGAACCCGTACTTCGGCACGACCCAGGCCGAGCCTGCGCCGGATCTGGATGCGGCCGCGCCGCAGCTGCGCTCGGCCGAAGAGCAGCGGCTGAACCGAAAGGCGCTGCTGTTCCTGGGCGGCATCGTGGTGCTGCTGGTGGCCATGGGTTTCCTGCTGTTCCGCAAGGGCCAGGATGACAAGGACGCTGTGCAGAAGGTGCCGGACGTTGCGCGCGTGTCTACGCCGACTCTGCCGGACGCCGTGCAGACGAGTCCGGTGCCCTCCCAGGCCATGCAACCGGTTGATCCGATTCCGATGACGCCGCCGCTACCGCCGCCGCCGCTGGATTCCACCCCGCTGTTCGTTCCCCAGTCCGATTCGGCGCGCGAGATTGACCGTGGCCCGACTTTGCTGGACCGCCGCATCGGCTCCGGGAGCGGGGTGGGTGGTGGTGATGGACAGGATGGCAACGGGAGCAATGGCGGCCGCGGCATGGATGAGTACACCCGTGCCATGCTGGCCCAGCTGCCCAACAATCAGGCGGCGCCGGCAAAGGTTCGCCGCGGCCCGGACGTCGAGGATGTCTCCAGCGCCACCTACATCCAGAGCCCCGACGCGCTGCTGGTGCGTGGCACCTACCTGCGTTGCGTGTTGGAAACCCGAATCATCACCGATCTCGCCGGCTATACCTCGTGCCTGCTGACCGAGCCGGTGTACTCGATCAACGGTCGCAACCTGCTGCTGCCGAAGGGCTCCAAGATCTATGGCGCCTACGGCGGCGGTCCGATGGGCAAGCGCGTGGAAGTGATCTGGGATCGCATCACCACTCCGAATGGCATCGACGTTGCGATGTCCAGCCCGGGCGTGGATCAGCTGGGTGGCGCCGGTCATCCGGGCCAGTACAGCGCGCACTGGGGCAGCCGTATCGCCTCGGCGCTGATGATCAGCCTGATTTCCGATGCCTTCAAGTACGCAGCCGCCGAACACGGTCCGGAGACCACCACCATCGCCAATAACGGCATGACGGTGCAGTCGCCCTATGAGAGTGCTACCGCACGCACGATGGAGCGCCTGGCCAACGAGGCACTCAGCAGCAACCGTCGTCCGCCGACCGTCACCATCAACCAGGGCACGATCGTGAACGTCTACGTCGCCAAGGACGTCGACTTCACCAACGTGCTGCACCCCCGCCGGTAACCCAACGAACGATCATGGACGCCGAAGTGTCACCCCTCGCCCTCGTCTCCAGCGATTTCCTGCGCTATCAGTACGAGGTGCTGGGCATCGCCGAGTACATGACGTCTCCGGAAGTGACGGAAATCTGCATCAACCGTCCCGGTGAGCTGTACCTGGAAACCCGGGCGGGGTGGCAGCGGGTGGACGTGCCGAGCCTGACCTTCGAGCGGGCCCGGCAGTTCTGCACGGCGGTGGTGAACGAGAGCAACACCGGCCAGCGCATCACCGATGCCGATCCGGTCGTGTCGCTCACGTTCCCCACCGGCCAGCGTGCGCAGTTCGTGATTCCGCCGGCCTGCGACGCTGGCAAGGTGTCGATCACCATCCGTCTGCCGTCCAAGCACACCAAGTCGCTCACGCAGTATCACGAAGATGGATTCTTCAATCAGATCCTCGAAACCGATGGCAGCATCAGCGAGCAGGATCGTGAGCTGCTGGAGCTGCGCCATTCGCGCGAGTACGCCGAGTTCTTCCGGCGTGCGGTGATGTACCGCAAGAACATCGTGGTATCCGGTGCGACCGGTAGCGGCAAGACCACCTTCATGAAAGCGTTGGTCAATCATATCCCGGACAACGAGCGACTGGTCACCATCGAGGACGCGCGCGAACTGTTTCTGACCCAACCCAATGTCGTGCACCTGCTGTATTCCAAGGGTGGACAAAGCACCAGCAATGTCAGCGCCAAGAGCTGCATGGAAGCCTGCCTCCGCATGAAGCCCGAACGCATCATCCTGGCCGAGCTGCGCGGTGACGAGGCGTTCTACTTCATCCGTAACTGCGCGTCCGGCCACCCGGGGTCGATCACCAGCTGCCACGCCGGCAGTCCGGAACAGACCTGGGACCAGCTGGCATTGATGGTGAAGGCCTCGGCCGAAGGTTCGGGCCTGGAGTTCAACGTGATCAAGCGACTGTTGATGATGACGATCGATATCGTCGTGCATATCAAGGCGCATGCCGGCTCGCGCTACATCACCGGCATCGACTTCAATCCTGGGCGTGCCCAGGGGCAGGAGGGCTGAAGGATGCTGCCAGGACTGGAAATGATGGCGTGCCCGGAGATGGCCGTCTCGATGGATGTGATGCAGCATGTAATCAACGTCGAATCGTCGCGCAATCCCTATGCCATCGGCGTGGTGGGCGGTGCACTGGTGCGCCAGCCCAAGGCCTTGGATGAAGCGCTGGCGACGGTACGCATGCTGGAAGAGAAGGGCTACAACTTCTCGATCGGACTGGCCCAGGTCAATCGCTACAACCTGGGCAAATACGGGCTGGATTCCTACGAGAAGGCCTTCCAGCAGTGCCCGAACCTGCAGGCTGGTTCGCGCATCCTCGCCGAGTGCTACAAGCGCTCCGGTGGTGACTGGGGCAAGTCGTTCAGCTGCTACTACTCGGGCAATTTCGAGACCGGCTTCCGTCATGGCTACGTGCAGAAGATCTACGACTCGATCCGCCGCGGGCAGCAGGTCGCCAGTAATGGTGTCGCACCGATCGACGTGGTCAGTCGGGGGGAGCGCCGCGCGGTGAAGGTCGAGCATCACCCGCAGCTGGCTTCGCCGGCGCAGGCGCGCATCGTTGCTCAATCCAATGGCCCCGTGTACGTGCCGTCGGAAGATCCCGCACGCGCCTATGTCGTGTACCCGTCCACCGGGGCGATGGCGCGGGGCAGCCTCCTGAACATCGCCGACCAGGCACTGTCCAAGGTGGTACTGGGTTCGGTGGATCGGATGATGCAGCTGCAGGCGCAGCCGGCCCAGGCGGGCGCTTATCCGCAGCAGCAGGCCGGCGGCATGCCGCAGCAGCTGCCACAGCAGGGCCCCGCACAGGCGATGGCCATGCCGCAGCAATTGCCGGGCGCGGCTGGCGCCGGCAATGAGGGGCCAGTGATGCTGCGGCCCTGGAGCGAGCGCAACCAGCCTGTCGCCGGTGGCGACAATTCATTCAACGCACCGGTGCAGGCTGCGCCGGTGCAGCAGATTCCCGCAGGGGATGCGGCCTTCGTGTTCTGACGAAGTCGTGGTGCGGCCAGTCCCCCGGCTGGCCGATTCAGTTGTGTTAGTCCATCAACAAGGAAATCAATCCATGAAGCGATCCAATCTCGACCTCGTCCAGGCCCAGCGCACGCTGAAGACCCTGCTGATGGCCACGATCTTCGTTGGCGCACTGTTCGCCCCGCAGGTGTTCGCAACCGGCACCGACTTCGGCGGCACCGACAAGAAGGTCTGCGGTTTCTTCTCCAACATCAACGGCCTGCTGAACATGGCCTCGATCGCCGTCGTGACAATTGCGGTGATCTTCGCCGGCTACCAGATCGCCTTCGCGCACAAGCGCATCGGTGACGTCGCGCCGATCCTGATCGGTGGCGTGCTGATCGGTGCCGCCGGCCAGATTGCGCGCATGCTGCTGGGCGAGGGTAGCGACGGCAAGTGCGGTGGTGGCACCAGCACCTCCTACCTGATCAACCACGTGATCCAGTACTACAGTGCATAAGAACGTCGTGTTCCGCGGCTGCACGCGCCCAGCGATGTTCCTGGGCGTCCCCTACCTGCCATTTTTCATGGTGGCAGGTGGGTTGCTGCTGCTCAGCATGTACACGAACTTCTGGTTCCTGCTCACCATTCCGGTGGCGGTCTTCATCATGCGGCAGATGGCCAAGCGTGACGAAATGATCTTCCGCCTGTTGGGCCTGCGCCTGATGTTCAAGCTGAAAGTCCGCAACGTGCAGGAACACGATGGCATGTGGGTATTCAACCCCAACCATTACCGCGACAAGCCGGCCCGAATGGATTGAGGTCCGGATCCGGCCTGGCGGGCGTCTGCGCCCGCCGGGTCTTTTGTAACTCCTTGGCACTACCTCTTTGGAAGCAGTCGTATGTTCAGCCCTGACACCTCCATCAGTGAGTTCATTCCGTTGTCGTCGCATGTCGCTCCGAACGTGGTCAAGACCACGGGCGGCGATTACCTGCTGACCTGGCATCTGGAAGGGCTGCCGTTCGTCGGCCGCGAGGAGTGGGAGCTCGAACATCGCCACAACACGTTCAACCGCCTGCTGCAGACGCTGCGCGCGCCGGATTTCGTCAACGTCGCCTTCTGGGTGCACGACATCCGTCGTCGCCGCACCCTGAAGGGCAAGAGCAACTACAAGCAGCGCTTCAACCAGGATGTGTCCGATCAGTACATGGGCATGTTGTCCTCACAGCGCATCATGCAGAACGAGCTGTACCTGACCATGATCTACCGCCCCGTGGTGGCGGGTAAGCGCTTCGTAGAGAAGTCGGCAAACGTGGACAAGCTGCGCGCCGAGCAGGAGCAGGCGGTCGAAAAGCTGATGGAGCTGGCCGGCAACGTCGAGGCCGTCATCCGGGACTATGCGCCATACCGCTTGGGAATGTACGAGGCCAAGAACGGCGTGGTGTTCTCGGAAACGCTGGAGCTGTTCGGTTACCTGATCAATCGCATCGACGAGCCGGTGCCGGTGCTGTCGGCACCGATCAAGGACTACCTGCCTGTCAGCCGCCATATGTTCTCGGCCAAGACCGGCGATTTCGCGATCAATACCCCCAATGGTGCCAATCACTACGGCGCCATCCTGAACATCAAGGAGTATGCCGAGGGCACTTACCCGGGCATCCTCAACGGCCTGAAGTACCTCGACTACGAGTACGTCATCACCCATTCGTTCAGCCCGATGGGGCGGCAGGACGCGCTGAAGGTGCTTGATCGCACCAAGGGCATGATGATCTCCTCCGGCGACAAGGCGGTCAGCCAGATCGTCGAGCTCGACCAGGCCATGGATCAGCTGTCGTCCGGCAACTTCGTGCTGGGTGAATACCACTTCATCATGGCGGTCTACGGTGACACTCAGGCCAAGCTATCGCAGAACGTCGCATCGACCCGCGCCGAGCTGTCCAACGCCGGCTTCGTGTCGACCAAGGAAGACCTTGCGGTCACCTCGTCCTTCTATTCGCAGCTGCCGGGCAACTGGCGCTATCGTACCCGCCTGGCCAATGTCAGCTCGCTGAACTTCCTGGGCCTGTCGCCGCTGCACAACTTCGCGACCGGCAAGCAGCACAACAACCCGTGGGGCGACTGCGTCACCACGCTGCAGACCACCAACGGCCAGCCGTACTACTTCAATTTCCACGCGACCCATCCGTCGGAAAACTCGCTGGGCGAGAAGGCGATCGCCAATACCATGGTGATCGGCAAGTCCGGTACCGGTAAGACCGCGCTGATCAACTTCCTGCTCAGCCAGGTTCAGAAGTACGAGCCGTCACCGACCATCTTCTTCTTCGACAAGGATCGTGGTGCGGAGATCTTCGTGCGCGCCTGCGGTGGCAACTATCTGGCCCTGGAGAACGGCGCGCCGACCGGTTTCAACCCGTTCCAGTGCGAGAACAACGAAGCCAACGTGCAGTTCCTGGCCGACCTGATCAAGGTGCTGGCCGGCAAGCGTGAGTACAGTGCGCGCGAGGAAGAGGACATCTACCGCGCGGTGGAAAGCATGCTCGATACGCCGATGCACCTGCGCAGCATGACCAACTTCCAGAAGAGCCTGCCCAACATGGGCGACGATGGGCTCTACGCGCGCATGCGCCGCTGGACCTCGGGCAATTCGCTGGGCTGGGTATTCGACAATCCGGTCGACACCGTTGATCTGAGCAAGGCCAATATCATCGGCTTCGACTACACCGACATCATCGACAATCCCGAAGTGCGCGTGCCGGTCATCAATTACCTGCTGCACCGCCTGGAGTCGCTGATCGATGGTCGTCCGCTGATCTACGTGATGGACGAATTCTGGAAGATCCTGGATGGCGAAGGTGGCCTGAAGGAGTTCGCGAAGAACAAGCAGAAGACCATTCGTAAGCAGAATGGCCTGGGCATCTTCGCGACGCAGAGCCCGGAGGACGCGCTGAAGAGCGACATCTCGGCAGCGCTGATCGAGCAGACTGCCACGTTGATCCTGCTGCCGAACCCGAACGCCAGCAAGAGCGACTACATGGACGGCCTGAAACTGACCGAGGCCGAGTTCAAGGTGGTCACTGCCCTGGACGAGCGCTCGCGCTGCTTCCTGGTCAAGCAGGGTCACGCGTCCAGCGTGTGCCAGCTCAACCTGCGCGGCATGGATGACATTCTGTCGGTGATCTCGGCGTCCACTGACAACATCGACATCATGCATCGGGTATTGCAGACAGCTGCGGTACGCGCACGGGTGACGGTGGATGAGCTGACGCCGGAACAGTGGCTTGAAGATTTCTACAAGAATCGAAAGGGCTCGGGCAAGGCGGCTGTCGCAGCGCGCGACACTGTTACCTGATCCGCGAGACGGCCTGCCCGAAGACTACGAGTTCCGATCAATGGAGACTGATATGAACAATACCAAGCAAGCTTCCTCGCCCCGCCGCCGCGCGCCCCGTCTTGCAGCGATGACCGTGGCAGCCATGATGGCGCTCGGCACCGGCAATGTCAGCGCCTGGATTCCCGTGCAGGAGACCGGTACCAGCCTCATCCAGCACCTGCTCAATCAGATCAACACCTACAAGACCGAGGCGACCGTCTACGCGGCCAAAGCGCAGGACGCGGCCGAGTACGTCGAGCAGAACACCCGCTGGATCCGCACGCTGGAGCAGTATCGCCAGGCGCTGATCCAGGTGCAGGCGGCGGTGAACAGCTTCGGCATGCCCGACAGCGCGCCGCTGGTGCCGGTGGCACCGAACTATCTGGTTGCCGAAACCTGCGGCAAGGCGCTGGACTTCAGCCTGGAGTCCGCCTTCAAGGTGTTCGTGTTCAATCCGCAGGCGGATGTGAAGGAGCAGCAGATGCAGATCTGCGTCAACATCCGGATGATGCAGAACCGCAAGTACAACGACGCGATCGATTTCCTGACCCAGACCGTTCCGCGCATCAACAACTCCTTGACCCGCATCCTCAAGATCCGCCTGACCAACAACGATCAGGGCACCGTGCAGGGTGCCGACAGCGAATCGCTCCGCACCGCCAATGACATTGCCGCACTTGCCCAGAGCTGGGAAGCACGGATGAAATCCTATGATGCCTATATCGAGGTCATGGAGGCCAACCAGAAGGTGGTGGCGCAGGCCGCATTGAAGGGGGACCCGACCAAGCAGCTGATCAGCGACATGGTCAAGACCACCGCACTGAAGGCCGCGCTCAGCGTCAAGTGATCGCAGGCCGCTAATACGTAGACATGCGCTGCAAAGCAATGCGGCATTTCATGCAGTAACGGAATTACCAAGGGATTGTGGAAATGACGATCAGGTGGCTGGCCAACTTTGATTTCTCAGGCGGATTGCAGGATCTGCTGGGCTACGCTGTGCGTGTCCAGTCGATCGGCGATTTCGTCTTCTTCAAGCTGATCATGGATTACCTGCGCGACAGGATCAGTGACTACGGCATCGACCTGATGGGGCGCATGATGTCCTGGGTCGGTGGCATTGCCCTGGTGCTGATGACGCTGTGGGTACTGATCCAGGGCTTCCGGATCGTCACCGGCCGCAGTCGCGACTCCATGATGGTGCTGGTGACCAATATGGCGCGCGCGGCGTTGATTGTGAGTGTTGCCACCAGCATGGCGATGTTCGGCAGCAACCTGCAGAAATTCCTCAACGAGGACGTCAAAGGCCTGATCACCCACGTGGTGACCGGCAAGGACCAGCAGCCGGAAGACCAGATCGACAAGAGCCTGGCGTGGATGCAGGTGGCGCTGTCGAGCATTGATGGCATCAAGATCCTGAATGATCCAGGGTTGCAGGCGGACAAGACCCGGGCGCTGTGGTTCATCGGCCTGGGCACGGGCGGCCCGGCGGTCACCGCAGGTGCGATGTTGCTGCTCTACGAGGTCGCGCTGGCGCTGTTCATCGGCCTGGGTCCCTTGTTCATTCTGTGTCTGTTGTTCGACCAGACCAAGCAGCTGTTCCAGCGATGGCTGTTCTACGGCATCGGCACGATGTTCTCGATGGCGGTACTGGCAGCGATGGTATCGATCGCGCTGGACATGGTGATCCGTGTCTCGACCGCGTTCTGGTCCACCGCCCTGGTCAACAAGTTCCTGCTCGAAGGCGCCTCCAGCGACGGCATGACCAGCCAGGCGATGCAGCAGGGCGGCATGGGATTGATCCTGACGACCTTGATTCTGACTGCGCCCCCAATGGCGGCCATGTTCTTCCAGGGTACCTTGGGTAGCTTCATGGCATATTCGCAGATAGGTGGCAGTGCGGCCTCAACTCCTAGTGCTGATGGTCGGCCCCCGGGCACTTACACGCCTCCTTCGCCATCGAAGAGCGAAGGCCATTCGAGTCACCAGGATAGTGGTGTCACTGTAAGGAACTCTGCTCCAAGTACTTACACGCCGTCTAATCAGAAGCAGGGGCAGTATGGCTTGGCGGATTGATGGTTCTGACTTAGGTTGAAGGATGTGTGTATGAATATTGACTGGGCAGCTCAAGTTCTGAGGTGCGCTCTTGCGGCAGTCCTAATTTTTGGGGGGAACAGCGCTGCCTTCGCCGAAGGACGGTGTCCTCCAGGCCAGTATCCGATTGGTGGGCAGGGCGCCGGCGGATGTGCACCGATTCCTGCTGGTGGATCAGGAGCGGAAAGCCCGCGTCCAACGGGGCGGTGGATCAAGACTTGGGGAGCATTTGCTGCCTCGCCTTCCGGTATCGCAGGAGCGGCAAGCGGGTGGAGGAAGAAGGCGGATGCGGGAAACGCGGCAGTGAGGTCCTGCTCTGATGCCGGCGGCCGGGATTGTCGAGTGAAGTTCACCTATAAGAATCAGTGCGCAACGGCGGCTGTCTCAAATACGGGAAATGGGGGAACCTTCTACTCTGCCGCAGCCACAAAGGAAGAGGCGGCAGGTCTATCCTTGGCGCAATGTCGTGCTGGTTCCAAAGAGACATGTGAGATTGTCATGTCCAATTGCACCGAACCGGAGTTTGAGAAGTTCTGAGTCACTGCTCGCGTTATTCTGATGATCCGGCAGTGGAATGGCCGGTATTGAGCGGATCATTTCTTCTCTGCGCCGATCGAGTCGCAAGTCCTGATCACGTGATCGGGTCCCCGTATGGGTGCCGGCCGGAGCCTCATCTTTCTCACGCTGATGGCAATAGTACAGATCATGCCATTACGCCTGTCATTCCAATGGCTAGGAATGGAAATAGCTTGGCTGTTGGCGAGATTGGTTCTGCCCGCTAAGAAAAAATCTCTATTCTTTGTGTTGGGAGATTCCCGATGTGATCAGGCGTTCAGTGGCGGCAAGTTTGGTCGCAGCAATTGGGGTGGCGGGTGCTGCGCTCACCTCTGAGTCGGTCCGGGCAGAGGGGCGGTGTCCACCTGGTCAGTATCCCATCGGTGGCCGGGGTGTTGGTGGCTGTGCCCCGATTCCAGCCTCTCAGGGTGAGGGGAGTTCCGGGCCGCGTGCGATAGGTAAGTGGATCAAAACCTGGGGAGCCATATCTCGTTCTGTTGCGACCGGTGATGTGGGAGCTTCGGTGGGAAAGAGATCAAAGGCCGAGGCTGTCGCTGAGGCTCAGTCCCGGTGTGCGACATATGGTGCGAAGGATTGCACTGTAGGGATAACGTATAAGAACCAGTGTGTCGCTTGCGCGGATCCGGCTCCGGGCTCTAAAGGCTTGATTTCAATGGCCGGCGGCCCAACGAGAGAGGCTGCTTCCACTGAGGTTCTGAAGTACTGTGCTGCTCACGGCGGTGGGCAGTGCACGATCAAGTACACCGATTGCAGTGAGCCGATCTTCCAAGAATTCTGATTGCTCGATGGAGCTGCGTTGATACATCCGACGTCCAGCGTCTATCGCATTCTGGCAGATTGGTGGTATCTGTCTCTAGGTGAGACTGCTGCTTGGCGCTTGAGTCACGTAGGTAGCCACTCATGGTGATTGCGCTTTTTTTCAATCAAGATCGCCTCTCAATCCAAGTTCCGTTAGGCGACCAATCCCTCCTCGAAGTAGGGTGCGTTCGCGTCAAAAATGTTGACGCTTCAGCCCCTCATTTGCTCTCGCTTGATGCGCAGGCTTTGCGCTTAGGTGGGCGTCCCTCGATGCGACGCGCCAGACCGTGCTATAAGGCCCCATTCGCGATGCCGTGGGTCTTCGCGCCATTCGAAGGAACGAATCATGCCGAATCCCGGCCGTGTTGCCTCGCTGATTGGCGGACTGCTGTTCGCCTCGTCGGCCCATGCCGCTGATAGCTGGGTCATCTTCACCGGTGGCGAAACGCCGAACCGCGAGGCGTGGGTGGTCGATGCACAATCGCTCGCCGACCGCTCGGATCTGGTCGGTTTTCTGCAGCGTGCCACGCCGGCAGAGCAGAACGCGTACCTGAAGCAGTTGCGCCGCAGGGAGCCGGCGAAGCCCGGTGACCCAGTTGCGGGTCCGGAGCCGGTGTACGAAATCCAGGTCAATACCGTCTACGAGAACGCGACCAAACCGAATCGACTGGTCAGAAAGTACTGGGTGAACTGTTCACAGAACAGCGTGGCCATCAGGACGAGTCTGATCCAGTGGCGCGATCGGCCAATGGAGAACGTCCCACCGGATAAGTTCGAACCGCAGGCCGAGGCGATTGCTCCCTGGCAGGTGCAACTGGTGCGGTTTGCCTGTCTAGTTGGGCCTGATCCCAAGGCCAAGGCGCCAGCGGAAATGATGAAGCGTGGCTTCCTTTCCATCGGTGACGTCGGGCAATCGCCTGTGGATTTCATCTGGGCCAGCCTGTGGAAGGACGGCAAACGTCCAGCATTCACCTATCTGCCGGGCGACGCTGAAATGGATCGTACTGTGCGTAGCCTGGAAGCGACTGTGGCGCGCGGCCAGAGTGAAACCAGCAAAGCTCTGGATGAGTCGCGGCGCGCAGCCAACCGAGTGGGTCGCAACAATCTCATGGACCTGTGGATCGGCAAGACAGAGCAGGAATTCGTGCGGACGTGGGGCCCACCGGATCGTGTGGAGAACGGCGCCGATGGTTCGCGCACGTTGTACCTGCATCGTGGCGAGCGTGTGCAGGGATTGAATGCTTATGGGCATGTCGTCAGCGACGTAAACAATCGATGCGATATCACGGTGCTGACGACGGACGGCTACGTCCGCGACTACGCCACACAGGGGGCCGCATGCGCCCAGCAGTTGCGCTGAGCGCGATTGCTGGCCACAACGCGAGGAAGCATGGCTTGTGCTGGGTCCCGCACCCATCGACTTAAGCGGCGTAGGCTTTCCGTGCAACATCGCCCCGGCCGGACCAGACCGTATGTGGGAATGCGAGCCATACCTGCGGTGCCATCCACCGCGTGTCTGATAGTCGGATAAGCCACCATTCACGTTAGCCGCGCTGTTTCTGTGATCAAGTGCGCTTTTCATCCCAAGCACCCTTCGACGAGCGCTGCCTCCTCGAAGTAAGCTGCGTGCGCGTCAAAATCCCGACGCGCCGGTGCCATCGAACACAGGAGCTTTTCCGTCCATGAGGACTGTGTCCCCCCGCGGTGCGGGTGACGCTTGCCACCATCGCGGTCGCCGTTGGCTCGGGGCTATCATCCGCCATGGCGGCCGCAGTGCACGTGCGAGGCATCGCCCCGTTTCCGGCCTCCGCTCGGGAACTGGCAAGACGGGATTGAAGGAGTTGCAGGGGATGGAGAAGGGGAGTGGCACGCACATGGACAATGCCTTGGCGTTCGTTCCGTCCGGCGCGAACCTGC
The DNA here is from genome assembly GCF_049384825.1 of Stenotrophomonas sp. CASM106. Classification (NCBI taxonomy): domain Bacteria; kingdom Pseudomonadati; phylum Pseudomonadota; class Gammaproteobacteria; order Lysobacterales; family Lysobacteraceae; genus Stenotrophomonas; species Stenotrophomonas sp. CASM106. The sequence continues at coordinate 515,226 of NZ_JBMRFS010000003.1, forward strand.
TGGAAGCCGTACGCGGCGATCTGACCGGCAATGGTTTCCAGGACCAGCTGCTGGTGATCGACCAACCTCCTCCGGAGGGCTTGCTGCCCGGCGAGCACGGACCGAACCGGGTCCTGCTGTTGCTGCTGGGCGATGCCACGGGCCGCTGGCAGCTGGCGGCACGCAACGACAAGCTGGTGCCGTGCTCAACGCGCGGTGGCATTGCCGGTGACCCCTTCGCCTACGTGACGATTGAAGACGGCGCGTTCAGCGTGATCACCAACGGCGGCAGCCGCGAACGCTGGAGCAGCGTCTACACCTTCCGGTATGCACCTGCCGAGCAGGCGTGCTGGGTGCATGGCGTGCAGCGCAAGGTGGTGGACACCGAAACCGAAGCGACCCACACGCGCGATTTCTCCGCGGCCGAGCTTGGCCGGGTGCGGTTCGAGGATTTCGATCCGTCCGTCGTCGCCGACGTCAGCTTGCCCTGAGTGCCATGCCCGTGAGGAGGCGGGAGTATCCAACGATGATCGAGCAGGAGTTTCACCGTGTCGCAGGATAGAGAGTCGCAGCTGTTGCGGCAGGCCACGGAGGCTGGCATGACCTCGTCCCGGGAACTGGCCAACTTCATGGCGCAGGCCGGGCACGAGTCCCGTGGCCTGAGCCGGCTCAATGAGAGTTTCAACTTCACCCGGGGCATCTCGCAGATCCCGGTGGAAGCAGCGTGGCGCAATGGCAATGGCGCGCTTGAGAGCGCCCGCCAGGAGGCGCTGCGCGGGCGGCCGGAGAACCTGGCCGAACTGATGTATGGCGGGCGCATGGGCAATGACGCGCCCGGTGATGCACTGAAGTATCACGGCCGTGGCTATCTGCCGCTGGTCGGCAAGGAGAATTACGAGCGTGCCGGCAAGGCGCTGGACCTGGACCTGGTGAATCAGCCGGAGCTGGCCGCGCAACCCGAGCACGCAGGCCGTATTGCCGTGTGGCAGTGGCAGACGCGGGTGCCGGAAGCGGCGCGCGAGGACGTGCGCGAAGCGACGCGTGCCCTGAATGGCGCGCTCAACGGCATCGAAGCCCGCCAGCAGCGTTTTGACGTGTGGCAGCAGAAGCTGACCCCCGATGTGATGGCGCGCCTGGAGCGTGGCGAAGTGGGGGCGCCTGCCCAGCCCACAACGGGACGCGACATGTCGCAACCGGGCGAGCCGGGATACACGCTGTTCTCGGGAGCGCGCCAGCACCTGCAGCAGATGGGGCCGCAAAGCGGTCTGCGCAGCGTGCAGGAACTGGACAATGCCGCCGGCGCACTGGCGCTGAGCGCGCAGAAGGCGGGGATGTCGCGCATCGATCATCTCCTGGCGGGTAATGACGGTCGCACGCTGTTTGCTGTACAGGGCGCGCTAGGCGATCCGGCCATGCTGCGCGCATCGGTCGATCGCGAACAGGCGGCGCAGCAGCCGCTGGCGCAGAGCAGCCAGCAATTGGCTGCCAATGTCGCCCAGCAGGACCCGGCGGCCGCGCTCGCCCGCGAGCAGGAGCAGCGTTCTCGATCCCTGTAACACCGATGCCGGCGGGCAGGGTGCCCGCTGGCGCTTTACGTACGACGCGTGGCGCCCTGTGGCGCCGACATGGAAACCCACCCGTAAGGACACCACATGCGAATCGTTCCCCCGAATGCCCGCCACGCCGCTGCCCGCTGCAATGCACCCGTGCGCCGCCTGCCGCCGCTCTGGCTGCTGTCACTTGGACTTGCCGCAGCGTCGGCACAGGCTCAGGAGGCAGCGGCGCCCGTCGTGGAGACGCGCCCCGCTGCCGAGGCTACCGTTGAGGCGCCTGCAGGGGCGGCGCCCGTTGCAGCGCCCGCGGCGGCCGACGCCGTTGTCGCGGCGCCGGCTCCCGAAGTACCGGCTGCCGCGACACCCCCTGCGACACCGGTGGTGGACACGCAGCCGGCGCCGGCTGCGGACCCGGCGCCTGCGCCCGTTCCGCCCGCAGCGGCGGCGCCTGTGGCTGCACCGCCCACAGTCGTCGAGTCAGCGGTCCCGGCGGTAGCGCCGGCACCGCCTGCATTGGCCATCGTGCCGTTGCCGCCCGAGCAGGCGACCGAGCGTGCGCTCGGTGCCCGCTGCCCGGTGGATCTGGCCGGGCGGCTGGCGAGCCAGGGCGACCTGCTGATCGGCGCCTGCCAGGGCACCATGCCGGCGCATCTGGCTGCGATGCTGGTCGCGCTGCCCGAGCAGGACGTCCACCTGCCGCGCAGCTGGCGCGAGCGTGAGGTGCGGCAGAAGGCCTGGTTCAAGGCGGTGCCGGGCTACGGCCAGCGCCCGGACTTCATCGTGCGGATGGGCGACATCTGGGTGCGCTCGTTGGAAGGGCGCGACGCCGACAGCACGTTCTACCTGGTGTCGGCGCCGTTCACCTGCAGCGACCAGGTCGCCAACCGGGATGAGTACGGCGCGGAGCCGGTCCGCGTGCCAGCGGGTGAATGCCGCGAGGCCTATGTGGCCCAGCGTGTGTACCAGGTCCGCGGGGATGCGGCGCCGAGGGATGTAACCACCGATGCCATGCCGGCCATGCCGCAGCAGGCGGAAGCTGATCGTGCGCGCCAGCTCTCGCGTGAGGGACGGATCAGCCTGGACCACAGCAAGTTGCAGTATGGCCCGGTCATGCGCTGGTTCGTGCAGTATCCGGAGTCGGCGCAGAAGGGTGGTCCGCGCGCCTACGGTGACTGGAACCGCGAGCACATCGCGTTCGTGGTCTGGACCGGCGATCGCTTCGAGCTGCGCGACAAAGTCGCGCGGGCGCAGTGGCCCTGTGATCCGGTGGCGCCCGGCGATCGCGCCTGCGGTGGATTCCCGGATTCCGGGCCGGATCTGTTCGTGACGGCCGGAGCATCGCTGCCGGTGGCGGCCTCCAGCCCCTGAACCAGAGTGCCGATGTACAACGGGAGCCGGAATTACCGGCTCCCGTGCTGTCCATCAGGCCTGCAGGCTGCGGGTCTGATTCTGCTGCTGTTCCAGCTGCTGGTCGCGCTCAAGTGCAAGGCGCTGACCTGCGGCCTGCTGGTCGATGCGCTGGCTGCTCTGTTCCAGCGGTGTGTTCATCGCCACCGCCGTATCCACTGATACGCGAAGGTGGGCCGGGTCACCGCCCTGGCCCTGCACGGCAAAGCTGCGCGAGGCATCGGCATTCATGACCACTTCGTCGATGCGCTTGCCGCCCGCCGCATGCATTTCGGCGGCCAGGCTGCCGGCCAGTTGCGTGCTCATTACGTCTGGTACCCGGCCGACGCGGACGTCCTGCGCGTGCACGCCACGGATCGCGTCGTTGAACAGTGGGTTGCCCACATGGTTGGCGTCGTCCATGCGCAGCATGCTGGTGTGATGGCCGTTCTTCTCCGCTTCGCGGCGTGCCGGCTCACCGGGCTGCAGCGGGCCGCGGATGTGGTCGTACAGATCGACGGCGCCGCCCGGAATGCCCCGCGCCGCGCGGGTGACACCACGGCGCAGTGATTCAACGTCGTCGCGGTACTCCTCGATCATCCTGGCGTTGTCTTTTGCCAGCTTCTGCGTTTCCGGGTGTTGCAGCACCGAGCCGTCACCGAGGAAGTTGCCCAGCTTGTGCGCACCGAACGAGCTGCCTGCGGCGATGATCGGCCGGTCGGGGATCAGGGCGCGCAACGAGTGATTGCTGAAGCCGTTCGCGGCAAGCGTGCTGATTTCATTTGGCCGGGCGTAGATGCGCACCTGGCCGAAGTGCGGCGACGCCGCGCTGACCGGATCGGAGGCCATGACATGGTTGATCATGGTGTTGCCGCCTTCCGGGATGCGGTAGCTGAGGCTGACCGCGCCATAGGCGTTGAAGGTCTCGCCCTTGACGTTGAAATGGTGCGAGGTGATCTGGGCCAGCGCGCCGCCGAGGGAGTGGCCGGTGACGGTGACTTCGGGTGGGCGCTGTCCGAGATCCTGCCCCTCCTTCTTGGCGTAGGCCAGGGCGCGTTGGGTCAGCGCGATGGCGTCCGGTGCCTGGACGTTGGTGCGGGCGACAACCATGCCACCATCGGTCAGGATCGCATCGCGGGCGATCTGTTCGGTGCCGCGATGTGCGACGACAATTTCATTGGTGTCGACTCGCTGGTAGATCGTTCCCTGATAACCGTTCAATCGATTATCAACGTGCTCGAGGATCTTGTACTCATGCCCGTTGATCGCTACGAGCTCTTCCTTGCCGGGAGCGCGTCGACCGACCGCACGGTCCTTGTACACGTCGTCGGAAATACCCGCATAGTCTTGGCTGCTGAGGCTCATTGGCGGACCTCATTGGCTTCAAGTGAAGCCGAGAACAGCGAATTCTGCAGCTCAGGGCGGAACTTGGTGGGGTCTTCTTGGCCGCTTGCGCCGTAGTCAGGAATCTCGTTCACGCGCGGATAGTCCGAACGAGGATAGTGGCGAGTCTCGGTCTCGCCTTTCACGAATGGCGCTGCTTCAATAAATGAAAGGAAACGCGTCTCGCCCTCGGCCCCCGTCGCCTTCAGCATCGCGCCTGCACCGGTGAACTCCCACTTGCAGACACCGCGACCGTAGTAATCCTCATCCAGCATGCGGTCGATGTATACAGTGCCCCGGTACTCGCCATCAGCGACCTTGCGCAGTTCCACCGGTTCCTGGCTGGTAATCCGTGCAGCCGTGCCGGTGGCCGGCTCGATATAGCCACACTGGTCTTCGTTGGTGACGTCGTACTGCGCGACACCTTCGACCACCGCGAAATCGCCCGGGGCGTCCTTCAGGCGCAGCACCAGTTCATAGGCCTTGCGCGGGCTGGGGTTGAGCTTGGCGAGGCCGCGCCCACCCTGGGCGACATCGGCTTCAGCAGCGGCACGTTCCTGGTTCATGGCGGTCTCCGGATGGCAGGCGGTCAACAGAAGTAGAGCAAGGCACGGAATCATCTTGTGGCGCAATGTCGGCCTCCTGGTGTGTAAGGGTGAATGTGGCACTGGCGGCTCATGGCACGAGCTTCTGCACAGTGGTGGTGGTTGAGAACAGCGCATTGCGCAGCTCTTCGCTGTACCCCGACGGAGCTTCCTCGCCACTGGCGCCAAAGTTGGCGACAGTGTCGGCGCGCGGATAGACAAGGTTCGGGTAATAAAGCGTCAGAGGCGAGTCGTTCTCCATGCGCTTCTTGTCGATGAACGTCAGGAATCGCGTATCCGCCTTGCTGGTCGTGGCGCGCAACATCGCACCGACACCCGTCAGCGTCCAATGGCAGACGCCACGCCCGTAGTAGTCCTCATCCAGCATACGGTCCAGGTAAAACGTACCGCGGTACTCGTTCTCGCTGACCTTGTGCAGGGTGATGGGCTCCTGGCTGGTGATGCGGCCTGCAGTGCCTGTTGCAGGCACGATCCGTCCACAGTCTGCGTAGTTGATGGCGTCATACTGGGCCACGCCCTCAACAACCGCGAACGGGCCTGGCGCGCCCTTCAGTGTCAGCACCAGCTCATAGGCCTGCTTCGGCGCCGGGTTGAGTTTGGCAAGGCCGCGTCCACCCGCGGCGACGTCGCGCTCGGCATCGGCGTAGGGCGAGCATGCCGCCAGCAGGACGAGGGCGAGCACTGCCAGCAGCGGCCGTCCCCTGTGTGCGAGGTGCGCTACACCCATGGCCCGATCCTGCATCGTGCGTCCATGTCCATCTATCCTTCCTGGGTGGCAGGTTTCTCGATTATGGAACGTGCCGGGAGCCCTGTGCCACCCCTTGGAGACGGATTTTTGACGCTCCCGGGGCGCGCCGCCGGCAGATCGCTTGCCGCACAGGGCATCCGATCGTCGCGTTGGCTCTGACGCCGGACGCAGGTTCGCAGCTGAATCCGTGACCGGAATCGATCATTCACATGTCCATCACTTCATCAAAGGTGTTGTCCTTGAACTGCACGATCCGCCCTGAAACCCGCGAAGACCACGCGGTCATCCATGCACTCACCGAGGCGGCCTTCCGCGAAGCCCCGCACAGCAGCCACACCGAGCAGTTCATTGTGGATGCGCTGCGTTCGCGTGGAGAGCTGAGTCTTTCGCTGGTCGCCGAGAAGGACGGACAGGTCGTCGGGCACATCGCGCTGTCGCCGGTGACGATCAGCGATGGCAGCACCGGCTGGTTCGGCCTCGGGCCAATCTCGGTGCTGCCGGACTGGCAGGGGCAGGGCATCGGTGCGGCGCTGATGCACGCGGCGCTCGGCGCGTTGCGTGAGCAGAACGCGCAGGGCTGTGTATTGCTGGGGGAGCCCGCCTATTACGGACGATTCGGGTTCCGCGCCGAGCCGGGCCTGGTGCTGCCGGGTGTGCCGCCAGAGTACTTCCAGGCGCTGTGCCTGCGGCCACCGATGGCGCAGGGAGAGGTGCAGTACTCGCCGGCATTCGAGGCCACGGCCTGATGATCGGGGCGGGCCTCGAACATCCGTCGAATGTCAGCCGTTGTACCGGAGATGGATCAGGGGATACGGGCGGCCCTGCGAATCCAGCGGTGAACGTCCGGTTTCGACGAAGCCCATGCGCTGGTAGAAGCCGACGGCCTGCGCGTTCTGTTCGTTGACGTCGGTACTCAGCTGCGGATGCAGGGCCAGCGCGTGCTGCAGCAACTGCCGGCCGATACCGGTGCCGCGTACGTCCGGATCGATGAACAGCGCTTCCATGTGCGTGCCGTCGATCAGCATGAAGCCAAGGGGGCGGTCCTGAGCGTCGACGGCCACGGTCATCGGAGCCTGCGGCAGGAAGCCGGCGACTTCGGCATCGATGGCCTGGCGGTCGTCGGCGCTGAGGAAGTTGTGGGTGGCGTCGACGGCGCGGCGCCAGAGGTCGACGAGGGCGCCGCCGTCGTCGGCGCGCGAGGGACGGAGGGTGGTCATGGGTTCACCAAGGTGCTTGCAAAGAGCGCGTAGTATGGCGCGTCCCGACCCAGCGCGCAGGCGTGGATTCATCCGGTGTTGCGATGGCGGATGAAGGGGCTGTAGGCAGTGGCCTCCGCGCGCAGCACCACGCCATCCTCGAAATCGCCGCTGTCGTTGAAGGGCACGGTGGGCCACCGCGGCCATTGCGCCAGGCGTTCGCGGTAGTAGTGGGTTGCTGCAGCCAATGCCTCGTCGTGTGCCTGCACGCGCTCCGCTGCCAGCCCGGAACGCACGCCATGCACCAGATGCGGCTCCAGCACGTCGAAGCCGACGTAGCGCAGGCTGTACATCAAGGGCCACAGCAACAACCGGGTATCTCCCTCGCGGCCGTCGACGGCGCAGGCCCGTGCCGATGAGCCGGTGGTGACGCTCAGCAACGCACGCTTGCCGCGCATCGCGCCGTGCTCGTGGCGCAGGCGGCTGTTGTACATCGGCCCGTAGACCAGCACGCGATCCAGCCAGCCCTTGAGGATTGCCGGCGGCGCGAACCACCACAGCGGGAACTGCAGGATGACCAGATCCGCGGCCTGCAGCAGCTGCAGATGGCGCTGCACATCGGCGGGCAGCCGACCCTGTTCGGCGCCGTGGCGTTGTTCGCGCTGGGCATCGAAACGGCCGGGCTGCAGGCGACTTGAATGATGGTGGGCCGCTTCCAGCGGATCGAAGCCCTCTGCATACAGGTCGACCACGTCCACCTCCAGCGCGTCATGCCGCAGCTGCTCCGCGGCCTGCGCGGCCAGGTGGGCGTTGAAGGAGCGGGGTTCGGGATGGGCAAGCAGGATCAGGGCGCGCATGGGGCGAGGTGTTCGAGGAGTGTGCGACCATCCTCGCGGCGCCGGTATGCCCCGGCAATTACGCACCTTGAGGTAACCATGGCCTATCCGGGCGATGTCTATGCCGCCGATTGCTCGGCACGCGATGCGCTGGCGCTGATCTCCGGCAAGTGGGTGATGCTGCTGTTGCCGGCGCTGGCGCAGGGCCCGCAACGCAATGGCGCGCTGCTGAGGAAGATCGAAGGCATCTCGCAGAAGGTGTTGACCCAGACCCTGCGGCAGCTGGAGCGCAACGGCCTGGTCGAGCGGTGTGAGCGGGGCAGCAAGCCACTGCATGTGGAATACCGGCTGACCGAGGTCGCACGTGGACTGGTTGACACGCTGTCCGCCCTGGACCGTTGGGCCGAGCACAATTTCCCGGCGCTGGACGCCGCCCGCGAGCGCTTCGACGCGCGTTAGCGGCGCCTGCACGGCCGCGGGCGTACAATGCGGCCCCGGCGGCCATCCTGGCCCTGCAGACACGCGAGAACCGCCATGACCGACGCCCTGGGTGTACCGGTGCACGACGCCGATGAACACTGGATGCGCCATGCGCTGGCGCTGGCCGAGCGTGCGCAGCGCGAGTACGACGAGATCCCCGTTGGTGCGGTACTGGTGGGCGCCGATGGCCAGCTGCTGGGCGAGGGCTGGAACCTCAACATCGCCTCGCACGATCCCAGTGCGCATGCCGAGATCGTGGCCATGCGGGCCGGTGGCACGCGGCTGGCCAATCATCGGCTGCTCGGCAGCACCCTGTACGTGACCCTGGAACCGTGCGCGATGTGTGCGATGGCCATCGTGCATGCACGCGTTGCCCGCCTGGTCTACGGCGCCAGCGACCCCAAGACCGGCGCCTGCGGCAGCGTGTTCGACCTGCTGGGCGATGCCCGCCACAACCACCGGGTGGAGATCCACGGTGGAGTGCTGGCCAAGGAGGCCAGCATGCGCCTGACCAATTATTTCCGTGCCAAGCGTGGCAAGCCGCCGCTGCTGCTGGAAGACCATGCCGGCGAGGCCTGAGGGGGCGAACCGGTATGATGGGCGCCTCTTTCCATCACCGGCAGGCCGCGCGCCTGCCCAGCAACGAGGCGACACATGGCGGACAACGGCGCGGCCAACGAGCGACTGATCTGGATCGACCTGGAAATGACCGGGTTGGATACCGACAACGATTCGATCATCGAGATCGCCACCGTGGTCACCGATGCCCAGCTCAACGTACTGGCCGAAGGGCCGGAATTCGCCATCCACCACCCGCTGGAAACGCTGGAAGCGATGGACGAGTGGAATCGCAACCAGCACCGCCGCTCGGGCCTGTGGCAGCGCGTGGTGGACAGCACCACCACCCTGGGCCAGGCCGAGGCGCAGACGGTAAACTTCCTGGCGCAGTGGATCCCGGCCGGCCTGTCGCCGATGTGCGGCAACTCGATCTGCCAGGATCGCCGCTTCCTGCACCGCCAGATGCCGCGACTGGAGAAGTACTTCCACTACCGCAACCTGGACGTGTCCACGGTGAAGGAACTGGCCAAGCGCTGGGCGCCGAGCGTGGCCGCCGGCGTCGGCAAGAACAGCAACCACACCGCGCTGAGCGACGTGCACGATTCGATCGCTGAGCTGCGCCACTACCGCCAGTTCATGGGCGCGCTGTCGGGGCTGCCGGTTGCCTGAACAACGACGCCGGGCATGGCCCGGCGCTATCGGATGACACGCCAACGGGTAGTGCCGGCCGCTGGCCGGCAAGGCGCCGGGGTCGGATCCCTTTCCTGCGGAAAGGGCTCTGCCCCCTCTGTCGTACCCCGCGACGAACCGTTCAACTTCCTGGCGCTAAGATCGGCGCCATGAACGAGCCGATCCTGCTCCCCCGCGACATCGCCCATGACGCCCGCGACTGGTCCGACCTGCAGCGCGCGGTGGCCCTGCTGGAAGCGCCGACCCTGACCGCGCGCATGGCCAACCTGGTCGGCACGCCGCTGGAGTTCGCGGTGAAGGCGCTGCCCAGCTCGGTCTCCAACCGCATCCACGGTGCTGTGCAGGCGGCGCTGAGCAAATCGGCGCAGGCCGCGCTGTGGAGCATGGACAACACCCCCGGCAAGGGGGCGTCCACCCGCTGGCACAAACTGGCGGCGGCCACCTCGGGCGCGGTCGGTGGGGCCTTCGGCTTCGCGGCCTTGTTCATCGAGCTGCCGGTGTCGACCACCATCATGATGCGTGCGGTGGCCGACGTGGCCCGCAGCGAGGGCTTCGACCTGTCCGAGTTCAGCACCCGCCAGGCGTGCCTGGAGGTGTTCGCGTTGGGCGGCAACTCGCCGCGCGATGATGCCAGCGAGACCGGCTACTACCTGGCCCGCGGCTTCACCACGGATGTGATGCGCCACCTGTCGGCCGAGCTGGCCGGGCGCGTGGTGACCGGCCGCGACCTGACCCTGGGCGTGGCGCCAAAGGAAGCTGGCAAGCTGCTGGCGAAGATGGTGGAAAAGGTGGCGGCGCGCTTCGGCGTGGTGGTTACCGAGAAATTCGCTGCGCAGGCGGTGCCGATCGTCGGTGCCGCCGCCGGTGCAACACTGAATACCATGTTCACCGACTACTACCAGGACATGGCGCGCGGCCACTTCATCGTGCGTCGGCTGGAGCTGAAGTACGGGGAAGATGTGGTGCGCGCCTGCTATGACCGCGTGGCGCATGGCGGCGTACTGATCGAGCCCACGCTGTAACCGGCTTCGGGGTCGGAGCCCTTTGCGTTGCAAAGGGATCCGACCCCGGTTGCGCGCGGGGTCGGATCCCGTTCCGCAGGAAGGGGCTCTGCCCCCCGGCCGGTCATCCTTGCCTTGGGGGAACAATTGTTTTGCCAGTGCATGCCTGTTGCCTGGCAGCTGGCATCCCCATCCTTTGCGGCAGTCCCCCCCGCAAGAGATCGCCGCCATGTTGTTCACTCCCCACCGCTTGGGCGCCTTGACCCTGCCCAACCGCATCGTGATGCCGCCGATGACCCGCTCGCGTGCCGCCGACGGCAACGTCGCCACCGCGGACATGGCCGCCTACTACGCCCAACGCGCCAGTGCTGGCCTGATCGTCAGCGAAGGCACCCAGATCAGCCCGCAGGGCCAGGGCTATGCCTGGACCCCGGGCATCCACAGCCCGGAACAGGTGCAGGGCTGGCGCCGGGTGACCGATGCGGTGCACGCCGCTGGCGGCCGCATCTATGCCCAGCTGTGGCATGTGGGCCGGGTCTCGCATGTGGCCCTGCAGCCGGGTGGTGCCGCCCCGGTGTCGTCGTCGGCGCTGCTGGCCGAAGGCGTGAAAGTGTTTGTCGACCCTGCAGGCGCTGGCCCGGAAGCGGGCGTAGGCGAGATGATCCAGCACTCGATGCCGCGCGCGCTGCGCGAAGACGAGATTCCGGGCATCGTCGCCGACTATGCACAGGCCACCCGCAATGCACTGGCCGCCGGCTTCGATGGCGTGGAGCTGCACGGGGCCAATGGCTACCTGATCAACCAGTTCATCGACTCGCAGGCCAACCGGCGCACCGACGGCTATGGCGGCGCGTTGCAGAACCGGCTGCGGTTCCTGCGCGAGGTCGTGCAGGCGGTGACGGCCGTAGCCGGTGGTGACCGCGTCGGTGTCCGTCTGGCGCCGCTGACGACGTTGCAGGGCGCGGTGGACGATACGCCACAGGCGACCTATCTGGCCGCGGCGCACCTGCTGGGTGAGCTGGGCGTGGGCTACCTGCACATCGCCGAAGCCGACTGGGACGATGCACCGTTGATGCCGGTGGCGTTCAAGCAGGCGCTGCGCATGGTCTACCCGGGCACGCTGATCTACGCCGGCAAGTACACCGCCCAACGCGCCGAGCAGGCACTGGCTGAAGGCTGGGCTGACCTGATCGGCTTCGGTCGCCCGTTCATCGCCAACCCGGACCTGCCGGAGCGACTGCGTACCGGTGCGGCGCTGAATCCGCCGGATCGTGCGACATTCTTTGGCGGTGGCGCGGCGGGCTTCACCGATTATCCGACGCTGGAAGAGAGCGTCGCGGCCTGATCCTGGACGCTGCCGGCCAGCGGCCGGCACTACCAGTGGGCGAGGGGTAGTGCCGGCCGCTGGCCGGCATTCCGATGTCGTATCGCCGATGGGGGGGTGCCGACCGTTGGTCGGCACTACCGGCATGGATCAGGGCTTGTCGCGCACCAGCGCGTCAGCCTCTATCACGCCGCCATCCTTTCCATGCAGGTACAGGTGCATGTCCTGCTGCGGGTACGGGATGTTGATGCCGGCCTTGTCAAAGCCCAGCTTCAGCTGCTCCAGCAGCGTGACCTTGGTACCGAACCAGTCGGCCGACTTCACGTAGCAGCGGATGCCGAGGTTGATGGCGTGCGCGCCCAGCTCATACACCACCACGTCCGGTGCCGGTGTCTGCAGCACGCGTGGGTCGGCCTTCATCAACGCCAGCGCGGTATCGCGCGCCAGCTGGATGTTGTCTTCATAGCCGATGCCGATCACCAGTTCGACGCGGCGGGTCGGTTCGGCGGTGAGGTTGATGATCGGTGCAGCGGTGATCAATGTGTTCGGAATGGTGGTGTGCTGGTTGTCGGCACCGGTGATGACGGTCTGGAAGATGCGCACTTCACGCACCGTGCCGGTCTGTCCAGCCACGGTGACCACATCGCCCACGCGGAACGGTCGCAGCGTCACCAGCATCACGCCCGAGGCGATGTTGGACAGCGAATCCTTCAATGCCAGGCCGACGGCCAGGCCAGCGGTACCGAGCACGGCCAGCAGCGGGGTGATCTGCACGCCCAGCGTGCCGATCGCCAGCACCACCACGATCACAAGCGATGCGGCATACACCACGTTGCGCAGGAAGCTGCCCAGCATCGGGTCCACGCCCATGCGAGCCGTAGCGCGCGGCATCGCGTTGGACAGGCGCCGTGCCACGCACAGGCCCACCAGCAGCACCACGATCGCGGCCAGCAACGGTACGCCGTAGGTTTCCAGCAGGCGCTCCCAGTTGAGCGAGTGGAACCAGGGCGTTGCGGCGGGGGCGGGTCGGGCGGCGGCGATCATGCGGGAGTTCCTTTGCTGCTGAGGGACAGGCGCGAGGTGCGCGTGGCGTGCACGGACGCCAGAAACAGCAAGCCCCGCAGAGGCGGGGCTTGCGTGCGGCAGCAGTATGTGCGGACGTCGATGAAAGCGACGTCAGCCCATTACGGCATCAGCCGTTGGCCTTCAGCTTGGCCAGGCGCAGCCAGGTATCGACCACGGTGTCCGGGTTCAGCGACACCGACTCGATGCCTTCCTGCATCAGCCATTCGGCCAGATCCGGGTGATCGGACGGGCCCTGGCCGCAGATGCCGACGTACTTGCCCTTGGCGCGTGCGGCCTTGATCGCCATCGACAGCAGCTTCTTCACTGCCGGGTTCCGTTCGTCGAACAGGTGCGCGACGATCGACGAGTCGCGGTCCAGGCCCAGGCTGAGCTGGGTCAGGTCGTTGGAGCCGATCGAGAAGCCGTCGAAGATCTCCAGGAACTCATCGGCGAGCAGTGCGTTGGACGGCACTTCGCACATCATGATGATCTTCAGGCCGTTCTCGCCCTGCTTCAGGCCGTTCTGTTCCAGCACCTCGACGACCTTGCGGCCTTCTTCCAGGGTGCGCACGAACGGAATCATGACCCACAGGTTGTCCAGGCCCATTTCGTTGCGCACGCGCAGCACGGCCTTGCACTCCAGCGCGAAGGCGGCCGAGAAGCTCGGGTCGACGTAACGGCTGGCGCCGCGGAAGCCGATCATCGGGTTTTCTTCGTGCGGCTCGTAGTTGCTGCCGCCGATCAGGTTGGCGTACTCGTTGGACTTGAAGTCCGACAGGCGCACGATCACCGGGTTCGGTGCAACCGAGGCGGTGAGCGTGGCGATGCCTTCGGCCAGGCGGTCCACGTAGAAGCTGACCGGATCACCGTAGCCGGCGATCTTCTCGTCGATCTTCTTCTTCGTTGCCGCATCCTGGCGGTCGTATTCCAGCAGCGCGTTCGGGTGGATGCCGATGTGGCTGGCGATGATCATTTCCAGGCGGGCCAGGCCGATGCCGGCGTTCGGCAGCTGGCCGAAGTCGAAGGCACGTTCCGGGTTGGCCACGTTCATCATGATCTTCAGCGGTGCCGGCGGCATGTTGCCCAGATCGGTGGTGGTGCGCTCGAAGCCGAGCTTTCCTTCGTAGATGAAGCCGGTATCACCTTCAGCGCAGCTGACGGTGACCAGCTGGCCATCTTCGATCACCTTGGTGGCGTTGCCCGAACCGACCACGGCCGGCACGCCCAGCTCGCGCGCGATGATCGCGGCGTGGCAGGTACGGCCGCCACGGTTGGTGACGATGGCCGAAGCGCGCTTCATCACCGGTTCCCAGTCGGGATCGGTCATGTCGGCGATCAGTACGTCGCCCGGCTGCACGCGGTTCATGTCGTCCAGCGTCTTCACCACGCGGGCCACGCCCGAGCCGATCTTGGCGCCGACGGCGCGGCCTTCGGCCAGCACGTTGCCGCCCTTTTCGGTCAGCGCGAAGCGCTCGATCTGGGTGGCGTGGCTGCGCGACTTCACCGTTTCCGGGCGCGCCTGCACGATGAACAGCTTGCCGCTGACGCCGTCCTTGGCCCACTCGATGTCCATCGGGCGGCCGTAGTGCTTTTCGATGACCAGCGCCTGCTTGGACAGTTCCTGCACGTCCTCGTCGCTGATCGAGAAGGTGTTGCGCAGTTCGACCGGGGTATCTTCGATCTTGACGCGCTCACCCGGAACATCCGAATACACCATGCGGATCGCCTTGCTGCCGAGCGAGCGGCGCAGGATCGCCGGCTTGCCGGCCTGCAGGGTGGGCTTGTAGACGTAGTACTCGTCGGGATTGACCGCGCCCTGCACGACCATTTCGCCCAGGCCGAACGAAGAGGTGACGAACACCACGTCGCGGAAGCCGGACTCGGTGTCCAGGGTGAACAGCACGCCGGACGAACCGACGCCCGAACGCACCATCAGCTGCACGCCGGCGGACAGGAACACGTCCTCATGCTTGAAGCCGTGGTGCACGCGGTAGGCGATGGCGCGGTCGTTGTACAGCGAGGCGAACACTTCCTTGACCTTGTGCACGACGTCGTCGGCACCGGTGACGTTGAGGAAGGTTTCCTGCTGGCCGGCGAAGGAGGCATCCGGCAGATCCTCGGCGGTGGCCGAGGAACGCACGGCCACGGCCACATCGCCGCCGCCGTTGTCGGCGCTCAGCTTGGCGTAAGCGGTGCGGATGTCCTGGTCCAGCTGCGGCTGCAGCGGCGCATCGATCACCCAGCTGCGGATTTCCTTGCCGGCGGCGGTCAGCGCGTTGACGTCCTCGACGTCCAGCGTGGCCAGCCTGTCGAAGATGCGCTTGGACAGATCGTTGTGCGCAATGAAGTCCTTGAAGGCTTCAGCGGTGGTGGCATAACCGCCCGGCACCGAAACGCCCAGACCGGCCAGGTTGCCGATCATCTCGCCCAGCGACGAATTCTTGCCGCCTACGCGGGCCAGATCGGCCAGACGCAGTTCGTGCAACCACAGGATGTTCTCGTTCAAGCGCGATGCTCCGTTTGGCCATCGCCCGAGGCGGGCTGAGTGGCCGCGTCCGTAGGAAGAAGCCGATATGATGCCGGGCAGAGCACCGTCGGCACAAGCTTGTGCTGGCGGCCTTTTTAAGCTTCGTAGGGGGTAAAAGCGCGCATGTCGACCATCCGTCCGGTGTTCTACGTTTCCGATGGAACCGGTATCACCGCTGAAACCATTGGGCATAGCCTGCTGACCCAGTTCTCCGGGTTCAGCTTCATTACCGACCGCATGTCGTTTGTCGACGACCCCGAAAAAGCGCGTGAAGCCTGTGCCCGGATCCAGGCGGCGGGGGAGCGCTACCAGGTCCGGCCGATCGTGGTGAACTCCTGCGTGGACCAGAGCCTGAGCCTGATCCTGGCCGACAGCGGGGCGCTGATGCTGGATGTGTTCGCGCCGTTCATCGAGCCGCTGGAGCGTGAACTGGCCAGCCCGCGCCTGGCCCGGGTCGGCCAGGCCCACGGCATGGTCGATTTCGATACCTACCACCGTCGCATCAACGCGATGAACTTCGCCCTGACCCATGACGACGGCATCGCGGTGAACTACGACGATGCCGACGTGATCCTGGTGGCGGTGTCGCGCGCGGGCAAGACGCCGACCTGCATTTACCTGGCCCTGCATTACGGGGTACGCGCGGCCAACTACCCGCTGACCGACGAAGACTTGGAAAGCGATCGCCTGCCGCCGCGACTGCGCAATTACCGGCGCAAGCTGTTCGGCCTGACCATCGATCCGGACCGGCTGCAGCAGATCCGCCAGGAGCGCCGTCCGAACTCGCGCTACGCCAACCTGGAGACCTGCAAGCGCGAGGTGGCTGCGGCCGAGACCATGTTCCGCATGGAGCGGATCCCGACCCTGAGCACCACGCATACCTCGATCGAGGAGATTTCCAGCAAGGTGCTGGCCACGCTGGGGCTGCAGCGCGAGCTGTATTGATCCTTTCCGGCGCGCTGCACTTCGCCCTGTAGAGCCGAGCCCACGCTCGGCTGGGCCGCCGGGTTCTTCCCGAACAGCAGCCGAGCATGGGCTCGGCTCTACACGGGGATCGTCGTTGTCGGGTTGGCTGTGGCTTCAGGCGCCCCCACGTTGAAGCACCAACGTGTAGGATCGACCCATGGCCCAAGCCTCGCCCCGCACCGAACGCATTCCCCGCCTGAGCCGGCTGAGCTGGCTCATGGGCCTGTACGCGGAGAACTACCGTCATCTGGTGCGCCTGTTCGAACCGGCCGGACTGGTGGCGGGCAGCTACATTTCCTCGATCGGCGACGGCCTGGACGTACGCCTGGACGTGATCGAGTGCCACCGCTACACGGTGGAACTGCGCCTGACCTACGACCTGGCTGACCCGGTCACCGGTGAGCCGGATCCCTCGGCGTATGTGCGCCTTTACCGTGACGCACGCCAGGCCGAGACCACCCATTGCTACGTCGGCCGCCGCTGGCAGGACACGATGGGCCTGTACCCGCCGCCGGCCGAGCTGATCAGCCACCGCATGCGGATGAACACCTTCCTCGGCAAGTGGCTGGAATACCTGGCTGAGCGCGGTCACGGCGTGGCCACCCTGCGCCGCGATCCCGATGGCGCAGGCACACCCGCCGAGCGCCGCCTGTCGCTGGTGCGCTGATCGGCCATAATCCACGGCTGACCTGCCGCTGGATGCCGCCCATGCCGTACACCCCGATCGTCGCCACCCTGGGCTACGTGCTGTCGCCTGATCGTCGCCAGGTGCTGATGATCCATCGCAACACCCGTCCGGGTGACCACCACCTGGGCAAGTACAACGGGCTGGGCGGCAAGATCGAAGCGGACGAGGACGTGGCAGCCAGCATGCGTCGCGAGATCGCCGAGGAAGCCGGCATCGACTGCACCTGCATGCGGCTGCGCGGCACCCTCAGCTGGCCGGGCTTCGGCAAGCACGGTGAAGACTGGCTGGGCTTCGTGTTCGTCATCGACACTTTCGAAGGCACCCCGCACGGCGGCAACCATGAAGGCACGCTGGAGTGGGTGGACCTGGACAAGCTGGACACGCTGCCGATGTGGGAGGGCGACCGCAACTTCCTGCCGCTGGTGTTCGACACCGACCCGCGCCCGTTCCACGGCGTCATGCCGTACAAAGACGGCCGCATGGTCAGCTGGTCCTACAGCCGGCTGTGAGGTGACGAATCGGGTGGGTGCCAACCTTGGTTGGCACGCTCTCCTGGCAAATTAATACCCGGATAATATTGACTCGGTTAAATTACCCGGGCAATATTCGCGCATCGCCTCTGATGCCATTGCCATGCCTGTGTCCCGACTTCCTCCCTTCAGCTGTTTCGACGGCCATCGCCTGGTCGCTTCCGGTACCCCGGAAGTGGCAGCGCTGGCGTTGAAACAGCTGCGTGCCGACAACGCAGCCGGTCCGCTGCTGGTGTTCGACAACGCCAGCGGGCGAACCCGCGATTTCGACACGCGCGGCAGCGACACAGAGCTGCTGGCGCGGGTGACCGAAGCGTTTCCCTCCGCCGTGGAGGCGGATGCCGACGCCACTACCGGAGAGGCGCCCGCGACCCCGCGTGGCCGTGGCCGCCCCAGACTGGGCGTGGTCGCCCGCGAAGTGACGCTGCTGCCGCGGCATTGGGCGTGGTTGGCCGAACAGCCGGGTGGGGCCTCGGTGGTGCTGCGCAGGCTGGTGGAAGCGGCCAGCCGTGCCGGTGCCGACGAGGACCGGCAGCGCCGCCACAGCGAGCGTACCTATCACTTCCTGCAGGCCATCGCCGGTGACCTGCCGGGCTTCGAGGAGGCCATTCGGGTGCTGTTCGCGCATGACCGCGCGGGCCTGGAAGCGGCGCTGCATTCCTGGCCCATGGATGTGCGCGACCACGCCCTGCGCCTGGCGTTCGAAGACGCTGACGGCTGAGCCATCGCGCCGTTGCTGAGCGACGGCGTCATCTGATCGCGGGCCGCGGCCCGCTTCCCCTGTGCTTGCTTTGCTGGCGGAAACGCCGGGCAGGGCGGCGCCTTGCCCAGAGAATCCCATGAGCCCCCCTGTACATCCGACACCTCCGGCAGCACCCCCGCTGTGGCGCACCTACCTGACGCTGCTGCTGCCGATGCTGCTGACCAATGCGTTGCAGCTGGCCGCAGGCACGCTGGACAACATCTATCTCGGCCACCTGCTTGGCACACAGGCGGTGGCTGCGGCCGCGGCGTTCTTCCCGGTCTTTTTCCTGCTGCTGGCCCTGGTGATGGGCCTGGCCACGGGCGCGATGGTGCTGATCGGCCAGGCCTGGGGCGCGGGCCGCCCGCAACAGGCGCGCGCGGTGGCCGGCAGCGCGGTGGCGCTGATCCTGCTGTTGTCGGTGCCGGTGATGGCCCTGGGCGGCGGTTTCGCGCCACAGCTGCTGGCGGCACTGGGCACGCCGGCAGCGATCCTCGGCGAGTCCATCGTGTACGCGCGCGTGCTGTTGCTGGCGGCTCCGGTGTTCTTCCTGCTGTGGCTGGCCACTGCCGTGAGCCGCGCGGTGGGCGATGCAAAGACGCCGCTGCAGGCGCTGCTGCTGGCCACGGTGGTCGGCCTGCTGTGCACGCCGCTGCTGATCCTGGGCTGGGCCGGCCTGCCGCGGCTGGGGTCGGCCAGTGCGGCTGTATCGGCGGCGTTTGCCTCATTGTTGGCCCTGGGCTGGTTGCTGTGGCGCTGGCAGCGGGTAGGACATCCCCTGGCACCAGGGCGCGAGCTGGTGCGTGCCATCCGTTTCGATGGCGCGCTCATCCGCGCGATGCTGCGCATCGGCGTACCGTCTTCGCTGCAGATGCTCAGCCTGGCCATTGCCGAGATCGTATTGCTGGGCTGGATCAACCGCTACGGCTACACGGCCACGGCCGCCTACGGTGCGGTCAACCAGTTGATGAGCTGGGTGCAGCTGCCGGCCATGTCACTGGGCATTACCGCCACCATCCTTGCGGCGCATGCGATGGGCGCGGGGCGTACGGCACGGCTGCCCGGCATCGCCCGCACCGGCGTGCTGCTTGGACTGGCGATGCTGAGTGCAGTGGTGCTGCTGGTGATGGTGCTTGCGCCCTGGCTGACCGGCGTGATCCTGGTGGCTGCCGAAGCGCGTGAACTGGCCACGCTGCAGTTGCGCACGGTGGCATGGGGCGTGCTGGCGATGGGCGGCAGCACCGTGCTGGTAGGGGTGATGCGCGGCAGTGGCACGGTATGGCGGCCAGCGCTGCTGGGCATGACGGCGGTATTGCTGCTGGAGCTGCCGCTGGCGATGTGGTTGCAGGCGCGGCATGGGCTGGCCGGCGTGTGGTGGGCGTGGCCGCTGGGGTTGCTGGCGATGCTGGTGATGCAGGTGATGTGTTTCGCCCGGTGGCGGCGGGTGCAGGCTGGGTAGTGCCGGCCGCTGGCCGGCAACGCTGAACGGTCGGGGCAGCCGGCCAGCGGTCGGCTCTACCACTTCAGGGCCGCTGCGCCAGCGGCAGGTGGAAGCACTCCGGCATCATCGCCGCCCGTCACCAGGAATCGGACGCGGCGGCGGCGGGCCCGCCGGTGACCATAGCGCCGACTCTGCGGCTTGGGAAGTAGGGAAACCCCGCGGAAGAGTGATGAGGAAATGTCCACCGTCGCAGTCGGTGAGATCTGGTTGTCCACAGGGGGTGTGGATTACGCGTGGGCAACTTTGTGGATAAGCCCCGACAGGCGCCACCCCCCTAGGCTGTCAAGATGGGTGGCGAAAAATTCACCGCCAGTGAGGACGAGTGAGGGGGCGGTGAAGGATCGGCTGAGCCAGCGCTGTCGCCAGCGGCGGCGCTCGCGGTAACCTGTGGGCCTTGATGCTCCGTGAGACCCCATGAAACGTCACTTCTCGATGCTGCGCGAATTCCAGCTGGCCGACTGGTTCACCCTGGCCAATGCTTTCTGCGGCACCGGTGCGGTCTTTGCCGCGATGCGCTTCCTGCAGGACGGCGAGCGCGGCTATCTGCTGTTCGGCATGGCGCTGATCCCGCTGGCCTTCATCTTCGACGCCCTCGACGGGCGCATCGCGCGCTGGCGCAAGTCCAGCTCCACCCTGGGCCGCGAGCTGGACTCGCTGTCCGACGTGATCTCCTTCGGCGTGGCGCCGGCGGCGCTGGCCTATGCCTGCGGCATGCAGGGTGGCTGGGACTGGCTGGTGCTGAGCTACTTCGTCTGCTGCGGCGTCAGCCGCCTGGCACGCTACAACGTCACTGCCGAGGCGCTCGCCGGCGACGAGGGCAAGGTCACGTATTTCGAGGGCACCCCGATCCCGACCAGCCTGGTGCTGGTGATCGTACTGGCGATTGCCGCCGGCACCGATGCCATCGGCCAGAACATCTGGTTCGGCCAGTGGCAGATCGGCCCGTGGCAGCTGCACCCGATGGTGCTGTTGTTCGCCCTGTCCGGGTCGCTGATGATCAGCAAGACCCTGCGTATTCCCAAGCCATGAGCCAGCCCTGCGGAGGCCTGCGATGACCAGCTCGGCCCACGACACCGGCAGCAGCGATTTCGAAACCCTGGCCCGGCAGTATTTCGGCGCCTGGGGCGATGCCCTGCGCCATGCGAGCACGCCCGGCGCACCCGCCGGTGACGATCCCGGCAGTTGGCAGCGGTTGTTCGACTGGTGGGGCCAGCTGTTGCCCGAGCAGGCGCAGGGCGCGCCGGAAGATGCCGTGCGCCGGTTCCGCGAACAGGCGGGCAGCTGGTACGGCACCATGCAGGAGGTCGCCGCACGGTTTGCGGGCCGCGACGCCAGCAGTGCCGATGTGGCCCAGGCCTGGCGCGAGGCGGTGCAGGGGCAGGGCGACGGCATGCTCCAGTGGATGCTGCAGGGCGCCCGTGGCAGCACGCACGCCGGCGCCGCGGTACCCGAATTCGCCGCCTGGCTGCAGCAGTTCCAGCTGCAGGCGGGCCCGTGGCTGCAGAGCCCGGCATTCGGCCCCGGCCGCGAGCACCAGGCGCGCTGGCAGGCCCTGCTGCGTGCGCAGGAGGAATACCAGCAGCATTCGCGCGCCTATGTCGATCAGATCAAGCAGGCACTGGACGAAGCCTTTGCGCTGTTCGAGCAGCGCCTGGCCGAGCACGAACAGCCCGGCAGCCAGCTGACCAGCGCCCGCGCGATGTTCGACCTGTGGATCGAAGTTGCCGAGGAGGCCTACGCCAAGGTCGCCATGTCCGAACCGTTCCAGCAGGTGTACGCCTCGCTGGGCAACGCGCAGATGCGCCTGCGCGCCGGCCTGCAGCGGGAGGTGGAACAGATGAGTGAACGGATCGGCCTGCCGACCCGCAGCGAGATGGATGCCGCACACCGCCGCATCGCCGAGCTGGAGCGCAGCCTGCGCCGCCTGCAGGCGCAGGTGGCTGTGCTGGCCGGAACCGCTGAGGTCGATCCGGTGGCGCAGCCGGCGCCGGCGAAGGTGAAGCCAACTGCGCGCAAGGTCGCGAAGAAGGCCGCGCCGGCAAAGAAGGCGCCTGCGAAGAAGACATCTGCAAAGAAGACATCTGCGAAGAAGGCCGCACCTCGCGCTTCCGCTCGGGCGCGTGACCGATGAAGGGACCATTGGGCTTCAACGCCGATGACCTGATGCAGGAGAGCCTGGCCATGCAGCGCAAGCTGATGAAAGGGCTGAAGCTGCTGCCGCAGGTGGAAGACGTGGACTATGGCGTGACCGCGCGCGAGGAAGTCTGGCGCGACGGCAAGGTGGTGCTGTATCGCTTCGTCGGTGAGCAGGCGCCGACCCGGCGCACGCCGCTGCTGATCGTCTACGCGCTGGTCAACCGGCCGTACATGGTCGACCTGCAGGCCGACCGTTCGCTGGTGCAGAAGCTGCTGGCGCTGGGCCAGGACGTGTACGTGCTGGACTGGGGCTACCCGGACCGGTCCGAACGCTTCCAGACCCTGGAGGACTACCTGCTGCGCTACATCGACGGAGCGGTCGATGCGCTGCGCGTGCGCAGTGGTGGCCCGGTCGACCTGCTCGGCATCTGCCAAGGCGGCGTGTTCGCACTCTGCTACGCAGCGTTGCGCCAACAGAAGCTGGGCAAGCTGATCACCATGGTCACCCCGGTCGATTTCCAGACCGCCGACAACATGCTCTCGCACTGGGCGCGGCAGGTGGACGTGGACCTGCTGGTCGATACGCTGGGCAACATCCCGGCCGACCTGATGAACGCCAGCTACCTGATGCTCAAGCCGTTCCGCCTGAACGTGCAGAAGTACGTCGGCCTGCTCGACATCCTCGATGACAAGGCGGCGCTGGAGGACTTCCTGCGCATGGAGAAGTGGATCTTCGATTCGCCGGACCTGGCGGGCGAGGCGTTCCGCGATTTCATCAAGCAGTTCTACCAGGCCAATGGCCTGATGAAGGGCACGGTAAGGATCGGCGAGGAAGCAGTGGACCTGTCGCAGGTGACGCTGCCGGTGCTGAATATCTACGCCGAGCAGGATCATCTGGTGCCGCCGGACGCCTCGCGCGCGATGCGCGGGCGCCTGGGCACGGACGACTACACCGAGTCCAGTTTCCGCGGTGGCCATATCGGCATCTACGTGTCCGGGCGCGCGCAGCGCGAAGTGCCGGCCACGATCGATGGTTGGCTGAAGGCGCGCGACCTGTAGAGTCGAGCCCTGCTCGACTGACTTGGAGGGATGATGACGTACCGGATTTTGTTGATTCTTGCGGTACTGCTGGCAGCGCCCCTTGCCCAGGCCGCACCCGGTGCGGATGCACGGCGGGAGATCGCCCAGTTGATCGCCAGCCTGGACGGCTCCCAGTGCCGGTTCCAGCGCAATGGCAGCTGGTACGACGGCGGCGATGCGCGCGCGCATCTGCAGCGCAAGTACGACTATCTGCTGAAGAAGGACATGGTGGACAGCGCCGAGCAGTTCATCGAACGCGCCGCCAGCCAGAGCAGCATGAGCGGCAAACCCTATCGCATCCAGTGCCCGGGGCAGCCTGAACAGACCGCAGCCGCCTGGTTCGGTGCGCGCCTGCAGGCGCTGCGTCACCGCACGCCGTAGACATGGGCAGGGTGTAGAGTCGAGCCACGCTCGACTGCCCTGTCCGTTGCCCGGAGCCGCCGCCATGAACACCACGCCCAAGACACTGTCGCGTTCATTGAACGACCGCATGATCGCCGGCGTGATGGGTGGCATTGCCCATCGCTTCGGCTGGAATGCCACCCTCCTGCGGGTGGTCTACGTGCTGCTGTCGCTGGCCTCGGCGGCCTTCCCCGGCATCCTGGTCTACCTGATCCTGTGGCTGCTGATGCCGAACGAGGCCGATTGAACACCGCCTCCCGGCCTTGGCCGATCTGGCTGCGCGCGCTGCAGGTGCTGGGCGCGGTGTGGACCCTGCCCAACACCCTGATCGGCCTGATGGGTGGGTTGGCCGGCATGCTCGGCGGCGCGACATTGCGCTGGAGCGGGCGTGACTGCGCGCTGGTGTTCGACCGTTGGCCGTGGGGGCCGGGTGGGGCGATCACCTTGGGCAATGTGATCCTGCACACGGGCCACGATCTTGGCATTTCCTGCCGGACCTACGCGCATCAGGCGGGGTGGGGCGTGGAGCCGCTGATCCGGCTGGACGACCATGAGCGTGCGCATGTCTACCAGTACATGGTGCTGGGGCCGCTGTACCTGCCGGTGTACCTGCTGTGTGGCGGGGTGAGTGCGCGCAATCCGTTCGAGCGGGCGGCCGATCATTTCGCCCGGTTCGGGCAAGGCTGGTGGCCGTAGTTTCCAGCCAACGGCGCAGCCCCTCGTGGCTTGGTCGCGGAATGCCTGCTTCCTGGGGGCTGGCCGGGTGGGTGGGGCCAGCGCGGACGCCGTGAACCCATCCATGGGGGCTTGGCCGCGGCTTGCACGTGTGCGCTGTCCTGCGCACACGGCAAGACCGGGGTTGGGCGTCCTGCCCAACCCGTCGGGCGCATGCGTCCGACCCATGCCGCGGATACCCCGCCACCCCCACCCACCCGGCCGCTGACAGATTCCGTGCGCGTCCAGCCACGGAAGAGATAAAGAACAGCAAAAGCGGGTCGCGCGCTGCGCTTGCTCGTGTAGAGCCGAGCCTGCGCTCGGCTTCGCGGACTGGCCGGAAAGCAGCCGAGCGTGGGCTCGGCTCTACAAAAAGCGGCCAGCCAAGCTGTTTTTGCTTTTGATCTTCTTTTTTCTTTTCCGTGGGTGAACGTGCCCGAAAAACTGTCAGGGGCCGGTCGGGGTGGGTTCGCGGGACCGTTGGCGCCATGGATGGCGCCATCGAGCCCCCATGGACGGGTTTACGGCGTGTCCCGCGCACCCACCTCGCCCGGCCCAATCACATCAAACGCGTTACACGACCACCCACGAGGGGCTGCGCCGTTGGCGGGAATCCCCCACGGATTCGTTAGCCGGAAGTTAAAGATCCGTAAGCATTCTGCTGCGATCCCGCAGTCATCTGCATGCAACCGATCGTCATTAGCCTTCGTGACGTTCCAGTCAGGTTCGACGCGGTAAGCTCTCCCCCGATGAGCTCGCAGCATCGCTCATCGAGTGCAGTACGCAGTAGCAATTTGGAGGAATACATCACATGGCAATCGTTCTTTATGTCGGTGGTAGCAAGGATGGCGAGAAGGGCGTGGTGCCCTACGGCTTCAGCAAATCCCGCGCCGACACCGCGCTGGGGCCGGAGTTCTACACGGAGCGGTTCATGGAACTGCAGGGTGTCGGCAAGGTCCGCCTGATGGCCCTGGAAGGCATGCGTGACGAGATCGTCATGCAGCGCGCCGCCCGCCACTACCGCTGACCTACGCAACACGCGGCAGGGCGCGCCCACCATCGCGCGCCCGCGCCGGCATCCCAGCCCCGGGCCAGTCCGGGCCCGCTCTTTGCCAGGATGCCGGCGTCCACTCCGGCTACGGCGCTGAACCTCGTCCCCTGTCAATGCCTTGTCCGGCTCCGTCGTCGGTTGCCAGAATGGGGTCTTCCCGTAACGCGGCTCAGACCTGAAGCAATGCACGACGCCAAGAACGCCCAGAGCGCGCTCGCCCAGCAGATCGCCCAGACCATCGCCGACGAGATCGGTGCCCAGTCCGCCCAGGTACGCGCCGCCGTCGGCCTGCTCGACGAGGGCGCCAGCGTTCCGTTCATCGCGCGCTACCGCAAGGAAGTGACCGGTGGCCTGGACGACACCCAGCTGCGCAACCTGGAAACCCGGCTGACCTACCTGCGCGAGCTGGAGGACCGCCGTGCGGCGGTGCTGGCCAGCATCGGCGAGCAGGGCAAGCTCAGCGACGAGCTGCGCAATGACATCCTGGCCGCCGATACCAAGAGCCGGCTGGAAGACCTGTACCTGCCTTACAAGCCCAAGCGACGTACCCGCGCCCAGATCGCCCGCGAGGCCGGTCTGGAGCCGCTGGCCGATGGCCTGCTGGCCGATCCGACGCAGGACCCGCAGACGTTCGCGGCCACCTTCGTCGATACCGACAAGGGTGTGGCCGACACCAAGGCCGCGCTGGAAGGCGCCCGCGCGATCCTGATGGAGCGCTGGGGCGAAGATGCCGCGTTGGTTGGCGAGCTGCGCACCTGGCTGGGCGAGACCGGCGTGATCCGTGCCCGCGTGGCCGAGGGCAAGGAAACCGAAGGCGCCAAGTACCGCGACTATTTCGAACATGCCGAATCTCTGGCGAAGATTCCCTCGCACCGGTTGCTGGCGCTGTTCCGCGCGCGCCGCGAAGAGATCCTGTTCCTGGAACTGGACCCGGGCAGCGATGCCGAAGCGGGCCACCAGTACGCCGAGGGTCGGGTGGCACGCAAGGCCGGCATCGCCGACCGGGGGCGTGCCGCCGACCGCTGGCTGCTGGATGCCTGCCGCCTGACCTGGCGCGCCAAGCTGCACACCCATCTTCTGCTGGACCTGTTCAACCAGGCCCGCGAAAAGGCCGAAGCCGAAGCCATCGCGGTGTTCGGCGACAACCTGAAGGACCTGCTGCTGGCCGCACCGGCCGGCCCGAAGACCGTACTCGGCCTGGACCCGGGCATCCGTACTGGCTGCAAGATCGCCGTGGTCGATGCCACCGGCAAGCTGGTCGCCACCGACACCATCTACCCGCATGAGCCACGTCGCCAGTGGGAGCAGTCGGTGCAGACGATCAAGCAGCTGTGCGCCAAGCACAACGTGGAGCTGATCGCGATCGGCAATGGCACCGCCAGCCGCGAAACCGACAAGCTGGCCGGCGAAGCGATCAAGGCTGCCGCCAACCCGAAGCTGCAGAAGGTCGTGGTCAGCGAGGCGGGCGCCTCGGTGTACTCGGCCTCCGAGTTCGCGGCCAAGGAGTTCCCGGGGCTGGACGTGTCGCTGCGTGGCGCGGTATCGATCGCTCGTCGCCTGCAGGACCCGCTGGCCGAACTGGTCAAGATCGAACCCAAGGCGATCGGTGTCGGCCAGTACCAGCACGACGTGGACCAGTACCGCCTGGCGCGGGCGCTGGACGCGCGCGTGGAGGACTGCGTGAACGCCGTGGGCGTGTACGTGAACACCGCCTCGGCCGCGCTGCTGTCCCGGGTGTCCGGCCTGTCGGCCACGGTGGCCGAGAACATCGTGCGCCATCGCGACGACAACGGCCCGTTCAAGCGCCGCAAGGACCTGCTGAAGGTCGCGCGCCTGGGCGAGAAGACCTTCGAGCAGTGCGCCGGCTTCCTGCGCATCGCCGATGGCGACCAGCCGCTGGACGCCTCGGCGGTACACCCCGAAGCCTATCCGGTGGTTGAGCGCATCGTGGCCAGCACCGCGCGCCCGATCAAGGCGCTGATCGGTGACGGCAGCTTCCTGCGTGGCCTGAAGGCAGAACAGTTCACCGACGACACCTTTGGCGTCCCGACCGTGCGCGACATCCTGAAGGAACTGGAAAAGCCGGGCCGCGACCCGCGCCCGGAGTTCAAGGCGGCGCGCTTCGCCGAGGGCGTCGAGGACATCAAGGACCTGCGCGAGGGCATGGTGCTGGAGGGCGTGGTCAGCAACGTGGCCGCCTTCGGGGCCTTTGTCGATATCGGCGTGCACCAGGACGGCCTGATCCACATCTCGGCGCTCGCCGATACCTTCGTGAAGGACCCGCGCGACGTGGTCAAGGCCGGTGACATCGTCAAGGTGAAGGTGCTGGAGGTGGACGTGGCGCGCAAGCGCATCGCCCTGACCCGGCGCCTGGACGATACCCCGGGCCAGGCCACCAGCCGCCCGGGCCAGCGCGATGAGCGGGGCCAGGGCCAAGGGCCGCGCCGTGACGCTGGCGGCCAGAACCGTGGACCGAACCGCGGCCAGGGCGCTGGCGGCCGTCCGGCCCAGTCTGCGCCGCCGGCCAACAATGCCCTGGCCGAGGCCTTTGCCCGGGCCAAGCGCAGCTGAGGATCGTGCCCCCCGTCACGGTTGATCCGGGGTGGGGGACTTGTCGGTTTTCCCCGTGATTGCGCACACTTGCGCCTGAGGGGGGCGTTTGGCCTCCCCGCTGTCGCTGGGGAGGACCATGACGCCAGCACGACCCGCCGTCTTCGTTGCAGGCCGCAGCGCTCCGCTGCGGTCGGCGCCTGCCCGTGCCGGCAGGGGACCGGAGTGATGCCGGGCCAGGGCACCCACGGCAATGGACTGCTGGAGCGCCGCCTGCAGGCGTTGGCGGAAGAGCGTCGCCGGCTGGCGATGATCATCGACGGTACCGCTGCGGGTACCTGGGAATGGAACGTGCAGACCGGCGAGATGCGGGTCAATGCGCGCTGGGCCGAGATTGTCGGTTATCGCCTGGATGAGCTGGAACCGATCTGCCAGAAGACGTTCCTGAAGCTGGTCCATCCCGATGACATTGCGCTGTCCGATGCAGCGCTGGACGATCATTTCGAAGGGCGCAGCGAC
Organism: Stenotrophomonas sp. CASM106; assembly: GCF_049384825.1. Classification (NCBI taxonomy): domain Bacteria; kingdom Pseudomonadati; phylum Pseudomonadota; class Gammaproteobacteria; order Lysobacterales; family Lysobacteraceae; genus Stenotrophomonas; species Stenotrophomonas sp. CASM106. Next base: position 543,436 of record NZ_JBMRFS010000003.1, read on the forward strand.
AACTACGCCTGCCTGCTGCGCATGCGCCACAGGAACGGCCAGTGGATCTGGATCCAGGACCGTGGCCGGGTCTTTGAATGGGACGGGCACGGCAAGCCGCTGTGGATGGCCGGTGCCCATGCCGATGTCACCGAGCTGCAGCAGGCAAGGCAGGACGCGGCCGAGACCCGGCAACGCCTGCAGGCCGTGGTCGATGCGTCCGATGAGGTGGCGGTGATCGCCACCGATACCGATGGCACCATCACCCTGTTCAACACGGGGGCGGAGCGCCTGCTGGGCTACAGCGCGGCGGAGGTGGTCGGCCAGCGCCGGCTCGACGCCTTCCACGATCCAGCCGAACTGAAAGCGTGGTTGCAGCCGCTGGCTGATGCTGATGGCAATCTTCCCGGCGTGTTCGAGGCGCTGAGCGCGCGTGCCGACGGGCAGACCTACTCGCGGCAGTGGACGCTGCTGCGCAAGGATGGCCAGTCACGCCAGGTACGCCTGTCGATCAGCCGCATGGAGAGTGCCGATGGAACGCGCATCGGCTACGTCGGCATGGCCATCGACATTACCGAGATCCTGCAGGCACGCGCCGAAGCACGACTGTCGGCAGAGAAGTTCGCTGGCGCGTTCACCTCCGCCGCACTGGGCATGGCACTGGTGTCGCTGGAAGGACGCTGGCTGGATGTCAACGACGCGCTGTGCCGGATACTGGGCTACCCGCGAGAAGAGCTGCTGCAGGTCGATTTCCAGCGCCTGACCCATCCCGATGACCTGCAGACCGACCTGGCCCTGGTACAGGACCTGTTGGCCGGGCGACGCAGCCACTATCACCTGGAAAAGCGCTACCTCGACCGCGACGGCCGCATCATCTGGGCGCGGCTGTCGGTGTCGCTGGTGCGCAACGAGCATGGCGAACCGCTGCATTTCGTGTCGCAGATCCAGGACATCACCGCCCAGCGCAGCAGCGAGCAGCGCCTGTTCGAGAGTGAACAACGCAGCCGAATCACGCTGGATGCGGTGGCCGACCTGGTGCTCAGCGTCAGCCTTGATGGCCGCATCGACTACGCCAACGCGGCTGCGGTGCGCACCCTGGCCGGTGATGGCGCATTGTCGCTGGCCGGGCACAAGGTTCAGGACGTGCTGGCGCTGACCACCGAGTACGCGCCCGGTTCGGTACTGGATGTGACGGTGCTGCTGGACCCGGAGAGCAACGCGGTGGACCTGCACGCCGACCTGCTGCTGCGCCTGGGCACGGCAACGGTGCCGGTGGACCTGACCCGCGCCTGGCTGCGCGATGACGAAGGCCACGTGCGCGGCGCGGTGTGGGTGCTGCGCGACGACACCCAGCAGCGGGCACGCCAGCGCGAAGCCCGCCACCTGGCCGAGATCGATCCGCTCACCGAACTGAGCAACCGCCGCGGTTTCGAGGTACACCTGCAGCAGGCGATCACCCGCGTGGAGCGCACCGGCCAGGCTGCCTCGCTGATGTACATCGATCTGGACCGCTTCAAGCCGGTCAACGACACCTGGGGCCATCTGGCCGGCGATGCCGTGCTATGGGCGGTGGCCAGCGTGCTGCGCCATGGCGTGCGCGATTCGGACGTGGTGGCGCGGTTGGGCGGTGATGAATTCGCGGTCATCCTGTCCGGTTGCACGCCGCGGCGTGCGGCCCGCATCGGGGGCGAGCTGCTGCACACCCTGGCCGCGCTGTCCATTCCGTGGGACCAGGACCGGCTGCGGATCGGTGCCAGCATCGGTATCGCGCCGCTGGCCGGCGGCATGAGCGTGGACCAGGCGGTGGCTGCGGCCGATGCCCAGTGCTACCGGGCCAAGGCGATGGGGCGCAACAACGTGCAGGTGCAGGGCGAGTTGTCCCAGCTTCCGGGTGACGATCCCGACGCCGCGGAGGACTGATCTCAGCCTGTGAGAGGACGCGCGCGAATACTGCGCGCACTCCACTCACGCAGGTAACCTCCATGAATGCCTGGAACCCGGTTGCGGTACGCAAGTTCATTCCGGCCCTGATCGGCTGGTGCGTGGCGCTGGCCGCCTGTCTACGCGCCGAACAGCTGCGCGGCGACCTGCACGCACGGGCGTTGTTGCCCGTGTTGCAGCAAGGTGCGGTCGCGCTGCTGGTCCTGAGCCTGTCCTGCACGGTTGCGGCCTGCCTGTTGCTGTGGCGGCATGGCCGCAGCGATCATGTGCATCCCGCTGCAGGCACTACACCCGTACGGCATCCATCAGCAGGAACCGGCACGGCGCACACTGGAAGGCATTGATCTGTGGCACAAGGCGCTGGAAGTGTTCGCTGGCACAGTGCAGGTCGAGCGCGGCGCGGTCGGGCCACAGCTCGATGAAGATGAAGTGGCCGGATCCTTCTGGTCGACGAACAGTTCATAGCCGAGGCAGCGCGGCTCGCGCAGCGTGCACGCGACCAGCTCCCGGTACAGGGGAAGCACGGTGTCCACCGCATCGGGATGGATGAAATCCTCGGCGATCACTTTCAGCATGTCGGCACTTGCGAATCGGGCCTTGCAGGATAGCGCCGGCGCATGGCCGGCACCTGTTCCCGTCAACGCAATACCGTGTCCGCACTGACCAGCCGCACGTCATGCATCTGATTGAGGTAGGCCTCGTAGTAGCCCTTGTGCGAGGCACCCACGATGGCCAGCATGCGTCTGCCAGGATGCTGGCTCAGCACGTCGCGGATGTTGGCGACCATGCGCAGGTTGCGGGTTTCCCAGTAACCGACGTACATCCGGCCGAACGCCTTGGAGGACGGCTCGACGAGCGTCGCGCCGAAGTCGCTCTGGTAGGCGGCCATCGCCGCCGCCGGGCTGTTGTAGTCCCGATACAGCGCCATGACGCCGCCGGGCTTGTCCAGACCGGCCACGAGGCGTTCATCGGCCTCCCGCCGCGCGCGCGAGTGCGTATTGTTCCAGGCACCGGTGATGGCCGCGCTGGCCGCCGCTTCATCCTCGGCGGGCGTGGGCGAATCGGCCGTGTGGTCGTCCACGGCCCACAGGCGTTCCTGCCCGAGGCGGGCGGCGACCTCGGCGGCGATCAGGTGGGTTTCATTGCGGCGAACCAGGCCTTTTTCGAGGATCTCGACCAGGGCAGGTGTCAGTCCATCACCGCCTTTGCGCTCGGACGCAGGCAGGCGCAGCCACTGCACCTGCGCCGAGCCGCGTTCACCCGCTGCCAGGAACAATGCTGCGAGCCGACGACGCTGGGCGGGCGTCGGCTCGTCCGGCCAGGTCGCAAGCAGGTGCTCGGCCTGGGTGTTCGCCGTAGGCACGTCCAGTCCGGTCGCAGCCTGCGCAGCGGTGGTGTCGAAGCAGTAGGTGGCCACGCTCTCCGCATAGCGTGCCGGGTAGCGACGCATGAAATCGCACTGCAGGCCTGACAGGTCTTCGGTGGCGATCAGCTCGGGCTTCCAGGCGACCAGTCGCTGCAGCAACGGTTCAAGCAAGGCGGGCTGGAAGGACTTGGGCAGGCCGGACAAGTGGGTGGTGCCCAGTACCAGCACTTCGTTCGGGCGCCCGGCAGGCGGGCCCTTCAGCTGGTCGGGATGGAAGCTGGGGCGGTAGGTGGCGTCGGCAGCGAAGGCGCCGCTGCTGCACAGGCCCAGGATGAGGAAACTGGCCAGGCGTGGGAACATGCGATCTCCGTGTCAGTGAGCGTCCTGCGGTTCGCTGCATGCTGGCCAGTTTCATCTACCACCGGATCTCCCGTTGGTCATGCAAACCTTTTCCGCTTGAACTGCATCCGCGTGCCGGGCAAGGCTATGCCCAGTGACGGCGACAACGCGCGACATATGCCCTGACGACACCCGGTGCCGAGCAGAACCTGCCCAGCCGGCGCCTGGCGAAACCGCTCGGCGGTGCCCCTGTCTCGCGTGAGCAGAATGTGAAGTGCATCGCGATTGTCTACCGCATCCCTGCAGGAGCATCTGAAGATGCGACGGACGTCGCGGAATCCGGCTAAAGCCACCGATCGCATCGCCGATATTCCCTCTGGATCCCGCTCAAGTCGCCCGCTGCAGGACCCCAGGCTGCCCCCGACGGGCGGCCCGCGCTGTGTGTTCCGCCGCTCCTTATGCCGATCGCACCCGCACCAGACGTTCTTGCCAGCCGCTCGAGGGGTGCCTGCCGGTACCTGTAGTCCCAAGCAACTGAAGTTGCCGCCGGGCATCCCGCCCGTCGGGTCGCAACCGCTTACCGGACACCGAGGATCAGACAATGCTCATTCCAGGCTTTACGGCGGGCGCGCAGGCGCCGGCCGAGCTGCATACCCGTTGGTCGCCGTGGCGCGCCCTGCTGGGCGCGCTGGCACCGCAGCACCGCAGCGGCGTCGAGGCGGCGGCCGATGGCCGTGCCGAGCTGGAGGCGCAGGTCGCGGCGCTGCACCGGGTCCAGGCGGTCATCGAGTTCGCCCTCGATGGCACCATCCTGCAGGCCAACGAGAACTTCCTGCAGGCGATGGGTTACCGGCTGGAGGAGATCCAGGGCAAGCATCATTCCCTGTTCGTCGACCCCGAGCAGGCGCGCAGCGCCGGATACCGTGACCTCTGGGCGCGGCTGGGTCGTGGCGAATATGACGCGGGCCAGTACCGGCGTTTTGGCAAGAACCAGCGCGAGATCTGGATCCAGGCCTCGTACAACCCGGTGCTGGACCGGCAGGGGCGTCCGTACAAGGTGGTCAAGTTCGCCACTGACATCACTGCGCAGAAGCTGCAGGCGGCCGACTCGGCCGGCCAGCTGGCGGCGATCGACAAGTCGCAGGCGGTGATCGAGTTCAGCATGGATGGCCGCATCCTGTCGGCCAACGACAACTTCCTGGCTGCCACCGGTTACAGCCTGGATGATGTGCGTGGCCAGCACCACTCGCTGTTCGTCGAACCTGAGTATCGCAGCAGTGCCGAGTATCGGCAGTTCTGGGAAAAGCTCGGCCGTGGCGAATATGATGCCGGCCAGTACCGGCGCCTCGGCAAGGGCGGACGCGAGGTCTGGATCCAGGCGTCCTACAACCCGATCCTGGACCTCAACGGGAAGCCGTTCAAGGTGGTCAAGTACGCCACCGACATCACCGCGCAGGTGCATGAGAACCAGGCCATGCAGCGTGCCGTGGCGCAGACCCGTGAAGTGGTGGCGGCCGCCAAGGAGGGCGACCTGACCCGGCGCGTGGCCACCGCCGACAAGAACGGGCCGATCGCCGAGCTGTGCGAAGGGGTGAATTCGCTGGTCGAGGCGATGGCCGCGATCATCGGCCAGATCAAGTTCGCCGCTGACACCATCGCCGTCGGCGCCACCGAGATCGCGCAGGGCAACAGCGATCTGTCGCAGCGCACCGAGCAGCAGGCAGCGTCGCTGGAGGAGACCGCGGTGTCGATGAAGGGCCTGGCCGAGACCGTGCAGCGCACCGCGACCAACGCACGGCAGGCCAGTCAGCTGGCCGGTGGTGCCGCCGATGTCGCCGCGCGCGGCGGTAACGTAGTGCACGAAGTGGTGGAAACCATGGCGGTGATCAACGCGTCCTCGCGCCGCATCGTCGACATCATCGGCGTGATCGACGGCATCGCCTTCCAGACCAACATCCTTGCCCTGAACGCCGCGGTGGAAGCCGCGCGTGCGGGCGAACACGGGCGTGGCTTCGCCGTGGTCGCCACCGAGATCCGGGAACTGTCGCAGCGCTCGGCCAGTGCCGCCAAGGAGATCAAGCAGCTGATCGATGCGTCGGTGGCCAATGTCGGTGCCGGTACCGCGCAGGTTGAGAGCGCCGGCCGCACCATGGACGAGATTGTGGTCAACGTGCGCCGGGTCAGCGACCTGATGTCCGAGATCAGCACGGCCGCGCAGCAGCAGAGCGACGACATCCAGCAGATGAACCATGCCGTCGATCTGATCGACCAGGGCACCCAGCAGAACGCCGCGCTGGTCGAGGAAGCTTCGGCCGCGGCGCGCAGCATGGAAGAACAGTCGGCGCAGCTGCTGCAGACGGTGGCCAGCTTCCGCGTGCAGGGTGGGGCGGGGCACCTGCATGGTGCGGCGGTGCTGCGCGCGGTCTAGGCGCGGCGGTCGGCGTGTTGTTCCCCGGCCTCGACGGCCGGGGCGGCGTGCACGCAGTTGCGGCCGGCATGCTTGGCCCGGTACAGGGCCTGGTCGGCACGCTCGACCAGGCTGCGCGGGTCACCCTCATCATGCGCGGCCTGCCAGGCCACGCCGATGCTGATGGTCACGTGGGCCTGGGCGGCGGGCAGGGCGGCGGCTTCCACGGCGGCGCGCAGGCGCTCGCCCAGGCCCAGGGCGTGGCCGATGTCGGGCGCGGGCAGGGCGGCGATGAACTCCTCGCCGCCGTAGCGGGCCAGCAGGTCATCACCGCGTTGCAGGCAGCCGTCGAGGATCGCGGCGACCGCCTGCAGGCGGCGATCACCTTCCGGATGCCCGTAGGTGTCGTTGAGTCGCTTGAAGTGGTCGATATCGATCATCAGCACCGCCAGCCCCACGCCCTGGCGACGGGCGCGGCCGTGCGCGCTGCCGAGCGCTTCATCGAAGTTGCGCCGGTTGCCGAGCCCGGTCAACGGATCGCGCCGGGCCAGCAGCGCCAGCTCGTCGCGCTCACGCTGGATCTGCACCTGGGTGAGCACGCTGCGCAGGGCATAGCCGAGCATGGCACCGATGAACCCCACGGTGGCCAGGGTCGGCTGCAGGCGTGCCACCAGCAGCGCCACCATCATCAGCAGCAACGGCAGCATCAGCGGCACACCGGCATCGACGATGCGGCGGAGGTTGCGCGGCACAGCCACCGCCGGTGGGCGGTACGTGCTGCCGGCCAGCACTGCCAGCAGCACGAACAGCCCGCTGATCAGCAGGTCGCCCCAGCCACCATCGGGTACCTGCGGCTGCCAGGTATTGATGTAGAGCGCCATCAGGAAGTAGCCCAGCGCGTAGATCGTCAACGTGCGGAAGAAGTCGCGGCGGTCGGCATTGTCCTCGGCCAGGAAGCGGATCAGCGCGAAGCAGAACACCAGGCTGTTCTGCACGTTGCTCAGGGTATGCAGGCATTGCGTCCACAATGCGGTGTTGAGGTGTGCCACCGCCCGCGTATGCACGAAGTACAGCACCCACAGCAGCGCGATGACCGCCAGGTCCACCGCACGGATACAGCGGTTGCCGCCGCCTGGGCTGGCGGCAACGTAGGTCAGCGGAATCCGGTAGAACACATACAGGATCAGCGACGAGGCGGTCATCTGCGCAGGGCTGAGGCCGGCCACATTGCGATACAGCAGGGCCAGCAGGGCCAGCGAGAACAGGCCGACGGCAGCGCCCAGCGTTCGCCACTTGCAGGCCGCCTGGCTGTCGCGCGCGCGTCGCACGCAGGCCAGAGCGGCCAGAAGGGGGGCGGTGATCAGCATCAGGTAGGAGCCAACCGGGTCCTGCGGGCCGATCAAGGCAATGACGAGCGCGTGCGTGACCATGAAAAACAGTGCCGCACGCAACGTCATGCATTCCCCCGCCCCCAGATCCGGCTGGGATCACGATAGGCAGAAGTAGGTGAGGCTGGCAAGAAAAGTGTGCGCTAGTGCTATTCGCAACCTTGTCGGCTGTCACATTTTCGTTTCATCGGGGTGACACGACGGCGTTGCCGTGGGCGTACGTCCAGAAGTCGCGGGGCTGCCCCCGCACGTGGCGATGGGCGCGCAGTATGTCGGCGAGCGTGGGAGGGGCATGCTGGGGCATCCTCGCCAGTGCCGGCGCTCCGGTCCGGGAAATGCAAAAGGCCAGGTCATGGACCTGGCCTTTGATGCAGTGGTGCCGGTGAAAGGACTCGAACCTTCATGGGGTCACCCCCGGCTGATTTTGAGTCAGCTGCGTATACCATTCCGCCACACCGGCAGGCAGCATGCGAGTGTAACCGAGGTCGGCAGGAGATGCCTAGTAGGAGAGCCTATCAGGGCGGTTCCTGTCGGCATTGGCCCCTTGGTAGCTATACTCCCGACGTGCAATTGCCTCCAGGAGCGGTAGCTGATGACAGTGTTGCAGGACCTGAGGGTGCTGGTGGTCGAGAACGACGAGATGAGTGCGGCCCTGCTGCAGATGCAGCTGGTGCATGCCGGTGCGACTGTGGTCGGGCTTGCCGCGAGTGTGTCCGAGGCCCTGCGGCTGCTGGAGCAGAGCACTCCTGACGTGGCCCTGCTGGATTACCGGCTGGCCCGCAACGAGACCAGTGAACCAGTGGCTGCAGCGCTTTCGGCGCGTGGCATTCCGTTCGTGCTGGCCACCGGGATGCTGGCCGAGCAGCTGCCTGCGCCGATGCTGGCCGGCCTGTTGCTGGTCAAGCCGTACCTGTCGGCCGATCTGTCGCGGGCGCTGGCGCGTGCGGTGGGACGCTCCAGCGCCAAGGCCTGAGCCGCTCGCCACGCACCGGCAGGGGGAAGCTGCGGGGGCTGAATCCTCACGTCTGCGATGCGCGGCGGCAACCCCTGATCCAGGAGCCCTGCCCACGCGCGGTTTTTCATTCGCGTCCGGCGCTCAGCCCGCTTCCTCGTACACGTAACGGATTTCCTCGCGGTCATCGAGGATGCGGTACTGGCGCGCCAGATCATCCGGTTCGGGGTTGAGCCAGGCGTCCAGGTGTTCCCTGCGGATCGGTACCACGCCGCGGTCATGCCCGGCAGCGGCGACGTCGCTGGGCGGTGTGTCGGTGATCGTGGCAAACGAAAGCAGGCGGCCTTCCGGTCCTTCCCATTCCGCCCAGAGGCAGGCCAGCAGCAGGTCGCGGGGTGGATCGGGGCGGAATTCGAGCACCACGTCCTGCTCCTTTTCGTCGGCACCGAGGCTGCGGCCGGCGATGGCGTGGCGGGGCACGTGCTCGTAGAAAGCCTGCACCACCACCACGCCGTGGCGCAGTCCGAACGCACCCCGCCAGTAACCTTCCAGGCTGTCGCGCCGCGCGTTGTAGGTGCCGGGGTACAGCACGTCGTTGCGCGCCGGCTTGTCCGGCAACCGGCACTGGTAGCGCATCGGCTTGATCACGCGCCGGCCGTTCTCGCTGACCATCACCGGTGCGTAGGTGCCGGGGAAAATGCGGTTGTCGCGCGGCAGCAGCTGCACCCGATGCAGGTCGTCCAGCCGGGCCTGCGCGCGCTCGATGCGGTTGCCGGCCACGCGCAGGTCATTGCGCGCTTTCTGCGTGGGCCGGGTGGCCAGCGTGGCATGGGCAATATCGCGTCGTTCGCGCTGCCGGACCAGTTCAGCCTCCAGCGCCTGCTGCTCCTGCGCATGCCATTGCTGGATCTTCGCCACGATGTCCCGGCCCTGTTCGGTACGCGCACCGGCGAACCCGTCATCCATCGCCTTCGGCGTCTTCGGCCGCTTCTTGCCTGGATCGTGTGCGTACAGTTCGGCGAACTCCTCCAGCGACAGGATGGCGCCGAACTCGCGTACCAGCTTGGCGTAGTCAGCGCGGATCAGGGCGGAATAGCACATGGGACTCTGGGGGCCTGGGTCGCAGCGGCTGCGACGTGGATGCGGCAGGATAGCCCGACCCATCTGGAGATGCCGCATGACTGATTCCATCACCTGCCAGTTCCGCGAAGCCGTGCCCACGGTCGAGGACTACTGCCGATTGCGCGTGCTTGCAGGCCTCAGTGCCAAGGCCCGGGAAGCGGCCGCCCGCGCGCTGCCCAATACGCTGTTCGGCGTATGTGCCTACCAGGGCACTGAGCTGGTGGCGATGGGCCGTATCGTCGGCGATGGCGGCTGCCACCTGCAGGTCTGTGATATCGCGGTGCTGCCGCGGTTGCAGGGGCAGGGCCTGGGCAAGGAAGTGATGCGGCGCCTGGATGGCTGGATGCAGGCCAACCTGCCGCCATCGGCGTACGTCAGCCTGCTGGCCGATGGCGAGGCGCATCGGTTGTACGCACAGTTTGGTTTCGCGCCCACGGCACCGGCATCGATCGGGATGTATCGGCGGTTCTGAGCCGTAATCGGGGTGAAGCCATCCACGCCATGCGTGGATAGGGCCTTCCCAGGAATCACAGGCAAAGAAAAACCCCGACCGGAGTCGGGGTTTTCAAGAATTGGCGTCCCCACGGGGATTCGAACCCCGGTCGCCACCGTGAAAGGGTGATGTCCTAGGCCTCTAGACGATGGGGACGCACGAAAACTTCAAGTTGTAGATCCTTCGACGGCCTAATGTCGAAGTGGTGGAGCCAAGCGGGATCGAACCGCTGACCTCCTGCATGCCATGCAGGCGCTCTCCCAGCTGAGCTATGGCCCCATGAAACTCCGGATGATCTGCCGGGAGCAGAGCCCGTTTTGAAACTGGCGTCCCCACGGGGATTCGAACCCCGGTCGCCACCGTGAAAGGGTGATGTCCTAGGCCTCTAGACGATGGGGACGCACGAAAAACTTCAAGTTGTAGAACCTTCGACGGCCTAATGTCGAAAGTGGTGGAGCCAAGCGGGATCGAACCGCTGACCTCCTGCATGCCATGCAGGCGCTCTCCCAGCTGAGCTATGGCCCCGTGTTACCGAGCCGCCTATCATACCTGCGTGTTCACGTTTGTGGAAGTTTTTTTTGAACTTTTTTCGTTCCGGTTCGACCGTCGCCACGAGGGCAGGGGAACCGCAACGCCACAACCTGAATGCCGGTAGGCGGTGAACAAAAAAGACCCGGTTATCGGCCGGGTCCTCGTTGTTCGTGATGAGTGGCGTCCCCACGGGGATTCGAACCCCGGTCGCCACCGTGAAAGGGTGATGTCCTAGGCCTCTAGACGATGGGGACGCAATTCTCATCAATGTTCTTTAGCGACCTTTCGACGGCCTAATGCCGAAAGATTGGTGGAGCCAAGCGGGATCGAACCGCTGACCTCCTGCATGCCATGCAGGCGCTCTCCCAGCTGAGCTATGGCCCCACGTCGCTGAGGAGCGAAATAATAGCCTTGCCCCCGGGGGTTGGCAAGCATTTGTTGCACTTTTCTTCACGCGCGTTGTTATGCCGCGTCGTCGGTCAGCGCCGCCAGGATCGGGCACTGATCCAGCGTGCCGTGGCCGGGGCAGGCGTCGACCAGCTGAGAAAGCGCGGTGTGCATGCGCTGCAGTTCGGCCATGCGTTGTGCAATGTCCTGCAGTCGGGCCTGCGCCGTGTCGCGCACACTGCCCATGTCCTGTGAGTGGCGGTCACTGAGCGCCAGCAGTTCGGCGATTTCTTCCAGGCTGAAGCCCAGCGTCTTGGCGCGGCGGATGAAGCGCAGCCGGCGCAGGTCCTGCTCACCGAAGATGCGGTAGCCCCCGGCCGAGCGTGCCGCCGTGGGCAGCAACTGCTGGCGTTCGTAGTAGCGCACCGTATCGATCGGCACGCCGGCCTGGCGTGCCAGTTGACCAATGTTCATGGCGGATTCCTGCGGATGCTGCCGCTCATTGTGAAGCCTTGAGTCTGGTCCAGGGTCAAGGTCCCGTCGCTGACGGCGCATTCAGCGCACTTTGCAACTTTCTTCATAGCCCCACCGTCGTGGCAGTTCCTACCCTGCGCCTGAACCGGCCGCTGGACGGCCTGCAACGAACCGAGGAGATGGTCTGTGGAAGGATTCAGGAACGAAGGATTCGTCGAGGTCGCGGTGGTCGAATACCCGGGAGGCGACCCGTCGGCCGCCTCCGTGCTGACCGAGATGGCACATGTCGCCAACCGGCTTGCCCAGCAGCAGCGCCGTCCGTTCAAGCGTGTCCTGGTGACCCGCTGGATCGTGCCGGCCAGCCAGACCGGCGTGCATCGCATTGCCGGCGCGGAGATGCTCGAGGCGGACATCCCCGCCGTGATCGCCGTGCCTGGCCAGATCAGCCAGGGCGTCTGCCTGCGCGCCGATGAGGTGCTGCTGGATTGGCTGCGCGCGCATTACGACGGTGGCAGTCTGCTGGCTGCCGCCAGCGACGGTGTCAGCATGCTGGCACGCGCCGGTCTGCTGGCTGGGCGCACCGTCAGTGGTCCGGACCTCGGGCGCCATCCGGGCCTGCAGGGGCAGTCGGCCAGCTGGGTACCCAGCGAGCGCGCGCTGGTCGATGACGGCGACCTGCTGACGGTGGCCGGTTCCCAGGCCTGGCGCTTCCTCGCCCTGCGCCTGCTGTACCGGCTGCACGGCCAGGGCGTGGCGAGTTCCGTGGCGCAGCAGCTGGGGATCACGGTTCCGGCGGCGATCCAGCAGGATCTCGAGCGTTTCAGTGCCAACTTCGCCCACGGCGATCGCGACGTACTGAAGGCGCAACGCTGGCTGCATACCACCGCTGCGCGCGGCGCCACGCTCGGTGCGATCTGTGAGATTTCCGGGCTGGAGCCGCGAACCCTGCAGCGGCGCTTCCTGAAGGCCACCGGCCTGCGCCCGATCGAGTATTGCCAGCGGTTGCGTATCGCCAAGGCGCAGACGCTGTTGCAGCAGGGGGCGGGCATCGATGAAGTGGCCTGGGGCGTGGGCTATGCCGACCAGAGCGCATTCCGTCGCCTGTTCCTGCGCATTGTTGGAATGACGCCGGCCAACTATCGCCGGCTGGTCAACAACAAGCGGCGCGAGCGGCCGCTGTTGTCATCGGTGGCAGGCAGCCTGCGCGGGCTGCAACCGGCGCCCGGCATGCAGATGCCGCGCAGCGTGGCCTGATGCCTGCAGTAGGCGTCGCGCTTGCAACCTGGGCGCGACGCTTCGACCATGCAGGTAACGGATGATGGGGCAGGTGGGCTGATGTCGAGTGTGGGACCGGTGCCGATGCCGGTGGTGTTGATCCTGATGTGCGTGCTGCTGGCCATGGCGGTAGCACGCCTGTGGCCGCGTCGGAAAGACGGGATGGCAGTGCCTTCCGCGGCCAGCCTGGTTCTGGACATGTTGCTGATCGGCCTGCTGTGCGGACGCATCAGCTTCGTCGCCTTGAACTTCGCGCTTTACCGTGAGGCCCCGTGGAGCATCCTGCAGATCGCCGACGGTGGGTATCACCTTGCAGTCGTGCTGGCTGCGGGCCTGGCGTGGGGCACCTGGCGGCTGCGGCTCTGGCGCGCGTTGCGTGCGCCGGTGCTGGCGGGCGCACTGGTGGGCGTGGTGTCGTGGGTGGTGGGCAGCCACCTGCTGTCAGCCTGGCAGGAGCAGCGGATGCCGCTGCCGGCGGTGCAGGTGGCCGATCTGCAGGGGCGCGTGATCGACCTGCAGCAGTTCCGGGGCAAGCCACTGGTGCTGAATCTCTGGGCCAGCTGGTGTGGGCCCTGCCGGCGCGAGATGCCGGTGCTGGCATCCGCACAGCAGACCCACACCGACGTGCAGTTCGTGTTCCTCAACCAGGGGGAAACCCTGGACGAAGTGAAGGGTTTCATTGCATCCGAACAGCTCCGGCTGGGCAATGTACTGCTGGACGATACCGCCTCGGCGTCAACCGTGCTGGGTGTGCAGGCCTATCCGTCGACGCTGTTCTTCGACGCCGAAGGTCGCCTGCGTGAACTGCACCTTGGCGAACTGACGGCGGCGGGTCTTGAACACAAACTGCGCCGGCTGCGGTAGCCTGCGCGGGCATCTCATTACGGAGTTCCCATGTTGTCGACTTCCCTGCGCATCGCTCCGGCGGTGCTGTTGCTGCCGGTCATGCTGGCATTGGCCGCCTGCAGCCAGGCCCAGACCCCGCCGGGCAAGACGGCGGCAGCGCCGGCCGCCGGCGCTCCGGCCACCGCGGCAAAGGGCGACCGTCCCGCAGTGCTGAAAGGCATCGAGAAGCACGGCTTCGAAGTCGTTGCCGAGTTTGATGCACCGGGTGGCCTGCGTGGCTTCGCCGGCGTGGTGGGGGGGCAGCAGCCCGCCGCCGCGTACGTGACCGCCGACGGCAAGCATGTGCTGGTGGGCAGCCTGTTCGATGCCGAAGGCAACGATGTGGCCGCCGAGGCGGTGGAGAAGCTGGTCGCTGCACCGATGTCGGCCAAGATGTGGACCAAGCTGGAAGCCAGCGCCTGGGTGCGTGACGGCAAGGCCGATGCACCGCGTGTGGTCTATACCTTCAGCGATGCCAACTGCCCGTACTGCCACAAGTTCTGGGAAGCGGCGCGTCCGTGGGTTGACGCCGGCAAGGTGCAGTTGCGCCACATCATGGTTGGCGTGATCCGCGAGGACAGCCCGGCCAAGGCCGCCGCCATCCTCGCCGCGCGTGATCCGAGCGCGGCGCTGCTGGAGAATGAGCACCAGTTCGACCGTGGCGGCATCAAGGCGCTACCGAGCATCAGCCGCGAGATCGCAGGCAAGCTTGATGCCAACCAGGTCCTGATGATCGAGATGGGCTTCCAGGGCACGCCGGGCATCCTGTTCCAGGATGCACAGGGGCAGGTGCAGCGTCGCGCGGGCCTGCCGCAGGGCGCCGACCTGCAGACGGTGCTGGGTCCGCGCTGATCGCCGCCAACGTCGTGATGTAACCGACAGGCCCGCATGGCAGCATGCGGGCCTGTTGCATTTCGGCGCTCCTGCGGCGGGCGGAGAGGGCAGCAGGGCTGCGCAGCAGCTGTTCGTCGTCACATCTGAATCGTGACTGACATCAAGCATCGCGCCTTGATTCCAATCAAGGTCAAAAACGACAGGCGGATTAGCCTGTTGACGCATGGAATACAGCGTCAACGTGCCATGGATGCCGCGCCAGACATGCCTTGAACCAGGGCGGTCGGCACAGCCATTCACGACACTCTCACTCCCCGATTGTTACCCAGACCGCTGCGGTCGCCACCTCTCTGGCAGCGCGGCCTTGATGGGCTCGACACCGGTGCGGGCAGGGCAGTGTCATCGTCCTGTTGCCTGCCGGATGCAGGCTGGCCGGTGTCGTCAACGCAGTATCCGCATTTCCAGCAACGGCGACGCGAGGCCAGGGCACTGTGCGCCTGTATCCGGCCAGCGCGCTGCGAATGTTTGTCCAGGGAGGATGCAATGCGCTTGGCGGTACTGAGTCTGGCCTGTTCGACCGCACTGGCGATCGCGCCAGCGTATGCGCAGCAGCATGGCCAGGAAGATGCGCAGGCGTTGCGGCAGGAAATCGCTGCCATGCGCCAGGCATTGGAAGGCATGCAGCAGCGCCTGGATCGGCTTGAGCAGCGCGAGGGCTCAGCGCCTGCCGCCGTGGCGCAGGCCCCGACCCTGGCAGCAACGGCGGGCGGCAGCGCCAGCATGCTGCACCCGACCCAGGTGCCGGGCGTGGCGCAACCGGTGCTGCCGCAGCGCGAATCGGTGGCCGATCCCTCAACGGCGGCGTCGCGTCCCGACAGTGCAGCCGGTCCGACCGACCCCGATCTGAAAGGCTTCTTCGCCATTCCCGGCACCGATACGGTGATCCGCATCGGCGGCTACGCCAAGCTGGATGCGATTGCCGATTCGCGTGCGGCCGGTGACGAAGATCAGTTCATTCCGTCGTCGATGCCGGTGGGTGGCAGCCATCGCGATGTCTCCAATTTCAACATCCATGCCAAGCAGACCCGCTTCAGCTTCGAGGCGCGGCGCCCGACCACGCACGGCAACCTGCGTTTCTACCTGGAGAACGATTTCTTCGGCAGCAGTGAGGGGTATGAGTTCCGCCTGCGACACGCCTATGGGCAGCTTGGCAACACCTATGCCGGCTATGGCTACTCCAGCTTCATGGACCCGGACAGCCTGCCGGACACACTGGATTTCGCAGGGCCTGGCGGTGCAGGATACCTGCTGGTGGCGGGCATCCACCACAGCTTTGCGATAGGCAAGGGCAACACCCTGACCGTCGCCGCTGAAGACCCGAAGACTGAACTCGCCGGCGCCAGCGATGCTCGCACGGCAGTCAACCGCCTGCCCGATGTGACCGTGACCGCGCGCCTGGAGCGCGACTGGGGCCACCTGCAGTTGGGCGCGGTGGCACGCAGCCTGGCCTACGACGGCGATGGCGAGCGCGACCGGCGCATGGCCGGTGGCCTGCAGCTGAGCGGCTCGGCGTCAGTGGGCGAGCGCGACCTGCTGCTGTTCGGCGTACTCGGCGGGCGCGGCCTCAGTCGCTACACCGCCGATCTGACCGGTTCCGGACTGGACGCGGTGGTCGGTGCCGATGGCCGCCTCGCCGCGTTGGACCTGCACGGCGGTTTCGTCGGCTACACCCATTACTGGTCCGCGCTGTGGCGCTCCAACCTGATCTTTGGCCAGCTGACCCTGGAGCGCAACGCCGCACTCGCCGCTGATGCATTCCGGCAGAGCCGCTACGGCGTGTTCAACCTGATCTGGAGCCCGGCGCCGTCCTGGACGATGGGCATGGAGCTGCTGTACGGCCGGCTGGAACAGCAGGGCGGCGCACGCGGCGACACGGTCCGGGTGCAGGGCAGCCTGCAATACAACTTCATCAAATAGACGCCAGCGGTCGTACGCCAGCGTAACCGTCCCCACGCCCGGTGCTGCCGGGCTCATGCCAGTACCGGAGATCGTCATGGCAGAAGCAAAGAAAATCGGGGTGGTCGGAGCCACCTTCCTCGTCGCCGGCAACATGATGGGCTCAGGCGTGTTCCTGTTGCCGTCCAGCCTGGCCAAGATCGGTACCGCCTCGATCTGGGGCTGGCTGATCACCACCGCCGGTGCGCTGCTGCTGGCCTTCGTGTTCGCCAAGCTGGGCAAGCTCGCACCCAAGGCGGGCGGTCCCTATGCCTACGCGCGCGACTGGTTCGGGCCGTACATGGGCTTCCAGACCAACACCATCTACTGGTTCGCCAACTGGATCGGCAACGTCGCCATTCCGATCGCGGCGGTGGGCTATTTCAGCTATTTCTTCCCGATCCTGTCCGAGCCGCTGGTGCGTTGCATCGCGGTGCTGGTGCTGGTGTGGGCACTGAGCTTTGCCAACGTGATCGGTCCGGCCTTCGTCAGCCGCGTGCAGACGGTCACCACCAGCTTTGCGTTGGTGCCGATCCTGGGCATCGCCATTTTCGGCTGGTTCTTCTTCGATGCCGACATCTTCAAGGGCGCCTACAACGTGTCTGGCGAGTCGAACTTCGGTGCGATCTCGAGCGCTGCGGCACTGACCCTGTGGGCCTTCATCGGCGTCGAGTCTGCATCGGTGACTGCCGGTGTGGTCGAAAATCCGGAGAAGAACGTCGCCCGCGCGACGCTGGCCGGCGTGTTCCTGGCTGCCATCGCCTACATCGCCAGTTCGTCGGTGATCATGGGCATGGTGCCGAACGCGGAACTGCAGGTGTCCGACGCACCGTTCGCGCTGGCGGCGGCCAAGGCGGTCGGTGGCTGGGGCGGCGCGCTGGTCAGCCTGTGCGCCTTCATCGGTGCCGCCGGCTCGCTGGGTGGCTGGATCCTGCTGACCGCGCAGAGTGCCAAGGCAGCGTCGGATGACGGCCTGTTCCCGAGCATCTTCAGCAAGACCAACAAGGACGACGTGCCGGTCAAGGGCGTGCTGATCGTGGCGGTGCTGATGACCCTGGCGGTGCTGGTGACCTCCACCTCGGAAACCGCGTCGGCCCAGTTCGACGTGATCACGTCGGCGGCCGTGGTGCTGACCCTGCTGCCCTACATCTACTCGTGCGTGGCGTGCTACTTCGTGGTCGAGCGTTCGCACACCCTGGTCCACACCGGTGCGTTCTGGACGCTGACCAGCCTGACCGTCGTGTACTGCCTGTGGGCGATCTACGGCTCCTCGGGGACCATCGTGCAGTACGCCTTCCTGTTCGTGCTGTTCATCACCGTGTTCTATCCCTTCTTCAGCGAGGAGCGCCGCCAGCAGCGGCAGCGCGCCCGCGAGGCCTCGGCGATCAGCGCCGGCGCCCGGCAATCCTGAGTTCGACAAGGAGAATCAACGTGTACTTCAAGTCCCTGGACTACCCGGTCATTGTCATCGACAACGACTACGAGTCGCCGCGCATCGGTGGCATCCTGATCCGTGCGCTGGTGGAAGAGCTGCGCAGCAACGACCAGCGCGTGCTGTGCGGGCTGAACCTGGATGACGCCCGGGCCGGTGCCCGCACCTACGTGGCGGCCTCGGCCGTGCTGATCTCCATCGATGGCAGCGAAGAGGTGGATGGCGAGTTCCAGCGCCTGACCGCCTTCCTGCGCGAGCAGAGCGCGCGCCGTGCCAATCTGCCGGTGTTCCTGTACGGCGAGCGCCGCACCATCGAGAAGGTGCCGAGCAAGCTGCTCAAGTACATCCACGGCTTCATCTTCCTGTTCGAAGACACCAAGAGCTTCATCTCGCGGCAGGTGATGCGCGCGGCCGAAGACTACATGAAGAACCTGCTGCCGCCGTTCTTCAAGGCGCTGATCCATCATGCGGCCGAGTCGAACTATTCCTGGCATACGCCGGGCCATGCCGGCGGCGTGGCGTTCACCAAGTCGCCGGTCGGCCGCGCATTCCATCAGTTCTACGGCGAGAACACCCTGCGCAGCGATCTGTCGATCTCGGTGCCGGAGCTGGGCTCGCTGCTCGATCACACCGGCCCGATCAAGGATGCCGAGAACGAGGCGGCACGCAACTTCGGTGCCGACCACACCTTCTTCGTCACCAATGGCACCTCCACCGCCAACAAGATCGTCTGGCATGGCACGGTGGCCCGCGGCGACGTGGTGTTCGTTGACCGCAACTGCCACAAGTCGCTGCTGCACGCGCTGATCATGACGGGTGCGGTGCCGGTGTACTTCACGCCCAGCCGCAATGCGCACGGGATCATCGGCCCGATCAGCCTGGACCAGTTCACGCCGGAGTCGCTGCAGCAGCGCATCGCCGCCAATCCGCTGGCCAGCCAGGCCTACAAGGCCGGCTCCAAGCCGCGCATCGCGGTGGTCACCAACTCGACCTATGACGGCCTGTGCTACAACGCCGAGAAGATCGCCGACGAGATCGGCAGCGCAGTTGATTTCCTGCATTTCGACGAAGCCTGGTACGCCTACGCCGCGTTCCACCCGTTCTACGAGAACCACTACGGCATGGCCAAGGGCAAGCCGCGTGAGCAGGATGCGATCATTTTCACCACGCATTCCACCCACAAGCTGCTGGCTGCGTTCTCGCAGGCGTCGATGATCCACGTCCGCAACTCGGCGCAACGCAACCTTGATGCCGAGCGCTTCAATGAGTCGTTCATGATGCACACCTCGACCAGCCCGCACTACGGCGTGATTGCCGCCTGTGACGTGGCCTCGAAGATGATGGAAGGCGATGCCGGGCGCTCGCTGGTGCAGGAAATGCATGACGAGGCAATTGCCTTCCGCCGCGCGATGCTGCACGTCCGCGATGATCTCGGTCGCGACGACTGGTGGTTCAGCGTGTGGCAGCCAACCCAGGTCGAGCGCAGCCTGGACAAGGGCGATACGCCGGCACCGCTGGTGGCCAAGCGCGAGGAGTGGTACCTGCGGCCGGACGCGCACTGGCACGGCTTCGAGAACCTGGTTGACGACTATGTGTTGATCGATCCGATCAAGGTGACCCTGCTGACCCCGGGCCTGGCAATGGACGGCAGCATGGGCAGGCTGGGCATCCCGGCGGCGGTGCTGAGCAAGTTCCTGTGGGGCCGCGGCATCACCGTGGAAAAGACCAACCTGTACTCGGTGCTGTTCCTGTTCTCGATGGGCATCACCAAGGGCAAGTGGAGCACCCTGGTCACCGAGCTGATGGCGTTCAAGGAACTGTACGACCGCAATGCGCCGCTGAGCCAGGCACTGCCGACGCTGGCCGCCGATTATCCGAATGCCTACGCCGGCTGGGGCCTGCGTGACCTGTGCGACGCGCTGCATGCGTTCAACCAGGAATTTGCCGTGGCCAAGGTGATGCGCGAGATGTACGTGGACCTGCCGACGCCGGTGATGACCCCGGCCGATGCCTACAACCACCTGGTCAAGGGCGAGATCGAGCGGGTCGACATCGAGCAGATCAGTGGCCGCATCGCGGCGACCATGCTGGTGCCGTACCCGCCGGGCATCCCGACCATCATGCCGGGCGAGCGCTTCGGCGACAGCGACGAGCCGATCATCCAGTCGCTGCGCATCGCCCGCGAGCAGAACGCCCGTTTCCCGGGCTTCGAATCGGACGTGCACGGGCTCATCATCGAGCAGGAGGGTGATGCGGTCTCGTACAAGGTGGAGGTGCTGAAGGCCTGACCCGTAACGGTCGGCTCATCGGCGAACGATGGATACCGCGCGCGAGCAACGCATCCTGACGTTCTCGATCGGGGTCACCCTTGCGGTGAGCGCGGTCGGCTTCGGCGGTGGCCTGCTGGTGGGATCGCAGGCCATCCTGTTCGACGGCGTGTACAGCCTGGTCGACGTCGCCCTGACCCTGGTGTCGTTGTCGGTGCTGCGGCTGGTGGCGCGGGAACAAAGCCCGCGCTTCCAGTACGGCTACTGGCATCTGGAGCCGATGGTCGAAGCGCTGGGTGGTGTGATCCTGTCGCTGGCCTGCGTGTATGCGCTGGCCAACGCGGTGATCGGCCTGACCACGGGCGGGCACGAAGTGAAATTCGGGCCCGCGCTGTGGTGGGCGGTGCTGCTGAGTGCCAGCAACCTGGCGATGGCGGCGTTCGTTGCGCAGCGGGCGCGGCATCTGCGCTCGGCGCTGTTATGGCTGGATGTGCGTGGCTGGCTGCTGGGCGGGTTGATGAGCCTGGCAGTGGTGCTGGCCTTCGTGTTGGCGCTGGTCCTGCACGGTGGTGAGTGGCACCATTGGGTGCCGTACCTGGATTCGATCGTGCTGGCATTGATCAGCCTGGCGATGCTGCCGGTGCCGGCGCGCAGCGCGTGGAAGGCCATGCGCGAAGTGCTGCAGGTGGCGCCGGATGTTCTGGACCGGCGCGTGCAGCAGGTGATGCAGGCGTTCGTGGCCGAGCGTGGCTATGCCGGTTTCACCAGCCATGTGGCGAAGATGGGGCGGATGCGCTTCATCGAGATCCATGTATTGGCTGACCCGATCACGCCGCTGGGGTCGGTAGGCGAAGTCGATGCGATGCGCGATGAGATCGCGGTGCGGCTGGATGCGCGGGCCAGTACTTTCTGGTTGACCATCGATTTCACGGCGGATCCGGCGTGGACGTGAGCCGGGAACGGTAGAGCCGAGCCCATGCTCGGCTGCCGCGCTGATCAGCCGAGCGTGGGCTCGGCTCTACACGTGGGCACGATCGTTGCGCATGGCGGACCGGACTGTTGCAGCGGATCGGTTTGACCTCAACTCTGGTTGAGGTCGCAGACTGCCTCGCATTCCCCATGAGGCATGCGGCATGAACCTGCTGACCACCCCGGACCTGGGCCACGGCCTGCTGGAACTGTTCAATCCTGCGGGGCTTTACGATCCCTCGGCCAACGGCTACTCGCACGTGGCGGTGGTGCGCCTTCCCGCCCGGGTGATCCATATCGCCGGGCAGGGCGGTGAGGATGCCGATGGTCATCTCTCCCCCGGCTTCGGGGAACAGGTCGAGCAGGCACTGGACAACCTGCAGATCGCATTGCGTTCGGCGCAGGCCAGCCTGGCCGATGTCGCGCGGTTGCGCATCCTGGTGGTCGACCACGACGAGGACCGGCTGGGCATCATCGCCCGGCAGGTACGGCGGCGTTGGCCGAACGGCGCAGCGCCGACCTGCACCCTGATTCCTGTGCCACGGCTGGCGCTGGACGGCATGCTGTTCGAGATCGAGGCGGAGGCCTACGCCGCCTAGCGCAGGTAGTACTCCACCGGCACCACCAGTTCCTGCGGTGCCTTCATTTCCATGGGAATGGGCGGCAGCGGCTGCGCGCGGCGGAACGTCTGCAGTGCGGCGTCGTCGAGCATCGGTTGGCCGCTGGACTGCTCCAGCCGCAGGGCCTGCAGGCGTCCCTCGCGATCGATGCTGGCCCTGACCCAGGTCGTTCCCTGCTGCCGGCGCGAGCGCGCGACGGCGGGGTAGTAGCGATAACGCTCCAGGCGCGCCATCAGGCGGGCTTCCCACTGGTCGCTGGCGGCGCCGGCCTGGAAGTCCGCCGGTGGTGCGTCGGGAGCGGGCGGCGCGGCCGTGATCGATGCCGGTGCGGGACTGGCATCGGTCACGGCCGCAGGCGGGGCGACCGGCAGGGCTTGCCGGCCAGGGCCACCGAGCTCGCTGGCGGCCACCTCGCCCTCGCGCGCGGCGGTGGGCTTTGGCGGAGGGGGCGACTTCGCCGGTTGCGACGCGCGCGCCTGCTGCGCCTGGCTGGGGGTGTCGGCCAGGCGCTCTTCGACCGGCTGGGGAGGCGTAGCCGGTGCCAGCAGGCGCAGGCTGATGCGCACATCCTGCTCAGGCGGCGGCAGCAACGGTGGCGCGGCCATCCAGTGCACCAACAGCAGCAAGGGCAACAGGTGCAGGCCGATGCTGATGGCAATCGCCTGCCAGTGTTGGCCGCGTTCACTCATCGCCCGGCACCCACAGCAGATCGGCGTCGACCGCATCGACGCCTTCGTCGGGTGACGCAAGCGCGATCACCAGTGCCGGTACCTCCGATGGCAGGTAGCCCGGCACGCCGGTGCCGCGCAGTACATGCCAGCGGCCGGCCACCAGCAGCGCGGGTGCAGGGGCTGCGGTCAGTGCCTGTGCCATGCGGGTGTCGCGGGCCTGTTGCACGGCCAGCATCCCTTCCAGCATCGGTGCGGCGTCTGCGTGCTGGGCCAGCACCACGGCTGACAGGCGTTGCCGGGCGGTGGGCATCGGAAACCGCACCGACGTGTTGGAGGCAAGCAACGCATTGACCTCGGCACGCGACAGGTTGCCGCCGAACAGGGGGATGCCGGCGGCGGTGGCGTCCTGTACCAGCCCGCCATAGGTGGCCCACGGCCAGCGTGTATCCCAGCCCAGCAGCGCCTGCAGGCGCGCACCATCGGCATGGTTGCCCTTGGCCAGCCAGCGCTGCACCCGCTGCAGGCGCGGTTGGCGTTCACTGGCGATCATCTCCATCACCAGCGCGCCTTGTGGACGCTGCCGTTGCAGCGCGTGCAGCAGCCAGCGCTGGGCGGCGTGGTCACCGGCCAGGTCGTGGCGTTCGCCCAGCAGCAGCCGCGGGGCGTTCGCTGCACGCTTCACGAACGCGGCTTCGTCCAGGCGCTGCCCGCTGGCCAGGTCGATCACCGTGCCGGGCATAGGCTGCGCGCTGGCCGTTGCGGCCAGTGCGAGCAGGCACAGCGGCAGCCAGCGGCGGCTAGAACGCCACATTGACGCCCATCGAGACGGTGCGGCCACGGCCGTTGCCGCGGTCCAGGGTCGGGCTGAAGATGCTGTCGATCGAGGCATTGTTGTCATAGGCCTTGTTCTGCAGGTTTTCGATGTTCAGCCACAGCGTGGTGTTGGGCTGGGGCTTGAAGCTGGCGTAGAAGTCGAGCAGTACACCGGTACCGCCGGTCCTGCGGGTCTGGAAGAAGTCGTAGCCTTCTTCGGTGGGCCCGGAGTATTCGGCGCGCAGGCCGGCCTGCACGCGCTGCTGCCACCAGCGGCCGCCGACATCCAACGTCCAGAAGCGGTCGGGCAGGGCGGTGATGTCTTCCAGGTTGACGAATTCGATGGCAGGCGCACTGGTGCGCGAGCGGGTCCAGCTCAGCGTGGCGTGGTAGTGCGCGCTGGCGTAGTGCGCTTCCAGCTCGATACCGCGCATGCGCACCACGCCGGGGTGGTTCATCCAGCGCGTAGTGGTGCTGAAGTCGTCCACGTCCAGCGCATCGGTCCAGGCAGTGAGCTGCTGATCGCTGTCGATCGGTACCACGAAAGGCCCCACCTCCGGCGGGTGCACGATCAGCAGGTACTGCGGCTTGATGTAGTCGCGGATGCGGTTGTCGAAGCGGGTGACGCGCAGCTGCGCCAGGTCACCGTCGGTCAGCAGCGAGGAGGCGCTGAGGTTGGCGCCGAACTGCAGGTTGCGCGAGCGCTCTCGGCGCAGGAACGGGTTGGCACCCACGCCATCGGCATCGCTCATGCCTTCCAGCGGGATCTTCTCGAAGAACATCTCCTGCACGCGCGGCGGGCGGGAAGTACGCGAGGCTTCGGCGAACAGTTGCAGCCAGTCGGTGGCCTGCCACGAGACCGCCAGGCTGGGGCTGAGTGCGCGCTGGGTACGGCGCACGTCGATGCCGCCGCCGTTGATCTCGGCGCACTGGCCGGGCACATCCGAGCACACCGGGACGTGGCCGCGGATGCCATAGCGATCCTGGCGCAGGCCTGCAGTCAGCGCGTAGATGTCGTACTGCAGTTCCAGCGTGCTGAACACGCTGTCCAGCTGGCTGCGGCCCTGCGGGTTGGCGCCGCGCAGGATGGGGGTGTCGGCCACGTAGACGTCCGACTGGTGCTTGATGCCGGTGTTCCAGCGTGCCTGCAGTGCACCGATGTCGAAGCGGCTGGTGTTGTCGAGCGTCCAGCTGCTCAGGCTGCTGTGGGTGCGGCGACCGATGTAGCTGGAATCCTCCACGGGCGGATAGAACAGCCGGGTCTTGTTGCCGGCGAAGGTCGCGCGCAGGTCGATCCACGGCGTGTAGGGCGTGTAGTGGTAGCTGGCGCGCTGGTTGCGTGCGGAAATCTGCCACGGGTAGTTGTGGTAAAAGTCGTTTTCGTAGCGCATGTGGCTCAGGTCCAGCCGATGCTGGTCACTGGGCTGCAGGCGTGCTTTCAACAGCCAGCTGCTGGGCTGCTGGCTGCCCGGATCGGCGGTGTTCTTCTGCCCGCGCGCGGTGGCGTATTCGCCGCTGCGGCTGCTGCTGGCAGCGGCCAGCAGGCCGAACTGGCGGTCGCCGCCATCCTCGCTGTGGCGCCAGGCACCGGCAAAGGTACGGCCATTGCCGTAGCCGTTGTTGCCATGGCGGTAACCCGCGCGCAGGCCCCAGTCACGACCTTCGCCAAGCAGGTCGTCGATGTCCAGCGTGCGGAAATTGGCACTGCCGGCCAGCGTGCCGGCACCATCACCACCGGCGACCGCACCGCGTTGCACGTCCACACCGGCCAGCAGGAATGGGTCGACGTAGGCGAACGGACCACCGGAGCCATGGCCCGCGTTGTTGCGGAAGGTCTGGGTGACACCATCGATCATGGTGTTGACCCGCCCGGCGCCGGTCATGCCGCGGATGTTGACCTGCAGGCCGGGCTGGCTGCGCGAGTGGAAACTGTGGGTGCCGGGCATCGAACGCAGCAGGCTGTTGCCGTCCTGGCGTTCGGCCATCGCCACGCGCTCGCTGCCGACGGCGGGCGCAAAGCCATCGCGGGCCGCCGGGACATACTGGCTGGCGCCTGCACCGGGGGAATGGCCGTGTGCGATATCGCCCTGTACGCGCAGCGGGCCGGTTCGACGGCTGCCATCGGAGGGGGCGGCCGGCGCCGGTTCCAGGGTGGCGCGGCGCGCGTCGATGAAACGGGGGCGCAGCCCGCTACCGGCCAGCAGGCGTGACAGGGCCTGCGCGTCGTCGAACCGTCCGCGTAGTGCCGGCGCCGTCTGGCCGCCTGGCAATGCCGCGCCGATCACCAGATCGACACCGGTCAGCCGGCTGTAGGCATCCAGCGCGCTGGCCAGCGATTGCGCAGGAAGATCGAAGTGACGGGAGGCGGCCTGCGCGTGTGCGCTGGCAGGTAACAACGGAAGCGGACTGGCGCAGGCCAGTGACAGGGCGAGGACAAGGGGACGGTGAAACAGCATCGGGAGCTCCAGGGGCTGACGCGGCGCGTCGTCATCCTGGGTAGACGCAGTGGCAGGGCCGATGTCAGGGTGCATCGCGATGTTCCCTGCGTGGCGGCAGCCACACCTGCACGCCCGCGCCCAGGCGCAGCACGCGTACATGCAGCTGCGTGGCCAGCTGGTCGCGGCTGCGCGCCGCACCGTCTGCACTGCCGAGCAGGGTGACCGGCTGCTGGCGCAGGTGTGCGCCGATGATCCAGGTGTGGCCGCTATGCCAGCGATCCAGGCCCTGGGTGACCTCGGCCAAGGGCGTGGAGACCCAATGCAGGCGACGCTCGCGCCAGGCCAGGGCACTGTGGCTGGCGGCCAGGCCGATGATCGGTGCCTGTCCATCGAAGCGCAGCTGCTGCCCTTCGATGGCCTGCTCACTGCGGGTGCCGCTGTCCACACGGACGCGATGCTCAGTGACGGTGACCACGCTGTCGTTGTCCTGCACGGCAAGGTCGAAGGCCGTACCGAGCGCGGTGACCATGCCGTGCGTCGTATGCACCTGGAACGGATGCTGCGCATCGGCGGCTACCTTGAACCAGGCTTGGCCGTGCTGCAGCTGCAGCTGGCGGCGCTGTGCATCGATGCGGACATGGACTTCGCTTCCGGGTGACAGCAGCACGTGCGAGCCGTCCGGCAGTACTTCTTCACGGATCTCGCCTGCCGCCGTGCGCATCACCTGCGCGGCCGGTGGTGCGGCCTGGCGGGTATACAGGCCCAAGGCGCAAAGCAGCAGCACGGCAGTGCCGGCGTCGCGCAGGTGCCGGCGCTGCCGCTTGCGCTGATGCCGCTGCAGGCTGGGCGTGGCATCACCGGCCTGCCAGAGCGCCTGCAGGTGCTGGTACTGCGCGGCGTGGCGGCAATCGGCGTAGTACCACTGGTTGAAGGCACGCTCGTCGCGGCCGCCGTCGTGGCCGTCCAGCCACCAGCGCGCGGCCTCGCGCGCGATCGCCTCCGGGCTCATGCGCCGGGTACCTGCTGCACCGCCACCAGCGCACGCAGCAGATGGCCGTGCGCGGTCTGCCGGCTGATGCCGAGCCGGCGGCCGATCTCGGCCAGTGCCATCTGCTCCACCCGGGCCAGCAGGAATACCTGGCGCGAGCGCGGTGGCAGCGCGGCGATGATCGCGTCGAGATGGCGCAGCTGTTCGGCGTCCAGCAGGTGCTGCTCCGGCAGCGGTGCAGGATCGGCGAGGGCGTGCAGTTGGGCGTCATCCAGCGCTTCCTCACGACGGCGCTGGCGTTGCCGGTAGTGATCGGCGATCAGATTGTGGGCGACGCGGTACAGGTAGGCGCGGCCGTTGCTCAGCAGGCCGCTGGCGGCGACCTTGATGACACGCAGCCAGGTTTCCTGGACGACGTCATCGGCGTCGCTGCGTTGCGGGAGTTTACGGCGGACATGGGCGTGCAGCGGCCGGTAATGGGCCGCGCACAGCTGCGCGACATCCGTCGGTTCGACAGGCGTGGACACGGGGCGGGCGACAACTGGGAAAGGGAACAGCCCGCGGCGGCAAGGGCAGCGGCTGCACCTTACAGCAAAAGAGAATCATTTGCATCTATCGATGGGCGTGACACGCCTGCCCGGGTGGGAGATCAGCGCGGGCGATAATCGCAGTGGATCTGCAGGGCTTCGGTGGGGTTGTGATGCAGCTCGAAGCCGCAGCGCTGCAGGCTGCGCTTCACCCGCGCGACCGCTTCGGCATGGCGGGCGACGCGACGATCCTGCCAGCGTGGCGGGGTGAATACGCCCACGGGCAGCAGCCGTAGCCGCTTGCCGTGCAGTACCAGCGAGACATCGATATGACGGCCATCGATGTCGTGGCCGTTGGCGCCGAAGATGGCATCGACCTCATCATGGCGTTGCGGATAGCAGGCCCGGAACAACGCGATACCGAGCCAACGCACGCCACGACGGAAGCTGCCGAGCCGGCTGTGGCCGGGTTCGAAGCCGCGCGTGAGCAGCAGTCGCAGCCCGACAGGCAGCATTGCCTGCGCATCGAGCAGGCGTTGCAGTACCTCTTCTTCCAGTTGGATATGGGTGGAGGGCCAGCGCGGGGCGACCAGCAGCCCGTGGTGGCTGCCGCGTTGCAGGGTCAGCATGCGTGAAGCTTCGCACGCGGGCGAACAGCCGTGGTAGTGCCGGCAAGCGGCCGCCACTACCGTGACGATCGTCAGATGTCGCGGTACTGGATCTGCGAAGCCAGTACGCGCAGGCCGTCGGCATTGCTGGACAGGATGCGCTCTTCGCCGACACCTTTCTGCCGTTTCAGCTGGAAGCCCTGTTCGGCAGGCAGCTGCGCGGCGATGGTGTCCATGCGTTGCATGGCATCGGGGCCGCTGCAGTCGAAGTGGCCCCAGTGGGCGCCATCGCGGTGGATCTGCAATCGGTAGTTCATTGCGGTGTCTCCGGCAGCTCCTGCAGCCAATGGTCGAACATCGCGGTGGCCGCCGCCGCCAGCGGTGCACCGTAACGGCGTGCCTGGGCGCGAAGATCGTTCGGATCGATGCCGGCCTGCGCCAGCTCCAGGGTGTGGCCGATCAGCCAGCGTTCGAACTGGCGGGCATCCAGTTCCGGGTGGCATTGCAGGGCCAGCGCATGGCTGCCCATGGCGAAGGCCTGATGGCGGCAGGCCGGCGTGCTGGCCAGGCGGCGTGCACCGGCCGGGAGTTCGAATGCCTCGCCGTGCCAATGCAGTACCGGAATGCCCTGCAGGGACTGCAGCGGAGAACGCTGGCCTTCATCAGTCAGCAGCAGTGGCGCAAAGCCGATCTCCTTGCCACCACTGGCGGCGACGTCGGCACCGAGTGCGCGCGCCATCAGCTGCGCGCCGAGGCAGATGCCCAGCGTGGGCCGTTGCTGCTGCAGCCGACGTTGCAACAACGCGATGCTGTCGTTGAGGAAGGGATAGCGATCAACATCGTTGACGCTGACCGGGCCGCCCAGCACGACCAGCAGGTCGGCGGTTTCGGCGGAGTCGAGCGCGTCGATACCGGCCTGCAGCACCTGCAGCTGCCAGCCCTGTGCCGACAGCAGTGGCTGCAGGATGCCGAGGTCTTCAAAGGCGACGTGTTGCAGGACGACCGCGTGCTTCATGCGGGGGCTCCATTGCTGGGCCAGTAGAAACTGTCCGGGGTGGCGCGTGCGCCGAAGATGGCCTGCCCGACGCGGACCACGGTGGCACCTTCCTCGATCGCCACTTCGAAGTCTCCGGACATGCCCATGGACAACTGCGAAAGGTCCATGACGGGAGGTGCAGTGCGCTGCAGCTGGTCGCGCAGTTCGCGCAGGCGCACGAAGCAGGCACGCACGCGTTCGACCTCCGGGGTGAATATGGCCAGCGTCATCAGGCCGCGTACGCGCAGGCGATCGAACGCTGGAAGCTGCTGCACAAAGGCCTCGACGGCAGCGGGTTCCAGGCCATACTTGCTGGGTTCGGCGGAGGTGTTGACCTGCACGAACACATCCAGCGTGCGGTCTTCCAGCTGCAGGCGCTGCTGCAGTGCTTCGGCCACGCGCAGGCTGTCCAGCGCCTGGAACTCGCTGGCGAAGCGCGCCACGTAGCGCGCCTTGTTGGTCTGCAGATGCCCGATCACCGACCAGTGCACGCCAAGATCGGCCATCGTCTCGGCCTTGCGTTGCGCCTCCTGCACCTTGTTCTCGCCCAGCTCGCGGCAACCGGCGGCCACCGCCATGCGGATGCGGGCGTCATCGACGGTCTTGCTGACCGGCAGCAGGCGCACGCTGGCCGGGTCACGGCCGACGCGGGCGCAAGCATCGGCGATGCGTTGGCGCACCGTGACCAGGTTGGCGGCGATCTGTTCAACGGACTGGGCGACGGGCCAGTCGGCAGCGGCAAGGGGCATGCGGGCACCTCCAATGCAGGGTGGCCAGGGTGGGATACACTGGCACAGGACAAGAGATATTTTGGCATAGGACAAAATGAAAATCACCGGGTACAGCGCCGAGTCGATCTTCGACAGCATCCGCGACGGCATCGGCAAGGGCCGCCTGCCGGCCGGTAGCGTGCTGCCGCCGGTGCGTGAACTGGCCGAGCAGCTGGGCGTGAACCGCAACACCGTGGCTGCTGCCTACAAGCGCCTGGATGCGGCGGGACTGGCCAGCACGGCGGGCCGCCGCGGCACGGTGGTGCGTGGCCTGCCGCCGCCGCTGGCGCGCGAGGGCAGCACCCCGGGGCTGGCGCTGCAGGACCTGGCCGGTGGCAACCCGGATCCGCGCCTGCTGCCGAACCTGCGCCTGACCCCGGCGGCGCCGCGGCTGTATGGCGTGGGTACGGTCGACACGAGGTTGCAGGCGCTGGCACGCGCCTCGCTGGATGCGGATTGCCCCGAGGGATATGCGCTGGAGCTGACCCATGGCGCCGTCGATGGCATCGAGCGCCTGCTGGCGGCGTGGCTGCTGCCGGGTGATCGCATCGCGGTGGAGGATCCATGCTTTCTCGGCAGCCTCAATGTGCTCAATGCGTCGGGTCATGCGCCGTTGCCGGTGGCGGTGGATGCCCAGGGCATGCAGGTCGAATCGCTGCGGCAGGCGCTGGAGGCTGGTGCACGTGCGGTGCTGCTCACCCCCCGGGCGCACAATCCGACCGGGGCCAGCCTGGATGCGAAGCGGGCGCGGGCGTTGCGGCAGTTGTTGGCGGCGTACCCGCAGGTAGCAGTGCTGATCGACGATCACTATGCGCTGCTCTCGCAGCAGGCCTATCACTCGGTACTGCCGCTGGATGGGCGGCGCTGGGCGCTGCTGCGTTCGTTGTCCAAACCGCTCGGCCCCGACCTGCGGCTGGCCTGGCTGGCCTGCGATGAAGAAACCGCGATGCGGTTGCGGCTGCGATTGGCATCCGGTATCGGCTGGGTCAGTCACCTGCTGCAGGACGCGGCAACCTCGGTGCTGGCGTCGTCAACGCAGCGGGCGAAGATCGCCTCGGCAGGCGAGCGTTACCAGCAGCGCCTGCAGTCGCTGCAGGAACTGCTGCGCGCGCGTGGCGTGCCGACGCCGCTGCCGATGGAGGGATTGAACCTGTGGCTGCCGTTGCCGGGCGACAGCCATCCGCAGGTGCTGGCGCTGGCCGCGCGCGGATGGCATGTGCGCGCTGGCGAGGTGTTCGCGGTGGCGGCGCCGGCACATGGCCTGCGCATCACCTGCGCGGCGCTGGGCGCGGCGCAACTGCGGCCGCTGGCTGACGACCTGGCGGCGGTGTGCGGTCTGTAGCGTCGAGCGATGCTCGACGTTGCTTCGCCTTTGTAGAGCCGAGCCATGCTCGGCTGCTGTTGGTAGAAGCAGTCGAGCATGGCTCGACGCTACAGAAGCAGATCAGGGCGCGGCGTTGGCGCC
The DNA here is from genome assembly GCF_049384825.1 of Stenotrophomonas sp. CASM106. NCBI lineage: Bacteria > Pseudomonadati > Pseudomonadota > Gammaproteobacteria > Lysobacterales > Lysobacteraceae > Stenotrophomonas > Stenotrophomonas sp. CASM106. The sequence continues at coordinate 574,408 of NZ_JBMRFS010000003.1, forward strand.
CGGGCGCACGTAGTAGGACTGGCCGCTGTCATCGACGAACATCAGTTCCGGCTTGCCCTGCCATGAGGTGAGCATGGCGCCGGTGTTGTTCTGGTGCTTGACCATCAGGCTGGCACCACGGTCCGGGTTGGCCACCACCTTGAACACTTCCGTGGTGCCATTGGCATCGTCCAGGGTCAGCACGGCTTCACCGCCGCGATCGCTGGTGCCATAGCCCCCGCGTTCGGAGCCATCCGGGCCGAGCAGGATCAGGCCGGACAGGGCGGTGGCGCGCGGCCCCTGGATACGGCCCCGGCTGAGGGGGTCGGGCACCGGCGCGCCTAGGATCACCCGGGGTTGGCCCGTGCCATCGTGGATGATCAGCCCGCGCGCTTCGATGATGCGCTGTGGCGATTGGCTGCGATGCAGGCTCCAGGCGGTCCAGCCGGAAACCAGCAGGGCGAGTGTGGAGACCACCAGCGTGGTCAGCAGCAGTGCGCGCGGCATCGTGTCGTCCTTCCTTGGATGCAGCGACGATAGCGGATGCGGGCGACCGATGGCCAGTTCATTGTGTGACGCTGTGTATCGTCAATGGAAATCGCGGCTGTGGCTGCGCAACCCCTGCAACAGTTCATCCAGGCAGTGCATGCGCTGCACGATGACATGCTGCACGCCATCGACGCGTTCCAGGCGGCCGTCGATCTGCATCAGCCGGGTATCGACCAGGACCCGGTGCTGGCGATCGGCCAGGTGCCGCCAGACCACGGCATTGACCATGCCGGTCTCGTCTTCAAGGGTGAGGAAGGTAACGCCACTGGCGGTCTGCGGGCGCTGGCGCATGCGGACCAGGCCGGCGATGCGCACGCGACGGCCATGGCCGTGGCCCGCAAGCTGCGCGGCATCCAGGCAGCCGCGGCTGCGCAGCTGCGTGCGCAGGAACGAGATCGGGTGGCGGCCGAGGGTGGTGCCGATGCTGCGGTAATCGGCCTGCATGTCCTCCCAGGCGCTGGGCAGGGGCAGCGGCACACGTGCTTCAGCGGTGGCGCGGGCCTGGTCGAACAGCGGCAGCCGGTTCTCCACGCCGGAGATATCCCAGCGTGCACGATGGCGATGGCCGCTGAGCCCGCGCAGCGCACCGGCATCGGCCAGCAGGCCCTGCTGGCGGCGATCCAGGGCGGTGCGCTGGCACAGGTCGCCCACATCGTCGAACGGGCGCCGTGCACGTTCGCGCATGATGGCCTGTACAGCCGCTTCATTGCAGCCGTCGACCAGGCGCAGGCCGAGCCGGATCGCGGCCGCGCCCCTGCTGAAATCCAGCGTGCAGTCCCAGTCGCTGTGGCGCACGTCCACGGGAAGCACGCTGATGCCATGCCGGCGCGCGTCCTGCAGCAGCTGGTCGGGGCTGTAGAAACCCAGCGGCTGGCTGTTGATCAGGCTGGCGGTGAACGCGGCCGGATGGTGGCATTTCAGCCAGCAGCTGTTATAGGTCAGCAGGGCGAAGCTGGCGGCGTGGCTTTCCGGGAAACCGTAATCACCGAACCCTTTGATCTGCTCGAACAGGTGCTCACCGTATTCGCGGCTGAAGCCGTTTTTCAACATGCCTGCCAGCAGTTTTTCACGATGCGGTTCCAAGCCGCCACGGCGTTTCCAGGCCGCCATCGAACGGCGCAGGGCATCGGCCTGGCCAGGCGTGTAACCGGCTGCTTCGACCGCCAGCTGCATCACCTGTTCCTGGAACAATGGCACGCCCAGCGTGCGTGCGAACACGCGTTCCAGCTGCGGTGGGTAGAGCGGGTTGTCCGGGTCGTTCAACGCGTCCGGTCCCTGTTCGCGCAGGATCCGGCGCCGCTCCAGATAGGGGTGCACCATGTCGCCCTGGATCGGGCCAGGGCGCACGATTGCCACCTCGATCACCAGGTCATAGAACGTGCGTGGCTGCATGCGCGGCAGCATCGCCATCTGTGCGCGCGATTCGATCTGGAACACGCCGATGGTGTCGGCGGCGCAGATCATGTCGAAGGTCTTTGCATCCTTGGGCGGGATCGCATCCATGCGTCCTTCATGCAGGCCATGCTGTTTCAGCATGGCCAGGCACTTGCGGATGGCGGTAAGCATGCCCAGCGCCAGGCAGTCGACTTTCATCAGGCCGGTGGCATCCAGATCGTCCTTGTCCCATTGGATGACGGTGCGGTCGGCCATCGCCGCGTTTTCCACCGGCACCAGGGTCGACAGGGGATGTTCGGAAATCACGAAACCGCCGGGGTGCTGCGACAGGTGGCGCGGGAAGTCGATCAGCTCGGCGGTCAGCGCCAGCAGGCGCCGCATCAAGGGCGTGTCCGGATCGAAACCGCGCTCGCGCAGGGTTTCCGGCAATGGGATGTTGCCGCCCCAGTGGTCCATCGCCGCGCCCAGTTCGTTGACCTGGTCCATCGGCAGGCCAAGTGCACGCGCCACGTCGCGGATCGCGCTGCGGCCACGGTAGCTGATTGCCACCGCGGTCAGTGCGGCGCGCTCGCGGCCATAGCGCTTGAACACGTACTGCAGCACTTCCTCGCGGCGCTCGTGCTCGAAATCGATGTCGATATCCGGTGGCTCGTCGCGCTCGGCGGAGATGAAACGCTCGAACAGCAGGTTGCTGCGTGCCGGGTCGATCTCGGTCACGCCCAGCACGAAGCACACCGCGGAGTTGGCCGCCGAGCCGCGGCCCTGGCAGAGGATGTCCTGGCTGCGCGCGAAGCGCACGATGTCCTGCACGGTGAGGAAGTACGAGGCGTAGTTCTTCTGCTTGATCAACGCCAGTTCGTGTTCGATCTGTTCGCGTTGTTTCGGTTCGATGCCGCCTTTCCAGCGCGAGGGGATGCCACGCTCGACCAGCACGCGCAGCCAGCTGTCCGGGTCATGCCCCTCGGGCACCAGCTCGCGTGGGTAGGTGTACTGCAGCTGTTCCAGGGTGAAGTGGCAGCGCTCGGCGATGCGCAGGGTCTCGGCCAGCAATTCGGGCGGATACAGTTGGGCCAGCGCGGTGCGCGGACGCAGATGGCGCTCGCCGTTGGGGAACAGGCGCCAGCCAGCCTCGGCCACGCTGCAGCGGTGGCGGATCGCGGTCAGGGTGTCCTGCAGGGCGCGGCGGCGGCGCACGTGCATGTGCACGTCGCCACTGGCGACCAGCGGCAGGCGGTGGCGTTGGCCGAAGGCCTGCAGCTGCTGCAGGCGGCGTGCGTCGTCGTGTTCGTGGTGCAGCTCCACCGCCAACCACAGCCGATCATTGAAGCCGGCGCGCAGCAGTTCCAGGTCGGTGGCGGCCGGTTGCCGGTCCAGCCACAGGCACAGCAGGCCGTCGGGCAGGCCGAGCAGATCCTCGCGCAGGCAGCGGTACTCGCCCTTGGCTGCGCGCCGCCGGCAGGTGGTGATCAACTGGCAGAGCCCGGCATAGGCGGCCTGGTCGGTGCACAGCAGGGCCAGCTTCGGCCCGTCCTCGACCTGGAATTCGGCGCCGACGATCAGCGCCACGCCATGCGCCTTCGCCGCCTGCCAGGCGCGCACGATGCCGGCCAGCGAGCATTCGTCGGTGATCGCCAGTGCCCGGTAACCCTGGCCAGCGGCGCGCGCGAACAGTTCTTCGGCGATCGAAGCACCGCGCTGGAAACTGAAGGCCGACAGGCAGTGCAGTTCGGCGTAGCCGGGCAGTTCGCTGTGCATGGCGGCTCAGCCGAACCAGCCGTGCAGCATCCACGGCGCATGCGGATCGCTGCGCTCACGGAAGGCCCAGCCGCGCTGGCCGTGTGCGGTTTCCACCACGTAGTAGTCGCGGCGTGCGTCGGCCTGGTCCCACCAGCCCGATTCGATCCGCTCCGGCCCGGCGACGATGCGCAGGCGCGGGTCACGCAACGGTTGTGGGGTGTCCAGCAACCAGCCGGGGCGCAGTGGCCAGTACGACGGGGGCTTGGCCGGTGGCTGGGTGCCACTGGCGCGTTCGGGGCGATGGTCGGCCTGCACCGCCAGCGGCTGCACGGCGTCATCACCCAGCCGCGCACGCAGGCGCTCGCGCAGCTGGTTCCAGGGCATCGCCTGCGCCGGCCGGGTATCGAACAGGTCGCGCGCGGCGGGCACGAACGGTGGCAGCTGCTCGGCCTGCAGGCGCAGTGCGCGGCTGCCGGCCGGCAGGGCGAACGCTTCCATGCGGTTGCGTGCGATCTCGAACAGCAGCGCAGGATCGCGTTCGGGGGCCAGCAGGCCGATGGTCAGCACGCTGGCCGGCAGCAGGTCGTGCTCGAAATGCAGGTCGAAGCGCTGCACGCCGCCATCGCGCGAACACAGGAAGGCGGCCAGGTCCAGCAGCAGGCGGCGCAGCGGGAACAGCAGGGCCTGGCTGGATTCGATCTCGTATTCGAATTCGATGCGCGCATCGAAACGGTCCGGTGGCTGGTAGTAGCGCAGCGGCGCGGTGGGCAGGCCGCGCAGTGCTTCCAGCTGCTGCAGTACCTCCGGTGCGAAGCGCCGGGCCAGGCTGTCACGCGGCAGCTCGAGCACCGCACCCAGCGTGCGCAGGCCGGAACGGCCGAGCACGGTCACCGCGTCGCTGGGCAGGCCGCAGCGCGGCAAGGGTAGCTGCGCCAGTGCCGCTGGCAGCTGCTGCGCATCGATGCCGAGGCCGTCGTGGACGTTGGCCAGCACGCGCGCGGCATGCGCCGTGGGCGCGGCCACCAGGCGGTGGCGGAAACCGAGTTCATGCAGTTCGTTGCGCAGGCGCTTTTCGATCGTCAGCCAGTCACCGAACAGGGCACGGCTGGCGCCGATCTCCAGCACCAGTGCATGCGGGAAATCGAGGCTGACCTGCGAGCTGTAGGCGTAGGCCCAGCTGGCCAGCAGCTGCCGGGTGTGCTGTTCCGCGTCAGGGTCGTAGTCGTGCAGGTGCATGTCCTGCACCAGCACCTGCGCGGCCGACAGCAGCATGCCCGGGCGCAGCCCTGCTGCGCGCGCGGCCGGGCTGACCGCACGCAGCACGCGGCGCTGCGCTGGGCCCTGCAGCAGCACCAGTGGCCGCTGGGGGTCCGGCTGCAGGCGCAGCACGCTGTCCAGCGCCAGCTGCGGCAACAACAGGCAGGCCCAGTGCATGGCGCGGCCTCAGTGGGTGATGGCCAGTGGCAACGGCTGCGCGGGTGGCAGGCCGCCACGGCACTTCAGCACCCTTACCTGGCCGTGGTCGAGCTGCAGGCGCAGGCTGGCCGGGGAGGGGTTGCGCGCTGCCTGCGCCTCGCGGAACACGAAGCCCAGGCACTGGCCGCTGTCGGCGGCGACCTGCAGCCGGCGCAGGGCGCGATCGTCGGCCTGGTGCGGCCAGCACAGCACCGCCGCGCAGGCCGCAGAGCGCAGGCATTGTTCGGCCGCCCACAGCGCCTGCTTCGGCGCAGCGTGGATGATCTGCAGCTGGGCCAGATCCAGCCCGGCCGCGGCCCAGGCCGGGGCATGCGGGCGATAGGGTGGGGCGACCAGCACGATCGGGCGGTCGCGCTGGCTCAGCCTGGCCAGCGCCGGCCAGACCAGGGCCAGTTCGCCAACGCCCGGCGCCGCCTGCAGCACCTCGCACAGCCCGCTGGCCGGCCAGCCGCCGCCGGGCAGGCGTGCGTCCAGCGCCGGGTGGCCGCTGGCCAGGTGGTCGCTGGCCGGCCCCTGGCGGGCCGGGCCGCGCCACAACTGGCGGCCGTCCAGCAGCCGGTCGAGGGCGACGACGGCGCCCATCAGCCGGTCCTCCAAGGGAGGCGCCGGGCGGGCTGGAAGCGGCAGGAACGGGCGGAAACGACAGGCATGGAGCGAGTATCGGCGGGCTGGTATCAGGGGCTGAGACCAGACATGCTACTCGCCTTGTGAGTAGAATTACTAATGAAATTGGCGGGCCGGGTTTCAGGTTGCTGAAGTGGGAAAGGAGTGCCGACCCAGGTCGGCACCCACAGGGCCCGGTTACGGGCGGACCGGCAGCGCGACCGGGCGCAGCGGCGCGGCATCGCCGCCGCGGATCTTCAGCGGGCCGCCGATGAAGGCGAACTCGTAGACCTTGTCGCGGGCCAGTTCATCCAGCGCCACCAGTTCGATGATCGGCGCGCCCTGCTGGGCCAGCAGGTAGGTGTGCAGCGGCACGTAGTCGTCAGCCACCTCCGAGGGGAAGGTCTCGAAGCTCAGGTTGTCGGCGCCGACGATCATCGCGCCGCTGTCCTCAACCAGGAAGCGCGCCGCGTCCAGGCCCATGCCCGGCGGGTTGGCCATGTAGGCCTTGGGCTGTTCGAACAGGCGCATGCGGCCGGTACGGATCAGCACCACATCGCCCTGCTGCAGCTTCACCCGCTGGCGTGCCAGCGCATCCTTCAGGTCCTGGCGGGTGACGCGGTAGCTGTCCGGCAGCATGTCCACGCCCTTGGCGGCGGCCACGTCGATCAGTACGCCACGCGCGATCAGCGGCGGGAATTTCTCGATGCCGGTGACATTCCAGCCACGATCGCCGAGATGCTTGTCGGCCTCGAAGCCGTTCCAGATCTTTCCGTGGATGCCAAAGTGGTTCAGCGCATCGATGTGGGTGCCGGTGTGGCTGTACATCGAGAACGCGGTGCCGGTGTAGCTGCGGGTGAGGTTCATGGTCTCGCCCACGCCCATCGGGTCGTCCATCACCGTGCCGCGCGGGGTGTGGGTCATCCAGAACTGGTAGTGCGGGTCGCCGGCGTCCTGCCAGCTGGGCATGCCGACGTAGTAGTCGGTGGCCAGGTCATAGGCCTTGCCGCCGCTGACCCGCGACAGGATCGCCGCACGCGAGGCTTCGGTGATCAGGTTGAGCCGGCCGATCTCGTCCTTCGGCCCCCAGGGGCTGGTGCCGACCTGCTGGCCGGAGGGAACGCGTTCGTGCGCGGACACGGTGGTGGACGCCGCGGTGCCGGCCAGCAGCAGGGCCAGCGCGCTGGCCAGGATACGTGGGGTCATGGGGGAATCTCCTTGCAGGGTGGGGGAGGGTGCGGCTCAGGCCGCGACCAGGGGCGCCAGGGCCTGGCGCAGTTGCGGCAGCGGCAGGGTCTGCAGGCGCAGGCCGTTGCCGCCGATCACGGTGGGAATGGAGCGGATGCCGAGGGCAGCGGCGTCGGCACGATCGGCCTGCACGCGCTGGCGTACTGCGTCGCTGCACATGTGGTCAGCGAAGGCACCACGGGGATGGCCCAGTGATTCGGCGATATCCAGCAGCACTTCGGCGTCGCCGATGTTGCGGTGCTGGTGCAGGTGCGCCCATTGCACCGCGTCGAACATTGCGCCATGGGCATCATTGCCGCCGATCAACCCTGCGGCCTGGCAGGCCAGTGCGCCGAGCCAGCCGGAGGGATATTCGAAGTCCTGTGCGCGCATGCCTTCGATATCGATGCGCGCGCTGTCTTCATGCGCGGCGCAGTCGGTCCAGTGGCGCAGGATGATCGCCTTGGCGCGCTCCATCGAGCCGAACACCTCGACCATCTGCGCGCGCGAGTCCTGCAGCACGAAGCTGCGATGGCGCACCTGGATGCCGAGTTCGGCCGAGACCTGCTGCAGGCGCGGGGCCAGCACGAAGCACCAGCCGCAGACCACGTCGTGGAAGAAGTCGACCACCGGCGCGGCGGTGGCGGGGGAAGGAACGGGAGACATCTGCCTGCCATCGGTGAGAGGGGAGGCGGCAGATTAGGCAGCGCGGCGGGGCCGAAACAGCGCGCCGTGGGCAGCTCAGTTTTCGCTGGCGGTTACGAATCCAGGCCGGCGCAGCGGGGCAGCTCGGCGTGCAGGAAATCGATGAAGGCACGCACCTTGGGTTGCAGGTGGCGCGACGTGGGATAGACCGCATGCACGAAGCGTGGCGGATAGCGGTGGTCGGGCAGCACCTGTTGGAGTTCGCCACGGGCCAGCGCTGGTGCCGCCAGGAACGAGGGCAGGGCGCCGATGCCCATGCCGGCCACCAGCAGGTCGCGCAGCAGCAGGCTGTTGTTGACGGTGACGCGTGCCGGCAGGGTGATGGTCACCTGCCCATCCGGGCCGAGCAGCGGCCAGCTGCCGGGGGAGTCGGACAGGCTGTAGGCCAGCACACTGTGCACCTGCAGATCGTCCACCGACTGCGGTGCTGGACGCTGCCGCAGGTAGGACGGGGCAGCGCACAGCACCTGTTGCAGCGAGGCAAGCCGGCGCGCCACCAGTCGCGAGTCGTCCAGCTCGGCACGCAGCCGCAACGACACATCGAAACCCTCACCGACCGCATCGAGCAGGCGATCTTCCATCACCAGGTCCAGCGACAGCTGTGGATGCTGTTGCAGGAAGCGTGGCAGCAGCGGCGACAGCGTGCTCAGTGCGAACGACTGCGGTGCATTGACACGCAGGCGCCCGGCCACCTCGCCACGCTGTTCGGCGATGCCACGTTCCAATGCGTCCAATTCGTCGAGCAGGCGGCAGCATTCGCGGTAATAGGCGTGGCCGGTCTCGGTCAGGCTCATGCGCCGCGTGGTCCGCTGCAGCAGCACCACGCCCAGGTGCGTTTCCAGCGCGCGCAACTGCTTGCTCAGCCCGGCCGGCGACATGCCCAGGTCTTCGGCAGCGCGGGCCAGCCCGCCGCGTTCGACGATGCGGCGGAAGGCGCGCATCAGGTTGAAGGAATCCATGCCGGTACCGGGCGCGATGAGGGCGCCATTGTAGATCCACGCCATCCGTGGGTGGGGGAAACGCGGTGTCGGCCAAAGGGGGGATATCCACCGAGGCGGGGCGGGTTGCGCCGTTTGTTCAAGCCCGCAACCGTCGTGCCGCGCCAGCATGCAGGCCCCTCACGTTCCAGGTTGCCCATGAAACACTGGATCCTCCGCCTGTATGCCCCGTTGTTCCTGCTCGGTTTCGTTGCCGCCGCCGTCGTCTGGGTCGGCCACCTCCATGGCGATCCGCTATGGCTGCTGGCCTTGCTGGCGGTCGCCATCGCGGTTTCGTTCGCTGCCGAACGTGCCTGGCCGTATGACCCCGCGTTCAACCACGACCACGGCGACAGTCTGCGTGACACCCTGCATGCACTGGTCAACGAAAGCCTGAACCTGCTGTCGATCGCTGCGGTGCCGCTGCTGGCAGCGCTCCTTCCGTGGCAGCTGTGGCCGCTGCAGTGGCCGTTCGTTCTGCAGGTACTGCTGGCCATCGTCTGCGCCGACCTTGGCATTACCTTGGTGCACTACGCCAGCCATCGCGTCGGCTGGCTGTGGCGGTTGCACGCGGTGCATCACAGCGTCACCCGCATGTACGGCTTCAACGGCTTGATGAAGCATCCGTTGCACCAGGCGGCCGAAGCAGTGGGCGGCGTACTGCCGCTGCTGCTGTTGGGCCTGCCGATGCCGGTGGCTGCGGTGCTGGCCTTCGCCATTGCCATCCAGCTGCTGCTGCAGCACTCCAACGTGGACATGCGCCCGGGCCTGCTGGGCCGGGTGATGGCGTGGGCGCCGCTGCACCGCTTCCACCACATGCGTTACGGCACCGCTGGCGACGTCAACTTCGGCTTGTTCCTGACCGTCTGGGATCACCTGCTGGGGACCGCCTTCGATGCGCCGGGCTATCGGCTGCAGCAGCGCGACCTCGGCATCGGCAGCCAACCGGACTATCCGCGCGATTATCCGGAACAGCTGCTGGCGCCGTTCCGCGAACTGCCGCATGGCGAGGTGCCGGAGCTGCCGGAAGGTCTGCGCAGGCGCGGATGATGGGCCGTGTCAGGCCGCGTGAAGCTGCAGGCCCTGCAGCTGCGCGGCACCGATACCGAACATGCGGCGCAGGCTGCGCGACAGATGGGCCAGATCGGCGAATCCAGCGGCATGCGCACTGTCGGTCAGGGTGTGCCCGCGCAGATGATGCATGAGTGCGCGGCGCAGCCGCTGCCACAGCACCCAGCCGCGCAGGGTCACCGCCAGATCAGACTGGAAACGCCGGTGCAGCTGGCTGGTCGACAGGTGCGCCGCCCCGGCGATATCGGCGGCCGGCACCGGGCCGGGCAGGTGCTGGGCGATACGGGCCAATGCCGCCTGCACGCGGCGGTCCAGCGGTTGCGGGCGGCTCAGCCGTGGCAGCCAGCCGTGCAGTTCCAGCGCGTTGCCCGGCAGTGCGTGCAGGTATTGCTGGATCTGTGCGGGATTGGCATGCGTCGGCTCAAGGAACACCGTGCAGCCTGCTTCTGGCGCTAACAGGATCGCGTGCGGCTGGAATGACGGCAGCCACAGCCGCTGGCCTTGCTGCTGCACGCCATCGACCTCGACCTTCCAGGCTGCGCCGTCGCTGAGCAGCAGTTGATGGGCGTAGTGCGCGTGCGCGGCGCTGTCACCGGCATGACCCTGCAGCACGGCCACGTGAGCATCCAGCAGCAACGTGCCATTCCAGGGCAGGGTGGGGGAGGACATTGAGGGATTGTAGATCCACGCCATGCGTGGATGAATCTCCATCGAAATCAAATATTTCGACAATGAAACGAAGAGCATCCACGCATGGCGTGGATCTACCGCAGGTTGCGAGAAATTGTTGAAGGCGGGGTGGGTCCGTTGGCGGGGGCGTGAGCGCCATGGATGGCGCGACCGAGCCTCCAGGGACGGATTCACGGCGTCCCCCGCCAACGGACCCACCCCGCCTACCCACAGGAGCCCCGCTGTTGCTTTGGCCGTTGCCTCTGCGGGTGCCGGGCGCAGCCCGGCCGTCCCCTCACCGGCCGTGCGGATCCGGCCGGTGATGCACGTATTCAACCACGGTGCCATCGGGATGCACCGCATTGAACGCCGCCCCGGTCGGGACTACCTGCAGCGGGAAGATGATCTCGGCGCCGGCGGCGACCAGTTTGTCGTGATAGGGCCGAACATCATCGACCAGCAGTGTCCCCGTGGTCGAGGTGAACGGGGCCAGTGCCGCCTGGCTGCCTTCGATCAGCAGGAAGGCGCCGACCATCGCCAGGCGCAGCCCGGCTTCCGGGAACGGGAACCCCGCATCGGCTACCACGCCCTGCAACTGCTCGTAGAACGCCACGCTGCGCTCCAGCTCGCCCGGGGCCACGAACACCCGGATCAGCACGCGCGGTGCGCGCTGGCTGGAGGTGTCACATCGGTCGCGCCAGAGATGATCGAAGTCGCGATGTACGGTCATGGGCTCGATTCGTGGCCAGGGATCTCCATTATCAGCAGCCTCGCGCGGCGCGCTGATGACCGCCAGTGATGGCCTGATAACCATTGGCCGGGTTGCCCCTGTGACTTAGGTCCTGTTGACAGGTGTGAACGCCCTCGCACAATCTTCACAGGATTGGGTCGCCCTGCGCGGCCCGGGCAGGCAGGTTGTCACGCCGGGAGGAGGGTCCCGCGCGCAGACCGGCCCGTCCATCGGCCTGCGGGGCGTTGCCTGGCAACCCCTGCGCGGCATGAACGCTGCACCCTTCGGCGGCACTTTCCCTGGACCGATTGCCTTGGCAACGGAATTACGCCTGCCGATGAAAACGTTTACAAAACCGCTTGCACTGTCTCTGGCCCTGTCTGCCGCACTGGCCGCTCCGGCCTGGGCCGACCCGGCCGCGTTCACTGTGCTGACCCTGGAACAGGCGCCCAACGCCGAGGCGATGCCGGCGCTGGCCGCGCAACTCAAGAGCCTGAAGGTGGACGCGGTGAGCGTGCGCCAGGTGCAGCGCGGCATCGGCCAGGTCGATCCGCTGCAGGTGCTGGCCGATGGCCTGGGCTACGAGTACCGCTTCATTGCCGCCGGCAAGGACGATGGCCAGACCCAGCGCGGCCAGGCTGTTCTGACCCGGCTGCCGATCGCCGCTGAATCCGGCCCCGACCAGCCGGGCCTGAACTACCTGCGCCTGGACGATGGCCGCCACACTGTGGCGGTCTATACCGATGCCGGTGCAGGTGCGGCGCAGCTGCCGGCGCTGGTCACCCGTTCGCGGCTGGGTGCACCGGCGGTGCTGCTCGGCGCGGTGGCCGGTGAATCGGCCAAGGCCGCAGGCTTCGATCCGGCGCGTGTGGCGCTGGAAGCCGATGCCAGCTATTTCAGCGACGGCTTCCAGGCCGCCAGCAGCGCGCCGTTCAAGGTGGAAGGCAGCACGCTGCGTGCCACCCTGCTGACCCTGGCCTATGCCGCCGACAAGCACGGCGACACGCCGTGGATGGACACCACGCTCAACGCCGATGCGCGCGCTGCGCTGCTGCTGAAGGCGATGACCGAGGATGAGAAGTTCCAGATGCTGCACAGCTACTTCGGGCTGGGCAAGGACGGCGGCCCGCTGCCGGAAGGTGCGGTCGGTTCGGCCGGCTTCGTGCCGGGCGTACCGCGGCTGGGCATCCCGTCGCAGCAGTCGGCCGATGCCGGTGTCGGCGTGACCAATCCGGGGGGCATCCGCCCGGGCGACTTCGCCACGGCAATGCCATCGGGCCCGTCCACCGCATCGAGCTGGAACCGCGAAGTTGCCTTCGCCGGTGGCGCCACGATGGGCCGCGAGGCGTGGCAGCAGCGCTTCAATATCCTGCTGTCGGGCAGCGTCAACCTGCAGCGTGACCCGCGCAACGGCCGCAACTTCGAGTACGCCGGCGAAGACCCGCTGCTGGCCGGCTCGATGGTTGGCGCGCTGATCCAGGGCGTGCAGAGCCAGCACGTGATCTCCTCGATGAAGCACTTCGCGCTGAACGACATGGAGACCCGTCGCAACTTCCACGACGTGCGCATCGGCGAACAGGCCATGCACGAGTCGGACCTGTTGGCCTTCGAGATCGCGCTGGATGCCGGTCGCCCGGGCGTGGCGATGTGCTCGTACAACAAGATCAACGGCACCTACGGCTGCGAGAACGGCTACCTGATGAACCAGGTGCTGAAGCAGGAATGGAAGTTCCCCGGTTTCGTGATGTCCGACTGGGGTGGCGTGCACAGTGGCTCGAAGGCTGCGCTGGCCGGCCTGGACCAGCAGTCGGCCGGTGAGGTGTTCGACGCGGCGGTGTTCTTCGATGAACCGCTGCGCCTGGCCGTGCATGGCGGCGTGGTGCCGCAGGCGCGCCTGAACGACATGGTGGCGCGCATCCTGCGCACGATGTTCCTGCATGGCAACTTCGACAACCCGCCGCAGCACCAGAAGGTGGATGCCGAGGCCGGCTTCGCCGTTGCCCAGCGCACGGTGGAGGAGGGCAGCGTGCTGCTGCGCAATGAGGGCAACCTGTTGCCGCTGGCCGACAGCGTGAAGCGCATCGTCATCATCGGCGGCCATGCCGACAAGGGCGTGATCGGTGGCGGTGGTTCATCGATGGTGGGCGTGACCGCCAAGGGCACCAACGCGGTGCCCGGCGTGATGCCGACCACCTGGCCGGGCCCGGTGATCTTCCATCCGTCCTCGCCGCTGGAATCGCTGCGTGCGGCGCGCCCGGACACGACTATCACGTATGTGGATGGCACCAACGCCGCTGCTGCGGCCAAGGCGGCCGCGCAGGCGGATGTGGCCATCGTGTTTGCCACGCAGTGGGCTGCCGAATCGGTGGACCTGCCGGACATGCAGCTGCCGGACAACCAGGATGCCCTGATCTCGGCAGTGGCCAAGGCCAACCCGAAGACCGTGCTGGTGCTGGAAACCAACGGCCCGGTGCGCACACCGTGGCTGGCGCAGGTGCCGGCGATGCTGCAGGCCTGGTACCCGGGCATCCGCGGTGGCGAAGGCATTGCCGCACTGCTGACCGGCCAGGTCAATCCGTCGGGTCGCCTGCCGGTGACCTGGGTGACGGACGAATCGCAGCTGCCGCGCCCGCACATCGACGGCCTCGGCTTCAAGCCGGCCAAGCCGTTCGGTGATGTGTTCGATTTCGATATCGAAGGTGCCAACGTCGGCTACAAGTGGATGGCGGCCAAGGGCCTGACCCCGACCTTCGCCTTTGGCCATGGCCTGTCCTACACCTCGTTCGCCTATGACAACCTGAAGGTGAGCGTGGAAGGTTCGCGCCTGGTCGCCAGCGTCGACATCCGCAACACCGGCAAGCGCGCCGGTGCCGACGTGGCCCAGCTGTACCTGAAGCTGCCGGCCGGCAGCACCACGCCGATCCGCCTGATCGGCTATGACAAGGTGACCCTGCAGCCGGGCGAACAGCGCCGCATCCGCATCGAAGCCGAGCCGAAGACGCTGGCCCACTACGATGCACAGGCGCGCCAGTGGAAGATCGACGGTGGCACCTACCAGGTGCAGCTGTCGCGCAACGCCGCCGAACCGCTGCAGACGGTGGACGTGCAGCTGGTGGAGCAGGTGCTGCGCTGAGGCTTGAAGGCACGGCCCGCAAGGGCCGTGCCTGAAAAAAGGGGACGGAGGGGATTAAGTCGTTTATGCATAAACGACTTAATCCCCTCCGTCCCCTTTTCATATGGCGAACCACCCGCGCAGGAAATCGATCAGCTGCCGCACCTTCGGCGAGGGCTGCGTGCTGTGCGGGTAGACCGCGTACACGCTCTGCTGCGGGAAGCGGTGCTGGCGCAGCACCGGGCGCAGGCGGTCCTGGGCCAGGTCGTCCTCGATCAGCCAGCGTGGCAGCACAGTGACCCCGGCGCCGGCCACGGCGAAGGCGCGCAGGCTGCTGGCACCATCCACGCGCACCACTGCATTGCCCGGGTTGGTGGCAAACAAGGCATCGCTGCCGTCGGGCGCGACCACCGGCACGTCGGCCAGGCGCGGGTAACCCAGGCGGGGCAGGGTGCCCAGTTGCACGGGGTCGTTGGCCGCATCGGCAGAGGGCAGGCGTGCCAGCAGGGACGGAGCCGCCACCGCGCACAGCGGGTGCCGTTCCAGTTCACTGGCATGCAGGCCCGAATCGGGCAGACGGCCGAGACGGATCGCCAGGTCGAAGCGCTCGGGAATCAGGTCTGCCGGCGCGGGAGACGTGGACAGGTGCAGCTGCAGGGCCGGATGCCGCGCACGGAAGGCTTCCAGTGCGGGAATCAGGCGAAGCTGCGCGTACTCCGGGGTGGTGGTCAGGCGCAGCACACCCTGCAGCTGGTGCTGGTCGCGCCGCGCGGCATCGATTGCCGCCTGCGCGGCATCCAGCGCCTGTATGCAGTGCTGCAGGAACTGCTCGCCAGCGTCGGTCAGGGCCAGGTGGCGGGTACTGCGCAGCAGCAGGGTCACGCCCAGTTCCTGCTCCAGCCGCTTCAGGTTGAAGCTGACCACCGCACGACTCAGGCCGAGCCGATCGGCCGCTGCGGTCAGGCTGCCGGCCTCGACCACGGCACGGAAGATATCGAAGCGATCGAGGCTGACCATGGCGATTCATTGTCAAAACAGATTTGACAGTGTTGCAGGTGTTGTCGTGTTCTTCCAACAGCTCCCGGGCGGCATGCTGGCGGTCTCTCTGCTGGAGCACCGCCGATGCCGCCCCCCCGCCTGCGCCATGAGGCGATCTTCCTGCTGGTGTTCGCCCTGGATCTGGTCAACATGTTCATCGCCACGGTGGCCTATCCGGCACTGGCAGCGGAACTGCACGCTGATGTCGGTACCCTGGCCTGGGTGGGCACCGCCTACATGCTGGGCCTGAGCGTGGTGATTCCGCTGGCGCCCTGGTTGGCCGCGCGCTGTGGTGAGCGTCGCCTGCTGCTGGTGGCGTTGCTGTTGTTCGCGGTTGCCGCTGTGCTGGCCGGCGCCGCACCGGGTATCGGCTGGCTGCTGGGCTGGCGCCTGCTGCAGGGCCTGGCCGGTGGCCTGCTGATTCCGGTGGCACAGGCGGCAGCGTACCGACAGTGCACGCCGGACCAGCGTGGCGCGCTGACCCGCCGCATCCTGCTGGTGGCGCTGCTGGTGCCGGCACTGGCGCCGGCGCTGGGCGGGTTGCTGGTGCAGTGGTTGTCCTGGCGCGGCGTGCTCTGGGCCAGCCTGCCGTTGGCGGTGGTGGCGATCGGCCTGGTGCTGGCCTGGATGCCGGCCGATGGCGCGCGCAGTGCGCCGCGCCTGCAGGCCTATGCGCTGTCCACCGCGATGCTGGCGCTGGGCGCGCTGCTGCTGGCGTTGACCTGGCTGGGTGAACCCGGCCATCGGGCCGCCGGTGCCGTACTGCTGTTGATCGCAATGCTGTTGGCGGCGGCCCACCTGCGGCATGCACGGCAGCAGGCGCAGCCCCTGCTGCGCTGGTCGCTGCTGTCCCATCGGGGCCTGCGCCTGGCGATGCTGGTCTATCTGGCAGTGCCCGGAGTGTTCATCGGCAGCCAGCTGGTCAGTACCCTGCAGCTGCACCAGGCCGGTTACAGCGCGGCACGCATCGGCGCGTTGATGCTGCCCTGGGCGCTGGCCTCGGCCATTGCGATCACGGCCAGCAAGCGCCTGCTGGCGCGCTTCGGCCCGGCCACGGTACTGCGTACGGGCATGCTCCTGCAGGCCAGCGGCCTGCTGTTGATGGCGCTGCTGCCGCAGCCGGCCTTCGCGTTGGCCGGGCTGCTGTTCGCGCTGATGGGCGCCGGCGGCAGCCTGTGCAGCAGCACCGCGCAGACGCTGGCCTTCCATGGGGTCGAGGGCGAAGCATTGGGCGATGCCAGCGCACTCTGGAACCTCAACCGCCAGCTCAGCTTCTGCCTGGGCACCGCGGCCATCGCGCTGCTGCTGGCATTGGCCATGCAATGGCTGCCGGCCCACGCCACCGGCATGGCGCTGGGTCTGGCCGCGGTACTGACCCTGCTGCCGATGGCGCTGCTGCGCCGGCCGCAGTTGCTCACCCTTTCGCAACCGGAGAACATCTGATGGATACCACCGCAGAACATGAAATCCACCACCTGCACGACAAGCTGCAGGCCTGGTTCCGTGCCGATGTCGGCGCCGATGCGCTGGAGGATCTGATGGCGCACTTCAGCGCGGACTTCAGCATGGTCGGCATCGCGGGTCGCCGATTGGATCGGCAAGCCGTGCAGGCGTTGTTCGCGGGCGGTTACGGGGCGCGCCCCGGGCTGCGGATTTCCATCGACGCCGTGCACGCGGTGGAAGCGCCTTCACCGCTGGCGGTGCTGCGCTATCGCGAAGGGCATTCGATCGATGGCGGCACGCCTGCATGGCGGGAGTCACTGGCGGTGCTGCGGCAGGAAACCGGGCGCTGGCGCTGGCTGGCCCTGCATGAAGTGCCGGTAGCCTGACCGGTAGTGCCGGCTGCTGGCCGGCAACCGCGTAACGCGCCGCAGGATCATGAAGTTGCCGGCCAGCGGCCGGCACTACCGGTCGCCGGCGAGCGCAGCGGCAACGCAGGCACATGTGCCATCAGTCCTGCCTGCATCCACCGCAGAATGCAAAGCCCGCACACACTTCATGGCTTGGGGCAGGAGTAGGCTTGGAGCTTTCCTGCCGGGAGGGGTTGTCCATGCGTGTGCGTGCCGTCGCTGTAGCCATTGCCCTTTGCCTGTCCAGCGCCGTGCTGGCCGCCGATACCCCGCCGATGACCCCGGACATCAGCGGCAAGCCCTTCGTTGCCCCCGATGTCGGTCGTGACTACGACAAGCGCGTGGTGATGGTGCCGATGCGTGATGGCACCAAGCTGTATACGGTGATCGTGGTGCCCAAGGGTGCCCGCAATGCCCCGATCCTGCTGACCCGCACCCCCTACGACGCTGCTGGCCGTGCCAACCGCAGTGACTCGCCGCGCATGCGCGACCTGCTGCCACAGGGCGACGAGGTGTTCGTCGACGGCGGCTACATCCGCGTGTTCCAGGACATCCGTGGCAAGTACGGCTCCGAAGGCGATTACGTGATGACCCGGCCGCTGCGCGGGCCGTTGAACAACACCAGGGTGGATCACTCCACCGACGCCTGGGACAGCATCGACTGGCTGGTGAAGAACGTGCCGGAGAGTAACGGCAAGGTCGGCATGCTCGGCTCGTCGTACGAGGGTTTCACCGTGGTGATGGCGCTGACCGACCCGCACCCGGCACTGAAGGTGGCCGCGCCGCAGAGCCCGATGGTCGATGGCTGGATGGGTGACGACTGGCTCAACTACGGTGCGTTCCGCCAGGTCAACTTCAACTATTTCGCAATGCAGACCGAGAAGCGCGGCAAGGGCACGCCGCTGCCCAGCCTCGGCTATGACGACTACAGCACCTTCCTGCGCCTCGGTTCGGCCGGTGACTACGCGCGTTTCACCGGCGTGGACCAGCTGACCTGGTGGAAGAAGCTGGTCGAGCACCCGGCCTATGATGGCTTCTGGCAGGGCCAGGCGTTGGACGCGGTGATGGCCAAGACACCGTTGAAGGTGCCGACCATGTGGCTGCAGGGCCTGTGGGACCAGGAAGACATGTGGGGTGCCAACCACGCCTACCAGGCGATGGAAGGGCGCGACAGCGGCAACAACCGCAACTATCTGGTGATGGGCCCGTGGCGGCACAGCCAGGTGAACTACGGCGGCAGCGAGCTGGGTGCGCTGAAGTTTGATGGCGATACCGCGCTACAGTTCCGTCGCGATGTGCTCAAGCCGTTCTTCGACCAATACCTGGTGGATGGCGCGCCGAAGGCCGATACGCCGCCGGTGCTGATCTACAACACCGGCGAAAACCACTGGGACCGCCTGAAGGGTTGGCCGCGCAGCTGCGACAAGGGCTGTGCCGCCAGCAGCAAGCCGCTGTACCTGCGCGCCGGCGGCAAGCTGGCGTTCCAGGCACCGGCGGCGGGCGAGGGGGACTTCGAGGAATACGTGTCCGACCCGGCCAAGCCGGTACCGTTCGTGCCGCGCCCGGTCCGCTTCGGCGACCGCGACATGTGGACCACCTGGCTGGTGAAGGACCAGCGCTTCGTCGATGGCCGCCCGGACGTGTTGACCTTCATCACCGAACCGCTGACGGCGCCGCTGCGCATCGGCGGCGCACCGGTGGTTCACCTGCAGGCCTCGACCAGTGGCACCGACAGCGACTGGGTGGTGAAGCTGATCGACGTGTATCCGGACCAGGAAGCGTCGACGCCGGAGATGGGTGGCTACGAGCTGCCGGTGTCGCTGGCGATCTTCCGTGGCCGTTACCGCGAAAGCTTCAGCGATCCGAAGCCGCTGGCCGCCAACCAGGTGCTGCCGTACCGCTTCGACCTGCCCAACGCCAACCACACCTTCCAGAAGGGCCATCGGGTGATGGTGCAGGTGCAGTCCAGCCTGTTCCCCCTGTATGACCGCAATCCGCAGACCTACGTGCCGAACATCTACCTGGCCAAGCCGGGCGATTACCAGAAGGCCACGCAGCGGGTCTGGCACAGCGCAGCGCAGGCCAGTTACATCGATCTGCCGGTGTATTGAGGCGGAGAGGATGACGCCGGGCATGGCCCGGCAGCACGTGGTAGTGCCGGCCGCTGGCCGGCATCCGCGATGGCGCAGGAGCGTGTCGACCAAGGTCGACACCTATCAAGTCCGGGCCATGGCATGCCGTTTCAGGCGGGTGTGGTAGTGCCGGCCGCTGGCCGGCACTTCTAAGCTCAAGGATAAATGTTGTCGCTCGTCAGCAGCCCGCTGTCGAACTTCCGAAAGAGTTCGGCGATAGATTCGGCGATGGGCTTTCCCCGGCTGATGTCGAGATCGCCCAGATCGAATGAGACGATCTGTCCGCGACTGAGCGGGCAGAGAACCAGCGCGATGAGCGTCGATCCACCGTCCGTTCCAATGCCCATCAGGGAGTCGCCAAGATAACGCCGGATCTGGTAGCTGCGGTTGAGCTGAATGATGCTGGCGACGGACCATAGGTCGACATAAGCATGAGGGAACACGCAGCGCCCACCGTTTGACCAACGCAGGAGCTGTATGAAGTCCTCTGAAATTGCTGCCTCGCTCCAATGTGCCTGTAAGCTGCGTAGATCGTCCGCATGCGCGCCTGTCTCGGGTAGCCATGGACTTTGGATGCATCGGATGAAGTAAGGCGTGCTTGGTTGATCTCGGTTGTCCACGAGAAGTCCCCGTAGTCAGCCCTACTACGATGCCGCGGCCCATCTTTCGCGGCAATGGGCATATGCGACATGCGCAAAGATGTGCCGGGAATATGATCGCTTCCAGCGCGTGTCGACCAAGGTCGACACCTACCAGTGCTTGGCCATGGCATGTCGATTGCGGCGGCGGTAGTGCCGGCCGCTGGCCGGCATCGGCGACGGTGCAGGAGCGTGTCGACCAAGGTCGACACCTACCGGAGCGGGGATCCTCACCCCACCTTCGAGGGGCCCGTACGCCAGCGGCTGGGGACCAGGCCGAAGCGCTTGCGGAACGCGGCGGCGAAGTTGCTGGGGTGGCGGTAGCCGCTGGCGGCGGCGGCCTGCTCAACCGTCCATCCGTTTTCGCGCAGGCCCTGTTCGGCATGGCGCATGCGCTGTTCATGCAGGTAGTCGAACACCGAACTTCCATACTGCTGGGCAAAATGGCGGCGCAATGAGCTGGGGCTCATGCAGGCCAGCCGGGCCAGCTCGACCAGGCTGTGTGCATGGCTGGGGTCGTCATGCAGGTAACTGCGTACCCGTTCCAGGCGCTCGCGCTGGCCGGCACGCAGCGTGCGCACCGGGTCGGTCTGCAGATCCTCGGCCTGCAGGCCGAGGGCCAGGAGCTGCAATGCCACGCCTTCGCGCCACAGCGCGTCGATGCCGTCCTGCCACGGGCTGTCGAACAACTGGCCCAGCACCGGCAGCATGGCGTGGGGAATGGCCCAGTGGCGGCATTCCAGGTGCGTGCCAAGCGCTTTTTCCAACTGTGGCATCTGGAAAACATCCGCGTCGATGCCACCCGGCACGATCACGCTGACCCCGCGCAGGCGCGTTTCGCCGGGGTGCGCGCCGGTCATCTCGATCTGGTCGCGATGGTGGGCGGTCATCGCGGTGCCGGCACGCAGGGTGAAACTTCCGCGTCGCGGGATACGCACGTCGACCTGACCCTGCAGCATCACGCGGATGGCGAGCCCGGGCCGCTGTTGCGCGGTCGCCACATAGGGGAACCGGTTATGCACGTCGGAGGCGATCAGGGTCATGCCACCGCGCATGAACTGTTCGTTGACTTCGCCGCGGCCGGCCCACTGGTCGTCACGCAGGTGTTCCGGATCAGCGCGGTAATCGAAGCCGTGGCGTTGGCCGAAGCGGCGGTAATCGGCAAAGGTGAAGTATCGGGACATCGCTCGGCACGTACAGGAGGGGGAGGCGCTGGCGCCATGAGCCCATGTGCTGCCCCGCGTAGCGGGCAGCCTGGAAGGCCGGAAAACGCCAGGTTGGAAGGAATGTGTCGAAGAAACTGGAAACGTTTCCCATTGTCGCTGCGAATCATTCGCAGGGGATTTGAATACGGTCAAACCGATTGGTCATTACGGCCAAGTTGAACGGAGTGCCGGACATACGCCAGCGTTTTGCCGCTATATCCGTACTTGATTCCCTACATGAACTTCGGTTGAGGTTTCATTGCTGGAACGATCATCCGCGGACAGGCTGTTGGTCTGCTCGTCACAGCGGCCGGCGTAAGGTGATGGATTGGCGGCCGCGCGCCGCATCGCTACCCCCACCGATGGAGAATGCAGATGATTGATTACCAGCTGACCGGCAAGACCGCGATCGTGACCGGCGGCGTGTCGGGCATCGGCCTGGCCGTGGCACAGACGCTGGCCGCATCCGGTGCCCGTATTTCGGTCTGGGACCTCAAGCAGGATGCGGTGGATGCCACCGTGGCGCAGTTGCGCAGCACCGGCGCACAGGCCATCGGCATCGCGCTGGACGTCACCGACGATGCAGCGGTGGAGGCGGCGGTGCAGCGCACGGTCAAGGAACTTGACGGCCTGCATGTGGCGGTCAACAACGCCGGTATCGGCGGGCCGGCGGCCAGCAGCGGCGACTATCCGATCGAGGGCTGGCAGCGGGTCATCGACGTCAACCTCACCAGTGTGTTCCTGTGCCAGCGTGCGCAGATCCAGGCAATGCGGGCCGCTGGAACCGGCGGCAGCATCATCAACATGGCCTCGATCCTGGGCCAGGTGGGCTATGCCGGTTCCACCGCTTATGCGGCGGCCAAGCACGGCGTGGTCGGGCTGACCCAGACCGCCGCGTGGGAACATGCGGCCGACGGCATCCGTGTCAACGCGGTGGGTCCGGGTTTCATCAGCACGCCGCTGCTGGAGAAGATGGACCCGAAGGTGCGCGCCACGCTGGAAGGACGGCACGCGCTGAAGCGACTGGGCACGGCCGAGGAAGTGGCGGCATTGGTGGCCTGGTTGGCCAGCGACGACGCCTCGTTTGCGACCGGCGCGTACTACGCCATCGATGGTGGCTACCTGGCGCAGTGATGCGTTGAAC
This sequence comes from Stenotrophomonas sp. CASM106, assembly GCF_049384825.1. Classification (NCBI taxonomy): domain Bacteria; kingdom Pseudomonadati; phylum Pseudomonadota; class Gammaproteobacteria; order Lysobacterales; family Lysobacteraceae; genus Stenotrophomonas; species Stenotrophomonas sp. CASM106. The sequence goes on from NZ_JBMRFS010000003.1 coordinate 596,645, forward strand.
GCAGGGTGCGGTGCCGCCGGGTGTCGCCCGGCGCTACCGGGTGAACGGACTGTGGCGTGGCCTTCACCTCTGTGCCACGGGGGCCACGCGACGCTCCGGGAAAACCCCGGAGCTTGGCCATGGAACTCACCCAGGATGTCTCGATCCTGCTGCGCGTAGCCGCAGCGATGCTGTTTGGCGGCGTGCTGGGCGTCGAGCGCGAGATGGGCAAGCACGCCGCTGGCCTGCGTACGCACATGCTGATCGCGGGGGCCGCTGCGCTGATCGTCGGCCTCGGCGACTCGGTGGCCGAGCATTTCCAGCAGGAGCGCTACCGCGACCTGCTGCAGGTCGATCCGGTGCGCCTGATCGAAGCGGTGGTGGCCTGTGTCGGCTTCGTTGCCGCTGGCAGCATCCTGCGTGGGTCACGCGAGGACCAGGTCAGCGGCCTGACCACGGCCAGCTCGCTGATCATGGCAGCGGCCATCGGGATTGCGGTGGGGATCAGCAAGTACGTGATCGCCATCGGGGTGAGCGTGCTCTGCGTGCTGGTGCTGGCGGTGATGCGGCGGTTGGAGAAACGGATCTCGTAGGGAATCTCGAATTGCCGGCCAGCGGCCGGCACTACCATGCGGACTGAATGGTCGGACCAATATGAAGTCTAGCCCTATGGTCTAATAGGCACTTCGTCGGAGCGGCGGTTAAATCCGCTGCAAGTGGTCTGATCGAAATCATTATTGGTACGACCAATAATCGACAGCCATGGCGACCCACCGCCTGCGGTGGAGCACATCCCGCCCCAGTCGAGAGCCTTCATGCAGCCCTGGCAACACCTGTACGACCCCGCCGGCAACCTGTGGTTGTCCAGCCTGATCGCGCTGCTGCCGATCGCGTTCTTCTTCATTGCCCTGGCCGTGCTGCGCATGAAGGGCTGGCTGGCCGGCACGATCACCGTGGCCATCGCGCTTGGCGTGGCCCTGTTGTTCTACCGCATGCCGTTGAGCCAGGCGCTGGGCGCGGCCGGTTTCGGCTTCGTCTACGGCCTGTGGCCGATCGCCTGGATCATCATCGGCGCGGTGTTCCTCTACAAGGTCTCGGTCAAGACCGGTCAGTTCGACATCATCCGCGCCTCGATCCTGTCGGTGACCGAAGACCAGCGCCTGCAGATGCTGATGGTCGGTTTCGCGTTTGGTGCCTTCCTGGAAGGCGCGGCCGGCTTCGGTGCGCCGGTGGCGATCACGGCGGCGCTGCTGGTCGGGCTGGGCTTCAAGCCACTGTATGCCGCCGGCCTGTGCCTGATCGTCAACACTGCGCCGGTGGCGTTCGGTGCGATGGGCATCCCGATCATCGTGGCCGGGCAGGTCACCGGCCTGGATGCATTCGAGATCGGCCAGATGGCCGGCCGCCAGCTGCCGTTCCTGACTGTGATCGTGCTGTTCTGGATCATGGCCATCATGGATGGCTGGCGTGGCGTCAAGGAAACCTGGCCGGCGGTGCTGGTGGCCGGTGGCTCGTTCGCCATCGCGCAGTACCTGACCTCGAACTTCATCGGCCCGGAGCTGCCGGACATCACCGCCTCGCTGGCGTCGCTGGTGTGCCTGACCCTGTTCCTGCGCCGCTGGAAGCCGGCACGGATCTTCCGCTTCGATACCGAAACCAGCGCCGAGGCGGCCGCGCAGGCACTGGAGGCACCACGCTACAGCGTCGGCCAGATCGCCAAGGCGTGGTCGCCGTTCCTGATCCTCACCGCGATGGTCACGCTGTGGAGCATCAAGCCGTTCAAGTCGCTTTTCGCGGCAGGCGGCCCGTTGGAAGGCTGGGTGCTCAAGCTCCCGGTGCCGGGCCTGGACCAGAGGGTGCAGAAGATGCCGCCGATCGTCGACGCGCCGCTCAGCTATGAGGCGATCTACAAATTCGACTGGTTCTCGGCCACCGGCACCGCGATCTTCCTTGCGGCGGTGATCGCGATCATCGCACTGCGCATGCCGGCCCGCTCGGCGCTGCAGACCTTCGGCGAAACCGTGCGTGAGCTGCGCATGCCGATCTACTCGATCGGCATGGTGCTCGCCTTCGCCTTCATCGCCAACTACTCGGGCCTGTCGGCAACACTGGCGCTGGCATTGGCGCACACCGGCGATGCGTTCCCGTTCTTCTCGCCGTTCCTGGGCTGGCTGGGCGTGTTCCTGACCGGTTCGGATACCTCGTCCAATGCGCTGTTCTCGGCGCTGCAGGCCACCACCGCGCAACAGATCGGCGTATCCGACGTGCTGCTGGTGGCGGCCAACACCACCGGTGGCGTTACCGGCAAGATGATCTCGCCGCAGTCGATCGCCATTGCCTGCGCGGCGGTCGGCCTGGCCGGCAAGGAGTCGGACCTGTTCCGCTTCACGGTCAAGCACAGCCTGATTTTCACCACGATGGTCGGCCTGATCACCCTGGCCCAGGCCTACTGGCTGACCTGGATGATTCCCTGAGCCATGCATGGCTGGCCGACCACCCGCTGTGCGCTTCGGGCCACAATGGCGCCATGAGCACGCAACGTATTTCGGACAGGGTGGCCGCGCAGCTGCGCGGCCTGGTGCAGGAACAGCGGCTGCGGCCGGGCGACCGGTTGCCCGCCGAGCGCACCCTGGCGGTGCAGCTGGGGGTCTCGCGCACCGCGCTGCGCGAGGCGATCGCGCAGCTGGCCAGCCAGGGCCTGCTGACTGCACGCATCGGTGGCGGCACCTACGTGGCCGAACCGGCGGCGCGCGCGCGGCAGGCGCTGGATGAACCGCTGGCGCCGTACCTGCCGCTGTTCCAGGGCGACCCGGAATACCGTTTTGACGTGCTGGAGATCCGCCACGCGCTGGAAGGTGCCACTGCCTGGCATGCGGCGCTGCGAGCCACCGATGAGGACCGTACGCGCATCGCGCAGGCCTTCCAGACCATGATGGACGCGCACGGCAAGGACGACCCCACCGGTGAAGCAGAGGCTGACGCGGCCTTCCACCTGTCCATCGCCGAGGCCTCCCACAACCTGGTGCTGCTGCAGGTGATGCGCGGCCTGTTCGAACTGCTGCAGACCAACATCTCGCAGAGCCGCGAGAAGCTCTACACCTCGGCGAGGACCTTCTCGCCCCTGTCCGACCAGCACCGCGAAATGATGGATGCGGTGCTGGCCGGCGACCCCGAACGCGCGCGCGCCGCCGCGCATGCCCACCTCGAGTTCGTGCACACCACGCTGCGCACGCTCGATGACAACGAAGCCCGGCGTGCGCGGGCCTCGCGCCTGCCTTCCCCACACGGTTGACCCCATGATCATCTCCGCCTCCACCGATTACCGTGCCGCAGCGCAACGCCGGCTGCCGCCGTTCCTGTTCCACTACATCGATGGCGGCGCGTATGCCGAGCACACGCTGAAGCGCAACGTTTCCGACCTGTCCGACATCGCGCTGCGCCAGCGCATCCTGCGCAACATGTCCGACCTGAGCCTGGAAACCGAGCTGTTCGGCGAAACGCTGGCAATGCCGGTGGCGCTGGCGCCGGTCGGCCTGACCGGCATGTATGCCCGCCGCGGTGAAGTGCAGGCGGCGCGCGCGGCCGACAGCCGGGGCATCCCGTTCACCCTGTCCACCGTATCGGTGTGCCCGATCGAGGAAGTGGCACCGGCCATCCAGCGGCCGATGTGGTTCCAGCTGTACGTGCTGCGCGACCGTGGCTTCATGCGCAATGCGCTGGAGCGGGCACAGGCCGCCGGCGTGACCACGCTGGTGTTCACCGTGGACATGCCGGTGCCGGGCGCGCGCTACCGTGACGCACACTCCGGCATGAGCGGCCCGAATGCCTCGCTGCGCCGCATCGGCCAGGCCGTCACCCATCCGCACTGGGCGTGGGACGTCGGCCTGTTCGGCCGTCCGCATGACCTGGGCAACATCTCCACCTACCGCGGCAACCCGACCGGGCTGGAGGATTACATCGGCTGGCTGGGCAGCAACTTCGATCCGTCCATTTCGTGGAAGGACCTGGAGTGGATCCGCGAGTTCTGGAAGGGCCCGATGGTGATCAAGGGCATCCTCGACCCGGATGATGCGCGCGATGCGGTCAGGTTCGGTGCCGATGGCATCGTGGTCTCCAACCACGGTGGTCGCCAGCTGGATGGCGTGCTGTCTACCGCACGTGCATTGCCGGCCATCGCCGATGCGGTGCAGGGCGACCTGAAGATCCTCGCCGATTCGGGCATCCGTACCGGCCTGGACGTGGTGCGCATGCTGGCGCTGGGGGCCGATACCGTGCTGCTGGGGCGCGCCTTCGTCTATGCGCTGGCCGCGCAGGGCGAGGCCGGCGTGGCCAACCTGCTGGACCTGATCGCCAAGGAGATGCGCGTGGCGATGACACTGACCGGCGCGCACCGTATTGCCGACATCGGGCGCGATTCGCTGGTCAACCTGCCATGAGTGGCCATGACGCCGTGCTGGCGCAGTTGCGCGACGCGGTCGGCAGCCGCCATGTGTTGACCGGCGACAAGGCCACGCGCCGCTTCCGTCGTGGCTACCGCTTCGGCGATGGCCCGGTGCTGGCGGTGGTGCGCCCAGGTACCTTGCTGGAACTGTGGTATGTGCTGCAGGCAGCGGTGCAGGGCGGAGCGGCGATCATCCTGCAGGCGGCCAATACCGGCCTGACCGGTGGCTCGACCCCGGATGGGGACGACTATGGGCGCCCGATCGTGCTGGTCAGCACGCTGCGCCTGACCGGCATCCAGCTGTTGAACGAGGGCCGCCAGGTGCTGTGCCTGCCCGGCGCCACGCTCGACCGCCTGGAGCAGACCCTGGCACCGCTGGGCCGCGAACCGCATTCGGTGATCGGCTCCTCCTGCATCGGCGCCTCGGTGCTGGGCGGCATCTGCAACAACTCCGGCGGCGCGCTGGTGCGCCGTGGCCCGGCCTATACCGAGCTGGCGCTGTATGCGCAGGTCGATGCGCAGGGCCAGTTGCAGCTGGTCAACCACCTCGGCATCGCGCTGGGTGATACGCCCGAGCAGATCCTGCAGCGCCTGCAGGCCGGTGACTATGCCGCTGACGACGTGGGTGACGGCGATGGCCGCGCCGCGTCTGATCCACGCTACGCCGAGGAAGTGCGCCGGGTCGATGCCGATACGCCGGCACGCTTCAACGCCGACCCCAGCCGCCACTTCGAAGCGGCCGGTTCGGCCGGCAAGCTGGCGGTGTTCGCGGTGCGCCTGGATACCTTCGAAAAGGAGCCCGCCGAGGTCTTCTACATCGGCAGCAACCGCACCGACAGCCTCACTGCGATCCGACGCCAGCTGCTGACCGGCTTCGAGCGCCTGCCGATTGCCGGCGAGTACATCCACCGCGATGCCTATGACATCGGCGAGCGCTACGGCAAGGACAGCTTCCTGTTGATCGACCGCCTCGGCACTTCCCGTGTGCCCGCCGCGTTCGCATTGAAGAGCCGGGTCGATGGATGGTTCGAACGGCTGGGCCTGCGCGGGGTAACCGACCGGGTGATGCAGATGCTGACCGGCCTGCTGCCCTCGCACCTGCCGAGGCGCATGGGTGAATTCCGCCAGCGCTACGAGCATCACCTGTTGCTGAAGGTCTCCGCACAGGACGCGGCGGCAACCGAGGCCTGGCTGCGCGGCTTCTTCGCCGATCATGAGGGTGGTTACTTCCACTGCACGGCCGATGAGGGGCGCAAGGCGTTCCTGCATCGCTTCGCGGTGGCCGGCGCGGCGGTGCGCTACCGCGAAGTGCATCGGGACCAGGTGCAGGATATCGTGGCGCTGGACATCGCCCTGCGCCGCGATGATGCCGACTGGTTCGAGCAGTTGCCGGCCGATATCGATGGACGCCTGCTGCACAAGCTGTATTACGGGCACTTCCTGTGCCATGTGTTCCACCAGGACTACATCGCACGCAAGGGCGAAGACCCGATGGCGATCGAGCACGCGATGTGGGCGCTGCTGGACCAGCGCGGCGCCGAGTATCCGGCCGAGCACAATGTCGGCCACCTGTACCCGGCCAAGCCTGCCCTGGCCGGGTTCTATCGGCAGCTGGACCCGAGCAATACGTTCAATCCGGGCATCGGCCAGACCTCGAAGGAAAAAGGGTGGGGTGGCTGCGACTGCGGATGATGTAGAGCCCAGCCTATGCTCGGCTGCTCTTCCCGACAGACAGCCGTCGAGCATGGCTCAGCCCCACCCGGACAGCGGTTACCATCGGAATCCCGTACGCAGGAGCCGCCCATGCCCACCATCGTTGCCCGCGCGACCCTGTGCGCTGCATTGCTGGCAACACCGCTGCTGGTGCTGGCGCAGTCTGCGATCCTGCCGCAGCAGCGCGACGCCGCCGGCAACGTGATGGAGCCGCTGGGGCAGGTGCTGGAACAGGGAGGGCAGGGCGAAGCACGCATGCAGTACTGCACCCTCGATCGTGCCTGGTGCGTGCGTGTGCAGCCGGTGGCCGAGGACGGCGATCGGCCGACGACGCTGGAAGTCTCTGAACGGGAGGCCGGCGAAAGCGAGCCGCACGTCTACCACGTCAGCATCGACGTGCCGCAGGAAAGCGAGCTTTCGCTGTGGCCGTGGATCGTGCGGCTTGCGCCTGGCGTTGGCAGCGATGAGGCAGTGAGCGACCCGCGGCAGCGCGCCCGCCAGAACGTGCTGGTGGGCGGTATCGTCAAATTCAGCACGATGTACTCAGGCGGTGGTGCCGACGCGTCCACGCTGCAGCTGGCGCGCGTGCGTCACCTGCAGGATGACATCCAGGTGGACGACGACGTGCTGACCCTGCCATGGCTGGGCAACGCGATGATCCGCGCCTGTTTCAGCGAGCAGGACATGAAGCAGCGCGCAGGCGCCTGCCACGACGAGTACGGGTTCTCGGCAAGGCTGGCGCTGGATACCGCCGCCGGGGGCATGCCGGTGCTGCGCTACCAGACGGTGGCGACGCGGTTCCCGGCCGGTGTCTCACGCTTCGAGGATTCGCTGGCCAAGGGGCCGTTGAAGAAGAAGGACCTGCGCACCGAGCAGGACCCGGCGTGCAGCTACACGCGGTTGTTCCGCTTCAGTGATGGGGTGTTCCACCCCGACCAGGCGCTGCCGGACTGCGCGGGGTATACCGAGCCCTGAGCTGTAGAGCCGAGCCTGCGCTCGGCTGTCACGGAAGCGCAGCCGGGCATGGGCTCGGCTCTACAGCGCCTACTCGCAGCGGGTGGCGGTGATGATGTTGTCCTTGTCCACGTACACACGCAGGCGGTCGTGGCGGATGTCCTTGGTGGTGATGGTGTTGGGGCCGATCGGGTTGACCAGGCCGGCACCGCTTTCGCTGGACAGGCGGCGGATGTTGGGCTCATTGGCAGGCTGGCCGATTGCCCAGCCCAGCTGGCTGGCGTCGCAGTGGCCGGTACCCTTGACCTGCGGACCGGGGGTGCTGACGCAGGCCGACAGCAGCAGGGCCGACGCGGGTAGCAACAGGGACAGACGGAAGGCGGACATGCAGCGCTCCTGCGCAGGGAAGATGGGCGGAACGATAGCACCCGGCGCGCGAAAGGCGTCAGCGCCCCGGTCATTGCCGGCACGGCGTAGCCACTGCATAGTGGGAGGGATGACTGGCATCGCGCCAGCGGGCAGGCCGGGCCATTCCGGTGCAGGTGCTGGATACGGTATGACGGCAGACAGTTTCCGCGACAAGCGCAGGGCGATGACGGTACTTGCAGTATCGGTGCTGGCCGTGGCGTGTGCCGCCACTGCCGCCGAGCCAGTGCCGGCCGCAGCCGCGGAAACGCCGGTGTTCGGCGCGTGGCGCAACCTTCAGACCGAGGCCGGCTACGCGCCGGCCCAGCGCAATCTGGCCTTCGCCATGCTGCCGCAGGCGGCGACCCGCGGCGACCGTTTCGCCGTCCTCGACCGTGAAGGCAAGCGGGCGGTGTGTTGCCTGCAGGTGGCCAGCCCGTCGCTGGGCGTGGCCGCGCTGCGCGAGCAGTACCACCTGCCGCAGGCCTGGGTGACCGACCTGAGCAATGGCCGCAGCCCGGCGCGTCCTTATCTGCCGCATGTCTATGCGATGCAGCGTGTGGACGAACTGGCAGACTACGGCTTCGCCGATGTGCCCGGGGCCTACAGCGACCTGGGTGGGCTGCTGATCCCCGAGGGCGCCGCCCTGGAGGACGATGGCAGTGCCGTCCTGCTGGGCGACAACCGTTATTCCCTGCATTTCCAGCGCCAGCCGCACGCCGATGATGATGGCGCGCTGGACCGCTACACCCTGCAGGGCGGCGACAGCGAGGCCCCGTTCGTGGTTGAAGTGCCGTTCGGCACCTACTGACTGCAGCACTGCACTGGCTAGAATGCAGCGCGGCGCCGTCTGCCGTGCCTGTTCCGTGAGTTGCTGCCGTGTCCCTGCGCCCTTTGCTGCTGTCGTCCCTGCTGCTGTTGTCCGCCTGCGCCAGCGCGCCACCTCCACCGTCGGCCCATTCCGATGCGCTGTGGCGCTTGATCGAGCGTGACTGCAAGGCGGTGGAAGGACCGCGTGGCAGTTGCCTGCGGGTGGAGACGGCGGCCGACCGCCGCGACGTGCTGGTCAAGGATGCGCACGGTGACTACCAGTTCCTGCTGATGCCGCTGGACAAGGTCAGTGGCATCGAGAGCCACGGCCTGTACCAGCGTGGGGTACCCAACTATTTTGCGGCCGCCTGGCAGGCGCGCGGGCATACCGAACAGGCCCTGGGCCGGCCGCTGCCGCGCAGCGTGGCCAGCCTGGCACTGAATTCGCCGCACGGTCGCTCGCAGCACCAACTGCATATCCATGTCGACTGCCTGCGCGCGGATGTGCTGCAGGCACTGGATGCACATGCCGGTGCGCTCGGTCCGCGCTGGTCACCGTTTCCGGTGCCGCTGCGCGGGCATCAGTACCAGGCCTATCTGCTGCCCGGTGCAGAACTGACCGCCAATCCGCTCAATCTGCTGGCCTATGGCCTGAGCGGCGTGGGCGATGTGGGCCAGTGGAGCCTGGTGGTGGCCGGGCGCGGCGAGGTGCAGGGCGGCCCCGGCTTCATCCTGCTGGCTACCCGCGTGGATGCCGCCAGCGGCAACGATGCCAGCGGCGAGGAACTACAGGACCATGCCTGCACGGTCTTGACCGGTGCCGGTGCGGCACTGGAGCGGGTGCGCTAGCCGATCGGCTGCTGGCAGCTGCGCCAGGCCGACGCGGTCAGCGCCAGCAGCTGACGGTCATGCCATCCCTGCGCGTCCAGATGGTAGTCGCGCAGGATCCCTTCGCGGATGAACCCATGGGCCTGCAGCGCCTGGGCAAACGGGCTGGTGCAGCTTGGCGGCAGTAGAACGAAGAGGCGGTGCAGGCCGACATCGTCGAACAGGAACGGGAACAGTGCCCGCAGTGCCGCCTGCGGATGGGGGTGCCGGTGCTGCAGCGATTGCAGCTCGGCGCAGCGCGAGTGCAGCGACTGCAGGCGGATATGCAGCTGGTCGTGCAGTACGCCCTGCACGTCGTCGAACACACCCAGCACCAGCAGGTCGTTGTCTTCCTGCAGGCGTGAACGATAGACGCTGGCGAGGAACCGCGCCTCTTCATCAATGCCGTAGGACGGCCGTTGGCCGCGCTGGCGACGGTCGTCGAAGGCGCGCCAGCGTGGCAGGTCGGTGCGCTGGAACGAACGCAGGGTGATGGGCGTGGCCTGGAGGTGGAGCAAGTGGCGGCGCAGGACGGGTCGTAGTGGGGCGAAGTGGGTGGAAGGGGCGCTGTTGGTCATCCCGGCACGATGCGCATCACCGACGCGCCAGGCCATGCAATTCATTGCAAAAGTGGGGTGGTGCCGTAAACGCGTCTGATTCGGTTCAGGCATAAGCCCATCAGGGCTGGTCATTTCCGTTGAAACCACCCATTCAGGACACTTTCGTTACGGGATCGTTATGTGTCGTACCGGCTGCGGCTCCCGTACCACCCGCCCACTCCCCCAGGAAGCCCATGTCCGCCTCCCACAAGGCGATGCGCCCGCGTCCGCTGGTGCTCGCGCTGTCGTCCCTGATGCTGGCCTCGCTGCCGGCCTTCGCGCAGGAAAGCGCGCCCACCACATTGCAGGAAGTGAAGGTCACCGGCTCGCGCATTCCACGTGCCAGTGTCGAGGGACCCTCGCCGGTGACGGTGATCAGCCGCGAGCAGATCGACGCACAGGGCTACCGCAATGCCTTCGACGCCCTCAGCGCGCTGACCGAGAACACCGGCAACGTGCAGGGCGAGGATTTCGGCAATACGTTCACGCCGGCCGCCAACACCATCAATCTGCGCGGGCTGGGTCCGAACCGCACGCTGGTGCTGGTCAACGGCCGTCGCCAGGCCGACTACCCGCTGGCCTACGAAGGCTCGGTGAACGTTGTCAACCTGGCCAACATTCCCAGCGCCCTGATCGAACGCATCGAAGTGCTGGCTGCCGGTGCGTCGGCGGTGTACGGCTCCGACGCCATTGCCGGTGTGGTCAACATCATCCTCAAGGACCGCTTTGAAGGCGTGGACATGAACGTGCGCGCCGGCGGCACCCAGCAGGGCGGCGGTGACAACCAGCGCGTGCAGGTGGTGGGCGGCAGTTCCGGCGAGCGCTGGGACGGCCTGTTCGGTTTCGAGTTCGACGTGCGCAAGGCGATCCACGCGCGCCAGCGCGACTTCATGGATTCGCTGGACGATGACCCGGCCGGCAAGGCGCCGCAGGCGACCGCGATCGCCTATCGGCGCAATGCTGCCACCGGCCGCAACATCGATCCGGGCGTCAACGGCTGCGACGCCGCGTCGGACATCTATGGCGGCAGCGTGTTCCGTGCCAACAACCCGCGCCAGGGCTGGTACTGCGGCAGCAACGAGGCCGCCGCCAGCTACTGGACCGTGCAGACCCAGAAGCGCAATCTCAACGGCTACGGTCTGCTGACCTTCCACGTCAACGAGACCACCGACCTGTTCGCCGATGTCGCCGTGGGCAGCGCGCGGATCTACAACAACACGCGTGCACCGACCTGGACCTCGGCCCGCAACTACTTCTACAACCAGACCACCGGCAACCTGGAAAGCTGGTACCGCCGCTTCGCGCCGGAGGAAATCGGCGGCCTGCCGCGCAATGCCAACCGCTTCCTGGAAAACTCGTGGTCGTTCAATGTCGGCGCACGTGGCCAGATCGGCGACAGCGGTTGGGATTACGAAGCGGTCTACAGCCGCTCGCGTTACGAGAACCGCACCCGCCGACCGGTACTGCTGGCCGGCATCAACGAATACCTGCTGGGCCCGAAGCTGGGCGTACGCAACGGCGTGGAGGTCTATGCGCCCGACCCGGCACGCCTGTTCAAACCATTGACCCCGGGCGAATACGAGGGCCTGTCCGGCTACCAGGAAAGCCGCAATGCGGCGTGGCTGCAGACCTTCAGCGCCAGCGTCAACGGCCGTTTGTTCGCGCTGCCCGGTGGCGACGCTGCATTGGCGGCGGTGGTCGAGGCCGGCAGCCAGGGCTACCGCAACCGCCCGGACCCGCGACTGGGCACGGGCGAGTTCTGGAACACCAGCGCCGGTATCGGTGCCGGCGGTGATCGTGACCGCTATGCGGCCGGCGTGGAGCTGCAGTTGCCGTTGCTGAAATCGCTGACCACGACGCTGGCCGGTCGCTATGACCAGTATCGCGCCGGTGGCGAGCACATCGGCAAGGCGACCTGGAGCTTCGGCGTCGAGTTCCGCCCGATCGAGAGCCTGTTGATCCGCGGCTCTGCTGCGACCAGCTTCCGTGCGCCGGACATGAACTACGTGTTCGCGACCGAGACCCGCGGCTACAACCCGGGCATGACCGACTACTGGCGCTGCCGCACCGCAGGCCAGTCGTACGACAACTGCGACTACAACGGCCTGTCGATCGACTACAGCAACCGCGCCAACGCGCAGCTGCAGCCGGAAACCGCGAAATCCTATGGTTTCGGCGTGGTCTGGTCGCCGCTGTCCGGCCTGGATTTCAGTGCCGACTACTACGACATCCGCATCGACAACGAGGTCACCAGCCTCGATACCAGCCGCATCCTGCGCGACGAAGCCGATTGCCGCCTGGGCCGCACGCTGGGTGGCGAAGCGCGCGATATCGGTTCACCGCTGTGCCAGGACGCGCTGTCGCGGGTGATCCGCAACCCGTCTACTGCAACCGTGCAGCCGGACCAGGTGACCCGCGTGCTGATCAATCCGATCAACGCGGCCTCCGAATCGGTGCGTGGCCTGGACCTGAAGGGTAACTGGCGTTTCGATGCCGGCCGCTATGGCCGCTTCACTACGCGCCTGGCCTATACCGTGGTGCTGGAGCACACGTACCGGCAGTTCTCCGATGATCCGGAGCGGGACATCCGCAATTCGCTGGATGACTACCAGTGGCGCAGCAAGGCCAATGGCAGCATCACCTGGAACCAGGGTGACTGGACCACCACGCTGTACGGCAACCGCTTCGGCTCGCTGCCGAAGACCGATGGCAGTGGCCGCATCGCGCCGTACATGACCTACAACGCCAGCGTGTTCCGCCAGTTCGGCGAGAACCTGTCGGTGGGCGTGATCGTCAACAACCTGCGTGACAGCCGCCCGCCGGCGGACAGGAACGGTGGCGGCTGGCCGTTCTATCCGGTTGGCAACTACGACCCGTATGGCCGCCAGTACTGGCTGCAGCTGGACTACCGGTTCCGCTGATCCGGCTGGCAAACAGAAGGCCCGGCAATGCCGGGCCTTCTGCTGTGTCGATGTCCGCTGTGATGGCGGGCGCCGGTGGCCTAGGGCAGTGCCTGCTGCAGGTACGACTCGATGACGTAGCTGAAGGGCTGCTGCTGGCGATCGCGCAGCAGGGCGCGCACTTCCAGGATCACGCTGCGGTCGCCTTCGCCACGCGGTGGCCAGAAGGTCTGGTCAGCCAGTGTCTGGCGCTGGAAGCCGAGCGGGCCAACCACGCGGCCAAAGGGTTCGTCGGTGCTGTCCAGCACCTGGTTCATGGCGGGACTGAGGTGGTCCGGCAGGTACCAGTTGTCGGCCTCGGAGAGTACGCGGCTGCCACAGACCAGCTGCACACGGCGGTAGCGAAGGGCGGTGCCGGGTTTCGCACCCAGTGCCTGCAGCACGTCGGCCGGTGCTGTCTTGTCCTGGCCGTGTACACGCACCGCGCGCACCCGCGCCTGTTCGGCCAGGCCGTGTTCGGCGCACCAGTGTTCCAGGGTGGCGGTGGCGCTCTGCCCGGAAAGCACACGCTGGTGCAGCCGCTCGACCAGCGCCGCCGGGGCGATGCGCTGTTGGCCAGGCGGCGCCTGCAGCGGCGCGGTGGCGGCCGCATCAGTGGCGGACAGGCTGGCCATCGGGGCAGCAGCCAGCAGGGACGCGGCCTGCCAGCGGCGGAGACGATCGTGGCGGTCGGACGGGCCCATGCGGCATCACAGCGGAAACAGGTGCCTATGGTACCCGTTCAGGCGTGTGCACGGCGTGGCTGCGAGCCGCCGTCGCGGCGGCATTCATCGTTCTGATGAATGTGTGGCATCCAGATATTTCGTTGGCCGATGGCAGTGCCAGCGCGCAGGATGGCGCCATGACTTGGCTTTCCGGGAGTTTCCGATGACGCTTCAGTTCGTCCATGGCGCGGTTGATCGCGAGGGCGCGCCGCTGCATTTCCACATCCACAACGGTCGTATCAGTGGTCTCAACGGTGATGCTGCGCCGCGCGAGGGTGCGGAACCCATCGACTTGCAGGGCTGTGCCGTCCTGCCGGGCCTGGTCGACGGCCATATTCATCTGGACAAGAGCTTCGTCGGCGACCGCTGGCACCCGCATCAGCCGGTGAACAGCCTGCGAGAGCGGCTGGCGGTGGAGAAGGCCGCGGTGGCGGGCGCGGCGCCAATGGTGGACCGTGCCGAGGCCTTGATCCGCCAGTGCAGCCGCTTCGGCACGGTGGCGATGCGCTGTCACGTCGATGTCGACGGCAGCACCGGCCTGCGTCATCTCGAAGCAGTGCGCGAGGCCGCGCTGCGCTGCGCCGACATCATGCGGATCCAGCTGGTGGCGTTCCCGCAGGCCGGGGTGATGTCCTGTCCCGGCACCGCCGCCGTACTGGAGCAGGCCCTTGCCGCAGGGGTGGAGGTGCTGGGTGGCATCGATCCGACCACGCTCGACGGCGATGCCGAAGGCCAGCTGGCCCTGCTGTTCGGCCTGGCCGAGCGCTATGGCGTGCAGCTGGACATCCACCTGCATGAGCCCCGCGAAACCGGACTGGCCCAGCTGCTGCGCATCGCCGCACGCACCCGTGCCGCCGGCCTGCAGGGACGTGTTGCGGTCAGCCATGCCTACTCGCTGGGCGACGTGCCGCTGGCGCGCGCGCTGCAGGTGGGTGAAGCGCTGGCCACGGCGGGCGTTGCGATCATGAGCAACGCGCCGGGCGACCATCCGTTCCCGCCGCTGCGTGCATTGCATGACGCCGGCGTGCGCGTGTTCGCCGGCAATGACAACATCCGCGACTGCTGGTGGCCGTATGGCAATGGGGACCTGCTGCAGCGCGCGATGCTGCTGGGCTACCGCTCGGGCTTCTACACCGATGGCGACCTGATGCTGGCGCTGGACATGGTCACCACCCATGCCGCGCGGGTGATCGGGCTGCCGCAGCACGGCATCGCCGAAGGCCGGCCGGCGACGTTCGTGGCCGTGCGTGCAGACCATGGCCCGGCGGCCGTGGCAGGGGTGCCGGTGGAGCGCCGGGTGGTGGTTGACGGCCGCTGGTTGTAGATCCACGCCGTGCATGGAGGGAACCATCGCGTGGTCTCATTCATCCACGCATGGCGTGGATCCACCTCGATGTGTCGTCAGGCGTAATCGTCGGCGCGGGTAGCGACGAACGCTTCCAGCCACGCAAGCAGGTGGGCGATGTCGATGACTTCGCCCTGTTCGACGCGCTTGAGCAGCAGTGTGCTGGCGCCGATCTGCAGGCTGCTGTCGGCATAGCGCAGCACTGCATCGATGCCCCAGGCGTCGGTGACCTGCATCCAGGCCAGGCCCGGCACGCGTTGGGCCAGGGTATCGCCGAACGCCACGCCCAGCGCTTCCCAGCCATCGCAGTCGTCAGGCTCGATCAGCTCGGCATCGATCACGCGCTGCAGCGTGCTGGCCGCCAGCGGCCATTGCACCGGCAGCGTCGGGAAGCCGGCGGCGACGCGCGCGGCGATCAGCGAGCGCTGGTGCTGCAGGTGCGTCTGCAGGGCGGCGGGCAGGGGGTCGAAGCGGGCGGGGATTTCGTCGGACATGACATGATGCCGTGGAGCACGGAAACAGGAGGCACTCTAGCGGCAGAGCCGTGACTTCCGCGCGACAGGCGTGATCAGCTTTCGATGGTCAATGCGCGGATTTCGCTTCGGGGTCAGATCCGTTTCGGAAAACGGATCTGACCCCACGCGGGACGATGTTGCCGTCGCGGCTGCCGGCCAGCGGCCCACGCTACCGCAGTTGCAGTGGTCAATCCGGTTCGCGCTGCACCTGCCGCCACAGCTCGCTGGCCAGCGCGCGCACCGCATCGTCGGCGTCCGCACGATGCAGCAGGCCGATTTCGTAGTTGTCGATCACCGGCAGGTCGCGCTCACCATCGATGATGCGATGATCGCGGGCGACCGCGCGGCGGGGCAGCAGGCTGATGCCGATGCCATCGGCCACGGCGCCCTGGATGCCACTCAGCGACGAGCTGGTGAAGGCGATGCGCCAGCGCAGGCCCAGCGCTTCCACGGCGTGGATCATCTCGTCGCGGTACAGCCCGCGCGGCGGGAAGGTGACCAGCGGCAGCGGGTCCTGCTGCAGGCAGCTGCTGCGCAGGCTGTCGATCCAGTGCATCGGCTCGCGGCGGCAGTGCACCGCCTGACGGCTGTTGCGCCGCTGCTTGACCAGCACAAGATCCAGTTCACCGTGGTCGAAGCCGTGCGCCAGGTCGCGGCTGAGGCCGCTGCTGATTTCCAGCTTCACCTGCGGGTGACGGCGGCTGAAAGCGGCCAGCATGCGTGTGGTCTGCGCGTTGACGAAGTCCTCGGGGACACCGATGCGCACCGCGGTTTCCACGGTGGCGCCGGCCAGCGCCTGTGCCATTTCCTCGTTCAGGTCGAGCATGCGGCGCGCATAGCCGAGCAGGGTGTGGCCGGCGTCGGTGGGGTGCACGTCGCGGTGGCCGCGCTCGAGCAGGCGATGCCCGGCCAGTTCCTCCAGCCGGCGCACCTTCTGGCTGACCGTGGACTGGGTCGAATGCAGGCGCGTGGCGGCCGTGGTGAAGCTGCCGCAGTCGGCCACCATCACCAGCGCCCGCAGCAGGTCCAGTTCGAACAGGGTTCTATTCGATTTGGCACTGTCTTGCATTTGAACATTTCACTTCTGGATACCCAGGCCGACTTCTACCATGCAGGGCATGGGCCGGCAATGCCCGGCTGTTGCTACCGTCGCACGGCGTTCCGTGGCGACGGACATGAGGAGACACTGTCATGCGCGTCCATCATTCCGCTGGCTGGCCTGCGCCGTTCACGCGCGTGCTGCTGTTGTGCCTGCTGGCCATGGTCACCCCCGCCTGCACCGCCACGTCCCGGGCCGACGCAGACGCGCGCCTGCGGGATGCTGCCAGCCGCGGCGACGCCGACGCGGTGCGGCAGGCGATCGAGGATGGCGCCACGCTGGAGGCGCGCGATGGCCAGGGTCGCACGGCGTTGCTGCTGGCCACGCAGGGCAACAACGTGGATGCCGCGCGCGAGCTGATCGACGCCGGTGCCGACGTCAATGCCAAGGACGCCATGCAGGACAGCGCCTACCTGTACGCCGGCGCGCGGGGCCTGGATGAGATCCTGGCGATGACCCTGGCGCATGGCGCCGATCTGCGCAGCACCAACCGCTATGGCGGCACCGCGCTGATTCCGGCCGCCGAGCGTGGCCACGTCGCCACCGTACGTACGCTGCTGCGCGCGGGCGTGGCGGTCGATCATGTGAACCGCCTGCACTGGACCGCGCTGCTGGAAGCAATCCTGCTCGGCGATGGCGGTGCGCGCCACCTGCAGATCGTGCAGTTGCTGCTGGAGGCCGGTGCCGACCCGGAGCTGGCCGACGGCGACGGCGTGACGCCGCTGGCGCATGCGCGCCAGCGCGGCTATACCGGAATTGAGACCCTGCTGCGCCAGCACGGCGCGGTGCGCTGAATGCAAACCCCTTCCACCCGCACGCTGGGCGTGCCCATCAGGATGCTGTCCATGTTCCGTTCCCGTCCGTTGTCTCTTGCCATCCTCCTTGCGGTGGCACCGCTGTCGGCGTCTGCCGCCGAGCGCGCCGACCTGCTGATCCGCAATGCCACCGTGGTCGATGTCGAGCACGCCAGTACCCGGGCCGGGCAGAGCGTGGTGATCCGTGGCGAGGACATCGTCGCGGTCGGTCCGGATGCGCAGCTGCGCAGCCAGTGGAGCGCGGCCCGCCAGATAGATGCCAAGGGCAAGTACCTGATCCCGGGCCTGTGGGACATGCATGTGCACTTTGGTGGTGGCCCGGCGCTGATCGAAGAGAACAAGGCACTGCTGCCGCTGTACATCGCGCACGGCATCACCACGGTGCGTGACTGTTCCGGCGACCTGCCCGAGCAGGTGCTGCAGTGGCGCGGGGAAATTGCCAAGGGCACGCTGTTCGGTCCGCGGCTGCTCAGCTCGGGCGCGAAGATCGAAGGCCTCAAGCCGGTCTGGAAGGGCACGATCGAAGTGGGCAGCAAGGCCGACGTCGACAAGGCGATCACCCGCCTGCAGCACGACAAGGTCGATTTCGTGAAGATCACCGACAGCACGCTGAAGCCGGAACTGTTCCTGTACTCGGCCAGTGCCGCGCGCAATGCTGGATTCAAGGCGTCGGGGCACATCCCGATGGCGCTGACCGTGGAGCAGGCGGTCGATGCCGGCCTGGCCTCGATCGAGCATCTGGACTACGCATTCAAGGCCGGCAGCAAGGACGAAGCGCAGATTGCCGCCGACTTCGGTGCCGGCCGCATCGACCGCGCCGAAGCCAACCGCCGCCTCGACGCCAGCTTCGACCGCGATACGGCGATGCATGCCTACCGCGATTTCGCCAGGCGCGGCGTGTTCGTGACCCCGACCCTCAACGGTGGCCGCATCCTCGACTTCCTTGACCAGGATGACCACGCCAACGATCCGTACCTGGCCTACATCGGCCCTGGCCTGCGCGCGACCTACCAGTGGCGCGTGGACCGCGCAGCCAAGGCCACGCCGGCGCAGATTGAAGCGCGCCATGCGCAGTACCACCAGGTGGCCGCCGTGCTGCCGATGCTGCAGGAAGCCGGCGTGACGATCATCGCCGGCACCGATGCGGGCTTCCTCAACTCGTTCAACTTCCCGGGCATCGCCCTGCACCAGGAACTGCAGCTGTTCGTGAAGGAGGGCTTGAGCGCGCCGCAGGCGCTGTCGGCGGCGACCCGTTCCGGCCCGGCCTGGTTCGGCCAGATGAATCGTTACGGGGGTGTTGCTCAAGGCAAGGCCGCCGATCTGGTGCTGCTGACCGCCAACCCGCTGCAGGACATTGCCGCCACCGAAAAGATCGACAGCGTGATCCTGCGTGGCAACGTGTATGACCGCGCCGCGCTGGACAAGATGCTGGCCGACACCAGGGCCAAGGTCGCGGCGTGGAATGCCGAGGCGGCGAAGGCGCAGTGATCGACAGGGTCAGAGCCCTTCCCCGTGGGAAGGGATCCGACCCTGTGGCTTCGATGCGGTCGGTGACCTAGCGCGGTGCCGGCCGCATTCCGTGCAGCTGCGGCAGTGCGGCCTTCATCGCATCGATGAAGGCGCGCAGCCGTGGCGGCTGCTGGCGCGCGGCGGGAAATACCACGTGTACCGGCAGCGCCGGCGCCTGCCAGTCCGGCAGCAGCTGCACCAGCCGCCCTTGTGCGAGGTCTCCGGCCACCAGCCAGGCCGAGACCACCGCTGCACCCAGCCCAGCACATGCGGCCTGTTGCACCACGAACAGGTTGTCGCTGAGCAGGCGCGGGCTGATCGAAAGGGTATGCGCACGCCCCTGTGCGTCATGCAGCAGCAGGCGTTCGCGGTAGTAGGTGACCAGTGAAATCCACGGCAGTGCCTGCGCCTGTTCTGGTGTGCTGATCGCGGTGGCCTGCACCAGCGAGGGCGCTGCCACGACGATGCGCGGCACTTCGGCGAGCGGCAGTGCGACCATGCGCGGTTCGTCGACGGGGCCTACCCGCACTGCGCAGTCGATGCCTTCGGCGATGAAATCCGGGCGGCGATCTTCCAGGATCCACTCCAGGCTCAGCTGTGGGTGCTGGGCGAGGAAGGCGAGCATGGTCGGCAGCAGCTGCGCCTGGCCGAAGGCATGCGGCACCATCACCCGCAGGCGTCCGCGCAGCGTTTCCGGTTCGCCGTGCAGTTCGGCCTGCAGCGACTCCCATTCGTCGACCACGCGTTGCGCATGGCGCTGGCAGCGCAGGCCATCTTCGGTCAGCTGCAGGCCATGGGTGGAGCGCTGCAGCAGGCGCAGGCCGAGCTGCCGCTCCAGTGCCTGAAGGCGCCGGCTGACCGTCGGCTGGGTGGTGCCCAGCTGCACGGCGGCGGCAGACAGGCTGCCGGCATCGACGATGCGCAGGAAGGTGCGCAGCAGATCCAGGCGATCGGCGCCGGTGGCGAGGTCATTCATGCGTGTCACGTATGAAGTATATGTGCTGGAGCCTACTACAGACGCATGGCGAATACGGGCAGGATACGCCCACTTCCTCCACCGGACTCCCCCATGTCTACCCCTTCGCTGTCCGTCGTCGCACCCGCGAACGCGCCTTCCACCCCGCTGGTGCTGGCGATGGCGGCCGGCGCCGGCTTTTCGGTCGCCTCGCTGTACTACAGCCAGCCGATGCTGGGCCTGATCGCGCAGGACCTTGGCGCAGGTGAGCGCGCCGCCGGGCTGGTGCCGACCCTGACCCAGCTCGGCTACGCGCTGGGCATCCTGCTGCTGGCACCGTTGGGCGACCGCTTCGACCGCCGCCACCTGATCCTGTTGAAGTCCGCGCTGCTGGCGTTGGCACTGGGCGCCGCAGCGATGGCCGGGCACCTGCCGGGCCTGCTGATGGCCAGCCTGCTGGTCGGGTTGATGGCCACGCTGGCGCAGGACATCGTGCCGGCCGCTGCGGTGCTGGCGCCGGATGCACAGCGCGGCCAGATCGTCGGCCGGGTAATGACCGGCCTGCTGCTCGGCATCCTGCTGTCGCGCGTGGTCAGTGGCGTGGTGGCCGAGGCATGGGGTTGGCGCACGCAGTTCGTGCTGGCCGCGGTATCGGTGGCGGCGATGGGCGCAGTGATGGCGCGTGCGCTGCCGCGTTTCGCACCGACCAGCACGCTGCGCTATCCGGCGTTGCTGGGCTCGTTGCTGGCGTTGTGGCGCGAGCAGCCGCAGCTGCGCCGCGCGGTGGCGAGCCAGTCGTTGCTGGCGGTCGGCTTCAGCGCATTCTGGTCGACGTTGGCGCTGATGCTGCATGCCCGCCTGGGCCTGGGCAGTGCGGCGGCGGGTGCGTTCGGTATTGCGGGTGCGGCCGGTGCGCTGGCCGCACCGTTCGCAGGACGTTTCGCTGATCGCCTGGGTTGCCATGCCGTGGCGCGGTTGGCGATCGCGGTGGCGCTGCTGGGCTTCGGCCTGCTGCTGGCCGAAGCCTGGCTGCCGGCCGCCGCGCTGCTGCCGCTGCTGGTGGTGAGTGCGCTGCTGTTCGACTTCGGTTTCCAGTCGGCGCTGGTGGCGCACCAGACGCTGGTCTATGGCCTGGTGCCGCCGGCACGCAGCCGGCTCAACGCGCTGCTGTTCACCGGCATGTTCATCGGCATGGCCGCTGGCGGTGCGCTGGGCAGCCTGGCGCTGGCGCAGTGGGGGTGGCACGGCGTGGCCTGGCTGGCGGTGATGTGCGCGGGCGGCAGTCTGCTGCTGCGTTTGAAGTAGGGGGGGTGTTCGGCAGGGCTTGCAGCCCTGCACCTGCGGTAGTCCCGGCCGCTGGCCGGCAACAGCGCAAACAGCGGATTTTCAGTAGCCTTCGACAGGTTCCTGCGGTCTGCTGGAACGGCTCTTGGGGTCAGATCCGTTTTCCGAAGGAAAACGGATCTGACCCCTGATTGATTTCGATATCTGACAGAAGTGTCGACCAAGGTCGACACCTACCAAACGCCATCGGAATCCGTCAGAGGTGGGGCGGTGTCGGAGTGCGGGGTGTCAGCCGCATGGATGCGGCTGCCAAGCTTGCAGGGACGTATTTGCAGCGTCCCCGCAGTCCGACACCGCCCCGCCAACCCACGGAATGCCGCTTCTGCTGTTGCTGTTGCTTGAATGCCGCGGCAGGTGCAGGGCTGCAAGCCCTGCCGAACAACCCCTAATCGTGACCGCTGTCGTCCAGGCTGATGATGCCGCGCCGCAGCGCCTGGGTCACCGCGTGCGTGCGATCACCCACCCCGAGCTTGTCCATCAGGCTCTTCATGTGCGCCTTCACCGTCTGCTCGGAAATCTGCATGCGCTCGCCGATGCGCTTGTTCGACAGGCCACCGGCCACATGCCGCAGCACCTCGGTCTCGCGCGGCGACAACCGGTCCTCCACCACATGTGCGGCAATGCTCGCAGCGACTGCCGGTGGTATCGGTGCGCGCCGGCCGCCAGCGACCATGCGGATCGTATCGACCAGCTCGTGGCGCAGCATGTCCTTCAACAGGTACGCACTGGCGCCGGCCTGCAGCGCCCGTACCGCACGCACGTCACCGCGATAGGTGGTCAGCACGATGATGCGCGCACGCGGGTCCATCGCGCGGATCCGCACGATGGCTTCCACACCATCCAGGCGTGGCATCTGCAGGTCCATCAGCACCACGTCCGGCTGCAGCTGCTGATAGCGCTCAATGGCTTCCTCGCCATCGGCGGCCTCGCCGAGCAGGCGCAGGTCGGAATGGGCGCCCAGCAGCGCGGCCAGGCCGTCACGCAGCAGAGGGTGGTCGTCGACCACCAGCACGCCGATCGGGGCAGGGGACTCAGTCATGGTGGCTTCTACTCCAGGGCCAGCGCCAACGCGATGGGCGGCGGTGATACAGGCGACGGGCGGGAACCGCCAGCGCGACTTCAGTGCCCAGCCCGGGGCGGGTCCACAGCCGCAGCTCCGCGCCGAGGCGCTGCGCGCGCTCACGCATGCCCTGCAGGCCCCAATGGCCATGCCCGGCATTTTCGTCGGCGATGCCGACGCCATCGTCGCGCACGTGCAGCAGGAAGCACCGCGCGCCGTAGGACAGCTCTACCTCGATGGCGCTGGCATTGGCGTGGCGCAGTGCATTGCGGATGGCCTCGCGGCCGATCAGGAACACTTCCTCGGCGGCATCGGCCTGCAGCGCTGGTGTTGCGCCTTCCACAGTCAGGCGCAGCGGATTGGTGCCGTGCCCGGCGTATTCGGCGTGAACATCGGCCAGCGCCGAAGCGAGGTCGCGGCCCGCGAAAGGACCGTCGCGCAGTGCGTTGACCCGCTCCCGGCCCTCGGCCAGGTTGCGTTCGGCCAGCTGCATCGCCGATTCCAGCTGGCCGCGCACCCTGTCCGGGGTCTGCGGCGACTGGCTGATCGCGTGCAGCCGCAGGATCAGGCCCTGGCTGCCCTGCAGCAGCGTGTCGTGCAGGTCGCGGGCAATGCGTTCGCGTTCGCCATGGCGTTCCTGCAGGCGCGCACGGAACAGTGCAGCCAGCTGCCCGCTGCGGATGCGCACCGCCAGGACCAGCAGCGCAAGCACCGCGGCGGCGCACAGCAGCTTGAACCACAGGGTCTGCATGAAGGTAGGGGCGATGCGGAAGGTGCGGCTGGCGGGTGCAGTGCTCCAGATGCCGTCTTCGTTGGCGGCTTCCACCTCGAACCGGTAATTGCCCGGTGCGAGGTTGGTGTAATACGCGCGCGTGCTGCTGCCGGCATCCTGCCAGCCGTCGTCGACCCCGGACAGGCGATAGCGGTAGCGGTTGCGCTCCGGGCGCGCCAACGACAGCGCCACGTAATCGATCTGCAATTGGCTGGTGCCGGCCGGAAGGCGCAGGCCGTCGCGCAGTGGCTGGTGTTCACTGCCGTACAGCACGTCGCCGATGCGCACGCTGGGCGCCATGGTGTTGACGTGCGAGCGGGTGGTGTCCAGCCAGGCCAGGCCCTGGTTGGTGGCCAGCCACAACAGGCCATCGCTGGCCAGCGCGGTGGTGGAGATCGGTCCGCTCTGCAGGGCGATGCCCGGCATGCCATCCACCGCATCGAACAGGCGGGGCGTCACCGGCTGCCGGCTGCGCAGTGCGCGCCGCAGCTGATCGCTCCCGAGCCGGACCAAGCCACGACTGCCATTGAGCCAGAGGTAGCCATTCGCATCGGCCACCATGCCGGTGATGCCTTCCATGACGCCGGCCATGTCGGTGCTCACCTGAACGAACCGGCCATTGCCCGGGCGCACGGCCAATCCGGCCTCGCCGGCTACCAGCAGGAGGTCCTGATGATCGAGTACCGCCGTGATCGGCCCGACCGACAGGCCGTGGCTGGCGTCGAAGGTTTCGATCTGCGTCGCCCCCATGCGGCGCAGCCGGCCGTCTGCATAGCCGAGCAGCAGCTGGCCGTTGGCATCCAGCGCCAGTGACGAGCAGGCCTGTTCGGGCAGGCGGCGTTCGCGTTGCCACTGGCCCTGCTGGTAGTGCAGCACCCCCCGTTCGCCGGTGCAGACCCAGGCCTGTTCGTCGTCGGGGAACAGCAGGGCATGCAGTGGTTGCCCGGTGAACGGCGCAGGCAGCGGAATCCGCGTGGTGCGGCCGGCCACGGTGCGCGCAAGGT
The DNA here is from genome assembly GCF_049384825.1 of Stenotrophomonas sp. CASM106. Lineage (NCBI taxonomy): Bacteria > Pseudomonadati > Pseudomonadota > Gammaproteobacteria > Lysobacterales > Lysobacteraceae > Stenotrophomonas > Stenotrophomonas sp. CASM106. The sequence goes on from NZ_JBMRFS010000003.1 coordinate 620,495, forward strand.
TGACCCAGTCGAACTGCCAGATCGGGGCAGCTGCCTGGCGCGCGGCGGCCTGCAGCTGCGTGGCGCTGCCATCGAGCAGGGTGCGCTCGAGGTCGTAGGGCTTGAGGTCTTCGCCATAGCCATACACATGGCCATCGCTGGCCCGCACCAGCGAGCGGTAGGGATCACTGGGACCAACCGCCAGCGTGTGCACGCTGCGCGCGCGGAAGCGGTTGAGGCCGAGATTGGTGCCGACCCAGAGATTGCCTTCGCGATCAACGATGATCGGCACGGCCGAGGTGGCGGTCAGCCCGTGCGGCGAATCGAAGCGCTCCATGCGTATGGCGCGGTCGCCATCGAAGGTGACCCGGGCGACACCGCCATGCGGGCTCATCGTTGCCCACAGCGCGCCATCGGCAGTGAACTGCAGGCGCGCCGCCACCAGCTCCGGCAACCGCCGTGCCTCGCGCTCGCTGTCCGGCAGCAGGCCTCGTGCGTTGGCCAGCGGCGACGTACCGCGCACGCGGTCGGCCAGCCACACTTCCCCCTGCGGACTTTCGGCCAGCGTCGCCATCTGCGAAACGGCGATGCCGGTGTCCTTGAAGGCCGCCTGGCCGGCCGCGCGCACCCAGATCTTCAGGTCGGCCAGTACCCAGAAGGTGCCGCGGCTGTCGTGCAGCAGCCATTGCACGCGATGTTCCGGCACCCCCATGCCAGCGGGCAGCGGCTGCCAGCGTTGGCCAGTGAATTGGCGTAGTCCACCATTGATCGCGGCCCACAGCCGGCCGTCAAGGTCCTGGCTGAAGTGTGGCACCACACCCACCGGCACGCCCTGGTCGCGGCCGTAGTTGTGCAGCTGGCCGCGCGCAAACTGACTGATGCCGGCCTGGAAGTAGCCGATCCACAGTGCATCGTCGCGGCCCCGCGCAAGGGTGACCATGTTGGTGGACGGGAAATGGCTGCCCGCGGGAGCGGCCTGGCGTTCAAAGCGACGACCGTCGAAGCGGTACAGCCCTGAGCCGGTGGCCAGCCACAACAGGCCATCGCGGTCCTGGGTGATGTCCCAGATGTCACCGGGGGCGCCCTGGCCGACGCGCCAGGCCGTGTGCTCGTAATCGGGCAACCCGCCGCTCACCGGCGGGCGCTGCACGGCAAGGGCGGGCAGGGCGGTCAACAGCAGCAGGCAGGTCAGCAGCGTCCGCAGGTGACGTTGCAACAGGAAGGGGCGGCCACGCATGGCGCGCATTCTGGCAGGTGCGGGGCAGTCCGGGGTGACCCGAACGGGGTAGGCAGTGGCCGCCGTGGTCGGCTATCACGCCGGCATGACCCCTGGAGCCCGGCCATGCAGCGCCTGTTCGTGATGTTCCCTGATCGCGGTCCGGGCATCGGCCTGCTGTGGCTGCGGCTGTGCCTGGCCGCCGCGCTGTGCGCGCCTGGCACGCATGCTGGTTGGGGGGCGGTGCTGTGCGGGCTGGCGGCGGCCATGCTCGTGCTGGGCGTGTTGACGCCGCTGGCGACCCTGATGGCAGCCGCGACCATGTTCGCGCAGCAGGCACCGTGGCCGCTGGTGGCGTTGCCTGCGGCGCTGCTGATGCTGGGGCCGGGCGCCTACTCGGTGGATGCGCGCTTGTTCGGGCGCCGCCTGCTCGGCCGTCGGCCTCCCCCATTCGGGTAGGTGCCGGCCTCGACCGACGGGGGTAGGGCATCGTGCGCCGGCCACGCACCATGGGCCACCCCCTCGCGGCGCCCCGCATGGCCACCGTCAGTCCGTCCGATCCGTCCGCCACCCCGCTTGCCCCGCAGCAGGCCGCCGCACTGCAGCGCGCCCTGCGCTATGTCGATGAGCACCTGTCGCAGCCGCTGCGGGTGACCGAGCTGGCGCAGGCTGCCTGTGTCAGCCGCTTCCACCTGGTGCGCCTGTTCCGTAGCGGCACCGGTGCCAGCCCGCTGCGCTACGTGCGCCGCCGCCGCATCCAGCGTGCCTGCCAACTGCTGCCCAGCGCGCAGTTGCCGATGGCGTGCCTGGCCCAGCAGCTGGGCTTCTTCGACCAGAGCCATTTCGTCCGCAGCTTCCGCGCCGAGACCGGCTGCAGCCCCGGCCAGTATCGGGCCGGCGATGCGGCCCTGCTGCTTCCCCCTGATCATGTTTCCCACGGAGTCCACCCATGAGCCTTGCCACCGCCACGCCCGCCCCGGCCCTGCTGTCGCCCACCGACCATGCCCTGGTGCTGATCGACTTCCAGTCGCAGATGGCATTTGCTACCCACACGATCGACATCTCCGCGCTGCGCAACAACGTGTCGCTGATCAGCAAGGGGGCCAAGGGGTTCAACGTGCCGGTCGTGTTGACCACGGTGGCCGAGACGTCATTCTCCGGCCCGATGTTCCCGGAACTGCCGCAGATCTTCCCGGGCCAGCCGGTGTTCGACCGCACTTCGATGAATACCTGGGAAGACCAGCCGGTAATCGATGAGATCAACCGCATCGGCAAGCGCCGGCTGGTTCTTGCCGGCCTGTGGACCAGTGTCTGCATCGTGGGTCCGGCGCTGTCGGCGCTGGCGCAGGGCTTCGAGGTCCACGTGATCACCGATGCCTGTGGCGATGTCAGCGAAGAAGCGCACGAGCGTGCGATCACCCGCATGGTGCAGGCCGGCGCGGTGCCGATGACCAGCGTGCAGTACCTGCTTGAACTGCAGCGTGACTGGGCACGCGGTGAAACCTACGACCTGACCACCGGCATCGCCCGCGACCACGCCGGCGGCTATGGCATCGGCATCCAGTACGCCAAGCGCATGTTCGGCGCGCAGGAAGGCGGGCACTGAGCATGCTGGCCGGCCACGGCCTCGACCTGGCCCTGCTGATGCTGCGGGTGGCGGCAGGCGGCTTCCTGCTGCCTCACGCGCTGGGCAAGCTGTTTGGCTGGTTCGGCGGACCGGGGCTGGCCGGCTTCGCCACCGAGCTGCGCGGTTTCGGGCTGCCGGCAGTGGCGCCGTTGCCGCTGCTGTTGTCCCTGCTGCAGGTGCTGTCCGGGCTGGCCGTGCTGCTGGGCTGGCAGACCCGCATCGCCGCGCTTGCCGCCGCTGCCTTCATCGGCTTCACCGTCCTGTTGGCCTTGCCCAGGGGCTGGTTCTGGATGCGCGGCGGCAGTGAGTACCCGCTGATGTGGACCACGGTGCTGCTGGCCATCGCCCTGGCCGGGCCGGGGGCCTGGGCGCTGGACGGTCCACGACTTCCGGGAGCTTTCGCATGAGTCACGATCCCCTCGACCACGGCCGCCGCAACGTGGTGCTGGCCAGCGGTGCCGCGGTTGCGCTCGGCCTGGCCGGTCGCGCCGCTGCCGCACTCGATTCCACTTCCAAGGAGCGTCGCATGAGCACGCTGGTCATCCGCAATGCCCGCATCACCACCCTCGACCCGCAGCGGCCGCACGCGCAGGCACTGGCCGTGCAGGAGGGCCGCATCGTCGCTGTCGGCAGCGATGAGGAGATCATGCGCGGCTGGGGCAATGAAGCGACCCTGATCGATGCGCAGGGCCGGCGCCTGCTGCCCGGCCTAAACGACAGCCATACCCATCTGATCCGCGGTGGCCTGAACTACAACCTGGAGCTGCGCTGGGACGGTTTGCGCTCGCTGGGCGACGCGCTGGACATGTTGAAGGCCCAGGTCGACCGCACCCCGGCACCGCAGTGGGTGCGCGTGGTCGGTGGCTTCACCGCCGCACAGTTCAACGAGAAGCGCCTGCCGACGCTGCAGGAGCTCAACGACATTGCGCCGGATACGCCGGTGTTCCTGCTGCACCTGTATGACCGCGCGCTGCTCAACCGCGCCGCGCTGCGCGCCTGCGGCTACAGCAAGGACACGCCGGATCCACCGGGCGGGCAGATCGTGCGTGACTCGCTGGGCAACCCGACCGGGCTGCTGCTGGCCAAGCCCAACGCGCTGATCCTGTATGCGACGCTGGCCAAGGGGCCACGCCTGCCGATCGAGTACCAGGCCAACTCGACGCGCCACTTCATGCGCGAACTGAACCGGCTCGGCATCACCTCGGTGATCGACGCTGGCGGTGGTTTCCAGAACTACCCCGAGGACTACCAGGTCATCGAGCAGCTGCATCGCGATGACCAGCTGACGGTGCGCATCGCCTACAACCTGTTCACCCAGAACAAGGGCAAGGAAGTGGACGACTTCCGCGGCTGGAGCGAGATACTGCAGCCGCGCCAGGGCGATGACCTGCTGCGCCACAACGGCGCTGGCGAAATGCTGGTGTTCTCCGCGGCCGACTTCGAGCTGTTCAACGAGCCGCGCCCGGAACTGCCGCCTGAGCTGGAACCGGAACTGCACGATGTGGTGAAACTGCTGGTCGAGAAGCGTTGGCCGTTCCGCATCCACGCCACCTATGACGAGAGCATCACCCGCATCCTCGATGTGTACGAACAGGTCAACCGCGAGGTGCCGTTCGATGGCCTGCACTGGTTCATCGACCACGCCGAGACCATCACCCCGCGCAACATCGAACGCATCCGCGCGCTGGGCGGCGGCATCGCCGTGCAGCACCGCATGGCCTACCAGGGCGAAGCCTTCGTCGAGCGCTACGGCGTGCAGGCGGCGCGGCACACGCCGCCGGTCAAGCGCATGCTGGCCGAAGGCGTGCCGGTCGGTGCCGGTACCGATGCCACCCGCGTGGCCAGCTACAACCCGTGGGTGGCGTTGTCCTGGCTGGTGACCGGGCGCACCGTGGGCGGGCTGGCCCTGTATGGCGATGAGAACCTGCTCGAGCGCGAACAGGCGCTGCGCCTGTGGACCCAGGGCAGCGCCTGGTTCTCCGGCGACGAAGCGGTGAAGGGCACGCTGAAGGTGGGCCAGCTGGCCGACTTCATCCTGCTCTCGGCCGATTTCTTCCGGGTCGATGACGCGCAGATCGCTGACATCACCAGCGTGCTGACCGTGGTCGGCGGGCGCATCGTGCATGCCGACGCCGACTATGCAGGGCTTGCGCCGCAGCTGCCGCCGGCAATGCCGGACTGGTCGCCGGTCAACCGGTTCGGTGGTTACCACGTTGGCGGTGCTGCCACCGGATTGGCCGCCGCGCATCGCCACCATCACGGCGTGGCCTGTAGTACGCATGGTGCTCACGGCCATGCCGCGCAGCACGCGGCGCCCACCGACGACCTGAGCGCCTTCTGGGGTGCGATGGGATGCTCGTGCTTCGCGTTCTGAGCCTGGCGCTGCTGGCCATGCCGTGGATGGCGCTGGCCTGTGACACCGGCCGCTGCACCGACATGGGCGGCGGGCAACTGCAATGGGACGCCTCGCTGCGCTTCAGGGGGATGTACTACGACCCGGCCCGATTCGGTATCGGCGGCAGTGAAGACGGCTACGGTCTGCTGCGTGCACTGGCGTCGGCCACGTATGTCGAGGACAACTGGCAGGCACGGGTGCAGCTGGGCGTGCATGCCGAGACTGGCAAGGCAGGTGGACCGGGTCGTACCGACCGTGGCGCGTTGGACGTGCAGCAGGCGTACTGGCGCTGGCAGCGCGGTGGGTTCCATCTGCAACTCGGCCGGCAGGAAGCCGGCTATGGCAGCTCGCGGCTGTTGTCGGTGCGCGATGGGCCGAACATCCGGCTGGCATTCGATGGTGCCCGTGCAGGCTGGAAAGGCCGCCTCGGCACGCTGGACCTGATGGCGCTGCGACCGCTGGAGAACCGACCCGGCGCCTTCGATGACCGCGGCGAACGCGGTGCCCACTTGTGGGGCGCGTATGCGACCACCGCGCGTGGTCGTGGCCCAGGCCAATGGGATCTGTACCTGCTGGACTACCGTCGTGAAGGCGCGCGCTTTGCGGCGGGCTCCGGTACCGAGCGACGGCAGACCCTCGGTGCGCGTTGGTTCGGCCAGGCTGGTGCACTGGACTGGAACAGCGAGCTGGTGGCGCAGGGCGGTGAACTGCGAACGACCGCTGGCACGCTCGATATCCACGCCTGGACGCTGGCCACCGATACGGGGTGGCGCTGGACGGACCTGCCGCTGCAGCCGCGTCTGGGGCTGAAGGCCGACATCGCCAGTGGCGATGGCAATCTGCACGACGGCCGCCTGGGCACCTTCAATGCCTTGTTCCCGAAGTCGGCCTATTTCAGCGAGGCCAGCCTGCTGGCCCCGGCCAACCTGATGGACGTCCAGCCGACCCTGACACTGCGCCTGCACGACGCGGTGACGACGGAACTGGGCGTACAGATGGCCTGGAAGCATCGCCGCGCCGATGCGGTCTACACCACGCCGGCACCGCTGGTGGCGTTGCCGGGCAGCGCCGGCGGCGCGCGCCGCATCGGCACGCAGTACAAATCCGAAACCCGCTGGCAGGCCAGCGAACACTGGCAATGGCAGCTGCAGCTGGCCTGGGTCGATGCCGGGCCTGCACTGAAGCAGGCCGGCGGCCAGGACACGCTGTTCGCCTCGATCGTTGGAGCATGGCAATGGTGAACGCAACCGCGTCGCAACCCCCCGCACAGGCCGCAGGCGCCTGGTCCCCACTGAAGATCCAGATGTTCCGCTCGATCTGGCTGGCGATCCTGGCCAGCAACATCGGCACCTGGGTCAACGACGTGGCCGCCGCCTGGGTGATGGCCGAACGTACCGGCTCGCCGTTGATGGTGGCCCTGGTGCAGTCGGCCACCACCGTGCCGATCGTGCTGCTGGCACTGGCCGCCGGAACCCTGGCCGACATCGTTGATCGCCGCATGTACCTGCTGGCCACGCAGGGTTGGATGCTGCTGGTCGCCGCCGTGATGGCGGCGCTGACCGCAATGGACATGCTGACCCCGCAGCTGCTGGTGCTGCTGACCTTCTGCATGGGCTGCGGTGCGGCGATGGCGATGCCGGCGCAGGCCGCTATCGTGTCCGAACTGGTGCCACAGCCGATGCTGGCCTCGGCGGTGGCGCTGAACTCGATCGGCATCAACATCGCGCGCTCGATCGGCCCGGCCATCGGCGGCGTGATCGTCGCCCAGCTCGGTGCGGTCTGGGCCTTCGGCTTCAACGCCATCACCTTCGCCGCGATGCTGTTCGTGGTGTGGGGCTGGAAGCGCGACCCGAAGCAGTCCAGCCTGCCGCCGGAAGGCTTCGGTGCGGGCCTGAAAGCGGGCCTGCGCTATGCCAGCCGCGCCGGGCGGTTGCAGGCGGTGTTGATCAAGTCGGTCGGCTTCTTCTTCTTCGCCGCAGCGATGAATGCGTTGCTGCCGGTGGTGGTGCGTGGGCAGATGCAGGGCGGGGCGGGCCAGTACGGCATGCTGCTCGGCTGCATCGGCATCGGTGCGGTGGGTGGTGCGCTGCTGCTGCCGAAGCTGCGCGCGCAGCTGGATCGCGACCTGCTGGTGCTGCTGGCGACCCTGTCGCTGGCCATGAGCCTGGTCGGGCTGGCGCTGACCCGAAGCTGGTACGTGCTGCCGCTGGTGATGCTGGTCAATGGCTTTGCCTGGATCACCGTGCTGTCGTCGCTGCAGATCGCGGCGCAGACCGCAGTGCCGGCGTGGGTGCGTGCGCGTGCGCTGGCGCTGTACATCATGGTGTTCTCTGCCGGCATGGCCGCCGGCGGCCTGAGCTGGGGCGCACTGGCTCAGCGCACCTCGCCGGAGCTGGCCCTGCTGGTGGCTGCTGCGGGTGCGGTCATCGGCGGGTTGCTGGTGTGGCGCGTGCGCATCGCCGGCACCGAAGACCTGAACCTGCGTCCGGCGGGGCACTGGCCAGCCCCCGAACTGTCGGTACCGGTATCCAATGATCGAGGCCCGGTGCTGGTGACCATCGAGTACCGCATTGACGATGCTGATCGCGCCGCGTTCCAGGCGCAGATGCGCGCACTGGGCACCATCCGCCGCCGCGATGGCGCCGTGGTCTGGGGCGTGGTCGAGGATGTGGCCACCCCGGGCATCCATCTGGAGTATTTCGTGACCCCGTCGTGGCTGGAGCACCTGCGCCAGCACGAACGCATCACCGCCGACGACAGGGCGATCCAGGAAGTGCTGCGCGGATTGCATCGCGGTGAGCGTGCGCCGGTGGTGCGCCACTTCGTAGGCGGGCACAACCCGCTGCCTGCCGCTGTGCCGCATCACCACACCGACATCTGACAAAAAAAGGGGACGGACAAAAAAAGGGGACGGACAAAAAAAGGGGACGGAGGGGATTAAGTCGTTTGTGCACAAACGACTTAATCCCCTCCGTCCCCTTTTTGCGATCGAAGGGGCGGCGGCACCGTTACAGTGCCGCCGCGGCGCATCAACTGCGCGCGAACGCCAACAGGTCGGCGTTGAACTGCTCGGCGTGGGTGATGGTCAGGCCGTGCGGGGCACCGGCGTATACCTTCAGTTCGGCATTCTTGATGATCTGCGAGGAGAGCTTGGCCGAGGCATCGAACGGGACGATCTGGTCGTCATCACCGTGCACGACCAGTGCCGGCACGTCGATCTTCTTCAGGTCTTCGGTGTAATCCACTTCCGAGAATTCGTGCACGCAGTCGTACTGGCCCTTGACGCCACCGAGCATGCCCTGCAGCCAGAACGCATCACGCATGCCCTGGGTGACCTTGTTGCCATCGCGGTTGGCGCCGAAGAACGGGGTGGTCAGGTCCTTGAAGAACTGCGAACGGTCGCCGCCGGTGCCCTTGCGGATGCCGTCGAAGACCTCCAGCGGGGTGCCGGCCGGGTTGCCGGCGGTCTTGAGCATCAGCGGCGGCACGGCGCCGACCAGCACCACCTTGGCCACGCGCGTGCTGCCGTGGCGGCCGATGTAGTGGGCCACTTCGCCGCCGCCGGTGGAATGGCCGACCAGGATCGCGTCCTTCAGGTCCAGCGCCTCGATCACTGCAGCCAGATCGTCGGCGTAGGTGTCCATGTTGTTGCCGTCCCAGGTCTGGCTGGAACGGCCGTGGCTGCGGCGGTCGTGGGCGATCACGCGGTAACCGTTCTGGCCCATGAACAGCATCTGCGGATCCCAGGCATCGGACGACAGCGGCCAGCCGTGGGCGAACACGATCGGCTGGCCGTTGCCCCAATCCTTGTAGAAGATGCGGGCGCCGTCGGCGACGGTGACGAAGTTGCTCATTGCAGGTTCCTTGGCGGAAGGGAGGGAAGGCACCGGCAGGCTGCCGGTGCCTTCGGCAGTACAGCGCAGGTGCCGGCGACGGACTTGCACCGCTGTGCTGGATTGCAGAGGATGTGACGCATATCGCTCTGGCGGGACCCGAGTCGCGCGCCGAGGATGTCCGCAGCCCGCCTGTGGAATGCCCGGATGCCCGCCACGCGATGGTCCCTGCTGTTGTGCCTGCTGTTGCCGATGGCCGCGCCGGCTCAGACCAATGTCTACAAATGCGTGGATGGACCGCATCCGGTCTACCAGCAGACACCCTGCCAGGGCCGGGCGGCGTGGCGCTGGGATGTCCCGGCGGAGCAGTCATTGTCCCGTGGGGCGGTGGTTCCCGCAGTCACGCCATCGAAGCCGTCGCGTCGCCCGCGTCGTGCCGTCCGGGCGCAGGGCGCATTGATCACGATCAGCACGGATGCGGCGGCCTGCGAGCGTGTGCGCCGCCAGCGCGGACAGGCGCTGCTCAAACGTCGGCGGTTGGATTTCGTGCAGCGCCGGCAGCTGGATGACGCGGTCTACGACGCCTGCCAGTGAAGTGGTGCACTGAAGTGCCGAAAACAACAACGGCGCCCTGGGGCGCCGTCGTGTGCAATGCCGTGAGTGCAGCTCTCAGCGGCCGTCGCTGGTGGCGGCCGGTGCCGGCGAGGGCACGCTGTCCGGCTTGGGCAGGCTCAACTCCGGGTTGCCCTGTTCGGCCTGCAGGATCTGGATGCGGCGCTGCAGGGCGTCCAGCTGGCTGTTGGTGCTCTGCACATCGGTGCTGAGGCTGACTGCCTGCTGCTGGGCCTGCTGCAGGGCGGCGCTGACCTGCGCCGACTGTGCCTGCTGCTGTTCCATTTCCTGCTGCAGGGTGCGCAGGCGTTCTTCGTTGTAGGCCACCAGGCGCTCGGTGTAGCGCTTGCCGGCTTCCAGGCGGGTGGTGTCGATGTAGACCTGGGCCAGCTGCTCGGACTGCTGCGCGAAGGTGCGGTAGACACGTTCGGCGTTGTCCACCGCATCGGTCTTGATCACCCGCCAGAAGTTCTTCTCCTGGAACAGGGCGACGTAGTAGGTCAGGGTATTGGCGTTGAACAGCAGGCTGGCGCCGTAGTTGCCGTTGTAGGTGGTGCGCAGCTCGGTCAGCTGGCGCGAATCCATCAACTGCTTGAGCTCGTCCACGGTATTGCGCACCACCGGCGCGCTGCGCGCCGGTTCGGCTGCAGCCTCGCGGTCGCCACGCGCGGCCATCGCCGCCGGTGCCACCAGCATCATGGCCACGGCCAGCACTGCTGCGTTGCGCGCGTGCCGGGCGAAGACCGCGCCCCCTGAAGTTTCTCGCATGTCTAGACCATCCACGGATGAGTGTGGGTTGAGATGAAGGTGGTTCCCCGCCGGGAGTCTAGCATGGGCGCGGGCGCCGCCAAGGGCGGCGGTCACGGCGCGATTTCAATAGACCAGCTGTGCCGCGCTGCACTGGATCGACTGCACGTTGACGTCGGTCCGGCCCAGTTCCAGGCCCAGCACGCTGGCCAGCAGGTTGGTCAGCAGAGTGCCGACACTGTTGAGCACCGGTCGCAGTGCGGCCAGGATCGGCTTCAGCACGGTGCACAGCAGGCCGCTGCAGCTGACGCTTCCGTCGGGGTTGGCGACGCCGCTGCCACCGGCGCCATCGAGGAAACCCGCCGGCGCGGTCTGGATGTACGACGCCAGGTTGTTGCGCACGCAGCCGTTGTAGTCGATCAGGTTGCCGAGCAGGCTGTCGCAGCGGTTGATCAGCAGGCCGCCGGCCAGCGAGCCGAGCAGGCCATCGAGCAGGCCCAGGCCCTGGCCGGTGACGGTCGTCCTGTAACCGGTCCACACCGAACCGTCTTCCCAGCAGGTGGTCAGGCCCAGCAGGCAGGGCTTGGGGACGCCATTCTTCACCGTCCAGTTGCCCAGCGGGGCGAGGTTGCGTGCCGGATCGCCATCGCGCAGCAGCGGGATGACCTGGTCGACGTTGTAGCGTCCGCCAGTGGGAAAGGCCGCCTGCAGGTAACGATCGGCCAGCGCCTTGGCCGTGTCGTTGGCACTCATGCCCTGCTTTGGCGAGCTGAGCATGCCCGACAGCACCCGCAGCAGCTCGTTGACCAGGCTCGACACTGCGTCACCGATCGCGAGCGGATTGATCCGGGTCGAGCCGGTCTCGCCCGCAGCCAGGGTCAGGTCCTGTGAGCCGGTGAGGGCGGGCAGGGTTATCCTGTCGTTGATCAGCGGCTGGCCCAGCAGCTTCAACAGCTGTTCGTTCTGCAGCGTGGCGTCGCAGACATTGGCCTTGGAGAATCGCTGTGCGGGGTCGACGTTGCCGACGCAGGCACGCAGCACCGATGAATCGACCTGGATGGTGGCCTTGGGGGGACTGCCGCCGCACTGGATGCCGGTCAGGGTACCCATGCCGTTGGCCACGTCGACGTGCAGCGGCAGGTGCAGGCGCGTGCCGAGCAGGTTCAGCAGCGGCCCAAGCGCGAACAGGTTGTTGCTGTCCACGTCCACCATCAGCCGCACCTGCGCATTGTAGGCGCGGGTGCCGACGCCGCCGATGGCGATCGACGGCGGCTCGACCACGCCGCCCTGGATGTTGATGCCCAGCAGGTCCAGCCCCTTGATCGTCACGCCGTTGCCATCGTTGGCGATGGAGATGGCGGTGCTGATCAGGTTGAGCACGTTGATCTTCGATTCCAGTGCGCTGCCGACGGTGCCGTCGGGTGAGACAACTTCCGCGAACAGCCCGCCGCCGCCGGCCTGGCTGCCGAGCACGATGTTGAGCTTGTTGATGTCCAGCTGGGTGGCGACCAGGTCGGACAGGGCGCGCAGCTGCACGCCCACCGTCGAGTCACGGCCGACCACGGTGGCGGTGGCATCGACCAGTTGCGCCAGCGAGATCTTGTTGACCGACAGCAGGCGGTTGAAATCGGCCACGCTGAGGTTGGCGCTCACCGGGATGTTGAGTGCCTTCAGCAGGCCGGATGGGGTGACGTTGGCCTGCGCCAGACCGTCATAGGACAGCACCGTGGCATTGCTGACATCCAGGCCGACCAGGCGCAGGGTCGACAGCAGTACGGAATCGCCATTGGTGCGCAGCAGCTGCGAGCCCACCGCGAACACCGCCGTGGGCTCCGAGCGGCGGGCGACCGCCTGCACGCTGACGGTCGGCAGGCTGGTGTTCTGGCCGAAGAAGGGCAGCACGCTGCGCTCGGCGATCACCTGCACCGCATTGCGCGGGTTGCTGGCATCAACGCTGGTGACGAAACGGTTGCTGGTACCGCGGCTGGCACTCCAGTTGCCGCAGCGGACCTGCAAGGTGCCTGCGAACCTGTTCTGGGCCAGTGCGCTTTGCCGGGCGGCGCTGTTGTCGCTGTTGTCCGCGCTGCACAACTCCAGTCGCTGCGCGCCGGCCAGTGCGGCCAGATCGGCAACCTTCTGCGCATCGCGCTTGGCCCAGAACAGATAGCCGATCTCGATCAGGCCCAGCATCGCCAGCAAGGCCAGCATGACCAGCATCATGGTGACCGACATGCCGCCGCGTGCGCGGCCGAAACTGAACTGGCGTGGGCGTTTCATGGCCTACCTCAGCGTCCGGAGGAGGAGGCATCCTTGGACCGGGCAACATCGGTCTCAAAGAAGTCCGGAATCTCGTGTTCAAAGCTCTTCAGGTAACGCGCATAACTCAGGGTGGCCTGGTCACCCAGGATCGGCAGGCGCTGGCCGGCCTGCTGTCCCGACGCCTGCAGGCGAAACAGGTTGCGGGTGGCTTCGCCGCTCTGCAGGCGCGCACGCGGTGTTGCCGGCGGGGCACCGTCGGTTGCGGGGAGTGCCGGTGGCACCGCTGCCACCGCCGCGGATGCGGCGGGTGCGGCCAGCTCCACGGTGGGAAGCGGCTCGGCCTGCATCGGTGCTGCGGCCGGTGCCGACGGCAAGGGGCCACCTAGCATCTGTCCGGTCAATGGCTGTTGCTGGGCCTGCACGGCACCGGCAGCAAGCAGGCAGGACAGCACGGGCAACAGGCGTCGGGTCAGGCGCATCGCAGTCATGGTGTGCTTCCGGTCGGGTGTTCGGTGGTGCTGAAGCGTTCCAGCATCGACGGTGGCAGGCGCTGCGGATCGCGCTCGTCACGTGCTTCGCGGCGTGGTTCGGCTGCCAGCCGGGTACTGCCCGACGCACGGGCGCCGTGTTCGCTGCTGGCCGCAGGCGCAGGCGCAGGGGCGTTGACGGCGGCCGCCGCCTGCCGCTGCTGCAGGCGCGTGCGGATCTGCTGGGCCTGCTGCTGGATGCTGCGGCGCGTTTCGTCGTTGAGGTTGGCCTGTGCCGCCAGGCGCTCCGCGGTGGCCTGGTCGCCGCGCAGGAGCGCCCACAGTGCGAGATTGGCCGTGGCCTTGGCGTTGCCTGGCGACAGTTCCAGGGCCTTGGCCAGCGGCTCGCGCGCCTGGTCGAACTGGCCGGCGCGCAGCCGCGCATAACCCAGGTCGCCCAGGTAGTCGGTGTTCAAGGGCTGCAGTTGCGTGGCGCGCGCCAGCGCCTGTTCGCTGCCGGCGTCGTCATCGCGGCGTGCAGCGATCAGGCCCAGGCCGTGGGCGGCCGCAGCGGCCTGCGGCCCACTGGACAGCTCGCGATACAGCGCGACCGCTGCGTCGCTCTGGCCAGTCTCGCGCAGGGCGTCGGCCTGCAGCAGGCGCAGGGCGGGGCGATCACCATAGCGTTGGCGGAAGGCCTCCACGTGGGCGAGCGAGGCATACCAGGCGCCCTGCTGCTGCATGCGCTCGATCAGCTCCAGATAGGTGTTGCGGCTGTCCTGCGGATCGGGCTCCGGCGGCGCAAGGCTGGGCGCCCGCACGTACTTCGGCGTGGTCGATGCGCAGCCACTGGCCAGGGTGGCGAGGGCGACGGCAAGCAGCAGGCAGGGGGTGCGCAGGGCAGGCATCAGGGCGATCCCATCTTGGACATGGTGGTGGCCAGCGCGACCAGCGCTGGACCGGCAAGCACCAGCATCAGTGCCGGCAACAGGGTCAGCATCATCACCACGGTCATCTTCACCGAGAGCTTGCCGACCTTTTCCTTCAACGTGTTGCGGCGCTGCTCGCGCAGGCGGATGCTGAACTGGCGCAGCGGTTCCTGCACGGCGCCGCCGTGCGCATGCACCTGCAGGATCAGCTGCATCAGGCTGGCCAGGTCGTCATCGGCGTAGACCTCGCTCAAGCGCCGCAGTGACTGCGCGCGGGTGCGGCCGTGGGTGTAGGCTACGTTGGCTTCCTGCAGTTCGCCGCCCAGTACCGGCAACGCATCGCGCAGCTTGTCGCCCAGCGTCTGCAGGCTCTGGTCCATGCTGAAGCCCACGCCCTGCAGCAGGCGCAGCAGGTCGATCAGCAAGGGCAGTTCGTTCTCGACCGCGCGGCGGCGGCGCTTGACCCACGACGACAGCACGAACTTGGGCAGCAGCAGCCCGGCCGCCAGCGCACCGATCACCACCATCACCCTGGCCAGACCGTGCGCGCTGCTGAACGCCAGCGCCAGCGCCAGCACCAGCAGCGCAAGCAACAGGCGCAGGCCGAGATAGATGGCGGTGCCGCGGCGCGTGTTCCAGCCGGCCAGGTCCAGCAGCAGCCTGTCCTCGTTGGCCAGCAGCGCGGCCTCCAGGCGGCCACCACTGAGCGAGCGCCCGAAGCGCTCGAGCCAGCCCAGCGAGTCGCGGCGCGTGGCCCCGGTGTCGCGGGCTTCCTCGCGCGGCTGCAGGGCGGTCTTCAGCGCGGCCGAGGTGCGGTGCTCGCGATGGCTGCGCACCCAGCCGGCAATGCCGAGCAGGGCGACGCCCGCTGCCAGCACCAGCAGCGAAAGGGCGAACCAGGCGCTGGCGCTCATCGGGAACCTCGCGGGTAGCTGCGGGCGGTCATAGCGATTTGGCCAGGCGGTACAGCAGCAACGCCCCGAGCAGTTCCAGGCCCAGTGCGATCAGCAGGATCCTGTGGCCGAGCGGGTCATGCAGCACCGGCTGGAAGAACGCCGGGCTGGAGATCGCCATCAGCACCGCACTGGCCGGTGGCAGCAGCCCCAATACCCAGGCCGACATGCGGGTTTCCGAGGTGGTGGCGGCCAGCTCCTGCTGGGCCTGCTCCAGATCGCGCATGAAATCACCCATGCGCTGCAGGATCTGGTCGGCGCGCCCGCCGATGCGCACGCTCACCCCGATCACCACCGCCAGCACCTTCAGCACGTCCATCCGGTACGGCTGTGCGGCCAGGCTCAATGCACGATCCAGCTCCATGCCGCTGCGCGCATAGCGCACCGTGGTGTCCAGCAGGCCGCGCAGTGGCGCGCTGGTCTGCATCGAAGACACCTGGAACGCGGCCTGCAGGCTGTTGCCCAGCGCGGTGAGGCGGACCAGGTTGTCGAGGAAGTCCGGCATCTGGTGCAGCAGCTGCGCGCGCAGTTTCGTGATCCGGCGCATCACCCACAGCCAGCAGCCCAGCAGGTACAGCAGAAGGGTCAGCGGAAACATCCAGGCCGTGCCCAGCCGCACCGCCGCCACGACCGCAAGCACCAGTCCCGGTACCAGCAGCATCAGTGGCAGCTTCCAGCCCGGCTGCAGGCCGGCGCGCTGCAGGACGCCATCCCAGGGTAATGCGCGGCTCCCACTGCTGGCGGGGCGGGCCGAATCGTTCGCCGCCGCAACGGCAGGCCCGGCCGGCACCGCACTGGCCGTGCTGCCGCGTGCCAGCTGCTGCTCGGTGTGCTGCAGCGAGGCCTGGCGCTGTTCACGGCTGCTGGCGGTACCCCACAGCCAGACGGCCAGCGCCAGCAGCACCGAGATGATGCTCAACACGCCCAGCAGCAGGCCGGTGCCCATGTTCAGAAGTCCCCGTAGAGTGATTCGCGCAGCTGCTGGCGGAACGGCTCCAGCTTGTGCGAATGCGGATGGAAGCCCAGGCCGATCCAGCGGTCGGTCTCGCGGCCGGTGCCATCGATCTGCACCTCGTGGCGGAACATCTCCTGGGTGGTGATCAGGTTGTCGCTGACCCCGGTGATCTCGGTGATCGAGACCAGCACCCGGCGCCCGCTGCCCAGTCGCGAGATCTGCACGATGAAATCAATGGCGCTGGCGATCTGCCGGCGCAGGCTGTCTTCGCTGCCCTGGAAGCCGGCAAACCCGGCCAGCATCTCGATGCGGTACAGGCAGTCGCGCGGCGTGTTGGCGTGGATGGTGGCCATCGATCCGTCGTGGCCGGTGTTCATCGCCTGCAGCATTTCCAGCACTTCAGCGCCGCGCACTTCGCCGACCACGATGCGGTCCGGGCGCATGCGCAGGCTGTTGCGCACCAGGTCGCGGATGCTGACCGCGCCCTGGCCCTCGGCGCCGCCGATGCGGCTCTCCAGGCGCACCACGTGCGGATGGTTCAGCGAAAGCTCGGCGGTGTCCTCCACGGTGATGACGCGCTCATCGGCCGGCACGTAGCTGGCCAGGGCATTGAGCAGCGAGGTCTTGCCCGAGCTGGTGCCGCCGGAGACCAGGATGTTGCAGCGCCCCAGCACCATCGCCTTCAGCAGTGCCTGCATCGGTGCGTCGAAGGTGCCCTTGGCGAGCAGTTCGTCGGGGGTGAACGGGTCCTTGCGGAACTTGCGGATGGACACCATCGGTCCGTCCACCGCCAGCGGCGAGATGATCGCGTTGAGGCGGCCACCGTTGGGCAGGCGCGCGTCGACCATCGGATTGGAATCATCCAGCCGGCGGCCGAGCGGGGCGAGGATGCGGCGCAGGATGCGCAGCAGGTGGGTATCATCGGTGAAGCGCTGGGTGGCGCGCTTGAGCTGTCCGCCCTGCGAAACGTGCACATCCTTGAAGCCGTTGATCAGGATGTCTTCGATGGAGGGGTCGTGGAGCAGGTCGTCCAGCGGGCCGAAACCGGTCAGCTCCTTGACCAGTCCCTCGGCGACCACCTGCATCTCTTCTTCGTTGATCGGGATGCGCCATTCCTGGATGAAGCCCACGGTCTGCACCTGCACCCAGCGGGCGATGGTGTCCGGGGCCCAGGAATCGATGTCGATGCGCTCGTCCTCGATGCTGTTGAGCAGGTGCTCATGCGCGGCCGACAGCACCTTCTGGTACTGCTCGGTCTGCGCGAACGGCAGGTGGCCCGGGGCAGATTCGGGCAGTACCGGGCGGGCAACGGCATGCGGGAACGGGGTTACCTTGTCTTCCATTGCGATCCACCCAGGGCAAGGGAGAGTCTTTCCCGCAGGCCATGCGGCTGGACCGGGCAGGCGGCCGGATCCAGGCGCGACACGAGCGGGGCGAGGGCACGCAGATAGGGGTCGCGCGGGGCATCCTGCAGCAGCAGGTGTCCCTGGCTGGCGGCCAGGCGCACGCGCGGTCGTTCGGGCAGCGTCGCCAGCAGCGGTACTTCGAAGCGGCGTGCGATCTGTTCCGGGCTCATGCCGCTGCTGTCATCGTGGCGGTTGATCACCAGTTGCAGGCGCTTCTCGCGCTCACGCTGGCCCGCCAGGTGCTTCAGGGCCTGGTCCAGAGAAACCAGCGTGGCGATCGAGGCATCGGTGACCAGCCAGATCTCGTCGGCCTGGTCCAGCAACAGGGGCGGAAGCTGCCGCAACGGGCAGCCGCCGGCATCGCACAGCACGCTGGCGAACACGCCGCGCAGGCGCTGCAGCAGCGCGCCAGGATCCGAGGGCGGGACGGCATCGCTGCCACTGGCACGATCCAGCAGCACCAGCCCGGAGTCATGGCGCGCCATGGCCGTGCGGGCGAGGGTGGCATCGATGCGGCTGGCATTGCGCAGCGCGTCTTCGTAGTGGAAGCGGCTGTCGAGATTGAGGTACAGCGCGAGGTCGCCGGAGGGCTGCGCCAGCTCCATCAGCAGGCCGTCCTGCTGCACGGCTTCGCCCTGGGCCAGGGCGCGCGTCTGCTGCGCCAGCACCGAAAGATGTGCGGCCAGGGTGCTGGTGCCGACGCCGGCGCGCACACCCAGCAGCACGATCAGGCGTGCCTTGTGTGCGTGCTGGGCAACCGCTGCCGGGCGCGGAGACAGGGCGCGCCGCAAGGCCGCCTCGATGCCTGCGTCGTCACTGTCCAGGTCCAGTACATCGCGCAGGCCGGCGCGCAGCGCGATCACCACGCCTTCGACCTGGCCGGCGCTGGTGGCGCCCACGGCCACCAGCGGCAGGTCCGGTTGGGTCTGCTGCAGCTGCTGCGCCAGCACGCTCGAGGCGGCCGCATGCTCGGGCCGGAAGTCGAGCAGCACCAGGCTCTGCGGGCCGCGTTGCAGGTCCTGGGCGGAGGTGGGGGCGTTGCTGTCCTGCCAATGCAGGGCGGTGCTCGGCGGCAGCTTGGCGGCCAGCCGGGGCAGCAGTTCGCGGTCGATGCCGTACAGGACCAGGTTCATTGGCGGTCCTTGCGGATGCAGCGGCTGGGCGGTGGCGTAGGGCATGGGCGTGGTATCGCAGGCATCATGGAGTCAGCGCGAGAATCCGGGCACCGGGTCCTGGCTAACCGGACCCAGCAACCAGGAACCCCACTCGGGGAGATGCGGCCTGGCTTCGCGCTCGCCGGGCAGCGGCAGTTCGGTGTTGCGCGCCAGTGGCTGCACCAGGCGCGGGGTGACGATGATCACCAGCTCCTTGTCCTGGCGCTTGTAATCGAAGTTACGGAAGAACGAGCCGATGATCGGCAGGTCGCCCAGCAGCGGAATCTTGCTGACGTTGGAGACGATGTTGGAGCTGACCAGGCCCCCGATGACGAAACTCTCGCCATCACCCAGCTCGACGGTGGTGTCGGCGCGGCGGGTGGTGATCGAGGGAATCTGCACGTTGTTGAGCACAATGGCATTGCTGTAGTCCAGGTCGCTCGCTTCGGGCGCTACCTTCAGCGCGATGCGGTTCGCTGCCAGCACGGTCGGGGTCACGGTCAGGCCGATGCCGAACGGCTTGTAGGTGATGGTGGTAGTGCCAAGCCCCTGCGGTTCCAGGATCGGCAGTTCGCCACCGGCCAGGAAACTGGCGCTCTGCCCGGACAGCGCCACCAGCGTCGGCTCGGCCAGTACGCGGGCCATGCCATTGGCCTGCAGCAGTTCGACATCGGCGTTCCACAGCCCCTTGGTCGAGCCGAAAACAAGGCGGAATGCCGAGGAAATCGGCGAGACGGCCTCGTTGCTGCTGTTGCCTTCCTTCATGCCGGGCAGCAGGCCGGTGTTGCCCGGCAACCCGGTGCCGGGCCGCGCGAAGCCGTAGGCGAAGCCGCCGTTGCGGTTCTGAAAGTTGATGCCGATCTGCTTCATCGCGGTCTTGTTGAACTCGACCACCTTGACCTCGACCTGGACCACACCGCCGCTGCTGATGGTGGACGTATCGGCAAGCGCACCTTCCTTGCCCAGTGCCATCGCCGCCGTGCGTTGTTCCTGCATGTGCGAGAGCACGCTGTCAGTGCTTCCCTGCAAAAGGCCCTGCTGGTCCTGCTGGGTGAACACCAGATCGTTGCCGCCGGTGCTGGCCGCACCCTGTACGGCGCTCTGCACCCGTACTGTCACCCGTTGCGGCTCGGCCTGCTTGCGGTGCCACAGCAGCAGGGTGGTGGTGCCGGGCATCCTGCCCACCAGCAGCGCCTGGCGCTGGCCGCGCAGCATCACGATGTCGGCAACGCCGGAGTCGGCAATGGCCACCCGTTCCAGGTCGGCCGGCAGGTTCCAGGGACGCTGCTCACGGGCCTGCAGCACCAGGTCATCGGCGGCCACGCTCGTTGCCGGTGCCAGCAGCACCAGCAGCAGGGCCAGCCACCGCTGGCGGGGAGAAAGGCGTGGACGGCGGCGACGTTCGGTCATGGATGCGCTCGATGCAGGTCAAAGGGAGCCACGGGGGGCGGAACTGTCGCCACGGATGATCTCGATACCCGAAGCGCGCGGGGCGCTGCGACGGGGCGCCGGCGCACGCGCGGGTGCATCCGCGTTGCTGCGTGGCGGGGCACTGCCGCGGCCGGCCAGCGCGTCGCCGTCGATACCGGCGAAGGCGTGGTTCTCCGGGCGCTGCAGTGCCAGCTGCTGCTCTGCGTCGAGCCCACGCAGCGGATCGATCACGCCGCGCGACTGAGGGAACAGTGCGAGGTCGGGCAGGCCCGTATCAGCGGGATTGCGCAGCGCCAGGAACAGCTTGCCCTGCTGCGCACCCAGCAGCAGTCGATTGGCGTCGGCCACCGGTACCGCCAGCACCGCGCTGCGCGCGGGTTGCGGGGCTTCATTGCTGCTGTGGCTGCCGCCACTGCCGGTGATGTCGGCCGCGCGCGGGTCGTTGCGGGTGTCGGCCTCGCTATTGGAGGTGGCTTCCGAGGCGACCGGCACGATGTCCTGCTGCCCATAGCTCAGCACGCGCAGGCGCGACAGCAGCAGGCGCGTCTGCGCGGCTTCGGCGGGGCTGTTGATGCTGGGCTGGGCATTGCGCAGGTTGAGGAAGACGTCGACGAAGTCACCGGGAAGGATGCGGTTGCCGGCACCAACCAGTTCGTCCACGGGCACGGCCAGTGCGCGCTCGCCCGGCCGCAGCTGCAGCGAGAAGCCCTGTGCCAATGCGCTGCTGCTGACCGGGCTGCCTTCGGCAATGTCCTGCACCGGCACCTTGCCGACCACGGCGGCGATGCTGGTGGCGGCACCGGCGACGGGGGAGGTGCGCTGGGCCAGGCGCAGGTCGTTGGCGCTGATCGGCTCGCCCGCGGGCAGGCGCGCCACGGCTTCCACCACCGCAATGGCCTGCACTTCGTTGTGCGCGATCGGCGCGGCCGTGACCGGTGCCGCCGGTTTGCGCCCGATCATGAAGGCGATCAGCGCCAGCAGCACGGCCAGGCCGATCAGGGCGACGGCAGCGATGCGGGTCAACTTGAGCATGGAACCGTCTCCAAAATACCGGTCATCAGTTGCCGCTGCCGAGATCGAGCTGGGCGACCGCGACGCTGCGGATGGGAGCCTGCATCACCCACTTGTAGAGCGTGGCGGTGCCGGGCAGGAAGGGATGGCTGGCGTAGTCGTAGCTGACTGTCACGGTCATGCACTGGGCCGTGGCCAGGCCGGCGCAGGGCGCCTGCGCGGACACTACGATGGCATTGCTGCCCCCCGCGCTGCAGTCCACGTTCTGCCTGGAGAACTGCAGCAGCCATTGCATCGAGGTGCGTGCGGCGACGCAGGCGGCGGTGCGCCGTTCGCCGGCCGTGCCGTAGCGCAGCGAGGCGCGCGCGCCTTCGGCCGAGGCGGTGGCCAGGGTCTGCTGTGCTGCCATGATCATCACCCCGGAGAAGGTGAACAGCAGCAGCGGCAACAGGCCGAGCATCAGCATCAGGGCGAACTCGATGCTGGCGACGCCGCGTTGCCGGCGCGGGCTGCGGATGTTCATTGTGCACCTCCGTAGATGCTTGCCAGCACCCAGCCGATGGCGGCGAGTGCGAGGTAGGCGGCATAGGGAATGCCACGTCGTCCCTGGCGTGCGGCCTGCATGTCGCGCAGGGCCGGATGCGCGTGCCATTGCGTGCTGGTGCGATTCACCTGCATCTGCAGGTGGCCGGGCAGCAACACGCCCAGGCGCCGGCCCGCCAGCACCAGCACGGCGTGCAACCCGGCGGCGAGGCTGGCGACCAGCCAGACCGGCAGCAGCGCCTGCCAGCCCAGCATCAGCCCCAGCACGGCAAAGAACTTCACGTCGCCGGCGCCCATCCAGCGCAGGGCATAGAACGGCAGCAGCGCCAACAGGCCGAGCGCCGCGCCAGCAACGTGGGGCAACCACGGCTGGCGCGGCGCACTGAACTGGCCGAAGACGATCACCACGGTGGCGATCACGCAAGCGGCGATCAGCCAGGCGTTGGGCACCCGACGGGCATACAGATCACTGATCGCGATCCGCAGGCATACGCCGATGGCCAACAATCCCAGCAGTGTCATCGCACACTCCGTCGTCCGTCACTGGACGGTCTTCGCCTGGTTCCATGCGCCCCACCGTCGCGGCTCTGCCGGCCGCGCGCGGTCGCCGCTCAGGTCGTCGAGCCCGACGCCTTGGTGGCCAGTGCGGAGAGGTTCTTGAACAGCGTTTCGAAGAACCCCTTGATCTGGTCGTTGCCGACCGCGATCAGGACACCAGCGATGACGGCAGCCAGCAGCCCGTACTCGAGCGCGGTGACACCGTCTTCTTCCTTCAGGAATTTGCGGATCGATGCGTTCATGACCAATGTCTCCCTCTACCTGTCTGCGGATGCAGTACACCTGCGTTGGGCGGTGGCCCGGCTCCGCCGGGATCGTCCGTGGGCCTCCGCGCGTCCTGGCGGAGGAGGCACGGCGGGATGGACCCGCTGTGCTCAAGCAGGGCGATCGTCTCCAGGCTGGCCGCCAGCCGCACGGTCGCGACCGCTCGGCCCGGGGCCGGTGGTCGAGGCATCCAATGATGCGTGCGTGGTCATGCTGTCCCCCTGGGTGCGGCCGGATCAGTTGGCCGGATCACCGTGCTATCGACTTTGCCTGAATGGACGTTGGCTGCAACAGGAACCTATATGCAAATTCGGCAGAAACCCCGGGATGCTGAAACTTTCAGGCCGTTTCTGTGACGAGAATCCTTTCGAAGGCAAAACGATTCATGGTCGTGCAGATTATGTGATTTCCATTTTCCGGCGCATGCGAGGACCGTGCCAATGGTGCCGACATTTTCTTCATCTGTGTATCTTTTTTCTTCATTGCAGCCCGCGGGTTTACCTTCGCCGATTATCGGGCATACTCGCATTCAAGCTGTTGCATTTCCATGGTTGGCCGCATCGGAGCCGATGCGGCCTGCACGACAACGGAAGTGGTTTCTGGATCGCTGCGCGCCCTGTCAGGCAGTGGGGGCCGCATCGCATGGCGGATCAACGGGGGACAACACTGTCATGGTCGATGGTGGGGTAGGAGACAGCGGCGACAGCGGCCTGCGGTCGATAGACCTGGCCACGCTGAGCGGCGTGCTTCGTGTCTGTGATGTCGAACTGCTGCTGCTCGATGGCAATGGGCCACGTGCGGCATTCGCTTCGCGCGTGCACGAGGAAGCCCTGTTCTGCAGCATCAGCTGCGGTTTCCACTGCCGCGGCCGTTTCATGCTGCCGCCGGACTGGGCGATGCTCGGGTACCTGCACGCCACCGATGAGACGCTGAGCTGGTGCCATGGCGTACCGCTCACGCCGGGGATGGCGTTGACGATCATGCCGGAAGGCATCAGTGAGTTCACCCTGAGCCCAGGCACGCACTGACCCTGATGCTGCTGCCGGTGGCACGGGTGCAGCGCAAGCTGACCGAACTGAGCCTGCGCAGCACGCCTCCCGCTGGCCAGGCACTGTCACTGTTCAATCTGGCCAGCGAAGGCACGCCGTTGGCACGCCACTACCAGCAGCTGCACCTGCAGCTGGGGCAGGGTGCAGGCCTGCAGCCGGAAGAAACTGAAACCCTGCTGCACGAGCATGTGCAGGCCCTTCTGGGTGCCGGTGCGGCGGATCGCCCGGGTTGCAGCCGTGCACGGCGTACGCATTATCTGATCGCACAGCGGGCAGAGAACTTCATGCGGCTCAACCTGCGCCGCAATATCTACATGAATGAAATCTGCGATGCGGCTGGGGTCAGCGAGCGCGGCCTGCGTTATGCGTTCGAGGACCTGTTTGGAACCTCGCCCAACCGGTATCTCTCCATGCTGCGCCTGTGCGCGGCCTGCCGCAGCCTGTCGATGGCCGATTCCAGCCGTCGCTCGGTGAAAGCCATCGCCCTCAGCTGCGGCCTGTGGGATCTTTCGCGCTTCGCCGACAATTACCGCAAGGTATTCGGCGAACTGCCGCGCGATACCCTGATGCGCGCGCCCGCGCAGATCGGCCAACCGGCCTGAGCCAAGCCCCGCAAGGGTTTTCGCGGCATTCGTGCCGGAATTGCACATCCGCTTGCCGATCATGTTGCCGCTTCTGCATAAACGGCTGCCGATTCCGGCCGTGGATTTGCCGGAATGCGCGATTGCCGTGCCGGATTGAAGTGCGCCGCCACCGTTGCAACCGCTGAAATGTCAGTCACCTGCCTAACGGCAAGTCCACTGACATTCCAGTTGTTCGCCTACGGGGGAAATGCTCATGAACCGCATCTACCGGCGTGTATGGAACCGCCAGCTCAATGCTCTGGTTGTGGCCTCGGAACTGGCCACCGGCGACAGCGGCGGCGGCGCCGCACGCGATCCGCGCGCCTTCCTGCTGATGCCCACCGCGCTGGTCCTGGCACTGCTGTGCGCGCTGGCCAGCGGCCACGCAGGGGCATCGGAAACCAATCAGTCGCTGCGCGACCTGCAAGCGCTTGCGGCGAAGTATGCGCAGCCGATGCCGGTCAAGGTCGATGCGGAAGTGGCCTTGGCTGCCGCCGCGCGACAGGCGCAGAGCAGCCCCGCGATCAGTGCGGACGCTCGCCTGGGCCTGCAGTTGAACACCACATCGCTGCCGGTGGTGCGTGACGTATTGCCGGCCGCCGTGCAGGTGAAGCTGGCAGCGAACACCACGCCGAAGCAGGTGGCCGTGCCGGCGCTGGCGGCCGATGTACGCGCCACTGTCGGCCTGGGCAACACTGCGATCAAGGCGGCACAGGTGGATGCATCGCTGGCAGCGCACGTTGCGCCGGGCGCGCAGGCGCCGCTGGGCGTGGCTGCCGATGCGCGCGCCAGGGCCAAGGTCGGCATCGCTGGCCATCAGGTCGCTTCGATCGATTCGGGTGCCCAGGCGGCAGCGGGCCTCAGCGGTTCGTCCCTGAAGGCCTCTGTCGACGGCGACACCGACGCGCATCTGGCGGTGGCTGGCCATCACATCGAGGGGCAGGGCCAGGCCCGGGCGACGGCGGCGGTCACGCTGCCGGCCAAGGAGGAACTGCCGGGTGACACGCATGATCGCGCCATCAGTGCCGCGTTCGATGCCGGCGCCGCGGGCAAGGTGCGCGTGCAGGCGCCGGACGGCCAGGAAGTAGTCGCCGATCGCAACCTGAAGCTGGCCGGGCAGGCAACCGTAGCCGCGCAGCACAGCGCGCTGGGCGTCGGCGGTCTGGTGGGCGGAGCAGTGGATGCTGTCGGCGGGACGCTTCACGGTGCCGCGGGTGCGGTCGGTAGCACGGTGGGTGGTGCGCTGAACGGCACCGTTGGCACGGTTGGCGGTGCAGTGGGCGGCGCTCTGAACGGTACTGTCGGAACAGTCGGTGGCGCAGTGGGCGGTGCACTCAACGGCACAGTCGGCGCGGTCGGCGGTGCAGTGGGTGGCGCTCTGAACGGTACTGTCGGAACAGTCGGTGGCGCAGTGGGCGGTGCACTCAACGGCACAGTCGGCGCGGTCGGCGGTGCAGTGGGCGGCACGCTCAACAACACAGTCGGCGTGGTCGGTGGTGCAGTTGGCGGTGCTCTGAACGGCACGGTCGGCACAGTTGGCGGCGCCGTGAGCGGCGCGCTCAACAACACGGTCGGTGCGGTCGGTGGTGCTGTGGGCGGAGCTCTGAACGGCACCGTTGGCCAGGTCGGCAGCGCAGTCGGTGGTGCAGTTGGCGGTGCTCTGAACGGCACGGTCGGCACAGTTGGCGGCGCAGTCGGCGGTGCACTGAACGGCACCGTCGGTACCGTCGGCGGTGCGGTGGGCGGAGCTCTGAACGGCACCGTTGGCCAGGTCGGCGGCGCAGTGGGTGGCGCTCTGAACGGGACTGTCGGTACGGTCGGCGGTGCAGTGGGCGGCACGCTCAACAACACGGTAGGCGCAGTCGGTGGCGCTCTGAACGGCACTGTCGGTACCGTCGGCAGTGCGGTGGGTGGCGCACTGAACGGCACTGTCGGCCAGGTCGGCGGTGCAGTGGGCGGCACGCTCAACAACACGGTGGGCGCAGTCGGTGGCGCATTGAACGGTACCGTCGGCAGTGCGGTGGGTGGCGCTCTGAACGGCACTGTCGGCCAGGTCGGCGGTGCAGTGGGCGGCACGCTCAACAACACCGTCGGCACGGTCGGCAGCGCAGTGGGCGGCATTCTCAACGGCACCACCGGTAGCCCCGGCACAGGCCTGGGCGGCGTGCTGGGAAGCACGCTGGGCAACGTAGGCAGCGCGGTGGGCAACCTGCTCAACGGCAATCTCAATGGCACCGTCGGCAACCTGGGCAGCGCCGTGGGTGGCCTGGTGGGTGGCACGCTCGGCAGTCTCGGCCTGACCCAGCCGTCGGCGATCCCGCCGACCAGCCCGAAGGCACCGGCGCCGGCCGACCCGAATGCCGGCCTGATCATCGGCACCGGTGGCCTGGTCGGCAATGTCGGCCAGCTGATCGGGCCGACCACCACCAGCCTGTTCGGCGGCGATGGTTACGTCAGCAACGGCAATCTCAAGCTGAGCAACGCCAACGTCATGCAGACCTATTCGGCCGTCAACGTGCTGGGTCTGCCGGTGGTCAACCTGTCACCGGTCGGCAGCACGCTCAACGGCCTGGGTGGCGCCGCCACGGGCGGCAGCTCGCACCTGACCCTGATCGGTGGCGTCACCTCCGACAGCTATATCTACAACATCAACAACGGCAATCCCGGTGGCCTGCTGGGCCTTCTTCTGCCGACCGATTCGCCGGCGTGGGCGGCCAAGTGCCTGGACATCGCGCTGGCCGACATCTCCTGCTGGGCCGTCAACGCGGCGCAGGACTACCAGGTGCTGATGGGTGACGGCGCCTTCGCCAACGGCTCCAAGGAAGTGGTGATCGGTGCCAACGCACGGCATGAGCTGCCGAAGGTCGATGCCAACGTCGCCTTCCCCGGTGATGGCGTGAACGATCCCAGCAACCCGACCGGCGTGCCGACGGCCGACTATGCCGCGCGCATGGGCCATTCGGTGATCGTCGGCGACAGTGCCGTCGGCACCGCCAACGGGCAGACCCTGCTGGGTGCCGAGTCCACCTCCAACCAGGCCAACTCGGTCGCGCTGGGCTACCGCTCGGCCGCACTGCGTGGCGCGCAGGCCAGCTACAGTGCCTACGGCCTCACGGCGCCGCAGGTCTCGGCCGGTGAAGTATCGGTGGGCACCGCCGGCGGGGGCGAGCGCCAGATCACCAACGTGGCTGCGGGCAGCGGCAACACCGACGCGGTCAACGTAGCGCAGTTGAAGGGGGCCATCAGCCTGATCAATGGCGTGGCCGATGCCGCGGTGACCTACGATCTGGACGCCGGCGGCAACCCGAACTACCGCCGGGTCACCCTCGGTGCAGGCACCGGCACCACCACCATCGGCAACCTCGCCGCCGGTGCGGTCACCGCGGGCAGCCTCGAGGCCGTCAACGGTGGCCAGCTGGCGGCAACGAACAGCGCGATCGCCAGCTTCTTCGGTGGTCGTGCGGCCTTCGATCCTGCCAGCGGCATCTTCACCGCACCGCTGTTCGAGATCAGCACGATCTCCACCACCGGCGCCATCGCCCAGGGCCTGTACACCAACGCCACCGATGCCTTCGCGGCGGTGGATGGTTCGCTGGTCAACCTCAACACGCAGATCACCGATATCCGCAACGGCGGTACCAAGTACCTGCGGGTGAACTCGACCGGTACCGAGGCCGTGGCCAGCGGCGCCGATTCGATCGCGGTCGGCACCAATGCGCGGGCGACGGCAGCCAACAGCATCGCAGTGGGTGCGGGAAGCCTTGCCGATCGTGCCAACACGGTTTCCATCGGTGCCGCTGGCGCAGAGCGTCAGGTCATCAACGTGGCGGCCGGTACCGCGGCCACCGATGCGGTCAACGTGGGACAGCTGCAGGCCTCGGAGCAGGGGGCACTGCGCTATGACCTCAACGCCGATGGCAGCGTCAACTATGCCAGCGCCACGCTGGGCCAGGCCGGCACCGCCACCACGCTGCGCAATCTCGGCCCGGGCCAGGTCAGCGCCACCAGCAGCGAGGCCATCAACGGGGCCCAGCTGTTCGCCGCCAACCAGGCCGTGGCCACCCACCTCGGCGGTGGTGCTGCGGTCAGCGCCAGCGGCGTGCTGACCGCACCGACGTACTCGATCAACAACGTCGCCGCCAACGGCACAGTGACCAAGGGCAGCTACAACGACGTCGGCACCGCCTTCGATGCGG
Organism: Stenotrophomonas sp. CASM106; assembly: GCF_049384825.1. Classification (NCBI taxonomy): domain Bacteria; kingdom Pseudomonadati; phylum Pseudomonadota; class Gammaproteobacteria; order Lysobacterales; family Lysobacteraceae; genus Stenotrophomonas; species Stenotrophomonas sp. CASM106. The sequence goes on from NZ_JBMRFS010000003.1 coordinate 648,702, forward strand.
TCAGCAACTCGCTGGCCAACGTTGCCGATCAGACCGGCGAGATCGACAAGCTGGCCGTGAAGTACGATGTCGACGGCAGTGGCAACGTGCTCAACAGCGTGACGCTGACGGGCACCGGTACCGGTGCGGTGAAGATCACCAACGTCGCCGCCGGCAGCATCCTGGCCGGCAGCAGCGATGCCATCACCGGCGACCAGCTGTTCAGCACCCACAGCACCATCGCCAACTACTTCGGTGGCACCACCGCCTACAACGGCACCACCAACGCGTGGACCGCGCCGACGTTCAGCATCTCCAGCATCGCCACCGATGGCACTTTCACCAGCGGCGACTACAACAATGTCACCGCCGCCTTCACTGCGGTGGACGGCTCGCTGAAGGTCCTCAACCAGCGCATCACCAACGGCGGCGGTGGCAGTGCCTACCTGGCGGTGAACTCGACGGCAGCGGCCGCAACGGCGGCCGGGGCGGAGGCGGTGGCGGTCGGCCCGCAGGCCAGTGCGGCCGGTGCCAACAGCGTGGCGGTCGGCAACGGCGCCAGCGCCAGTGCCGGCAACAGCGTGGCACTGGGTGCCGGTTCGGTGGCCAGCGTCGGTGCGCAGAGCGGCTATACCGGCGCCTACGGCCAGGCCGGTGCCAGCAACTCGGCCGGTGAGGTCTCGGTCGGCAGCAGCGGCAGCGAGCGCAAGATCACCCACGTTGCCGACGGCTCGGACACCTACGACGCGACCAACGTCGGCCAGCTGAAGAACGGCGTGAATTACGCCATCGACGAGTCGAAGAAGTACACCGACCAGAAGATCCAGAACATCACCAACGTGGCGGGCAGCTTCCGCGCCAACAACACCAACAACCTGGCCGATCCGTCCGCCAGCGGCGCCAACTCCGCCGCCGGTGGTGCAGGCTCCACTGCCGCCGGTGCCAACTCGACCGCGCTCGGCAATGGTTCACAGGCGCAGGCCGACAACTCGGTGGCATTGGGTGCGGGTTCGGTGGCAAACCGGGCCAACACGGTCTCGGTGGGTGCCAGCGGCGCCGAACGCCAGGTGGTCAACGTGGCTGACGGCTCGCAGGCCACCGACGCGGTCAACGTGCGCCAGCTGCAGGCGTCGCAGCAGGGCACCATCCGCTACGACACCACGGTGAACGGTGCGACCAACTACAACAGCGTCACCCTGGGCAGCACCAGCAGCGGCCCGACCACGGTGCGCAACGTTGCCGCTGGCACCGCCGGTACCGACGCGGTCAACGTGGATCAGCTGAAGTCTGGCATGGCGCAGACCCTGGACTGGTCCAAGGCCTACACCGACGAGCGCATGGGTGGCTTCGAGCGCGACCTGCGCAAGACCGACAACCGTGCTTCGGCCGGTATCGCCTCGGCGATGGCCACCGCAGCGCTGCCGCAGCCCAGCGAGGCCGGCCGCAGCATGGCCTCGATCGCGGCTGGCAGCTACAACGGCGAATCGGGCGTGGCGCTGGGCATCTCCGGTGTCTCCGAAGGCGGGCGCTGGATCTACAAGTTCAGCGGTTCGACCAACAGCCGTGGCGAGGCCGGCGTGGCCGTCGGTGCCGGCATCCAGTGGTGATCCCCGCCGCCGGGCCGCACCCGCGGCCCGGCATCGCGGAAACGTCTACAGGGGGAATGACATGAAACAGCATCGCATCGCCCGCGCCGGCCAACGTGCCGCTACGCTGGGCCTGATCCTGGGGATGGGCCTGCTGGCCGCCTGCCGCAGCCATGCGCCGGCCACCGACGGTCCTGCCGAGGCCACCGCCGTGCAGTTCCCGGAGGCCTCCAGGGCCTCGTTGAAGGAAGGCATCTATCCGGACGTCGCCGACCTGCGCCGCTTCGCGCCGGGCATGAGCAAGCGGCAGTTGTACACGCTGCTGGGCACGCCGCATTTCAACGAAGGCATGTGGGGCGTGCGCGAGTGGAACTACCTGTTCAACTTCCGCACCGCGCAAGGTGCGGAGTATTTCACCTGCCAGTTCCAGGTCCGCTTTGACAGCAAGGGCATCGCCCAGGCGGGTTACTGGAAGCCGGAATCGTGCGCGGCCGTGCTGGAGCCGCCGCGGCCACCGGTCCCGCCGGCACCGGCACCGGCACCGCTGCCGGAACAGCCGCTGCGGCTGTCGGCCGACGCGTTGTTCGGCTTCGACAGCGCGGTGCTGAGCGCGGAAGGGCAGCAGGCGGTGCAGGGCATCCTGGCGCAGGTACGCGAAGCCGCACAGGTGCAGTCGATCAGGGTGACCGGCTATACCGACCGTATCGGCAGCGCCAGCTACAACCAGGCGCTGTCGCAGCGCCGCGCCGAGGCCGTGCGCAGCGCGCTGGTGCAGGGCGGCGTGCCTGCGGCCAGCATCAGCGCCGAAGGACGCGGCGCGGCTGAGCCGATCGTGCAGTGCGGGCAGCGCAACCGGCGCGAGCTGATTGCCTGCCTGGCGCCGAACCGGCGCGTGCAGATCGCCGGGATGGCACAGCCCCGTTGACCCTCCTGCGCCGGGGCGGTGCCCCGGCATCCCGAGTCCCCCCTGACCGCCGGCAGGCGTGGCAACGTCTCCCCCGTCGTCCACGCCTGCCTGCGGCTCAGGTCTTCAAACGGTGCACGCGATGAATGCCCAATTCCTGCCACTCTCCATGAAGACGGAAGCTACGCTCAGCGTGTACGGCCAGCTCGGCAACCATGCCGTGGTGCGCATCCCGGGCCGGCGCCTGCCCGGCCTGATCCTGCAGGCCGATACCGTGGCAGGGTTCCTGGCCCAGCTGCAGGAAGCACAGGCCTGCCTGCGCAGCGGCCGCGCACAGCGCACCGACGCCGAGCTGGACATGCTGATCGACGTGCTGCAGCAGTGGTACGCCTTGATCGAATCGCGCCTGGCCGACGCCGGCGAGGCGCTGTAAAGAAAAAGGGGACGGAGGGGATTAAGTCGTTTCCTGCACACGCGGGGCAAGAACGACTTAATCCCCTCCGTCCCCTTTTCCTACGCGCGGGCGCGGACCAGCCAGCAGGCGGCATCCACGCGTACGCGGTCGCCTTCGATGAACGGCGCGAATGCAGCCAGCGCCTGGTGGCGAAGCACGGCGGCACGGGCTTCCGGCATTGAGCGCAGGGCCAGCCCCAACGGGCCCAGCTGGCCGACATAGGTGGGCAGGTCTTCGCGGGCGATCGAGCAGGACAGGTCTACCGCAACCACCTCCACATCCTTCCAACCGGCGGCCTGCACAAGCCGCTGTACCTGCCCGCCGTCGGCGAAGGCGAACTGTCCCGGCGCGCCGGGTACCCGGGGCGGCAGATCCAGTGCATCGCCGATGGCGCGCTCGGCCGTGGTCATGAATGGATTCTCGTCGGCACTGCGCCAGGCGATGAAGCGCAGCCCAGCGCCGGGTGTCGCGGCACGATGCAGGTTGGCGAACGCGGCCTGGCTGTCCTCGAAGAACATCACGCCCAGCCGCGACTGGATCCAGTCGAAGTGCGCGGACGGCAGAGGATGGCGCTGCGCGTCTGCCACGATGAAGTCCGCGTCCAGTCCCGCAGCCTCGGCGCGCTGGCGGGCCAGCGCCAGCATCGGCGCGGAGATGTCCAGGCCGGTGCTGTGTGTCGCCGGGCGTGCGGCGGCTGATGCCAGCAGGCTGGCACCGGTACCGCAGCCTACATCCAGCAGTTGCGTGACGGTCTCCGGAAGTTCGGCCACCAGCAGGTCGGCCATGGGCTGGAACAGGCCATCGAGAATGGCCTGCTGCGCAACCCAGACCTGGCCGCCAGGACCGTTCCACAGGGCGCTCTGATCAACGGGGGGTGTACGGGTCATGGTCTTGCCTTGCAGGGAAGTCGCCCATAGGTTGGCGCTTGAAGGTCACTTGAGGTCAAGCCCGTGCGTGAACTGGATATCGGCGAAGTGGTCAAGCGCAGTGGCGTGCCGGCCTCGACCCTGCGTTACTACGAACAGCTTGGGCTGCTGCAGGCAGTGGGCCGTCGCGGCCTGCGCCGGCAGTACGACGAGCAGGTGCTGGAGCGGCTGGCACTGATCGGCCTGGGCCAGGCGGCCGGGCTGTCGCTGCAGCAGATCGGCGCATCGCTGCCACCGCAGCGCGGATGCCTTACGCTGGATCGTGAGGCCCTGCTGGCGCAGGCTGATGTGCTGCAGCAGCAGATCATCCAGCTGCAACGGGTACGCCGGCACCTGCAACGTGCGGCGGCCTGCCCGCAGGCACAGGATGCCCGGAAGTGCGGCTCGTTCCGGAAGCTGCTGCGGGCACAGCAGCGCATGGCGGGTGGGTGAGAGAAGCGTATCCACGCATGGCGTGAATCTACTGCAGCACGACCTCGGCAGATCCACGCCCTGCGTGGATGAATCAATCGCGGGTGCTGACTTCCCACGTGGCATGCAGCACCCCCGGCACGTGCTCCATCCGTGCCAGCACCAGATCCAGCTCGTCGGCACTGACCGCGGTACTGACCAGCACCGCGATCACGTCGGTAGGCGCGTCGGCATGCTCGACCACCTGCACATCGCCCACCGGATACTGCGCGGCCTCCAGCGCATCGACCAGTCGCTCGCGCACCCGCGGTACGGCTTCGGCATCCACGCTCAGGCGCACTTCGTAGGTGGCTTCGGTCGCCGCCTCGTTGATCGGGATGCGGTTGATCGCATTCACCAGCGGCCGCAGCAGCGTGTTGCCGGCGATGATCAGCACGGTCAGCAGCACGCCCTCGGCCAGCATGTCCGCGCCGGTGCAGCTGCCGACCGCCGCCGAGCACCACAGGGTGGCGGCGGTGTTCAGGCCGCGCACGTTCATGCCTTCCTTCATGATCACGCCGGCGCCGAGGAAGCCTACACCGGAGACCACGTAGGAGATCACCCGTACCGCCTCGGCGCTGCCGGCGATGCGCATGCCCAGGTCGACGAAGGCGGCGGCGCCCACTGCCACCAGCACGTTGGTGCGCAGGCCGGCGGTGCGTTGGCGGTACTGGCGCTCGGCGCCGATCAGCGTGCCCAGCACGAAGGCGGCCAGCAGGCTGACCACGGTGTCGGCGAAGGGACCGGCCTGGAAGGTCTCAATGAAGCGCATGGCCGGAGTCTACCCGGTCGAGGTGACAGTAGATCCACGCCATGCGCGGATTTCGAAAGTGTCAGAAACGACTTAATCCCCTCCGTCCCCTTTTTGTGGGGTCAGTCGGTGTCGTCGACGCGCTCGCCCATCAGTTCGCGCTGGCGCTTGTCCAGTTCCTCGGCGTAGCGCTTGCGGACGAAGGCTTCAGAGACCACGCCCAGGACCTGGCCGTCGGCGGCGACCACGGCCAGTTCATCGGCCTGGGTCTGGTCGAAGCGCTGCATCACGCTGACCACGTCCGCGGCCGGTGACAGTGACACGTCACGGTTCTCGGCCAGCTCGCCGATCATGGTCTCCGGCTTCACGCCGTCGCCGTAGACGCGCGGAATCTGCACGATGCCTGCGTAATGGCCTTCGCTGTCGATCAGGATCACCCGGCTGCCCGAACCCAGCGGGAAGCGCTGGCGGAACGTGGCGGCATCGAGATCGGCCGGCGCGGTAGCCACGCCCTTGCGCATCAGCCGGCCGGCGTTGAGGTTCTGCACCCAGCCCACGTCGCGTGCGCTCTTGATGGTCTCGCCGCGCAGGTGCATGCGCCAGGTCGAGAACGAATAACCGAACCACTGCCGTACCAGCGTGCTGGAGACCAGCACCGCACTCATCACCACGCTGGTCAGCAGGAAGTCGTGGGTGCCTTCCAGCACCAGCATGGCCATGGTCATCGGTGCGCCGACCACGGCGGCGGCCAACGCTGCCATGCCAGCCAGCGCGGCGGACGTGGCGTCGATCACCGGCACACCAGTGGCCATCGCCAGCAGGCCGGCGAACAGGGCGCCGACCAGGGTGCCCATGAACAACGAGGCGAAGAACAGGCCGCCGCGGAAACCAAACCCGAGCGAGATGCCCGAGGCCAGGCACTTCAGGGTCAGCAGGCCGCCGATCCAGATCAGCGGCAGGTGCGTGGTCAGGTCCAGGTGCAGCGCGCCATGGCCGGACGACAGCACCTGCGGGCTGGCCAGGGCCAGCGGAATCAGCAGCAGGCCGCCCACCACCGGCCGACCCCAGGCAGGCAGCGGGCTGCGCTTGACCGTGCCTTCGATCGAGGCGATCAGCCGCATCACCGCGATGCCGACCATCGCGCAGCAGCAGCCAAGCAGGCCGTAAATGGCGTAGTCGGCGGCGCGGACATCAATCGTCGAGGCAGCCGGCAGCAGGTAGGGCTCGATGCCGGCCTGGTCGGCCACGAATGCACCTGCCAGCGCGGCCACCGCCACCGGCGCCAGTGCGGCCGGGGTGTAGGCGCCGATGACGATCTCGAAGGCGTAGAACGCGCCGGCCAGTGGCGCCCCGAAGGCGGCCGCGATGGCACCGGCGGCACCGGCGCCGACCAGGATGCGCACGTCGTTGCGGCGCAGGCGCATCACCCTGCCCAGCTGCGAGCCGCTGCCCGCTCCCATCTGCGTATACGAAGCCTCCAGCCCGACCGAGGCGCCGCAGCCATTGGACAGCAGGGTCTGGGTCAGCACGATGAGGTTGTCGCGCATCGACATGCGCCCGCCATGCAGGGCATTGGCTTCGACCGCATCGAGCAGGGGCCGCTTGAGCCGGGTCGCGGCCAGGCTGACCAGGCCGACCAGCAGGCCACCCAGCGGCAGCACCAGCAGTGCGGTCCAGGTCAGCGCGGGCAGGGAGCTCAGGCGCATGCCGTCGTCGAGCCCGTACAGGGTGCCCTGCAGCCAGCGTGCGATGCCGGACTGCAGCAGGGTCAGGTAGCCGGCGATCAGGCCGACCAGCAGGGCAAGCGCGATGAACCACAGGTCGCTGCCGCGCAGGCGCAGGCGCAGGCCCTGGAAGGCCAGATGCAGGCGCGATGGCGAAACAGGCAGTGACATGGTGGCGGCATGATACGCCGCCACCGTGGTCGCCGCCGTCACTGCATCGGGCGGTTACCGCGTCAGAAGCGGTAGCGGCCCTGCACGTAGAAGGTGCGTGGCGCAGCCACCATGCGGCCGGCGTTGCCATCGACGTTGCGGGTGTACCAGCGCTTGTCGGTCAGGTTGTTCACGCCCAGCGCGATCTCGCTGTCGTCCAGCCCCGGCACCTGCCAGGCCACCTGCGCGTTCCACAGGCGCACGCCCGGCACGCGGCCCACGCGCGCGTCAGCGGTTTCTTCCCAGGTGTTGGCGGCATCGGAGAACTGGCCGCTCTGATGGGTGCTGGAGACATTGAAGGTCCAGCCGGCCAGTGCGTAGCGGGCGCCGACGCTGTCGGTGTCGCGCGAGTAGAAGGGCACGTCCAGGCCGCGGTTGTCACCGGACTGCTGGATCGCCTGGGTCCAGGTGTAGTTGGCGTACAGCTCCAGCCCGGCCAGCGCACTGTCCTCGGCGAAGTGGTACTCCAGCGCGCTCTCCACGCCCTTGTGGTCGGTGGCGCCGATGTTCTGGAAGGTCGGTGGGGTGATCCCCGGCACCTGCAGGATCTGGTTGTCGAAGCGCATCTTGAACACGGTCACTTCCGCGCGCAGTGCGCCGTCCTGCCAGCGCGCGCCCAGTTCGGCGGTCTTTGCCACTTCCGGTTTGAGCGGATTGCTGGCGGTCTGGGAATTGAGCTGGATGTTCTGCACCGGCCCGAACGAGGTGGTGTAGTTGCCGAACACAGTCAGCCGCGGCGTCAGCAGGTAGGCGATGTTGAGCGAGGGCAGGGCCTTGTCGTTGCGGCTGCTGAAGGTCGCCGTGCCACCGGCCTGGCGGCGGTCCATGTCGATCCATTCCATGCGCACGCCCGGGGTGATCCGCCACTGGCCGATCGCGATGCGGTCGTCGATGTAGAACGCATGGGCATCGGTCGCGTTGTCGAAACGGGTGGTGGCACTGGCCACGCCGGTGCGGCGGCTGACGGTGTAGCTGCGGTCGTTGCCGCGTTCGCGCAGGAAGCGGTAGCCGGCGGTGATGTCGTGCACGCTGGCGCCCCAGTGCAGGCGCTGGGTGTAGCGCGGCTCGATGCCAAGCACGCGGTAATCGCGCGGCTGCACGGTCAACTGGGTATTGGCCGTGTTGATCAGCGAGCTGGCGCGGCTGCTTTCGTTGTAATAGGCCAGCACCTCGAACTCGCTGTTGGCCGACAGCGTGTTGGTGTAGCCCAGGTCGATGCCGGTGCGGTGGCCCTTCCAGAAATCGGTGGAGCGGGTGTTCTGGAACGGGTCGGCCTCGTACTGGGCGCGGGTCAGGCCGCCCGGCGTCAGCGAGCGCACGTCGTAGTACGACAGCTTGGCGCGCAGCTCCTGCTGTTCGTCGATGGCGTAGGCGAACTTCAGAGCGAGATCGTTGAAACGGTCATCGCTGCCCTGTCGCCAGCCGCGGCCATCCTGGCCGGAGTACAGCAGGGCCGCGCCCAGGCCGTTGTCGCCGGTACCGCCGAGGAAGGCGTTGTACTGGGTGCTGTCCCCGCCGCCATGGTCGTAGGCGGTGTAGCGCACGCCCGCTTCGCCGTGCAGGCCTGCCTCGGTGGGAATGGCGCGGGTGCTGAAGTTGATGATGCCGCCCACGTTCTGCGGGCCGTAGCGCACCGCGCCGCCGCCTCGCACCACGTCGATCGATTCGATGTTGGACAGGCTGGTCGGTGCGAACGACAGCTGCGGCTGGCCATACGGCGCTACCGCCAGCGGCACGCCGTCCAGCAGTACGGTCGAGCGTGGCGAGTAGCGCCCGGTCAGGCCGCGCACGCCGATGTTCAGCGAGACCGAGCTGCCGGCCGTACCGGAGTTGTCGGTGACCTGCACGCCGGGGATGCGGCGCATGGCATCGCCGATGCTGGCCGCGCCGCTGGCCTCGATGCGCTGGCGGTCGACCACCGTGCGCGCGCCGGCGAAGCGCTTCACGCTGTCATGCAGGCCGGTACCCAGCCAGCTGCCAGAGACCTGGATGCTGTCGAGCGTGGTAGCGCCGTCCTGGGCGAAGACGCTGGCGGCCGGAAGCAGGCACAGGGTGAGGGCGGCGGCCAGGGGCAGGCGGGCCGGTTGCAGGGCGTGGATGGGCATCGGTGCAGGCTGTGGAAGGTCCTAAATGAGAATTATTGCTGATTCCATTCGCCAATGGAATGCGCGTCGGGTTCATGCCGTTGCCCCGGTGATAGAGTGGGCGATTGCTTCCTGACTCGCCGAGATCCGCCATGTCCCAAGCCGCCTTCTACCCCGTCGGAACTCCTGGCCAGCCGTGGGGAGCGGCGGAACGGGAGCTGTGGCGTGGTCGCCAGCAGCGCCTGCGTCGCTATGACCAGGAGGTGCTGCCGCGCATCGAGGCGCTGGCCTCGCGTTTCGACAAGGTGGCCTATGGCAAGCTCGACTACGCTGGCGAGACCTATACGTTGTTCGCCCTGCGCAGCCGCGACTGGAACCCGGCGCTGCCCGCCGCGCTGGTTACCGGTGGCGTGCACGGCTATGAGACCAGTGGCGTGATGGGCGCGCTGGAGTTCCTCGAAAAGCACGCCGCCGACTATGCCGGCAAGGCCAACCTGCTGGTGGCGCCGTGCGTGAATCCGTGGGGCTTCGAGCGCATCAACCGCTGGAACTTCGATGCGATCGACCCGAACCGCAACTTCCGCGCCGATGGCCCGGCCCGCGAGTCGACCGCGCTGATCGAGCTGGTTGCACCGATCAAGGGACAGTTCGTGCTGCACATCGACCTGCACGAGACCACCGACAGTGATGAAAGCGAGTTCCGCCCGGCGCTGGCCGCGCGTGACGGCAAGCCGTTCGAGCCGGGCCTGATTCCGGATGGCTTCTACCTGGTGGATGACAGCGAGGCCCCGCAGCCGGCCTTCCAGCAGGCGGTCATTGCCGCCGTGGAGAAGGTCACCCATATCGCCGCCGCCGACGACAAAGGCGAGATCATCGGTTCGCCGGTGATCGCCCACGGCGTGATCGAGTATCCGCTGGTGAAGCTGGGCCTGTGCGCCGGCATTACCGGCGCGAAGTACACCACCACCACCGAGGTCTACCCGGACAGCCCGCGGGCCACCCCGCAGCAGTGCAACGACGCACAGGTGGCAGCGGTGTGCGCGGCGCTGGATTACGCGCTCGCCCATCGCTGACAGATAAAAGGGGACGGAGGGGATTAAGTCGTTTGTGCCCCAGTACCGCCGGGGCACAAACGACTTAATCCCCTCCGTCCCCTTTTTCACCCCAACGCGTCGGCCCACCAGAGTGCGGCTGGGCCTGGCGGCGTGTCGCGTCGCCACAGCAGGTCGCTGTGGATGCGCCGCGGCCAGCCGGGCAGCACCAGTTCCACCAGCCGCCCACGGTCATAGCGCTGCACCAGCGCCCGCGGCAGTTCGGCCCAGCCGATGCCGTCCTCGGCCATCTCCATCACCATCAGGTAATCGGTGGCGGTCCACGCGAGGCCGGTGACCAAGCGGGTCTGATCGACTTCCGCGCTCAGGCGCACCTGCCGATGCCGTGCCAGTTGTGCGGCGGCGCGACGCCCGGCGCTGGCCAGCGGGTGTCCGCGCGCCACGTACACCGACAGTTCGCTGTGGTGCGCCAGCGGCCGCGCCACCAGCCCATCGGGATAGCGCTCCTGCCTGGGCAGCAGGCCCAGCGCGGCGCGACCACTGCCGACCAGCTCCAGCACGTCCTCGCCTTCGGCATCCAGCCACTCCAGCTCGATCTCCGGGAACGCTTCGGCGAAGCGCTGCAGGATCCGCTGCTCCGGATCCAGCTGGTAGACATCGGAAAACACCACGGTCAGGCGCGGCTCGACCGGCGCGGACAGGCGCACGCTCAACTGCTGCAGGCGCGCATCGGCGGCCAGGATCTCCTGTGCGTGGCCCAGCGCCTGGCGCCCGGCCTCGGTCAGCCGCGGGTAGCGCCCGCTGCGGTCGAACAGGCTCACGCCGAGGTCGGCTTCCAGGTGGGCAATGGCGGTGCTGAAGGTCGACTGGGTCTTGCCCAGCCGCCGTGCCGCGGCCGAGAACGAGCCCAGCGCGGCAGCTTCCACGAAGGCCTGTAGGGATTCAGGGGAATAGGGCATTGATCCATCGCTCCTGTCGATGGAATCCATTTTGATACCACCGTAAAAGGCGATGATACTAACCACCGTCGCCCCTGTCTGCGAGGGGCGTTCCGGACCCTCCACGCGCGGCGTGGATCCATTGATGAGGCGGCGCGGTCCCCGTCCTGCAAGGAGTTTCACATGTCCCGTACTGTTCCCGCCCGTGGCGCGCTGGTCGCCTGGGCCTGCCTGACCGTGGCGATCGTCGCCGAAGTGGTCGGCACCTCGTTCATGGCCCACGCCGCCCGCGATGGCGGCTGGACCGGTTATCTGATCATGGCCGGTGCGCTGGCGCTGTCCTACTTCTTCCTGGCGCAGTCGGTGCGTCGCATCGCGGTGGGCGTGGCCTACGCGGTGTGGGAAGGCCTGGGCCTGACCCTGCTGACCGTGGTCGGCCTCACCGTGTTCGGCGAGAGCCTGTCGCTGCAGCAGCTGGCCGGCCTGGTGCTGGCGGTGGTGGGCATCGTCTGCGTCACCCTCGGGGAGGCACACTGATGAATACCCTGGCTCTGTTTTTCGTGATCTGTTCGGCGCTGATCGATGTCGCCGCGAACATGATGGTGGCCAAGTCGGAGGGCTTCCGCCGCTGGCGCTGGGGCGTTGGAGCGATCGTCATGGTCTGGATTGCCTTTGCCCTGCTGGGCCAGGCTGTGCGCTACATGGACCTGGCCACCGCCTACGCGATGTGGGGGGCGATCGGCGTGATCGGTACCGCCACCTGCGGACGCCTGTTGTTCGGCAACCGCCTGCGTCCGATCGGTTGGGTCGGCATCGCATTGGTGACCGTCGCGGTACTGCTGCTGAGTACCGCGAAGTAACGCGTCGCCGTGCCAACCAAGGTTGGCACCTACCGTGCTGAAGCAACCAAAGTTGGCACCTGCCAGAGCGTGAGCCGCCGCAAGCAGGCGCCCCGGGGATGATCTCCCCGGGGCGTTGCTGTTTCTGCAGCAGTCAGAAACGTGCGGTGAAGTTCAGCCGCGTGGTGCGGCCCGGGCCGGGCATCAGGCTCATCGCCAGCGTGTCCATGTAGTAGGTGTTGCGAAGGTTGCTGACCACCAGTTCCACTTCGCTGCGCGGGGTGAACTGCCAGCGTGCATAGAAGTCGTAGATCGCGGTCGGCAGGTAGATGTTCTGCAGGCCGGTCGAGCCGGTGGTGTTCCAGGGCTTGTCGAGTTCATGGGTAGGGCCGCTGTTGTAGGTGCGTCGGATGCCGGTATCCAGTCGCTTGTCGAACAGGCGGAAGCCCAGTGTGCTGTGGATCGAGTACTTCGGCGGGTTCTGCGCATTGACGAACGAGGTGCCGAAGCCGCCGTCCACGCAGTCCGGCGTGGTGTCCAGCTTGCTCCACTTCGCATACGGGTCGTCGCGCAGGCGCTTGGCGGTGGCCGCATCGCAGGTGCGCGCGCGCTGGTAGTAGCTGGCCGACAGGTCCAGGTAGGCGATGCCGGCGTCATAGCCGGACTGCAGCTCGTAACCGGACACCGTGTAGTTGTCGACGTTGTCGACGTAGAACGCCCAGTTGCTGGAATCGAAGCGGCGGGTGATGGCGTTGTCGATATCGTTCTTGAACCAGGCGACCTTGAATGCCAGGCGATCACCGTCACGCCACAGATCCTGCTTCAGCAGGCTGAAGCCGATGTCCCAGGAGCGGTTCTTTTCCGGCTTCAGGCCGGCCACCGGCGCCGAGGTGCTGTTGCCCAGCGTCGACTCGAACAGGCTGGGCATCTTCCAGCCCTGCGCGTACTTCACGTAGAAGAATGTGTCCGCGTCGAGGTTGAAGCGCGCCTCGGCATACGGCGCGAAGCCGTGGCCCGAGCGCCGGATCGCCGGCTTGTAGCCCCAGGCGGTGGGGATCTGCTTGGTATGGAAGCCATTGGCACCACGCGGATCGCGGATGAATCCGTCGAAATCGTAGGCCTGGCCCAGCGTGCTGTCGCCATAGGGCGTGGCGCGCAGCGAGTCATAGGTGTAATTGCCTTGTGCGTCCGGGTACCACTCCTTGTACCAGCCCGGCAGCAACTGGCCGCCCTTGCTCAGGCGCGCGAAGGTGTAGCGCAGGTCGCGCGATTCGCTGACAAAGGCCACGCGGTTGCGGTCGCGGGTGCGGTAGTCGATGAAGCGACCGCCGGCGGTCAGTGACAGCCAGTCCCACGGCTGCCACTGCAGCGAGGCGACCACGCTGGCTTCGCGGCGCGTGCCCGAGCGCAGGTAGCGGTTGTTGTTGTAGTCCACCGGCAGCACGGGCGAGTTCGGTGCGGTGTCTTCGTGCTGGAAGGACGCGCCGTAGCGCAGCGTCCAGTCGCCCAGGTCATTGCTGAAGCGGGTGGTGTTGCTGCTGTCCACGCCCCAACGCCGGGTCTTTACGTCCGACTGCAGCCCAGGGCCGTAAGTCTCGCCCAGCGTGTCGGGCATCTGGTCGGAGGCCATTTCCTTGAACAGCGGCGTGTTGGCGATATTGCTGTTGAACATGCGGCTGGTGGCGGTGGTGAACCACAGCGTGCTGCTCAGGTCCAGCCACGGGTGCGCCTCGGGTCGGTAACGATGGCGCAGCGAGGTGGCGTTGACCCGCATCTTGCCGGGCTCGAACTGGAACATGGTGTTGGCCTTCTCCACGTAGGTCACCCATTCGTTGGACTCGCCCACGCGGCCGATTGCCGACGGCATGATCTCGCCGAAGCTGGAGTTGAAGTAGCGATGGCTCAGCTCCAGGCGCTGGTCCGGGTTGGGTGTCCAGGTGAACTTCAGCAGCGACGATTCGTTGTCGGTGTGCGTGTTGAGCACCTCATCGCCGGGGTGGTACATGTCCGAGACCGCCTGGCTGGACATGCCGGTACCGCCGCTGGAGAGGTGCTGGTCGTCGTAGCGATGCGCGCCGTTGCTGCCGGCGAAGTAGTTGCCCTGGCGGCGTCGCGCATAGGCAGCCACCAGCTGCCAGTCCTCGCCGCGCTGGGCGAAGGCCACGCTGCCGTTCCAGTCGCGCGGGTCGCGCAGGCTGTTGCGGTTGTCGCTGCCACGCGCGATCTGCTTGAAGGTGCGGGTGCGGTCGATGCTGTTGTCGGCCACGCCGCCGCGCACACGCAGTCCCGAGGCCTGGCCGTCGTCGAGAATGTCATCGACGTTCAGCGTTTCCATGCAGACCACGCCACCGATCGCGCTGGCGGCGTTGGCGGCCAGGCTCGGCCCCTTCTCGATGCTGACCGCGCTGATCAGGTCCGGGTCGAGGTAGCTGCGCTGCTGCACGCCGGCATAGCCGCGGTACACGTCGATGGCCTGCTGGCCACCGTCGATGATCACCGGCACCCGGTTCTGGCCCTGCAGGCCGCGGATGTTGACGTCCAGCGCACCACCGTTGCGCACGTCCCCGGTGTGCACGCCGACCGCGCCGGCCAGCACGTCGCTGATCGACTGGCCGCGGAAGCGCTCCAGCTGCTGGCGATCCAGGTGCACGCGCGAGCCGCTGTCACGGTAGACCGCATCGGCATCGGCCAGGCCCCACGGCGAAGCGCCTTCGCTGGCCTGGCCGACCACACGGAGGGTGCCGATCTGGCGCACGCCGGCGTCGGTGGCCGGGGCGGCCTGCAGTACCACGCCACTGGCATCACGCTGGAAGGTCAGGCCGGTACCGGCCAGCAGCCGCGCCAGCGCGGCCTCGTCCGTGAGCGAGGCCTGCACGCCGCCGCTGTGGCGGCCACGGGTCAGCCGCGCATCGGCGGCGATGGACAGGCCGGACTGCTGGCCGAATGTGGTCAAGGCCTGGTCGAGCGGTCCGGCTGGGATCTGCCAGCGAACGGCAGCGGCAGCTTCCTGTGCATGGGCGGCGGCCGGCAACAGGCACGGCGTGGCCAGGGCCAGGCACAGCGCGATGGCCAGCGGGCGAGGGGAAGGGCAGGGTAGTTTCATGGGGGCGGCGACATCCGCAATGGGTTCCCTTGTAGTGCCCGCCGAGCGCGCGAAAAGGGAACCGTCACTTCAGATCGGGCGCACGACGGTCCACCATGGCCAGCGCTGCTCGATGCGGATCGGCAGGGCGCGCGCCAGCAGTTTCAGCGCCTGCAGGCTGTCCAGGCGCGGCAGTATCGCGGTCACATTCAATGCGGCGAGCGCCGGATCGCAGCCCAGATAGCCTCGGTGGTGGCGGGCCAGTTCGTCGATCACCCGGATCAGCGGCGCGTCCTGCACCTGCAGGCGTCCGTCCTGCCAGTCGCCGCGCAGTGGATCCGCACTGAGCGTTGAGAGCCCGCCCATCGGGCCGATCCGCACCGCGCCTCCCGCAGCCACATCGAGCGCGTCGCCGAACTGCGGCAGGCAGCGCACCGCTCCTTCGAACACATCCAATCGGCTGCCCTCTGCCTCGCGCCCGACCGCAAAACGGGTGCCGATCGGCTGCAGGCGTGCGCCCGGCACATGCACGGTCAACGTCAGGCCGGTGAATGCACGGTGGTGGCCGGTCTGCAGCAGCAGCTCACCACGCAGCAGATGCAGGGCGCGGCGACCGTTGCCAATCTCGATGGCAACGTCGCTGTCGGCGTTGAGCCAGAGTTGACTGCCATCGGCCAACGTCCAATGACCGGTGCGCCCGGCAGCAGTGCGTTGGGTCTGCAGGCCGCGTTGTTCGCGCAGCCCATGCAGGCCGAGCAGGGAAACAGCGCCGATGCCCAGGGCGCCGCCGAGAGTGCGAAGCGCGCGGCGGCGACGGCGGCCGGCAGCATCGAGCGCCGTTGCCGCCGCCGGTGCCGACAAGGGAGCAAAGGACTGCCAGACCGACTCGACCCGGCGCCACGCATCGGCATGACGGGTATCGGCGTGCAGCCAGGCGCGCCATCGCTGCTGGTCGCCGTCACTCCAGCCTTGCTGGCGCAGCGCGAACCACTCTGCCGCCTGCTCCAGCGCCGGGCCCGCCAGGGCGGCGTTCATGCCGTGGCATCGCCGGACAGGCGCAGGCAATGCAGCATCGCCTGCGCCATGTACTTCTTGACCATGCGCTCGGACACGCCCAGCTGTTGGCCGATCTCCGCATAGTCCAGGCCAGACAGCCGTGCCAGCAGGAACGCACGGCGTGGGCGTTCGGCCAGGCCGTACAGCATCTCGGCGATGGCATGCAGCAGCTGCAGTGCCTGCGCGCGCTCCTCAGCAGACGGGTGCACCGGCTCCGGTTGCGCAGCCAGTGCGACCAGGTAGGCGCGCTCCAGGTCCGCGCGCTGCCAGTGGTTGACCAGCAGGGCGTGCGCGATGGTGCTGAGATAAGCGCGCGGCAGGCGCAGTTCGGATGGATCGACGCGACGGCTGAGCAGGCGCAGGAACGTATCCTGGGTCAGGTCGGCAGCGCAGTCGACGTTGTGGGTGCGGCGGCGCAGCCAGCCCAGCAGCCAGCCATGGTGTTCGCGGTAGAACCCCGCCAGCGCGGTGCTGGAGGCGGCGGGCACAGCCATCAGTATTGGCCATTAATGAGAATGATTCCCATTATAGGGTGATCGAATGGCGCGCGACAAACGTTGCGCGGGGAGCAGCGTTTGTCGCGCGCTCATTTGCGGTGCCCGCCGCGCTCGCCGACACTGCGGCTTTCCACAAGGAGTGCCCGCATGTTCAGCCACATCACCGTTGGAACGAACGACATGGACGTCGCGCATCGCTTCTACGATGCCCTGTTCGCCGCGATGGGGGCACGTCCGGGTGTGTTCGACGAAAAGGGTCGGCTGCTGTACTTCAAGGATGGGCGGATGTTCGGCGTGACCGCGCCGATCGATGGGCAGCCAGCGTGCCATGCCAACGGCGGCACCATCGGTTTCAGTCTGGGCAGTGCAGAGGCCGTGCGTGCCTGGCAGGAAGCTGGCGTGGCTCACGGTGGCACCGCAATCGAAGATCCGCCCGGCGTCCGCAACATGTCCGGTCGGCAGGTGTTTCTGGCCTATCTGCGTGACCCGGATGGCAACAAGCTGTGTGCGGTGCATGTAATGTCGTGATCGGACAGGACGCGCGTGGCCGCGGCGCGGACCGCGCGGGCAAGGTTGCGCTCCGGCGCGCGCGTGATAACACGGAATGGTGGGCCGGGCCTGTGACCACAGGCCGCAACTTCATGCTCTGTCCACTGCGGTTCAGCCAGAATCGGTCGGCTAACCCATTGATCTACCGGAGAACGCCGCCCCATGGATGTACTGGAGCCGCAACAATCCCCGGTGCGCACCCTTCGGCCTGTGTTCGCCTTCGCGGCGATCGTTGTCGTGGCGTTCGCGCTGTTCGTCAGCCTGTTTCCGCTCGGTGCGGGCCGCCTGCTGGTCAAGGCGCAGGACTGGGCCGCACTCAATGTCGGCTGGTACTACCTGCTGGCGATGACCCTGTACCTGGTGTTCGTGGTCGGTGTGGCGCTGTCCAAGTATGGTGGCATCAAGCTCGGCGCCGACCATGATGAGCCGGAGTTCAGCTATCTTTCCTGGGCCGGCATGCTGTTCGCCGCCGGCATCAGCATCACCCTGTTCTTCTTCTGCGTCTCCGAACCGCTGACCCACTACCTGCAGCCGCCGCAGGGCGAACCGGCGGCGGGCGAGGCCGGGGCGCGCCAGGCCATGCAGCTGCTCTTCCTGCACTGGGGCCTGCATGGCTGGGGCGTGTTCGCACTCGCAGCGATGGCGATGGCCTACTTCGCCTATCGCCACAACCTGCCGCTGGCGCTGCGCTCGGCGCTGTATCCGCTGATCGGCAAGCGCATCAACGGGCCGATCGGCTACACCGTGGACGCGCTGGGCATTGTCGCCACCGTATTCGGCATCGGCGCCGACATGGGCTTCGGCGTGCTGCACCTCAACGCGGGCCTGTCGCACCTGTTCAACATCCCGCACTCCAACCTGGTGCAGATCATCCTGGTGGTCAGCATGATGGGCGCGGCGGTGGCCGTGGCGGTTTCAGGCGTGGAGAAGGGCGTGCGCTGGATGGCCAACATCAACATGCTGCTGGCGATCGCGCTGGTGCTGTTCATGCTGTGCGCCGGCCCCACCCAGTACCTGCTGAGTACGCTGATGCAGAACCTGGGCGACTACCTGGGCAGCGTGGTCGGCAAGAGTTTCGATGTGTACGCCTATGGCGGCCGGCCGGAATGGCTGGGCGGCTGGACGGTGTTCTACTGGGCCTGGTGGATCGGCTGGGCGCCGTTCGTCGGCCTGTTCATCGCGCGCATCTCGCGTGGCCGCACCATCCGCGAATTCGTGTTCGGCGTGCTGCTGATCCCGCTGGGCTTCACCCTGGCCTGGCTGTCGATCTTCGGCAACAGCGCGCTGGACCAGGTCCTGCACCACGGCCAGCAGCAGTTGGCACAGCTGGCGGTGGATGATCCACCGACGGTGCTGTATGCACTGCTGGATGGCTACCCGTGGAGCCGCACGGTGATCGCGGTGACGGTGCTGGTCAGCTTCATTTTCTTTGTGACCTCGGCCGACTCGGGGGCGGTGGTGTTGTCCACGCTGTCCTCGCATGGCGGTGCACCGGAGGATGATGGTCCGCGTTGGCTGCGTGTGTTCTGGGGCACGGTGATCGCCGTACTGACCGCCGGGCTGCTGCTGGCTGGGAGCATCGATGCGCTCAAATCTGCGGTGGTGCTGGCGTCGCTGCCGTTCTCGGCGGTGCTGCTGCTGATGATGTGGGGGCTGACCCGCGCCTTCAGTGACGAATCGCACCGCAAGCGCGCGCTGCAGTACCGGCCCTCGCCGCTGATCGGCGACGACCGCCACCACCAGGGCTGGCGCCAGCGCCTGAGCCAGGCCATGCATTTCCCGGTGCGCGACCAGGTCTACCGCTTCATGGACGACACGGTGAAGCCAGCGATGGAAGCGGTGGCCGAACAGCTGCGCGGGCAGGGCTGGGATGTGGCCACGCGCTTCGAGGCCGGCGACATGGAGCTGACGGTCAATCACGGCGAGCAGCAGGACTTCCTGTACCGGGTGATCCTGAGTGGCTACCTGACCCCGTCGTTCGCGGCCCAGCAGCTGCGCAACCAGCGCTACTACCGCGCCGAGGTGCACTTGTTCGAAGGCAGCCAGGACTACGACCTGGTGGGCTACAGCCGCAAGCAGATCATCAACGACATCATCAGCCAGTACGAACGGCACCTGCAGTTCCTGCACCTGAGCCGGTGATGGTAGTGCCGGCCGCTGGCCGGCAACGCGAACGGGGCGGCCCATCACCGCCGCCCCGTTGGCGCATCAGAACCGGTAGCGCGCCCCCAGCGAAATGAACTGCCCGCGCAGGTTGTACTGGCTGATGTCGAAACCGTTGGAGCCACCGGCCGGGTCGAACGGCGGGTCCTTGTCGGTCAGGTTCAGCACCGACAGCGACAGCGTGGTGTTGGGAATCCCTTCGTACGCCACGTACAGGTCCAGCTGGTGATACGGCTTGATGCGATCACGCAGGCCGGGGTTGCTGGTCGCTGTCGCCACGCGCTGGTCGTAGCCGCTCACGTACTGCAGGCTCAGCGTGCTGCTCCAGTCGCCCACTGCCCAGTTCAACGAGGTGGTGCCGCGGGTGCGCGGCAGTGCGCCGTGGCGGTTGTTGCCGGCCCCTTCATACGGTGCCTGGCCGGCCACCAGCGGCTGCTTGAAGCTGAGCAGGTGGGTCCAGCTGCCGGCAACGGTGAAGTTGCCCCAGCCTTCGGTGCGGAAGGTGCGGTTGGCTTCCAGATCCAGACCCGAGGTGGTCAGCTCGCCCTGGTTGGCGTACTGGTTGGTGATGAACTGGATGCGCCCCTGTGCATCACGCTGCACGCGTCCGGGGAACAGTGTCGGGTTGTCGACGATGAACTGCGCGCTGTCCGGCTTGACCAGGTTGTCCTGCTCGATGCGGTACCAGTCCAGGCCGATGCTGGTATCGCCATTGGGCGACCACACCGCGCCCACGTTGAAGTTGCGCGAGCGTTCGGCCTTCAGGTCCGGATTGCCGGTGCGGATGTTGGTCACGCCACGGCTGCCACCGGGCTGCAGCGGGTCCAGCGGATCGATCACCGAGCCGTAGCTGACGGTCTGGCCCGGCGCGATCTCCGGCAGCGAAGGTGCGCGGAAGCCACGCGAGAACGAACCACGCAGCAGCAGGCTGTCCAGCGGCTGCCAGCGCAGCGCCACCTTCGGCGAGAACGCGTTGCCGAAGTCGTCATAGTGGTCGCCGCGACCGGCCACCTGCAGCTCCAGGGTGCGATGCAGCGGCACGCTCAGTTCGGCGTAGGCGGCGCTGACCTGGCGCTCGCCGTTGACCACGTTGATGGCCGGGCGCAGCTCGGTGCCCGACAGCACCTGCGCACTGGTGCGCGCGTCCAGTGATTCCTTGCGGAACTCGGCACCCCAGGCGAAGCCGACCGCACCGGCCGGCAGCTCCCACAGCGAGGTCGAGGCCTTCACGTTCAACGCGTGCAGCTTGTACCAGCCCGGTCGCTTGGTCTGCAGGCGCAGTGCATCCAGCGCGCCCGGCGTGCTGGACGGGTTGAGGAAGTTGTAACTGCCATCGCGCAGGATCTGTTCGAACGCGTAGCGGTTGACGAAGTTGTCGACGTACTCGCGCTGCGCGCTCTGCGAAGTCAGCGCCGCCACTTCCCAGTCCCAGCGCTCGCCACTGCCGCGCACGCCGGCCAGTGCACGGTAGAACACCTGGGTGTTGTCCTTCAGGCGCGGGCCGATGTCGAAGAAGGTGTACTCGAACGGCAGCGGCGTGCTGCCCGGGTTGTTCGGGTGGCCGACCGGCAGCACCGCCGGCACGTCGATCAGGGTGCCGGTGGCCGGGTTGTAGGCACGCAGGCCCGGGCCAACGGTCAGCGGCGCACTGAAGATCTGGTCGGCCTTGTTGTGGCTGTACAGCACGTCGGCGAACGCTTCGACGCTGTCATTGAAGCGGTAGGTCGCACTCAACGACGCCTGCAGGCGCTCGGCGCCGGGCTGCAGGGTCTTGAACGGCTGCGCGTTGAAGGCGCAGGCCTGGCCGGGCAGGGTGCTGCCGAAGTCGCTGTACGGGCGCAGCTGGCTGCCGTCGGGGCAGTTGGCGAACGGCTGCGGCGCGCGTGGGTTGGACAGCCAGTTGCCACCGGCGGTGGACCAACCGGCCAGGCGGCCGCCGGGCTTGTCGCGGAAATCGCCGCTGCGGGTGTAGGCACGCTGGTCGGCGTCGAGGCGATCACGCTTGAGCAGGTCCAGCCCGAACAGCACGTTCCAGCCCTGCTGTTCGAGGTCACCGAAGCCAGCCAGCAGGTTGGCCTTGCGCTCGTTCAGGCCGCCCTGGGTGGCGGTACCGAAGCCGCCGCCGACTTCCACGCCCTGGAAGTTCCTGCGCAGGATGATGTTGATGACGCCGGCGATGGCGTCGGAGCCGTACACCGCCGAGGCGCCATCCTTCAGCACTTCAATGCGTTCCACCGCGCTGATCGGCAGCGCGTTGAGGTCGACGAAGGTGTCCTGCGTGTTGAGCGCGAAGCCGAAGTTGGACACGCGATAGCCGTTGACCAGCACCAGCGTGTTCTTCGGCGAC
Source organism: Stenotrophomonas sp. CASM106 (assembly GCF_049384825.1). Classification (NCBI taxonomy): domain Bacteria; kingdom Pseudomonadati; phylum Pseudomonadota; class Gammaproteobacteria; order Lysobacterales; family Lysobacteraceae; genus Stenotrophomonas; species Stenotrophomonas sp. CASM106. The sequence continues at coordinate 670,293 of NZ_JBMRFS010000003.1, forward strand.
AGGCCGCGCAGGCCGATCGATGCAGAACCGGCGGCGAAGCTGCCGGTGTACTGCTCGTCGAAACTGTTGCCGGCATTGGCCGACAGGTTGCGCAGCACGTCGGTGAGGGTGGAGCGGCCGGTCTGCTCGATCTGTTCGCGGCTGACGATCTGCACCGGATTCGGCCCGGCGGTGTCGCTGCGCTTGATGTTGGAGCCGGTCACCAGCACGGCGCCGAGGGTGGTGCTGTCCTTGCCGGTATCGGCGGATTCAGCGGCGCCGGCAGCGCCGGCGGTGAGGCCCAGCGCGATCGCGCCGGCAAGCAGGTTCAGGGTGGTGCGGTACATGGAAGCGACAACGCAGAACGGGGGAGGAGCCGTCAGTACCGCACGCAGGCACGTGCGCCTTCCAATGACGAAAGCGCATTCAGTTATACATCACAGGTTCTTAACGAACCGACTCGGTGGGTGCGGACCGTTGGTCCGCACTCCTCCCGGGGGTCAGATCCCTTTCCAGCGGAAAGGGATCTGACCCCGGTTGTCCTACCCTCAAGGCCGCAGCAGCACCTTGCCATTGCGGCCAGAACCGGCGCCCGCCTTCGCCGCCTGGGCGATGTCGTCCAGTGCGAAGATCTTCTCCACCGGCAGGGTCAGTTCGCCGCTGGCCGCACGCTTCAGCAGCTCGCCGACCAGCCGGCGCTTGTCCTCCACCGCCATCGCCTGGCTGACTTTGCTGCCCCAGAAGCCCTTCACCGTGGCCTCCTTGTAGATCAGGCCACCGGCGGGAATGCGCATCGGCTCGCCGCTCATCACCCCGAACGACACCAGGGTGCCGTGGTGGCCGAGCAGGTCGACCAGGTCACCGCTGGCGTCGCCGCCGATGGAATCCACCGCGGCCGCGGCCTGTGCTTCGCCAGTCGCTTCACGCACGCGATCCTTCCAACCCTCCACCGAGGTGTCGAACACATGATCGATACCCAGCGCCTGCAACTGCGCGACGGCATCGGCATTGCGCACCAGGTTGGCCACATGCACGCCACGCGCCCGCGCCAGCATCGCCAGCGACTTGCCCACCGCGCCATTGGCGGTGTTCTGCACGATCCACTGGCCTGCTTCGACGTGCAGGAATTCCAGCAGCATCAGCGCGCTCAGCGGCATGGCGATCAGCTGCGCGGCCATTTCGTCGGGGATCGCCTCGGGCATCGGAATCACCATGCGTGCCGGTGCAATGAACGCTTCGGCCCAGGTGCCATGCACCGAGGCGGCGGCAACCCGCTGGCCGATCTGCAGGCCGTCGACGCCTTCGCCGAGTGCGTCGACCACGCCCAATGCTTCACTGCCACCGATCGCCGGCAGTGTCGGCTTGTAGCCGTAGAGGCCGCGCACGGTCAGCAGGTCGTGATTGTGGATCGAGGCCAGCACGGTGCGGATGCGCACCTCGCCCGGGCCGGGCTCGGGGAGGGTGGCATCGGCAATGGCGAGGACGTCGGCCGGGTTGCCGAAGGAAGGGTACTGGGCAGCGCGCATGGGCGGTGTTCCGCGGAAAGTTGATGTTGTACCGAACTGGGGACGCAGGCGCTGTCGACAAGGCGCCGCAGGTGCAACACGGCATCCTGCGACTGATCGTCGCGGCATGTCGTGATTGCCGCATCTTGTGTTGACGGTTCCGATTATCCCCACTATGTTGTGGTCGTCACTCCCGGTCAGCCGCCGCCGCCGGACACGCAGCAAACGTCCCGCGGCCCGCCCCTGAAGGCTTGCCGTGTCGACGCGGCCGCCATCGTGCGGACCCAGATCGCCCCCACGGCCCGGATACCGGCCGCAGGCGCAGGCTGTTGCCGACGATCTGGTGTTCCCGCGCTTTGGCATCCCACCCCGACCGCCCCGTGCGCCGGTATCGCGTGCAGGGCCGCCATGGCATCGACCGCCAACGCGCGTGCGAGCCTGGAGCTTCACCACCATGACCGACAGTACCTTCCGCGTGGCCGATCTGGCCGGCGCTGGCGACGCCTTGCGCGCCGGTGGCGAGCGCGTGCCGACCTGGATCACCAAGGAGGCCGGCAACCGCCGCCTGCCATTCGACGCCGGGCGACTGCAGCGCAGTATCGATGCGGTGCACGCCGAGTTCCCGCAGCTGGATGTGAGCGACTACCGCCGCGTGGTGCAGGCAATGGTCGAGCGCAAGCCCAGCATCAGCGCCGATGACCTGGTCGATCTGCTGATCCGCGAGGCCGAATCGCGCGTGGACCTGGTCGCGCCGGAGTGGGAGCAGTTTGCCGCGCGCATCTACCTGCGCCGCCTGTACAAGCGTGCCAGCCGCAACCGCTTCTACGATGTCGGCCTGAAGTACGGCTCCTACGTGGGCCTGCAGGAAAGCCTGGCTGACCGCGGGATCTACAGCAACGACATCCTGCGCTGCTACTCGAAGGAAGAACTGCAGCAGGCCGGCGGGATGATCGACCCGGAACGCGACCGCCTGTTCGCCTACAACGGCCTGTACCTGCTGGCCACGCGCTATCTGGCCAGCGACCGCAGCCGCGAGGTCTATGAGCTGCCGCAGGAGCGTTGGCTGACCATCGCGCTGTACCTCATGCAGGAAGAAAAGCCGCGCGAGCGGCGCATGCAGCTGGTCGGCGAGGCGTACTGGGCGCTGTCCAACCTGTACATGACGGTGGCCACGCCGACCCTGGCCAACGCCGGCAAGGTCGGGGGGCAACTGTCCAGCTGCTTCATCGACACGGTGGACGACAGCCTGCAGGGCATCTATGACTCCAATACCGACATCGCCCGCGTGTCCAAGCACGGCGGCGGCGTGGGTGCCTATCTGGGCTATGTGCGCAGCAGCGGCGCGCCGATACGGGGCGTGCCCAATTCCTCCGGCGGCGTGGTGCCGTGGATCAAGCAGCTCAACAACACCGCAGTGTCGGTCGACCAGCTTGGCCAGCGCAAGGGCGCGGTGGCGGTGTACCTGGACATCTGGCACCGCGACATCGAAGCCTTCATGGACCTGCGCCTCAACAACGGCGACCAGCGCCTGCGCGCGCATGATGTGTTCACCTCGGTGTGCGTGCCGGACCTGTTCATGGAAGCAGTCGAACGCCGTGCCGACTGGTACCTGTTCGACCCGCACGAGGTGAAGCAGGCCAAGGGCTGGTACCTGCAGGACTTCTACGACGAGAAGCGCGGCGCGGGCAGCTTCCGCGACCGCTACGCCGAACTGGTGGCCGACGAGCGCATCAGCCGGCGCACGGTGAAGGCGATCGATCTTTTCAAGCGGATCATGCTCAGCCAGCTGGAGACCGGCAACCCGTTCCTGTTCTACCGCGACGAGGTCAACCGCCGTAACCCGAACAAGCACGCCGGCATGATCTATTCCAGCAACCTGTGCACCGAGATCCTGCAGAACATGAGCCCGACGCGGATGATCCAGGAGATCGTCAGCGGCGACCAGATCGTCACCACACGCCGCGCCGGCGACTTCGTGGTCTGCAACCTGTCTTCGATCAACCTCGGCCGCGCGATCCATGCGCCGGATGACCTGCTGGCCACCGATGTGCTGGAGCGCCTGATCCCGATCCAGGTGCGCATGCTGGACAACGTGATCGACCTCAACGCACTGCCGGTGCCGCAGGCCACGATCACCAACCGCAAGTACCGCGCCATCGGACTGGGCACGTTCGGTTGGCACCACCTGCTGGCGCAGCAGGCGATCCAGTGGGATTCACCGGATGCCGAACAACTGGCCGACCGCCTGTATGAGCGCATCAATTTCCTGACCATCCAGGCCAGCGCGCAACTGGCGAAGGAAAAGGGCAGCTATCCGATGTTCACCGGCAGCGATTGGCACAACGGGCGTTACTTCCGTGACCGCGACTACACTGGCGCCGCATGGGACAGCCTGGCGCGCGAGGTCGCCACGCACGGCCTGCGCAACGGCTGGCTGCTGGCGGTGGCGCCGAACATGAGCACCGCGCAGATTGCCGGTTCCACCGCATCGATCGACCCGATCTACAGCGCGTTCTACTACGAGGAAAAAAAGGACTTCCGGCGGCCGGTGGCAGCGCCGGGGTTGTCGCTGGAAACCTGGCCGTACTACGAGAAGGGGGCGTACAAGGTCGACCAGTTCGCCAGCGTGCGCCAGAACGCGCGTCGCCAGCGCCATGTTGATCAGTCGATCAGCTTCAACCTGTACGTGCCCAGCACGATCCGCGCCAGCACCCTGCTGGAGCTGCACCTGAGCGCCTGGCGCGAGGGCCTGAAGACCACCTACTACGTGCGCTCCAACGACATCGACATCAGCGAATGCGAGTGGTGCGCCAGCTGACCGCTGCGGCCCCTGTAGCGCCGAGCCCACGCTCGGCTCCGACGCGAGGAGCAGCCGAGCATGGGCTCGGCTCTACATCTGCAACGCACGTAATACGAAGGTAGACGACCATGGCAACCCCCCTCGACCGCATCAAGATCCTCGAACCGCGCCATCCCAACCGCAGCACCGGCATCATCAACGGCCGCACTAGCGGGATACTGAACTGGAATGACATCCCGTACCCGTCGTTCTATCGGGCCTACAAGGAGCTGTCGACCAACTTCTGGATCCCCGACGAGGTCGACATGAAGGCCGATGCGCGCCAGTACGGCGAGCTGTCCGGGCGCGAAAAGAACGCCTACGACTCGATCATCGGCCTGCTGGCCACGCTCGACTCACCGCAGACGCGCTTCATCTACAACGTGGCCGAGTACATCACCGACCCGGCCGCGCATGCCAATGCCGCGATCATCGGCCAGCAGGAAGTGATCCACAACGAGAGTTACAGCTATGTGCTGGCCTCGATCACCGACCTGCCGAACCAGAACCGCGTATTTGAACTGGCGCGCACCCATCCGACCATCATCAAGCGCAACGCGCCGATCATGGGCGCGTATGACGACTTCATGCGCGAGAAGACCGCCGAGACCCTGTTGAAGTCGCTGATCCAGTCCTCGATCCTGGAGGGCATCAACTTCTATTCCGGATTTGCGTACTTCTACAACATGGTGCGGCAGAACCGCATGACCGGCACCGGCAAGATCATCAGTTTCATCAACCGCGATGAACTGGCCCATACCAAGTTCATCAGCGAGCTGATCCGCGCCATCATCGGCGAGAACCCGGAGCTGCAGACCAACGAGCTGACCGCCTATGTGCACCAGGCGTTCGAGCACGCCATCGAACTGGAAACCCAGTGGTCATCGGAAGTACTGGACGGCATCGATGGCATCGATGTGGAGGAAATGACGCGCTACGTGAAGTACCGCGCCAACAAGATGGCCGGCATGCTCGGCATCGAGCGCCTGTACAGCGACACCACCGACAACGTGATGCCGTGGATCAAGGCCTACGCTGACAACTTCACCGAGACCAAGACCGACTTCTTCGAGATGCGCAATGCAAGTTACAAGAAGACCAACGTCGACAACGGCTTCGACGACCTCTGAGTCCGGCACGGCGCTGAGCATCCTGCTGGTGGTGGCCTCACTGAGCGGCAACACCCGCGAGCTTGGCCGGCAGATTGCCGAGCGTTGCCGCGCTGCAGGCCATGCCGTGCACTGGCGGGAGGCCGACGACCTGCAGCAGGCGCCGTCCCTGGCGGCCGACGAGGCCGACCTGGTGCTGCTGGGCTGCTGGACCGACAACGCCGGCCGCACGCCTTCGGAGATGAAGGCATGGGTGGCTGGCATCGCCGAGCGCGGCGAGCGGCCGCGGCAGCTGGCGGTGTTCGGTACCGGCGAGACACAGTGGGGGCAGGAGTACTACTGCGGTGCTGTGCACCGGCTGATCCGCTACTTCCACAGCGACTATCCGCCGCTGGAGATCGAACAGATGCCGCATGGCGAGCGCCATGCCGCGGCCATCGAGGCTTGGACCGATGCGGTCCTGGCCCATTACTGGAGCAACAGCGATGCAGATCATCGACGCCACCACGCCTGAGCAGTTCCAGCAGCTGCTGGCCGAACACCCGCGCGTACTGGTGGACTTCCACAAGGACCAGTGCCCGGGGTGCCGGATGCTGGAGATGTCGCTGCACCGGGTGGCCAACAGCGTCGCGGGGCAGGGCACCACGCTGCTGCGCGTGCAGCTGGAGGTGCTGGGCGAGGCGTTCTTCAGGGAACTGGGACTGCGGCAGACGCCGACGCTCTCGCTGTTCCGTGACGGGGACGAACGTACCCGCCTGGCAGGGTTCCAGTCGCCGCAGCAGATCGAGGCCGCGATTGCGTTGCATTTGTAGAGCCGAGCCATGCTCGGCTGCTGTTCGTGCGGTGTGCGATGAGTCGAGCATGGCTCGACTCTACACAGGCGTCCCTGGTACTTCGCGCTATGCGCCGTTGAGGGTGTCCACCAGCAGCTTCACGTTCAACACCACGATGACCAGCGCGATCACCCAGGCGATCGCGCCCAGCCAGCGCGGTGCGACCAGCGCGCCCATCGTCACCTTGTCGGTCACGATCCGTACCAGCGGGATGATCGCGAACGGCAACTGCATCGACAGCACCACCTGGCTCAGCACCAGCAGCTTCACCGCGCCCTGGTCGCCGAACAGCAGGATCACCACCACCACCGGGATGATGGCCAGCGCACGCGTGATCAGCCGACGCAGCCACGGCGGCATTCGCAGGTGCAGGAAGCCTTCCATCACGATCTGGCCGGCCAGCGTGGCGGTCACCGTCGAATTCAGGCCCGAGGCCAGCAGGGCCACCGCGAACAACGTCGCCGCTGCGCCCACACCCAGCATCGGTGCCAGCAGCTGGTGCGCCTGCTCGATGTCTTCCACATCAAATCGGCCATTGGCATGGAACACCGCCGCCGCCAGGATCAGGATGCTGGCGTTGATGAACAGCGCCAGGGTCAGCGCGAGCGTGCTGTCGGTGACCGCCCAGCGCAGCGCACTGCGGCGGCCTTCATCGGTACGCGGGTAGGCGCGGGTCTGCACGATGGACGAATGCAGGTACAGGTTGTGCGGCATCACGGTGGCACCAATGATGCCGATCGCGATGTACAGCGCGTTCGGATCGGTCACCACCTGCGCGCGCGGAATGAAGCCGCCCAGCACCGCCATCACCGGCGGCGCAGCCATCGCGATCTGCACCACGAAGCAGGCGAAGATCACCATCAGCAGCGCGATCACGAAAGCTTCCAGCGCACGGAAGCCGCGGTTCATCAGCAGCAGCACCAGCAGCGTGTCCAGCGCGGTGATCACCGCACCCCACAGCAGTGGCAGATCGAACAGCAGTTTCAGTGCGATGGCGGTGCCGATCACCTCGGCCAGGTCGCAGGCGATGATCGCCGCCTCGCACAGCGCCCACAGCGCCAGGTTCACCGGCTTGGGGTAACGCGCGCGGCAGGCCTGCGCCAGGTCCATGCCGGTGGCGATGCCGAGCCGCGCCGACAGCGCCTGCAGGATCACCGCCATCAGGTTGGAGACGAGGATGACCGACAGCAGCAGGTAGCCGAAGCGCGAGCCGCCGGCGAGGTCAGTGGCCCAGTTGCCAGGGTCCATGTGGCCGACCGAGATCATGTAGCCCGGGCCGAGGAAGGCCAGCAGGCGGAACCACCAATGGCCCCTGTCGGGCACCGCGACCGAGGCGTTGAGCGCACCCAGGCTGGCCGGAGTGGAGGCCGAAGGGTCGCTGGGCGCCAAGGTATTCATGGGTCCAAATATAGCTCCTGCTATAGTCATTAGCAATGTGAAACAATCGTCTTTATCGTGTGACTGGTCCAGAATTCAGGTTCAACACCGGATTGCACCGGAAGGACAGGCGCAGGCGTGGGCAAGACCGACGATTCGACATCGCTGAAAAGCACCCCCTTGATCGAGGCCGAGCGCCAGGTCGAGAGCTTCCGGCAAGTGCGCGAGGCGCACCGGATGGAGCTGGTGGAGGACTATGTCGAGCTGATTTCGGACCTGCTGGCCGACGGCGGCGAGGCCCGCCAGGTCGACATTGCCACCCGACTGGGCGTGGCCCAGCCCACCGTGGCGAAGATGCTGCGGCGCTTGGCCCGTGATGGCTGGGTGGTACAGCGGCCGTACCGTGGCGTGTTCCTGACCCCGGAAGGCGAAGCGCTGGCCCACGCCAGCCGCCAGCGCCACCAGACCGTGGAGCGTTTCCTGCTGGCGCTGGGCGTGGACGCGGATACCGCGCGGCGCGATGCCGAGGGCATCGAGCACCATGTGAGCGAGCAGACGCTGGCATTGTTCGAAGCCTTCGTGCGCAAGGCCGAGGGCGAGGCGCCGTAACGGTAGCGCCGGGCCATGGCCTCCGGCCGTTCGCGCGATCCCGGTTTTTGTAGAGCCGAGCCATGCTCGGCTGCCGTTCGCACGGTGATCGAATGCGTCGAGCGTGGCTTGACTCTACAGATCGGGCGGGCAGCGCGCCTGCTGCTGCGCACACGCCCGTTTCATCCATTCCTTCAACACCGGCTGCAGGCCTTGATAGCGCCGGCCTTGCCAGCCGTTGGCCAGCACCGTGCCGTCGGCATCGATCAGTACCAGGTTCGGCGGTGCCAGCCCGGCCAATGCCTGCAGCGCCGGCATGCGCGCGGCGCGGCGCGGGTCCAGCACCGGCCACGGCATGTCCTGCGTGTGCATGTAGCGGCGCAATGCAGCGTCGCTCTCATCCAGGCTGACGTACACCACTTCGGTATCGGCGCCGGCCTCGCGCAACGCGTCGCGTACGCTGCGCAAGGTGGGTACGAAGGCATGGCAGGGCGCGCACCAGTCGGCACCGAAGTACAGCGCCACCAGCTTCGGCGGCGGTGTCCACTGCATCGGCCGCAGCGAGCGCTGTTCCGGCCGCATCAGCGAAGCCGAGACCTGCGCGTGCAGGTCCGCAGCCACCGTCGGTGCGGCCGGCAGCGCGGCACAGGCCAGCACCAACGCTCTCAGCGCTTCAGAACGCATAGCGCAGGTTGACGTACCACGAACGCGCGAAGCGCGGCCCGTAGACATAGTCGCTGTCACGCAGCGCGCCCACTTCCAGATCCTTCTGGCGCTGATCGAACACGTTCTTGACGCCCGCGGCCACCGACACTTCCTGCTGCGCCTGTGCGCCCAGGTGACGGTGCCAGCGCGCCCCGAGATCGGTGACCAGGAACGAACGCGTGCGGTGCAGTTCGCCCAACCGGTTGTTCAGCACCGACATCGGCCCGGTATGGCGCAGCGCGACGAAGGTTTCCCACGGTTCGGCCGGCATCCAGCTGAGCTGGGCCAGGCCGGTCCAGCGCGGAGTCTTCAGGTAGTCGCGGCTTTCGATCACGGTGTCGCCACCGTCGCCGCTGTCGTCGAAGACGCGCTGCGGCTCGCGGTAGCGCGAGCGGTACCACGAGGCACCGGCGGTCAGGCGCCACTGCAGCGACGGCTGCCAGCCGAGGTTGGTTTCCGCACCCAGCACGTCCGAGCCGGAGGCGTTGTAACGCAGCTGGCTCAGCTGGCCGTCATCGCCGCGCTGGATCTCGCCCAGCGCGAAGGTATCGCGGATGCGTGCATAGGAGGCGGTAGCATCCCAGCTCCACACCGGATTGGCCGGGTCCGAGCGCCAGTCGAAGCCGAACAGGGTGGTCAACGCGCGCTCTTCCTTCAGGCCATCGGTATTGCGCACGCGTACCTGTTCGCCACCGAGCGTATCGACGTGCACATCCTCAACGAAGATCTCCGGAGCACGGAAGCCGGTGGCGATGCCCGCCCGCCATTTCAGGTTCGGTGTAGCCTGCCAGGCCAGCGCGATGCGCGGCGAGAACACCGCGTTGTCCAGTTCCGAGCTCTTGTCCACGCGTGCACCCAGCACCAGGTCGACGTTGTCGCGCAGGCTCCATTCGTCCTGGATGAACGCGCCCAGGTTGTGGAAGGTCGCATCCTCCAGCACCGCAAGACGCTGCCCGTCACCGGTGCGGTTGTCGTCGCGCAGCGCCTCGTGCTTGTACTGCACACCGAAGGCCAGCGCATGCGCGCCCAGCCGCCAGTTCAACTGGCTGTCGATGTAGTGCAGCGGGTTGTGGGTGCGGCCGTACTGGCGCCACGAACGCGAGGCCGCGCTGCCGGCCACGTTGCGGTCCAGCTGCGACGGGTCATAGCCGGGTGCGGACGGATCGGTGACTACGTCGCCGAGACCGCCGTAGAAGCTGTCGCGGTCGATGTCGGCGAAGGCGTAGGCCAGGCGGAAATCGACGTCGGCAGTGATCTCCTGGTCCCACGACACACTGCCGCGCCGGTATTTCGTATCCAGCGATTCGGCGATGTTGGCCAGGTATTCGGGCTGGTCCAGGCGGTTGCCGCCGCGGCGGGTTTCATCGGTCACCTGCAGGTCCAGGCGCAGCCGCGTGCCCGGCGTGGGCGCGTACCAGGCCTGCAGCCCGCCGACCTTGAGGTTCTTGCGGGTGATCTCGGTGTAGCCGTCACCGTTGTAGTCGATGCCGTTGTTCCAGTTGCGCTGGGCAATCACGGACAGGCCGGCGTCTACTTCCTTGGCCACCAGGTCCAGCCGCACGTCGGCGTTCTTCTGCGGCGTACCTTCCAGGACACCCACGCCGGCCTGCACATGGCCACCACTGCGCGCCGGCAGCGGCGGAATCAGGTTGATCACACCGGCAACCGCACCCGGGCCGTACAGCGCCGAGCCACCGCCCTTGACCACTTCGATGCGGTCGACGAACCCGGCCGGGATCTGTTCCAGGCCGTACACGCTGCCCAGCGTGGACAGCAGCGGGATGCCATCGAACAGCAGCTGGTTGTAGGCACCGGGCAGGCCCAGCAGCTGCACTTCGCTGGTGTTGCAGTTCTGGCAGTTGCTCTCCACGCGCAGGCCGTTGATCAGCTCGGCGGCGCGCGAGAAGTCGGTGGCCGCGCGCAGCGCGATGTCTTCCTTGCGCAGCACCTCGGTGCGGATCGGCACGTCCGACAGCAGGCGTTCGCTGCGCGTGGCGGTGCTCACCTTGACCTGCACACGGTCCAGTTCGGTCGGTTTCGGAGTGGCGGCCAGTGCAGGCAGCGGCAGGGTCAGGGCAATGGCGGCGGCCAGGGGCAGCCGATGGAAGAGGGGCGTGGCAACGGGCATGAGGGCGTCGTCCTTGGGGAAAGAAAGGCGGCGAGGGCGACCTGGCTGACGCATATGAAAGCAGTGGCTTATTAATATAGCAAGTGCTATATAAGGAAGCCGCAGTCATTCCGAGCGGAACGCCGACCGAGCCAGATCATGGCCGTGTTATAACATTACATTTGGCAGCCGCAACCCTGCCTGTGGTCATGCACGGAGGTTGGTGTTGCTGTGTGGTTGGGGTCAGAGCCCTTTCCCCTAGAAAGGGATCCGACCCCGGGGGCGATCGTCAGCCGCGGCGGAACGCGGCGGGCGTGCGGGCGCCGACGATGATCATGCGGATCATCGTGGAGATCTCTTCGATCAGCTCCGGGTCCTTCTCCGGCGGCAGGTCCATGGCGGTGGCACCCATCGCGAACACCAGCCGGGTGATGGCCTTGGCCACCAGTTCCGGGGCATGCAGCACGGCGCCGTCCAGCGCGGCCAGGCGCACCAGGTCGTGCTGCAGCTCTTCCTCGAAATAGTGCAGCTCACGTTCGACCGCGTGCTTGAAGTCGTCCGAACCCACCGCGCCTTCGCGCAGCAGTACGTGCAGCAGCTTGTCGTCGGCGCGCAGCTGTTCCATGAAGGTCTCCACCGAAACCCGCACCACGCTGGTGGCGGTGGAGGTGGCACGCTGGCGGGCCTCGCCGATGATGGTCCGCAGCGAACGGCCGGCGGCGTCGATCAGCGCCACGGCCAGTTCGTCCATGTCGCGGAACTGCCGGTAGAAGCTGTTCGGCGCGATGCCGGCCTCACGTGCCACTTCGCGCAGGCTGAGCGTGGACAGGCTGCGGTGCGGCCCGATCAGTTTCAGGGCGGCGGCCAGCAGGTCCTCGCGGCTCACCGTACGGCGGGCCGGGCTGTTGGCATCTTCAGGCGTCGACAAGGCGGTGGCGGCGGCCATGGGGGTTCCGGTGGGGCGAGGCTGAATCATACCCAATCCGGTTCAATATACACATGTATACACAGGTGTATGTGCGCCCGTATAGTTCGCCCATGAGCGCTGTCGTCCGTCCGTCCCTGTTCTCTCCGTACCGCTGGGTCTCGCCGTCGCTGTTCGATTTCTGGGCAGGCCAGCTCAATCCCCTGTGGACCCTGCGCGAGCCGGTGGCCCGCCTGATCCGGCGAGAGCCGGCCGGCGAGGGCGCGGCGACCCTGGTCCTGCGCACCAACCGGCACTGGGCCGGCATGCGCGCCGGCCAGCACGTCACCCTGGGCGTGGAGATTGAAGGGCGCCTGTGGCAGCGCAGCTACAGCCCCACCGCACTGGGTCGGCGCGAGCTGGCGATCACCGTCAAGGCGATCGACGGCGGCCTCGTCAGCCAGCACCTGGTCAACCACGCGCAGCCGGGCGAACTGTTCCGCCTCGATGCCGCCTTCGGCGAGTTCCACATGCCGGCTGCGGCGCCGGTGTTGCTGCTGGCTGCCGGCAGTGGCATCACGCCGATGCGCAGCCTGTTGCGCGACGCCTGCCAGCGCCCGCTGGCAGCGCCGGTGGACCTGTTCTACTGGGAACGCAGCGCCGCCCACCTGCAGTTCCGTGATGAGCTGCAGGCGTTGGCCGCCAGCCAGCCGAACCTGCGTGTGCACCTGCTGACCACCCGCGAAGGGGATGTGCCCGCCGCACGTATCGATGCCCACGACCTGCAGGTGGCGGGCGATGACACCCCGTTGGCGCAGCGCCATGTGCTGGCCTGCGGCCCGGACGGCTTCGTTGCCGCCGCCCGCGAACGCCTGGCGCACCAGGTCGCCGGTTTCCAGGCGGAAGCGTTCACTCCTCCCGCACCGCTGCGTGACGCCAGCAGTGAAGGGGAGGTCGTGCTGACGCTGGCGCGCAGTGGCCGCCAGCTGAGCGTGCCGCGTGGCAGCTCGCTGCTGGAAAGCCTGGAAGCCCATGGCATCAAGCCCAGGCATGGCTGCCGCATGGGCATCTGCAACACCTGCAGCTGTGACCGCGTCAGTGGCGCCACTCGCCACCTGCGCACCGGCGACCTGCAGTCCGAATCGGCGCAGCCGGTACGGATCTGCGTGAGCGCACCGACCACCGACCTGACCCTGGATCTCTGAGGACGCCTGCCATGACCCGCGCTACCGACCGTGCCCTGAGTACTGCCGAGATGCATGCCTTCGGTGAGGAACTCGACGCGATCCGCGACCGTGTGATCGGCAGCCTCGGCGCCTCCGATACCCGCTACATCCGCCGCGTGGCCGCCGCCGTGCGCTGGTTTGGCGTGGGGGGCCGTGGCCTGCTGTTCCTGGCGGCGTTCTCGCCGCTGTTCTGGATGCCGCTGCTGTGGCCGGCCGCGATCACCGGCACGCTGCTGCTGGCGCTGTCGAAGATCCTGGAGAACATGGAGCTGGGCCACAACGTCATGCACGGCCAGTTCGACTGGACCGGTGACCCCAAGCTCAACGGCAATACCTATGAGTGGGACATCGTTGCCACTGCCGACAACTGGCGCAAGACCCACAATTTCCGCCACCACACCTATACCAACGTGCGTGGCATGGACGATGACATCGGTTATGGCCTGCTGCGCATCTTCCCGGAGCAGCGCTGGAAGCCGTTCTACCTGCTGCAGCCGATCATCGCGCCGATCTTCGCGCTGCTGTTCCAGTGGGGCGTGGCCGCGCAGGACCTGCGCCTGGGCCGCTGGCTGAAGGGCCGCATCAGCGGCCGTGCGATGTGGATGCAGACCCGCCCGGTGGCGCGGAAAATGGCCCGCCAGGTGCTGAAGGACTACGTGTTCTTCCCCCTGCTGGCCGGCCCGTTCTTCCTCACCGTGATGCTGGGCAACATGGTGGCCAACGGACTGCGCAACATCTGGACCTACGTGATTATCTTCTGCGGCCACTTCACCGCCGAATCGGAAACCTTCCCGAAGGAATGCCTGCGCAATGAATCGCGCGGCCACTGGTACCTGCGCCAGCTGCGCGGTTCATCCAACATCAGCGGCGGCTTCCTGATCAACGTGCTGTCGGGCAATCTCAGCCACCAGATCGAGCATCACTTCTATCCGGACCTGCCGGCCAACCGCTATGCGGCCATTGCCAAGGAAGTGAAGGACATCTGCCGTCGCTACGGCCAGCACTACAACAACGGCTCGCTGCCGCGCCAGTTCGGCCAGGTGGTCTGGCGCATCCTGCGCCACGCGTTCCCGAGCAAGCCGCGCCGCCTGCCGATGTCGGACATCATGTCCGCACCGGCATCGGCCAACGCGGGCTGATCAACTCAGCCCGCTTTCGCCGGCTCCGCCTGCTCGCGGTCCAGGCGGCGCAGGAACACCTGCATTTCCTTGCGTGCCTGCTGGTCGCCCTTGCTGCCGGCCACGCTCAATCCGCGCTGCCAGGCTTCGCGCGCCGCCTGCGGCTGGCCACTGGCCAGCCAGGCCTTGCCCAGCAGCTTCCACGCCGCCGAGTACTGCGGATCAAGCACCACGCAACGGCCCAGATGGGTGGCCGCGCGCACCGGGTTGCCGGCATCCAGCCAGCCCTTGCCCAGGCCGAAGCGCAGCAGCGCGCCATCCTTGCCGGCGGCGAGCATGCATTCCAGAGCTTCGATGTTCATCCGCGCACCTCCACCAGCAGTTCGGCCGGGCCGGGCTGGAAGCGGCCGCGATGGAACAGCAGCGGCGCGCCGCCGTTCTCGTGCACGTCGATGATGCGGCCGGCCAGCAGCAGGTGATCGCCCACCGGCCACTGTGCGTGGCGGGTACAGGTGAGATGGGCGACCGCACCGGCGATGCGGGGTGGGGCGTCCTCGTCGTCATCCAGCAATGCCAGGCCGTCGAAGCGATTGCGGACCTGCGGATCGGCGAAGCGCCGGGCCAGCGCTTCCTGGTCGGCCGCCAGCACGCTGATTGCAAAGCGGGTGGCGCGCTGGAAGGTGGACAGGCTCTGCGCGTGCAACGCCAGGTTCCACAGCACCAGCGGTGGCTGCAGCGAGACCGGTACGAACGAGTTGATGGTCAGGCCGACCGGCTTGCCCTGTGCATCGCGCGCGCAGACGATGGCCACGCCGGTCGGGAAATGGCCGAGCAGCCGCCGCAGGGCACGCGGCGGCATCTCGACCGACGGCACCGGCGCCGGTGCGGGGAAGACCCCCGCCCACGGCCCGGCGTACGGCACTGTCTCGCCGCTCATGAGGCCCGGGCCTGGCGGTAGCGCCGGCCGACCTCGGCCCAGTTGATGATGTTGAAGAACGCACCGATGTAGTCCGGGCGACGATTCTGGTAGTGCAGGTAGTAGGCGTGTTCCCAGACGTCCAGCGCGAGGATCGGGGTATTGCCGGACAGGCCGACGGTTGCACCCATCAGCGGGCTGTCCTGGTTGGCGCTGCTTTCGACCTGCAGGCGGCCGTCGCGGTCACTGGTCAGCCAGGCCCAGCCGCTGCCGAAACGGGTCTGCGCGGCCTTGCTGAAGGCGTCCTTGAAGGCATCGAAGCTGCCCAGGTCACGGTCGATGGCGGTGGCCAGTTCCTCATCGGGTGCACCACCGTCGGTGCTGAGCACGGTCCAGAACAGGCTGTGATTGGCGTGGCCACCGCCGTTGTTGCGGACCGCGCCACGCTGCGCCTCGGGCACGGCACCGAGGTTGGCGATCAGCGCCTCGACCGGCTGCTCGGCGATGCCGGCCTGCTCGATGGCGGCATTGAGGTTGTTGACGTAGGCCTGGTGGTGCTTGCTGTGATGGATCTCCATCGTGCGCGCATCGAAGTGTGGCTCAAGGGCGTCGTAGGCGTAGGGGAGCGGGGGAAGCGAGTACGACATCGAAGCAATCTCCGTGGGGAAGGCCAGGGGCTGGCCGTGGGGAGATTGTTATCGCACCTCAACATTGGTTGAGGTCAAGGGGCGGGATTGAAATGCGTGCGCGTTCGTCGCCCTGATTCTTCCTGGCAGGCAGGGGCTGATGGGTCAGCGCAGGACACGCCGTGAACCCATCCATGGGGGCTCGATGGCGCCATCCGTGGCGCCAACGGTCCTGCGCTGACCCATCAGCCCCTGCAGGACAGCTCCCTGCGCTGGCGCGGAGACGGAGTCAAAGGCAGGAGCAGGAGCGGCACTACCAGAACCCGCTTTTCGAATCCTCACCGGCGCGCTGTTGCGCTGCCCGCGCTCGCAGGAAACCGTCGGGTGGCGGGGGAAGGGGCTGGCCGGGACCGTTGGCGCCATGGATTGCGCCA